>JAKOZT010000104.1 GCA_029779845.1 Pseudomonadota bacterium | reverse complement strand
TGGGCGAAGGCACCGGCGCCATGGTCGCCTATCCGCTGCTCTGCTCGGCGCTCGCCTTCATGAACCAGATGGCCAGCTTCGAGTCGGCCGGCGTCAGCCAGCGCATTCGTTAAGAGCGAAGCGCGATGTCCGCACCGTCCCTGTTCGCATCGTTCGTCGGCGCATTGCGTTTCTTCACGCGCCTGCGCATTCCGGGAACACTCGGGCAGGACGGCGTTGCTCTCGAACGCGCCATCGGATTCTTCCCGGCAACGGGGCTGCTCGTCGGCGGCGTCGCCGCGCTCGCTTTCGTGGCGAGCGCGCTCGTTGTGCCCAAGACGCTCGCCGTCGCGCTTGCCATTGCCGTCGCCATCGTCTTCACCGGGGCAATCCACGAGGACGGTTGGAACGACACCGTCGACGGTTTCGGCAGCAGCGTAGACCGCGCCGAGATCCTCGCCATCATGCGCGACTCACAGGTGCGCGCTGTCGGCGCTGCCGGTCTCATCGCGCTGCTCGTCAGCCGCCTGCTCGCGCTCGTCGAAGTCGACCAGGCGTTAATTCCCGCCGCGCTGATTGCCGGTCATACCGTCTCGCGCTTCTGCGCCACTGCCGTCTTCGCCAAGCTCGACTACGTGCGCGCCGAGGGCAAGGCCAAGCCGTTCGCCCGGCGCGTGCGCGACCACGAGCTCGCGCTGGCCGCGCTGCCGGCACTGATTCCGCTTTACTTCCTGCCGTTCTGGCCGGTCGTTTTCGCGCTCGTCTTCGCCGGCGGCGCGACCTGGTGGCTGGCGCGCATGTTCAAGCGGCGCATCGGCGGCTACACCGGCGACTGCCTCGGCGCAACGCAGCAGTTCGCCGAACTCGCTTTCTACGGCGGCCTGCTCTGCCGATTTTCCTGACTGCTTCGGACCAAATCAAACAAATAGGTGACCCGATGACCTCGCAGACTCCCCGCTACGAATACCCCCGCGTCCTCTCGATTGCCGGTTCCGACAGCGGCGGCGGCGCGGGCATCCAGGCCGACCTGAAAACGATCGCCGCACTCGGCTGTTTCGGCATGACGGCCATCACCGCGTTGACCGCGCAGAACACCTGCGGCGTGCGCGCCATCCATGGCGTTCCGCCGCAGATGCTACGCGACCAGATCGACGCCGTGATCGAGGATATCGGCGCCGACGCCGTCAAGATCGGCATGCTGCACGCGCCGGAGATCGTGCAAACCGTCGCCGAGGCGATCGACCGCCATGCTCTGCCCAACGTCGTCTTCGACCCGGTGATGGTCGCCACGAGCGGCGCCGTCCTCATCGAACAGGCGTCGATGGACGTGCTCGTGCGCGAGCTCTTTCCCCGCGCCGCGCTGATCACGCCGAACCTCGACGAGGCCGGCCTGCTCGTCGGCAAACCGCTCGCCTCGACCGAGGACATGGAAGGCGCGGCACTGGCGCTGCGTGCGCAGGGCGCGCGCGCCGTGCTGGTCAAGGGCGGCCATCTGCCGGGCGAGACAGTAATCGACCTCCTGCTCACCGAGAGCGGCGAGAAGATCTGGATGAAGGCGCCGCGCATCCAGAGCGCGAACACGCACGGCACCGGCTGTACGCTGTCGAGCGCCATCGCATCGCATCTGGCGCTCGGCGAATCGCTCGTCGAAGCCGTGCGCGCTGCCCGCCTCTATGTGCGCGAAGCACTGCAATCCGGCGCCCAGGTGCGCACCGGCAACTGTGGCGGACCGCTCAACCACAGCCATTCTCCCGTCACCATGCACTTGCGCCCGTTGCAGCACGCATGAGCTTTTCCGGCGATCCGCACGAAAGCGAAGAAAAGCGCGCGCGTATAATCGCCCGCTTCCAGGCGCCCGCGGCCCGACCTTGCCTTCCTACCAATTTTTCCATCCTTGCTAACGGACTGACTCATGCTATTCGCCATCTCCTCGCCCGGCAATTCGCTTGATGCCGCACTGCTCGACAAGATCAACAACAAGACCAAACCGCTCGGCGCGCTCGGTCAGCTCGAACAGCTGGCCCTGCAGATCGGCCGCATCCAGAAGACGCTAACGCCGGCGCTCGCCAACCCGCAGATCCTCGTCTTTGCCGGCGACCACGGCGCTGCGAAGGCCGGCGTCTCGGCGTATCCGCAAGACGTCACCTGGCAGATGGTCGAGAACTTCCTCGCAGGTGGCGCGGCGATCAACGTCTTCGCCAAGCACAACGGCCTCGGTCTGCGCGTGATCGATGCCGGCGTCGCGCACGACTTCGGCGCGCGCGACGGTCTGGTCGACGCCAAGGTCGGCCCAGGCACGCGTAACTACATCGAGGAACCGGCGATGAGCGCGCACGAGTGCGCCGCGGCGCTGGTCAAGGGCGCCGAGATCGCGCGCAAGCTGGCCGACGAAGGCTGCAACGTGCTCGGCTTCGGCGAGATGGGCATCGGCAACACCGCCTCCGCCTCGCTGATCACGCACACGCTCACCGGCACCTCGCTCGAGGACTGCGTCGGACGCGGCACGGGCCTCGACGACGCCGGTCTCGCACGCAAGCGCGACCTGCTCGCGCAGGCCGTCGCCCGTGCTGCGCTGCCGGCCGACGCCGATCCGATGAACGTGCTCGCCGAGTTTGGCGGCTTCGAGATCGTGATGATGGCCGGCGCCATGCTCGGCGCCGCCGAGCGCGGCATGACGCTGCTCATCGATGGTTTCATCGTCACCTCGGCGCTGCTCGTCGCGTCGCGCATCGCGCCGGCGATCCGCGATTACTGCGTGTTCTGCCACCGCTCGGCCGAACCGGGCCACCTTGCACAGCTCGCCGAGCTGCACGCCGATCCGTTGATCGACCTCGGGCTGCGCCTCGGCGAAGGCACCGGCGCCGCGCTCGCCTGGCCGCTGGTCAGCGCCGCCGTCGCCTTCCTCAATGAGATGGCGAGCTTCGCCTCGGCCGGCGTCAGCGAAAAGGGCTGACGCACTCCCGCCCGGCCGCTTCCTGCCGCCGGGTACATCAATCAAGGTCAGGGCCATGTCCTCCCGCCACGAACTCGAATATCTCTTCGGCGCCATCCGCTTCTTCACCCGCCTGCCCGTGCCGCGCTGGGTCGGACACAGCAGCGAGGCACTCGAACGCTCGATGCGCTACTTCCCGGCGGTGGGTTTGATCGTCGGCTTCATCGGCGCGCTGGTCTTCGCCGTCACCTCGTTCTTCTGGCCGAAGACGCTGGCGGTGCTGGCGTCGATGGCGGCAACGCTTTACGCCACCGGCGCCTTCCACGAGGACGGCTGGGGCGACATGGTCGACGGCTTCGGCGGCGGCTGGGGCAAGGAGCGCATCCTGGCGATCATGAAGGACTCGCGCATCGGCAGCTACGGCGCCGTCGCGCTGATCATGGTGCTGCTCACCAAGTTCTGCGCGCTCGTCGAGATCGATCTGCTGCTGATCCCGGTGACGCTGATCGCCGGCCACGGCTTCTCGCGCCTGTGCGCGGCGCTGCTGATGAGCCAGCTCGACTACGTGCGCGACGAGGAAGGCAAGGCCAAGCCGCTCGCCACACGCATCGGCGGCGGCGAACTGATCTTCGCGACAATCACCGCCCTGCTGCCGCTCCTGCTACTGGCGCCCAAGCAGTCGATCCCGGCCGTCGTCCTCGCGCTGCTCGCCACGCTCTGGCTCGGCCGCATGTTCAAGAAGCAGATCGGCGGCTACACCGGCGACTGCCTTGGTGCGACGCAGCAATTGTCCGAGGTGGCCTTCTACTGCGGCATGCTGTGCAAGTTT
>JAKOZT010000101.1 GCA_029779845.1 Pseudomonadota bacterium | reverse complement strand
CAGGTGCCAGAGGCCGTCTTACAGCCCCGCAGCCGCACGCAGTGCTGCCGCACGGTCCGTCTGCTCCCAGCTGAATTCCGGCTCGTTGCGGCCAAAGTGGCCGTAGGAGGCGGTCTTGGCGTAGATCGGGCGCTGCAGGTCCAGCATCTGGATGATGCCGCGCGGGCGCAGGTCGAAGTGCTCGTTCACCAGGGCGGCGATCTGCTCATCGGGGATGACGCCCGTGCCCTCGGTGTAGACGGTCACGTTCATGGGCTTGGCCACGCCGATGGCGTAGGCGACCTGGATCTGGCACTGGCGCGCCAGGCCGGCGGCAACGATGTTCTTGGCCACGTAGCGGGCGGCGTAGGCGGCCGAGCGGTCGACCTTGGTCGGGTCTTTGCCCGAGAAGGCGCCGCCGCCGTGCGGGCAGGCGCCGCCGTAGGTGTCGACGATGATCGTGCGGCCGGTCAAGCCGCAGTCGCCCTGAGGGCCGCCGATGACGAAGCGGCCGGTGGGGTTGATCAGGTAGCGGGTGTCCTTCAGCCACTCCTTGGGCAGCACCGGCTTGATGATCTCCTCGATGATGGCCTCGTTGAAGCTGGCCTTCATCTTGGTGGGCGACTCGCTCTGGTCGGGGTGGTGCTGCGTCGACAGCACCACGGTGTCGATGCTGTGCGGCTTGCCGTCGACGTAGCGCATCGTGACCTGGCTCTTGGCGTCCGGGCGCAGGAAGGGCAGGCGGCCGTCCTTGCGCAACTGGGCCTGGCGTTCCACCAGGCGGTGCGCGTAGTAAATGGGTGCCGGCATCAGCTCGGGCGTCTCGTCGCAGGCGTAGCCGAACATCAGGCCCTGGTCGCCGGCGCCGGTGTTGAGGTGGTCATCGCTGGCGTGGTCCACGCCCTGCGCGATGTCGTTGCTCTGCTTGTCGTAGGCCACCAGCACCGCGCAGCCCTTGTAGTCGATGCCGTACTCGGTGTTGTCGTAACCGATGCGCTTGATCGTGTCGCGCGCCACCTGGATGTAGTCGACGTGCGCGTTGGTGGTGATCTCGCCGGCCAGCACCACCAGGCCGGTGTTGGTCAGCGTCTCGGCGGCCACGCGGCTGCGCGGGTCCTGCTTGAAGATCGCATCGAGGATGGCGTCGGAGATCTGGTCGGCGACCTTGTCGGGGTGGCCCTCGGAGACCGATTCGGATGTGAAAAGGAAGTCGTTCGACACTCTTAAACTCCAGTCAGGTTGCACTTGCGTTGCCGGCCTGGGAACTCTGGAGGAGCGGCGAACGCTTTAGCGGGATTTGTGAGTCGCCCCGCAAGTAGTTCAGTAACTCGGCGACGCGCTGATTATAGAAAAAATGACCGCACTGTTCCGCTGGCTCTCCCACCGATCCCTGGGATTTCTGCACGCCCTGGGCGCGGCGGTCGGCTGGCTCGGCTACTGGCTCTCGCCCACCTACCGGCACCGTTTCGACGACCACGTCGAGCGCGCGGGCATCGGCCCGGCGGCCGCCCGCGCGGCCATCGCCGAAGCGGGCCGCATGGTGATGGAACTCCCTTTCCTGTGGCTGCGCCCGGCCTCCGAGCCGCTTTCCGGCTTCACGCGCATCGAGGGCGCCGAGCTGATAGCGCAGGCGCATGGCGCCGGCCGCGGCGTGCTGATGCTGACGCCGCACCTGGGCTGCTTCGAGATCTGCGCGCAGGCCTACGCCGAGCGCTTCGCGCCGCAGTACGGGCCGGTGACGGTGCTGTACCGCCCGGCCAGGCAGCCCTGGCTGCGCGAGGTGATGGAAGCCTCGCGCGCCCGCGAGGGCCTGGCCACCGCGCCGGCCTCGCTGGCCGGCGTGCGCCAGATGATCCGCGCGCTGCGCCGCGGCGAGACGGTCGGCCTGCTGCCCGATCAGGTGCCGCCCGAGGGTCAGGGCGAGTGGGCGCCCTTCTTCGGCCGGCCCGCTTACACGATGACGCTGGCCGCGCGCCTGGCGCAGCAGACCGGCGCGGCGCTGCTGCTGGTGTGGGGCGAGCGGCTGCCGCGCGGCCAGGGCTACGTGGTGCGCTTCCAGCCGATGACCGAAGCGCTGCCGGCCGATGCGGCCGCGCAGGCAGAATCCGCGGCCATCGTGAACCGTGCGATGGAACACCTGATCCGCCAGCGTCCGCAGCAGTACCTGTGGGGCTACCACCGCTACAAGGCGCCGCGCGCCGCGGCGGCCGAGTGATGCTCCAGCGCATCGCAACGTACCTGCTGCTCGGCGTGCTGTGGCTGCTCCACTGGCTGCCGCTGTCCGCGCAGGCGGCCTTCGGGCGCGGCCTGGGCGCGCTGCTGTACCGCATCGCCGGCGCGCGCCGGCGCATCGCGCTGCGCAACCTCGAGCTGTGCTTCCCCGAGAAGAGCGCCGCCGAGCGCGAAGCGCTGGCGCGCGAACACTTCGGCTGGCTGGGGCGCAGCATCGTCGAGCGCGGCTTGCTGTGGTGGGCGCCGCGCGAGCGGCTGATGAAGCTGATCCACGTCGACGGCGAGGTCGACCTGGCCGAGCGCAGCGAACACCCGGTGATGTGGCTGGTGCCGCACTTCATGGCGCTGGACGTGGCGGGCGCCTCGGTGCTGCTGTTCCAGAAGAAAAAGGGCGCCTCGATCTACCAGCGCCAGAGCAACCCGGTGATGGACGCGGTGATGCGCCGCGGCCGGCTGCGCCTGGGCAATGCGGTGGTCTTCCCGCGCAGCGATTCGGCCAAGCCGCTGATCCGCGAGATCAAACAGGGCACCGGCTTCTTCAACCTGCCCGACATGGATTTCGGCAAGCGTGACGCCGCCTTCGTGCCCTTCTTCGGCGTGCCGGCTGCGACGCTGCTCGCACCCTCGCGCATGGCGAAGCTGCTGAACATGAAGGTGCAGCCGGTGCTCGCCGAGATGCTGCCCGGCGGCCAGGGCTACCGCGTGCGCTTCCTGCCGGCGTGGGACGACTTCCCTACCGACGACGCACTCACCGACACCGCGCGCATGAACCGCTGGATCGAAGAGCGCATCCGCGAGAACCCGGCGCAGTACCTGTGGGTGCACAAGCGCTTCAAGACGCGGCCGGACGGCGAGCCCAAGCTGTATTGAGACCGATAATCCCGCGATGCGGCTCCACTTCACCAAGATGCAAGGCGCGGGCAACGACTTCGTCGTGCTCGACGCCACGCGCGCGCCGCTCGCGCTGACGAGCGAGCAGTACCGCAAGCTCGGCGACCGCCGCTTCGGCGTCGGCGCCGACCAGATCCTCGTCGTCGAGAAGAGCGCGACGCCGGGCGTGGACTTCCGCTACCGCATCTTCAACGGCGGCAGCGGCGATGAAGTCGAGCAGTGCGGCAACGGCGCGCGCTGCTTCGTGCGCTTCGTTCTCGACAAGGGGCTGACCGACAAGCGCAGCGTCCGCGTCGAGACGATGAACACGCTGCTCGAACTGCGCGCGCAGGACGACGGGCGCGTCACCGTCGACATGAACGCGCCGGTGTTCGACCTCGCGCGGGTGCCCTTCGGCGCGCGCGGGCTGACACCGCGAATTCAGAACGGCTTCGAGCTGTGGCCGCTCGACCTGGGCGACTACGCCGCCGAGGTCGCGGTGCTGTCGATGGGCAACCCGCACGCGGTGCAGTTCGTGCACGACGTCGACGCGGCGCTGGTGGCGCAGCAGGGCCCGGCGATCGAGACGCATGCGCGCTTTCCGCGCCACGTCAACGCCGGCTTCGTGCAGGTGCTGTCACGTGAGCGCATCAAGCTGCGCGTTCACGAGCGCGGCGCCGGCGAAACGCTCGCCTGCGGCACCGGCGCCTGCGCGGCGGTGGTGGCGGGCATCCGGCTCGGGCTGCTCGATCAAAAGGTCGACGTCGAGACGCGCGGCGGCCTGCTCACCATCGAGTGGGCCGGCGGCGATTCGCATGTGTTCATGACCGGCCCTGCGGTGACGGTCTTCGAAGGAGAAATCGAGCTGTGAGCATCCAGGGCATCACCGAGCAGGACATCGCCAACTACCTCGCCAACAACCCCGGCTTCTTCGAGCGCCATGCCGAGCTGCTCGCCTCCGTGCAGCTCACCAGCCCGCACGGCCAGCGCGCGGTGTCCTTGCAGGAGCGGCAGATGGAAATGCTGCGCGACAAGATCAAGGGCCTGGAGGGCAAGATCATCGAGATGATCCGCCACGGCCAGGAGAACGTCGCGATCGCCGACCGCCTGCACCGCTGGACGCGCGCGCTGATGCTCACCGCCGACGCCGCCAACCTGCCCGAGGTGCTGACGCGCGAGCTGATGCATCAGTTCATGATCCCGCAGGCGGGCATCCGCGTCTGGGGCGCGGCCGAAGCATTCGCTTCGCAGCCCTTCGCCCAAGAGGTCAGCAAGGACGTGCAAAGCCTCGCCGCCAGCCTGACGCTGCCCTACTGCGGCGTGAACAGCGGCTTCGAAGCGGCGCAGTGGCTCGAAGACCCGGCCTCGGCGATGTCGATCGCGATGATCCCGCTGCGCCACGGCAGCGGCATCGAGGCCTTCGGCATGCTGGTGCTGGCCTCGCCCGACCCGACGCGCTACACCGCCGAGATGGGCACCGAATTCCTGCAACGCATCGGCGAGCTGGCGAGCGCGTCGCTGTCTCGTCTTCTGCCGACCGGTTGATGGACGACGACATCTCCAGGCATCTGGTTCACCTGGAGGTCGAGCGCCGCCTCGCGCCGCGCACGCTGGCGCTGTACCGCGAAGCCTTCGAGCGGCTGCGCGCCTTCGCGGAGAAACACCCGGTGCCGCTGCGCGAGGTGCAGGTGCACCACGTGCGCCGCTGGGCCGCGCAGTTGCACGGCCAGGGCCTCGCACCGCGCAGCATCGCCATCGTTCTGTCCGCCTGGCGCGGCCTGTACCGCTGGCTGGGGCGCGACGGATTGGTTGCTCTGAACCCGGTCGAAGGCGTGCGCGCGCCCAAGGCCGCCAAGCCGCTGCCCAAGGCATTGCCGGTGGACCAGGCGGTGGCACTCGCCGATCACGCCCAAGCCGACGACGCCGGCGATGCCCGCCTCGAAGCGCGCGACCACTGCATCGTCGAGCTGCTGTACGGCTGCGGACTGCGCGTCGGCGAATTGATCGGGCTGGACGTGGGCGCGTCGTCACAGGCCGCCGGCTGGATCGACGCGGCCGACGCCACCGCCCACGTGCTCGGCAAGGGCAGCAAGCGGCGCAGCGTGCCGGTGGGCGCGGCGGCGCTGAACGCCTTGCAGCGTTGGCAGGCGGTGCGCGGCGAGCTCGCGCAAGCCGGCGAGCCGGCGCTGTTCGTCAGCACGCGCGGCACGCGGCTCACCGCCAGCCAGCTGCGCTCGCGCCTGAAGCGCCGCGCCATCCAGGCCGGGCTGCCGACGCACGTGCATCCGCACATGCTGCGCCACTCTTTCGCCTCGCACCTGCTGCAATCGAGCGGCGATCTGCGCGCGGTGCAGGAGCTGCTCGGCCACGCCAACATCGGCACCACGCAGGTCTACACGCGGCTCGATTTCGGGCATCTGTCCAAGGTCTACGACGCCGCGCATCCGCGCGCCAAGAGGAAATGAAGGTCATCACGCTGCGCGACGGCAAGGAGCGCTCGCTGCTGCGCCGCCACCCCTGGGTGTTCCAGGGCTCGATCGCCAACGGCAAGGCCGACGCCGGCGAGACGGTGCGCGTACAGGCCGCCGACGGCCGCTTCCTCGCCTGGGCCGCGTTCAGCCCCAGCTCGATGATCCGCGTGCGCGCCTGGAGCTTCGACGAGGCCGAGCGCATCGACGAAGCCTTCTTCGCGCGCCGCATCGCCAAGGCACTGGCGCTGCGCGCACGCCTGCCGATCGCCAGCGACGGCGTGCGCCTGATCCACGGCGAGGCCGACGGCCTGCCGGGGCTGATCGTCGACCGCTACGGCGATCTGCTCTCGGCGCAGTTCCTCTCCGCCGGCACGGAGCGCTGGAAGCAGACGATCGCCGAGCTGCTTCTGAAAGCCACCGGCGGCACGCGCCTGTACGAACGCAGCGACTCCGGCGTGCGCAAGCTCGAAGGCCTGGAGCCGGCGGCCGGCTGGCTGCGCGGCGACGGCGCGACCGAGGTGACGATCCGCGAGCACGACTGGCGGCTCACGCTCGACGTCGCCGAAGGCCACAAGACCGGCTTCTATCTCGACCAGCGCGACAACCGCCAACTCTTCGCCGACACGGTGAAGCACTTCGAGCTGAAGCGCGTGCTCAACTGCTACTGCTACACCGGCGGCTTCAGCGTCGCCGCGCTGGCCGGCGGCGCGCAGCACGTGGTGAGCGTCGATTCCTCCGCGCCGGCGCTGGCGCGCGCCACGGCGCACGTCGCGCTCAACGGCTTCGACGCCTCCCGCCACGAAGCACGCGACGCCGACGTCAACCAGACGCTGCGCGACGCGCTGAAGAGCGGCGAGGTCTTCGACGCCATCGTGCTCGACCCGCCCAAGTTCGCGCCCACCGCCGCGCACGCCGAACGCGCCGCGCGCGCCTACAAGGACATCAACCGCCTCGCGCTCAAGCTGCTCGCGCCGGGCGGCGCGCTGTTCACCTTCTCGTGCTCGGGCGGCGTGGGCACCGAGCTATTCCACAAGATCGTCGCCGGCGCGGGCATGGATGCCGGCGTCGACGGCGCGATCTACGCGCGCGTGGCCGCCGCGCCCGACCATCCGCAGACGCTGGTGTTCCCCGAGGGCGAGTACCTCAAGGGACTGGTGGTCCTGAAGTCGTAGGCAGCGCGATCGAAGGCTCGAACTTCGCGCGCGAGACGCTGAAGAAGGCCTTCACGTTGCGCACGTTGGCGTCCTGCGTGAACAGGCGCTGCACCAGCGCGTGGTAGGCCGGCATGTCGGCCACTTGCAGGATCAGCAGGAAATCCGGCCCCGGCGAGACGCGGTAGCACTGGCGCACCGCCTCGTCGGCCACCGCGCGGGTTTCGAACGCGGCGAGGTGCTCGGCGCCCTGGCGATCGAGCGTCAGCTCCACGATCGCCGTCAGCCCCGCGCCCAGCTTCGCGGGCGAGAGCAATGCCACCTGGCGCTCGATCACGCCGGCGTCCATCAGCCGCTTCACGCGCCGCAGGCAGGTGGCCGGCGAGGTGTGCACCGCGGCGGCGAGCGCCTGATTGGTGAGCGAGGCGTCGCGCTGGAGCTGGTCGAGGATGCGCAGGTCGGTGGCATCCAGCGGCACGGCCTCGGCAGCGGATTCGGTGATTTCGCTCACGAAACAATCCTCAATGAATGATTTCTTCACCCAGTTCGCGGGATGGCGAAATATTGCATTGATAAACGAAGATTGCAATCAATCTCCCCGAAGGGCTGCCTAGGATGCGGCCCCGCCCCAACCCCTCCAGGAAGCTCAACACCATGTGCGGAATCGTCGGCGCCGTCTCCACGAAGAACATCGTCCCCGTGCTGCTCGAAGGCCTGCGCCGCCTCGAGTACCGCGGCTACGACTCCTGCGGCGTGGCCGTGCACCAGGGCGGCCAGCTGCGCCGCGCGCGCAGCACCTCGCGCGTGGCCGAGCTGGAGGCCAACGTGAAAGCCGAGGAAGTGCAAGGCGGCACCGGCATCGCCCACACGCGCTGGGCCACGCACGGCGCGCCGGCGGTGCACAACGCGCACCCACACTTCTCGCACGGCCCGAGCGCCAAGCAGGCCAGCGCGGGGCGCATCGCGCTCGTGCACAACGGCATCATCGAGAACCACGACGAACTGCGCGCCGAGCTGAAGGCCAAGGGCTACGAGTTCACCAGCCAGACCGACACCGAGGTGATCGCGCACCTGGTCGACCGCCTCTACGAAGGCGATCTGCTCGACGCCGTGCAGCGCGCCGTGGTGCAGCTGCGCGGCGCCTACGCGATCGCGGTGTTCTGCCGCGACGAGCCGCACCGCGTGGTGGGCGCGCGCGAAGGCTCGCCGCTGGTGCTGGGCATCGGCACCGGCGAGCGCGCCGGCGAGAACTTCCTCGCCAGCGACGCGATGGCGCTGGCCGGCGTGACCGACCAGATCGTCTACCTCGAAGAAGGCGACGTCGTCGACCTGCAACTCGGCAAGACCTGGATCACCCATGTGGACGCCAGCGGCGCCTTCAAGCCGGTGACGCGCGAGGTGCGCACCGTGCAGGCCCACACCGGCGCGGCCGAGCTGGGCCCGTACCGGCACTACATGCAGAAGGAGATCTTCGAGCAGCCGCGCGCCATCGCCGACACGCTCGACGCGGTGGAGAGCATCACGCCCGAGCTGTTCGGCGACGGCGCGTACAAGGCCTTCAAGGAGGTCGACAAGGTGCTGATCCTCGCCTGCGGCACCAGCTACTACAGCGGCTCGACCGCCAAGTACTGGCTGGAGAGCATCGCGAAGATCCCCACCAGCGTGGAGATCGCCAGCGAGTACCGCTACCGCGAGAGCGTGCCCGACCCGCGCACGCTGGTCGTGACCATCTCGCAGAGCGGCGAAACCGCCGACACGCTGGCCGCGCTGAAGCACGCGCGCGGCATGGGCATGAAGCACACGCTGACGGTGTGCAACGTGAGCACCAGCGCGATGGTGCGCGAGTGCGAGTTCGCCTACATCACGCGCGCCGGCGCCGAGATCGGCGTGGCCTCGACCAAGGCCTTCACGACCCAGCTGGTGGGCCTGTTCCTGCTGACGCTCTCGCTCGCGCAGGTGCGCGGCCACCTCACGGACGAGCAGGAAGCCGAGCATTTGAAGGACCTGCGCCACCTGCCGGTGGCGGTGCAGGCCGTGCTGGCGCTGGAGCCGCAGGTGGTGGCGTGGAGCGAGGCCTTCGCGCGCAAGGAGAACGCGCTCTTCCTCGGCCGCGGGCTGCACTACCCGATCGCGCTGGAAGGCGCGCTCAAGCTCAAGGAGATCAGCTACATCCACGCCGAGGCCTACCCCGCCGGCGAGCTGAAGCACGGCCCGCTCGCCCTGGTGACCAGCGCGATGCCGGTGGTGACCGTGGCGCCGAACGACGCGCTGGTGGACAAGCTCAAGAGCAACATGCAGGAAGTGCGCGCGCGCGGCGGCGAGCTGTTCGTGTTCGCCGACAGCGACACGCACATCGAATCCGGCGAAGGCATCCACGTGATCCGCATGCCGGAGCACTACGGCGTGCTGTCGCCGATCCTGCATGTGGTGCCTTTGCAGTTGCTGGCGTATCACACGGCTTGTGCGCGGGGCACCGACGTCGACAAGCCCAGAAACCTCGCCAAGAGCGTGACGGTCGAATGAGCGTCGCGCGCTTGGCCGGCGCGCTGTTCTGACCAAAAATAGTCGTAAACAGGACATTAGAGTCGTAAACACGACAATAGAGTCGAAAACACCCAACGCGCGTGCACGAGCCATCGACAAGTCAGCTTGGGCGCGATCGATTGCTTGCCGAATGCCAGATCTTCCTTGCCAATGAAGTGCGGGACCGGGGACCGCCAGACGCTGTGTTGTCTGACTCGCAGTGAGCCTACGAAAGAGCCAAGCCTCGCCCCCTTGACTCTCATCTGTAGAGTCGCCGCTGGCGTGCAGCGGCTCTCGGCAAAGTCACTCGCGTGCTACTTGCTCTCCGGCTTCCCAGCCAGTGGCGCAACGTTGAGTGGCGAGCTCGATTTGTAGGGGACCTTGGCCGACGGCACGTGCTTGGCAG
>JAKOZT010000090.1 GCA_029779845.1 Pseudomonadota bacterium | reverse complement strand
TCGCGCGCGGCGTGGTCGAGCGCACCGCGCGCGTCGGCCACCATGCCCGCGTGTTCGCAGGCCGACGCGATCGCGGCCTGCATCGTGTCGCGCACCCGCGGCGCCAGCGCGCTGTCGGCGAGCAGGCGCTCGAGGTGCGCGCGCAGCACCGGCAGCGCGCCTTCGCGGCGGATCGCGCGGATCACGTCCAGCGCGACGATGTTGCTGGTGCCTTCCCAGATCGAGCCGAGGTGCGCGTCGCGCAGGATGCGCGGATCGCTCCACTCCTCGATGTAGCCGCAGCCGCCGCGCACCTCCATCGCGTCGCCGGCCACGCGCCGCGCATCGCGGCACGCGCGGAACTTGATCAGCGGCGTGAGCACGCGCGTAAGGGCGTAGGCGCCCTCCTCCTTCGCGTCGCTGCGGCGCAGGGCTTCGGCCGTCTGGAACAGCATCGTGCGCGCCTGCTCGGTGGGCAGCAGCAGCTTCAGGAGCTGACGGCGCATCAACGGCAGCTCGATCAGGCGCCGTCCGAACGCCTGGCGCTCGCGCGCGACGTACAGCGCTTCGGTCAGCGCGCGCCGCATCAGTCCCGAGGCGCGCATGCCGTTGGACAGGCGCGAGTTGTTGACCATGTCGGCCATCTGCTGGAAGCCGCGGCCGGCCTCGCCGACCAGATATGCACGCGCGCCGTGGAAGCGCACCTCGCCGCTGGCCATCGAGCGCGTGCCGAGCTTGTCCTTCAGCCGCAGGATCTGCAGCGCGTTGGGGCTGCCGTCGTCGAGCGTGCGCGGCAGCAGGAACAGCGACACGCCCGCCATGCCGGACGGTGCGCCGTCGATGCGTGCGAGCACCATCGCCAGGCCGGCGTCGGGATTCGAGCAGAACCACTTGTCGCCCCAGAGCTTGAAGGCGTCGCCGTCGGGCTCGGCGCGCACCTCGGTGGCGGCGATGTCGGACCCGGCGCCCTGCTCGGTCATGAACATCGCGCCCTGCGTGAGCTGGTCGAAGTCCTGCGTGGTGAGCCGCTCGAGGTACTTGTCGACCAGCGCCGGCGCGCCGAACTTGCGCAGCGTGCGCGTCAGCGAGTCGGTCATCGACAGCGGGCAGCACAGGCCGAACTCGGCCTGCACCAGCAGGTAGGTCAGCACGTACTTGGCCACCGGGGGCATCGGCGCCGGCCAGCCCAGCACGCCGGCGCGGTGCGACATCGCCGCCAGCCCGTAGTCGGCGAACGCCACCTTCTCGAGGGCCACGTAGGCGGGGTGCTTGTCGATGCGCTCCTGGTCGACGCCGGTGCGGTGGCGCACGCTCAGCGTGGGCGGGTTCTTGTCGGCCACCAGCGCCAGTTCGTCGAGCTCGCCGCCGGCGCGCGCCCCCATGCGCTGCAGGTGCGGCAGCAGGTGGCGGTACAGGTCGTCGGGCAGGTACAGCGAGGCGACCGCGGCCAGATCGGGGTCGGCGTCGAACAGGCTCGCGCCGTGCCGGTCGGGCACGGGGTGCGCGGGGGCGGCGAGGGTCGCGAGCGTTTCGTGGGCGGTGCGGTCGTTCATGGCGGTGTCCTCGAGAGCGTTGGCTGCGGCGAGTGTGCCGTTGTGGTCGATTCACGTCCAATCCATAATCTGGTTCGTTCGATACAGGGCATGTATCGCCTCGGGGATCGACGCCTGTGGTCCCGGAGACCCGACACTTCGCCGCGCCCCGGCCCGACCTCGCCCATGGAATTCCGCCACCTGCGCTGCTTCGTCGCCCTCGCCGACGAGCTCCATTTCGGGCGCGCCGCGCGCCGGCTGTCGATGACGCAGCCCCCGCTGTCGCTGAGCATCCGGCAGCTCGAGGAGGACGTCGGCGCACGCCTGTTCGACCGCGACAGCAGGGGCGTGCGGCTCACGGCCGCGGGGCACGCGTTCCGCCCCCAGGCGCAGGCGCTGCTGGCACGCGCCGAAGCGGCGCGCCACCTGGCGCGCGAGGTGGGCGAAGGCGCCACCGGCCGGCTGCGCATCGGCTTCGTCGGCTCGATGCTGTTCCGCGGGCTGCCCGCGCTGCTGCAGCGGTTCCAGGCCGAGCACGAGCGTCTCGACCTGGTGCTGCACGAGCTGAACTCGCAGGAGCAGATCGACGCACTGGTGAACGACGCGCTCGACCTCGGCTTCATCCACACCGACCGCGTGCCCGCGCCGCTGCGCACGCGTCCTGCGGACAGCGAGCGCTTCGTCGCCTGCCTGCCGGCGTCGCACCCGGCCGCCGCCCGGCGCACGGTGCGGCTCGAGCTGCTGGCGTCCGACCCCTTCGTGCTGTTCGCGCAGGGCGCGTCGCCCGACTACTACGCGCGCATCGTCGCGCTGTGCCACGACGCCGGCTTCCATCCGCGCGTGCAGCACGAGGTGCGGCACTGGCTGTCGGTGGTGGCGGTGGTGGCGCAGGGCATGGGCG
>JAKOZT010000049.1 GCA_029779845.1 Pseudomonadota bacterium | reverse complement strand
CGGCATCGTCGCCGGCGACCGCGTCGCCTGCCTGACCAAGCACCATGCCGAATGCGCGTTGCTGCTGCTGGCCGCATGCAAGCTCGGCGCCGTCTGCATGCCGGTGAACTGGCGGCTCGCGCCGCCCGAGGTCGAGTACATCGTCGACCACGGTCAGGCGAAGTTCATGATGGTCGACGCCGCGTTCGTCCCGACCCTGGCACGCACGACGCTGCCCGGGCTGCGGCAGACGGTGGCGACCGACGCCGCCGAGGGGCTCGCCTCGCTGGCCGACTGGAGCGCGGGCTTCGACGCCGTCGATCCCGGCCATGTGTCGGAACCCGATGCGACCACGCTGCAGCTGTATTCGTCGGGCACGACCGGCCTGCCCAAAGGCGTCGAGATCACCAACCGCAGCCTGTTCGCGGCGATCGACATGTACCGGCCGATGATCGGGTTCGACGCACCCGGCGCGGTGATGCTCAACGTGCTGCCCACCTTCCACGTGGCGGGCATGTGCAACATCGTGATGCCGCTGGCTGCCGGCCGCCCCACCGTCTACTACCCCGACTTCGACCCGGCCCGCGCCATCACCGCCATCGGCGAGCACCGCATCACCCACAGCTTCCTGGTGCCGGCGATGATCCTGTTCATGCTGCAGTCGCCGGCGGCGAAGACCGGGGACTTCTCGTCGCTGCGGGTCATCGCCTACGGCGGCTCGCCGATCGCCGACACGGTGCTGATCGATGCGGCCGCCACCTTCCGCTGCGGACTGTTCCAGGTCTACGGCATGACCGAGGCGCCGCTGCTGACCCGGCTGGTGCCGGCGGACCACGACCCGGGCGGCCCGCGCAGCCATCTGCTGCGCTCGGCGGGCACGCCGTCGCCCGGCGTCGAGCTGCGCATCGTGCGCCAGGGCAGCGACCCGCAGGCCCCGGAAGACCTGCCCGAAGGCGAAGTCGGCGAGATCTGGGTGCGCACGCTGCAGAACCTCAAGTGCTACTGGCGCAATCCCGAGGCCACCGCGGCCGTGTTCCCGCTCGGCCGGCAGGACGGCAAGGGCTGGCTGCGCACCGGCGACGCCGGCTACCTGCGCGACGGGTACCTGTACATCCACGACCGCATCAAGGACATGGTGATCTCCGGCGGCGAGAACATCTATCCGGCCGAGGTCGAGAACGTGCTGGCGCGGCACCCCGCGGTCGCCGAGTGCGCGATCATCGGTGTGCCCGACGAGCGCTGGGGCGAGGCCGTCAAGGCCTGCGTGGTGCTCAGGCCGGGCGCGTCGGCGACCGAGCACGAGATCATCGCGTTCATGCGCGACAACCTCGCGCACTTCAAGTGCCCCAAGAGCGTCGACTTCTGCGACGTGCTGCCGCGCAACCCCAGCGGCAAGCTGCTCAAGCGCGTGCTGCGCGAACCGTACTGGCAGGGGCGTGACCGTGCCGTCGGCTGAGACGCGGCCCGCCGGCTTCCTGGCGCCCTACCGGGTGCTGGATCTCACCGACCACCGGGGTCTGCTCGCCGGCCGGATGCTGGCCCAGCTCGGTGCCGACGTGATCCAGGTCGAGCCGCCGGGCGGCTCGCGCGCCCGCGCCGTCGGGCCGTTCGACGACGACGCGCCGCCCGAGCACCGGTCGTTGTACTGGGCCGCGTTCGCCGCCGGCAAACGCGGCATCACCTGCAATCTCGACCAGCCCCGCGGCCGGGCACTGCTGCTGCAGCTGGTGGCGTCCGCCGACTTCCTGATCGAATCCGAAGACCCGGGCACGATGGCTGCACGCGGGCTCGACCATGCTGCACTGCGCGCGGCGAACCCGGCGCTGATCCACGTGTCGATCACGCCGTTCGGCAGCGCAGGACCCAAAGCCGACTGGGCCGACTCGGACCTGGTGCTGTGGGCCGCCGGCGGTCCGCTGCTGCCCAACCGCGACGCCGACGGTGACCGCCCGCCGCTGCGGGTGAGCGTGCCGCAGGCCTACCTGCACGCATCGGGCGACGCCGCCGGCGGTGCGCTGGTCGCGCACTTCGCCCGCGTGGCCAGCGGCCGCGGCCAGCACGTCGACATCTCGGTGCAGCAGAGTGTCGCCCAGGCGACGCTGTCGAGCATCCTCTCGGCCGCGGTCGGGCACCCCGACTACTCCATCAGTCTCGAGGCGCGCGGCAAGAAGCCCCGCAAGCCGCTCGACCTCAGCGGCAGCGGCGCGCGCACGCGCCGCTCGAAATGGCCGGTGCGCGACGGCCTGATCGAGATGCACCTGGCGATGGGGCCTGCGGCCGGCCGGTTCACCAACAACCTGTTCGCGTGGATGCTCGAGGAAGGCGCCTGCGACGCGCAGACCGCCGCCTGGGACTGGGTGACGATGCCGGCGCGCATCGAGGCCGACGAGATCACCGAAGACGACCTCGAGCGCGTGCGCGCGATGGTGGCGGCGTTCCTCGCGCCGCGGTCCAAGCACGACCTGATCGAGATCGCGATCCGGCGCAAGGTGCTGCTGGCGCCGGTGGCCACCACCGAAGACCTCGCGAACAGTGCCCACCATGCGGCACGCGGCTTCTTCCACCAGGTCGACGACGCGGCCGGACGGCGGCTGCGGCTGCCCGGTGCGTTCGCCGCGGGCGTGCCGCACGGGTTCGTCGATCCGACGCCCGCTCCTTCCATCGGCCAGCACAACGACGCGGTGTACCGCGCGCTGGCGGGCCTGGGCGACGACGAGATCGCGGCACTGCGTCACGCAGGGGTGCTCTGATGCCCGACCGGAACGACGCCGCGCGGCCCGCCCGGCCGCCCTTCACCAGGACATTCCGCCCATGACGATCCGCCCGCTCGAAGGACTGAAGGTGCTCGACCTCGCATGGGTCGTCGCCGGGCCGGTGATCGGCCGCACGCTGGCCGACTACGGTGCCACCGTGGTGCGGGTCGAGACCCGAAAGCGGGTCGACACGTCGCGCGTGATGGGCCCGTTTCCGGACGGCCGGATGGACGTCCAGCAGTCGGCGCTGTTCGAGAACTGCAACGCCGGCAAGCTCGGCCTCACGCTCGACCTCGCATCGCCCGGCGGCCAGCAGGTGGCGCGCGACCTGGCCCGCTGGGCCGACGTGGTGGTGGAGTCGTTCTCGCCGGGCCAGATGCGGCGCTGGGGCCTCGACTATGAAGCCCTGAGCGCCGACCACCCGGACCTGATCATGCTCAGCACCTCGCTGATGGGGCAGACCGGGCCGTACGCGCAGTTCGCCGGCTACGGCAACATCGGCGCGGCGATGGCCGGCTTCCAGCAGCTGGTGGGCTGGCCCGGCGAGCTGCCGGTCGGCCCGTTCGGGCCCTACACCGACTACGTCGGGCCGCGGTTCAGCATCGTCGCGCTGCTGGCTGCGCTCGACCATCGCCGCCGCACCGGCGAGGGCGCCCACCTGGACGTGTCGCAGGCCGAGGCCGGCATGCAGTTCCTCGCGCCCCAGATCGCGGCGTACTCCGTGAACGGCAGCGTCGCGCAGCACGACGGCAACCGCGACCCGGAGATGGCGCCGCACGGCGTGTTCCGCTGCCTGCCCGACCCGTCCGATCCCGCCCGTGCGCAGGAGTGCTGGATCGCGATCGCCGCGCGCAACGACGCCGAGTGGCAGTCGCTGGCACGCCTGATCGGTGGCGATGCCCTCGCGGCCGATCCGCGCTGGGCGACGCTCGCGCAGCGCAAGGCCGACGAGGACGCGCTCGAAGCGCAGGTCGGCGCCTGGTGCGCCCGGCACACCGCGCACGACGCACAGCAGGTGCTGCAGGCCGCCGGGGTGGCCGCACACATGGCCGCATCCAGCCGCAGCATGATCGACGACCCGCAGCTGCGGCTGCGCGGCCACTTCGTGGCGCTGGCCCATCCGCTGATGGGTGTGAGCACCGTGGAGGCGTCGCGCTACCGGCTGTCCGAGACGCCGGGCGGCCCCGAACGCTGCGCCCCGACCTATGGGCGCGACAACGACGCGGTGCTGCGTGGCCTGCTGGGCTACGGTGACGCCGAGATCGAGGCGCTGGAAGGCGCCGGTGTACTGAACTGAAGGAGACGACCATGGACTTCCGGCACAGCGCCCGTGCGCACGAACTGCAGACCCGGCTCACGGCCTTCATGGACGAGCACGTCTATCCGAACGAGAAGCTGCACGACGAGCAGCTCGCCGCGGCGCCCTACACGACCCCGCCGATCGTCGAGGCGCTGAAGGCCAGGGCGCAGGCGCAGGGGCTGTGGAACCTGTTCCTGCCGGGGCACCACGGCGCGGGCCTGAGCAACCTGGAGTACGCGCCGCTGGCCGAGGTGATGGGCCGCGTCGAGTGGGCCTCCGAGGTCTTCAACTGCTCGGCGCCCGACACCGGCAACATGGAGACGCTGGCGCTGTACGGCAGCGACGAGCAGAAGGAGCGCTGGCTCAAGCCGCTGCTCGAGGGCCGCATCCGCTCGGCGTTCTCGATGACCGAGCCGGAGGTCGCGTCGAGCGACGCGACCAACATCCGCTGCCACATCCGGCGCGACGGCGACCACTACGTGATCAACGGGCGCAAGTGGTTCACGTCGGGCGCGATGAACCCGCACTGCACGCTGCTGATCGTGATGGGCAAGACCGCGCCCGACCATCCCGAGGTGCACCGGCAGCAGTCGATGATCCTCGTGCCGAAGGACACGCCGGGGGTGCGCATCGTGCGCGACATCAGCGTGTTCGGCTACGACGGCGGATCGCACGGCCACCCCGAGATCGTCTACGAAGACGTGCGCGTGCCGGTCGACAACATCCTGCTGGGCGAGGGGCGCGGCTTCGAGATCGCGCAGGGGCGCCTGGGCCCGGGCCGCATCCATCACTGCATGCGCCTGGTGGGGGTCGCGCAGCGCGCGCTCGAGACGATGTGCCGGCGTGCCGAGTCGCGCACCGCGTTCGGCGGCAAGCTGTCCGAGCAGGGGTCGCTGCGCGAGGACATCGCGCACTCGTTCTGCGAGATCGAGCAGGCGCGCATGCTCACGCTGATGGCCGCCGACAAGATGGACCGCGAAGGCAACAAGGTCGCGAAGGACCTGATCGCCGCGGCCAAGATCGTCGTGCCGAGCATGGCCGCGCGCGTGATCGACCGCGCGATCCAGGTGCACGGCGGCATGGGCGTGTCGCAGGACACCTTCCTGGCCAAGGCCTACACGTACGCGCGCTTCATCCGCATCGGCGACGGCCCCGACCAGGTGCACCTGTCGGCGCTGGCCAAGCATCTTCTGAAGAAACACGGGCGCGCCTGAGGCGCGGCCCATCACGACGGGAACGACGGGAACGACCACGCATGGCACACATCGAGACCAACCTCTCCACCGGCAGCGACAGCTTCAAGGCCAACCGCGACGGCATGCTCGCGCTGATCGAGCGCGTGCGCATGCTCGAGGAGCGCACGCGGCGCGCGTCGGCCGCGTCGAAGGCGCGCTTCGAGAAGCGCCACCAGCTGCTGCCCCGCGAGCGCATCGCACTGCTGCTGGACCACGGCGCCCCGTTCCTGGAGCTGTCGACGCTGACCGGCTACTGCCTGGACAACCCCGACCCCGACAAGAGCATCCCGGGCGGCGGCACGATCGCCGGCATCGGCTACGTGTCGGGCGTGCGCTGCATGATCACCGCGAGCGACTCCGGCATCGACGCCGGCGCGCTGCAGCCGCGCGGCCTGGACAAGGCGCTGCGCGTGCAGGAGCTGGCGCTCGAGAACAAGCTGCCGTTCGTGCAGCTGGTCGAGAGCGCGGGCGCCAACCTGCTGGCGTACCGCGTCGAGGACTTCATCTACGGCGGCCAGACGTTCCGCAACCTGGCGCGGCTGTCGGCGGCCGGCCTGCCGGTGGTCACCGTCACGCACGGCTCGTCGACGGCGGGCGGCGCCTACCAGACCGGACTGTCCGACTACATCATCCTGGTGCGCGGCCGATCGCGCGCCTTCCTGGCCGGCCCGCCGCTGCTGAAGGCCGCCACCGGCGAGGTCGCCACCGAGGAGGAGCTGGGCGGCGCCGAGATGCACACGACGATCTCGGGGCTCGGCGACTACCTGGCCGAGGACGACCGCGACGCCATCCGCATCGCACGCGACATCATGGGCAAGCTGGAGTGGAACCGCGGCCTGCCGTCCGAGCCGCCCCGCGGCGTGAAGCCGCCGCGCTACGACGCCGAGGAGCTGCTGGGCATCATGCCCATGGACTACAAGCGCCCGGTGGACATGAAGGAGGTGATCGCGCGCATCGTCGACGACTCCGACTTCCTCGAGTTCGGCGCGCTGTACGGGTCGTCGACCGTGTGCGGCAATGCGAAGATCGACGGCTTCCCGATCGGCATCATCACCAACAACGGCCCGATCGACCCGGCCGGCGCCACCAAGGCCACGCACTTCATCCAGGCGTGCTGCCAGGCGCGCGTGCCGCTGCTGTACCTGAACAACACGACCGGCTTCATGGTGGGCAAGGCCTACGAGGAGGCCGGCATCATCAAGCACGGCTCGAAGATGATCCAGGCCGTCACCAACGCGACGGTGCCGCAGATCACCATCTACTGCGGCGCGTCGTTCGGCGCGGGCAACTACGGCATGTGCGGCCGCGGCTTCCACCCGCGCTTCTGCTTCTCGTGGCCCAACGCCAAGACGGCCGTGATGGGCGGCGAACAGGCCGCCAGGACGATGTCGATCGTCACCGAGGCGGCGGCGGAGCGCAAGGGCGTGCCGGTCGACCGCGCCGCGCTCGAGAAGCTCGAGCGGAAGATCATCGACAACTTCGACCGCCAGATGGACGTGTTCACCACCAGTGCCCACGTGCTCGACGACGGCGTGATCGACCCGCGCGACACGCGCGCCGTGCTGTCGTACGTGCTGTCGATCTGCCGAGAGGCGGAAGTCCGCACGCCGCACAAGATGCAGTTCTCGGTCGCCCGCCCCTGACCGCCCAATGCCAGACGCCATGACGAACAAGACGCCGTTCCACAAGATCCTGATCGCCAACCGCGGCGAGATCGCGCTGCGCGTGATCCGCACCGCGCGCGCGATGGGCTACCGCACGGTGGCCGTGTACTCCGACGCCGACCGCGACGCCCGTCACGTGTCGGCGGCCGACCAGGCCGTGCACATCGGCGCGGCCCTGCCCGCGCACTCGTACCTGAACATCCCGAACATCATCGCCGCGGCGAAGCTGTCGGGTGCCGATGCCGTGCACCCCGGCTACGGTTTCCTCGCCGAGAACGAGGACTTCGCCCAGGCCTGCGCCGACGCCGGCCTGGTGTTCATCGGCCCGTCGGCGCAGGCGATCCTCGCGATGGGCAACAAGGCCGGCGCCAAGCGGCTGATGCAGGCCGCCGGCGTGCCCTGCGTGCCCGGCTACCAGGGCGAGGACCAGAGCGAGGCGATGCTGGTCGCCGAAGCCGCGAAGATCGGCTTTCCGGTGATGATCAAGGCCACCGCCGGCGGCGGCGGGCGCGGCATGCGCCTGGTGCACGACGCGGCCGGCTTCCCCGACGCGCTGCGCAGCGCGAAGTCGGAGGCGCAGAGCGCGTTCGGCAGCCCCGAGGTGATCCTCGAGCGTGCGATCGTCGAGCCGCGGCACATCGAGATCCAGGTCTTCGCCGATCGCCACGGCAACGCCATCCACCTCGGCGAGCGCGACTGCTCGGTGCAGCGCCGTCACCAGAAGGTGATCGAGGAGGCGCCTTCGCCAGTGGTCGGGCCCGAGCTGCGCGCGCGCATGGGCGCCACCGCGGTCGCCGCCGTCAGGGCGATCCGCTACGAAGGCGCCGGCACCCTCGAGTTCCTGCTCGACGCGCAGGGCAGCTACTACTTCATGGAGATGAACACGCGGCTGCAGGTCGAGCATCCGGTCACGGAGGCGATCACGGGCCTCGACCTGGTCGAGCTGCAGCTGCGCGTCGCCGCGGGCGAGCCGCTGCCGATCACGCAGGAGCAGGTGCGCACGCAGGGGCACGCGATCGAGGTGCGGCTGTGCGCCGAGGACGCCGATCACGGCTTCATGCCGCAGAGCGGCGTGATGGCCCTGTGGGAGATGCCCGCGTCCGTGCGCGTCGAGCACGCGCTCGCGTCGGGCGCCGAGATCTCGCCCTACTACGACTCGATGATCGCCAAGCTGGTGAGCCACGGCGCCGACCGCGACGAGGCGCGGCGCAAGCTGGCCAGCGCGCTGGACGACGCGGTGGCGCTGGGCGTCACCACCAACCAGACCTTCCTGGCCAACTGCCTGCGGCATCCGGTGTTCGCCGCCGGCGGCGCCACGACCGCGTTCATCGCCCAGCACGCCGACGCGCTGCTCAAGCCCGACCCCGAGGCCGACGCCCGCGCGCACGCACTGGCGGCCGTGCTGCTGTACGCGACCGCCAGCGAGAACCCGCTGCGCCGGCACGCCGGCTCGATCGCCCACCGGCTGCCGATCACCTTCCGCTTCGAGGCCGACACCAAGGCCTGCGTCGCGCACCTCGCCAACCAGGGCGACCGGCGCTACGCGGTCACGATCGGCGAGCGCACGTTCGCCCTGCGCATCGTCGACCTCGACACGCACGCCGTGCGCTTCGAGTGCGACGGGCTGGTCGAGCGCGCGGTGCTGGCGCGCGACCGGCGCGAGCTGCTGCTGCAGTACCGCGGCACCGCCTGGCGCATCCAGGACCAGACGCACGCGGCGACCGTGCGCGCGGGCGAAGCCGCCGGCGACGGGCGCATCCGCGCGTCGATGAACGGCCGGGTCGTCGCGGTGCACGTCGCCGTCGGCGACACGGTCAAGGCCGGCCAGCCGGTGCTCACGCTGGAAGCGATGAAGATGGAGCACGTGCACTCGGCGCCGGTGTCGGGCCGGGTCACGAGCCTGTCGGCGACGATGGGCGAGCAGGTGACCGCGTTCCGCGTGGTGGCCGAGATCGAGAAGGCCGCCGACGCGGCGCAGTCGTGAAGGAGACGGGCATGGACACGAACAGGAAGATCCGCATCGGCGGCGCCTCCGGGTTCTGGGGCGACAGCTCGCTGGGCGCGCCGCAGCTGGTGCTGGGCGGCGACATCGACTACCTCGTCTTCGACTACCTGGCCGAGCTGACGATGGCGATCATGGCCGCCGCGCGGGGCAAGAAGCCGGAGCTCGGCTACGCGACCGACTTCGTCGACGTCGCGATGCGCAGCGTGCTGCCCGAGATCGCCCGGCGCAGGATCCGCGTCGTCAGCAACGCCGGCGGCATCAACCCGCGCAGCTGCGGCGACGCGCTGGCGGCGCTGGTGCGTGAGCTGGGACTGGACCTGAAGATCGCGGTCGTCGAAGGCGACGACGTCAGCGCACAGATCCCGGCGCTGCGCGCGGCCGGGCTGAAGGACATGTTCACCGGCGCCCCGGCGCCCGAACGCATCATCAGTGCCAACGCCTATCTCGGCGCGCTGCCGATCGCGCAGGCGCTGGCCGCCGGCGCCGACATCGTGATCACCGGCCGCTGCGTCGACAGCGCGGTGACGCTGGGCCCGCTGATGCACGCGTTCGGCTGGCGGGCCACCGACTACGACCTGCTCGCCGCGGGCAGCCTGGCCGGCCACATCATCGAGTGCGGCGCGCAGGCGACCGGCGGGCTGCACACCGACTGGGACCAGGTGCCCGACTGGGCGAACATCGGCTACCCGGTGATCGAGTGCGCGGCCGACGGCAGCTTCACCGTGGGCAAGCCGCCCGGCACCGGCGGGCTGATCTCGGCGGCCAACGTCGCCGAGCAGATGCTGTACGAGATCGGCGATCCGGGCGCCTACGTGCTGCCCGACGTGGTCTGCGACTTCCGCGACGTGCGCATCGAGCAGCTGAGCCCGGACGCGGTGCGCGTCAGCGGCGCGCGCGGGTATGCGCCCACCGACACCTACAAGGTGTCGGCCACCTACATGGACGGCTTCCGCGCGGCCGGCACGATGGTGATCGTGGGCATCGACGCGGTCGCCAAGGCGCAGCGCACCGGCGAGGCCGTGCTGGCACGCACGCGCGCGATCTTCCGCGCCCGGGGCCTGCCCGACTACACCGCCACCCACGTCGAGGTGATCGGCGCCGAGAGCGGCTACGGCCCGCACGCCCGGGCGCGCGCCGCGCGCGAGGTGACGATGCGCGTCGCGGTCAACCACACGATGAAGCCCGCGCTCGAGATCTTCGCGCGCGAGATCGCACCGGCGGGCACCTCGTGGTCGCCGGGCACGACCGGCCCCGGCTTCGCGCGGCCCAGCGCGTCGCCGCTGATCAAGCAGGTCGCGTTCACGCTGCCCAAGCGCGACGTGGCCATCCAGGTGACGATGGACGGCACCTCGATGCCTGCGCCGGTACCGGTCGACGGCGGCTGGCGCGCTCCGGCCGAGGCCGCCGACACCACCACCGCGCCGGCCCTGCCCGAGTCCGAGCGCCTCGCGCGGGCCGCCGTCGAGACGGTGCGCACGCCGGCCGCGGGCCATGCCCTCGTGCCGCTGGTGCGGCTGGCGTGGGCCCGCAGCGGCGACAAGGGCGACAACTCCAACATCGGCCTGATCGCCCGCCGTCCGGAGTACCTGCCGATCCTCCTCGAGCAGGTCACCGCCGCCGCGGTGCGCGACTGGTTCGCCCACATGGTCAAGGGCGAGGTCAAGCGCTACCGGGTGCCGGGCATCCACGGCTGCAACTTCCTGCTGTTCAGCGCGCTCGACGGCGGCGGCACGGCGTCGATGCGCCTGGACCCGCTCGGCAAGGGCATGGGGCAGCAGCTGCTCGACATGCCGATCGAGGTGCCGGCGGCGCTGGCCGCGGCGCTGGAGGACGAGGCGTCGAAGCGGCAACGCGCGACGCAGTGGCCGTGACCGCCTCCGCCCCCGCACCGGCCTTCGCCGCCGAGGCCGGGCGCCTGTTCAGCCTGAGCGGCCGCACCGCGTTCGTGTCGGGCGCCTCCAGCGGCATCGGTCTGCACGTCGCGCGCCTGTTCGCACGCGCCGGCGCGGCCGTGGCGCTGGCCGCGCGCCGCGCCGACCGGGTCGAAGCGGCTGCCGCAGCGCTGCGCGCCCAAGGCCACCGCGCCTGCGCGGTGGCCCTCGACGTGACCCGCACCGACACGATCGCACCCGCGTTCGACGCGGCCGAGCAGGCGTTCGGCGCACCGGTCGACCTGCTCTTCAACAACGCCGGCATCACGCTGGTCAGGCGCTTCGTCGACCAGACCGACGACGACATCGACCGCGTGTTCGACACCAACACGAAGGGCGCGATGCGCGTCGCGCGCGAGGCGGCGCGCCGGATGTCGAAGATCCGCCGCGGCAGCATCATCAACGTCGCCTCCACCACCGCGCTGCGCGCCGGCGGCTTCATGGCCGCGTACTCGGCCTCCAAGGCGGCGGTCGTGCAGTTCGGCGCGGTGCTCGCGCTGGAGCTCGCGGGCCGGGGCATCCGCGTGAACACGCTGGTGCCGGGCAACATCGCCACCGAGATGCAGGACGCCTTCGTGCATGCCGGCTTCACCGAGGAGATGGTCCGGCGCACGCCGCAACGGCGCATCGGCGACGTCGACGAGCTCGACGGCGCGGTGCTGCTGCTGGCGTCCGACGCCGGCCGCTACATGACCGGCGCGGTGCTCACCGTCGACGGCGGCCAGACGCTGGCCTGGATGTGACGATCACAGGAGACGGACATGGACTTCCCCAACACGCTGACCGCGTACCGCAACCCGAACTACTACACGCCCGAGCACGAGCAGTTCCGCGAGACCGTGCGCGCCTTCGTCGCCCGCGAGATGGCGCCCTATGCCAACGAATGGGACGAGGCCGAGACCTTCCCGCGCGAGCTGTACCGCAAGGCCGCGCAGGCGGGGCTGCTGGGCCTGGGCTACCCCGAGGAATACGGCGGCACGCCCTGCGACATCTTCTACAAGCTGATCCTGGCTGAGGAGATGGCGCGCAGCGGCGCCGGCGGCGTCAATGCGTCGCTGAAGTCGCATACGATCGGCTCGCCGCCGATCCTCGCCGCCGGCAGCGCCGAGATGAAGCGGCGCGTGCTGCCGGCCGTGCTGGCCGGCGAGAAGATCTCGGCGCTGGCGATCACCGAGCCCTCCGGCGGCTCGGACGTCGCCAGCCTGAAGACCACCGCCCTGCGCGACGGCGACCACTACGTGGTCAACGGCAGCAAGATCTTCATCACCTCCGGCATGCGCGCCGACTACTACACGGTGGCGGTGCGTACCAACCCCGAGGACCGCGGCGCGGGCGGCGTGTCGCTGCTGCTGATCGAGCGTGACACCCCCGGCTTCACGCGCACGCCGCTCAAGAAGATGGGCTGGTGGGCCTCCGACACCGCGCAGCTGCACTTCGACAACTGCCGGGTGCCGGTGTCCAACCTGATCGGCGAGGAGAACCGGGGCTTTCGCATCGTCATGCGCAACTTCAACTCCGAGCGCATCGGCATGGCGGCCGGCGCCTACGGCCTGCAGCAGGTGTGCCTGGAGGACGCGCTGTCGTGGGCGCGCGAGCGCAAGACCTTCGGCCTGCCGCTGGTCGAGCGGCAGGTGATCCGCCACAAGCTGGTCGACATGTCGATCCGCATCGACACCACGCGTACGATGCTCGAGGACCTGGCCTGGCGCGTCGAGCACGAGGCCGGCGACCCGAAGACCCTGGTGGCGCAGCTGTCGATGCTGAAGGTGCACGCGATGCAGTCGCTGCAGTTCTGCGCCGACACCGCGGTGCAGATCCTCGGCGGCATGGGCTTCATGCGCGGCACGCGCCCCGAGCGCATCTACCGCGAGGTGAAGGTGAACATGATCGGCGGCGGGTCGGAGGAGATCATGAAGGACCTCGCAGCGAAGCAGCTCGGCTACTGACGGCCGCAACCAACGGAGGACACGATGGACCGACACGTATTCGTCACCGGGGTCGGCATGATCCCGTTCAGCAAGCCGGGCGCGAGCGCCCCCTATCCCGACATGGGCGCGCGGGCGGCGGCCCTGGCGCTGGCCGACGCCGGCGTCGCCTACGACCGGATCCAGCAGGCCTACGTCGGCTACGTGTACGGCGACTCGACCGCCGGCCAGCGCGCGCTGTACGAGGTCGGCATGAGCGGCATCCCGATCGTCAACGTCAACAACAACTGCTCCACCGGATCGACCGCGCTGTTCCTCGCGCGCCAGGCGGTGGCCAGCGGCGCGGTCGACTGCGCGCTGGCGCTGGGCTTCGAGCAGATGACCCCGGGCGCGCTGGGATCCGTCTACAAGGACCGCGCCAGCCCCTTCGACCGCTTCGACGCGCTCACCGACGAACTCGTCGGCCACGGCGAGATCCCGCTGGCGCTGCGCTACTTCGGCGGCGCCGGCCAGGCCCACATGCAGCAGTACGGCACGCAGCTGTCCACCTTCGCGAAGATCCGCGCCAAGGCGAGCCGTCACGCGGCCAACAATCCGCTGGCGCTGTTCCGCAACGTCGTCACCGAGGAGGAGGTGCTGCACGCGCCGATGCTGTGGCCCGGGGTGATGACACGCCTGATGGCCTGCCCGCCGACCTGCGGTGCGGCCGCGGCCGTGATCTGCTCCGACGACTTCGCGCGGCGCCACGGCCTGGACCGGTCGGTGCGCATCCGCGCGCAGTCGATGACGACCGACCGTCCCGTCACCTTCGAGGCGCGCGACATGCGCGAGGTGGTCGGCTTCGGCATGGCGAAGGAGGCGGCGCGCCAGGTGTACGAGGCCGCCGGCATCGGGCCGCGCGACGTCGACGTCGTCGAGCTGCACGACTGCTTCGCGCAGAACGAGCTGCTCAGCTACGAGGCGCTCGGTCTGTGCGCCGAGGGCGGCGCCGAGCGCTTCGTGTGCGACGGCGACAACACCTACGGCGGGCAGGTCGTCACCAACCCGTCGGGCGGCCTGCTGTCCAAGGGCCATCCGCTGGGCGCCACGGGCCTGGCGCAGTGCACCGAGCTCGTGCAGCAGCTGCGCGGCACGGCCGGCGCACGGCAGGTCGAAGGCGCACGGCTGGCGCTGCAGCACAACCTGGGGCTGGGCGGCGCCTGCGTCGTCACCCTGTACGAACGCACCTGAAGGAGGCACGGGGATGAACGCAGCAACGGTGGGCGACACGGTGCAGGACGGCATCCGGTGGCGCGTCGAGCAGGGCGTCGGCACGATCACGCTCGAGCGGCCCGAGCGTGCCAACGCGATCGGTCTGGCGGCCAGCCACGCGCTGACGCGGGCGATCCATGCGGTGCTCGATGCCGCACCGCGCGTGGTGCTGCTGCGGGGCACCGGCAAGATCTTCTGCGCCGGCGGCGACATCGAGGAGTTCGTCGCGGCCGGCGACGGGATCGACACGCTGGTCGAACGCATTCTCGAGCCGCTGCATCCGGCGATCGAGCGGCTGGGCGAGGCCCCGATGCCGGTGGTCAGCGCGCTGAACGGCGCGATCGGCGGCGCGGGCATCGGCGTGGCACTGTGCGCCGACTTCGTGCTGGCGGCCGCGTCGATGAAGCTGCGCACCGGCTACGCGGCGATCGGCCTGTCGCCCGACGCCGGCGCGTCGTACTTCCTGTCGCGGCGCATCGGGTCGGAGCGGGCCAAGCAGCTGTTCATGCTGAGCGACGCCCTCGACGCCCAGCGCTGCCTGGCACTGGGGATCGTCGACGCGGTCCACCCCGACGCCGAACTCGCCGGCGCCGCGGACGCGCTGGTGCAGCGGCTCGCCGCCTGCGCACCCGGCTCGATGGCGCGGGTCAAGCGCCTGTGCGCGGGCGCATCGGCGCGCACGCTGGGCGCCCACCTCGCGCTCGAGCGCGACGGCCTGGTGACGGCCTCGCGCACGGCCGACGCACGCGAAGGCATCCGCGCCTTCGTCGAGCGGCGCGCGCCGCGCTTCGACGGCGGCTGAACCGGCCCCCTCCCCCCGGGGGGCGGCCCTGACTTGCCGGGCCGACCTCCCCTGTGGCAGCCTCCGAACGATCGAGACGAGATCCGACGGCCTTCCCGGCCGATCGGGTCCGCGCCGGCGCACGCCTTCGCGGCGCCGGTCACGCCCCGCATCCTCCGGAGGAGACATGACCCGCAGCAGGACCGGTTCCCGCGCTCCCGACGCCCGTGCCGCGTCGGGACTCGGCGGCAAGATCATGATCCTGGGGCCCGAACGCGTGGCGTACGCCGGGCTGCTCGGGGTGCCGACCCGCCGGTCCTTCGGCTGCCACACGCTGTACGCGGCGCTGCACGCGCCGCTGCGGCTGACGGTCGCCGGCACCACCTGGGAGACGCCCGGCATCGCGGTCGTGCCGCCCTACACGCCCCACCAGGTGTCGACCGCGGACCGCATGATCGGCGTGCTGATGATCGAGCCCGAGAGCATCGACGCGGCGCGGCTGCCGCAGTGGCTTCAGCCCGGCGCGTCGCCCGTGCCGGCCGCCGGCCGGCCGGTCGGTGAACGCGTGTGCGAGACGTTCCGGCGCCTGGTGCGGGGCGACTTCGGCCGCGACCTCACCGGCGTCGACATCGACCTGCTGTTCTTCGGCCGCATGCTCGAGCGGCGCACGCTCGACGCACGCGTGGCGGCAATCGCGTCGCGCATCGTGCAGCAGCCGTACGCGCAGCTGTCGGCCGAACAGGCGGCGCAGCTCGCCGGCCTGTCGTTCTCGCGCTTCCTGCACCTGTTCCGCGCCGAGGTCGGCGCCACCTACCGGGGGTTCCGCGCCTGGAAGCGGGCACGCAGCTTCCTGCACTACGCGAACGGCACGCCGAGTCTCACCGCGCTCGCGCTGGAGATCGGCTACCCCGACTCGACGCACTTCAGCCATTCGATCCGTCAGGTGTACGGGCTGCGCCCCCGCGACATCTTCGCCGGATCGCGCGACCTGGCGATCGTGCGCCAGCCCGGCGAAGCGATGCGGGTGCCGCACCACTGACCCGGCCCCGTGGGCGCAGCCCGGCACGCGCGCCGCAGCACCTCGCCCGCGCCCCAGCAGCGCCCCAGCAGCGCGCCGTGCCGCAGCGCCTCACTCGTGCCGCAGCGCCTCGATCGGATCGAGCCGCGCCGCCCGCCGCGCCGGGAAGTAGCCGAACAGCACACCGATCGCGGCCGAGAACCCGAACGACATCAGGTTGATCGCCGCATCGAACACGTACGGCACCTGCATCACCCCGGCCAGCAGGATGGAGGCGACGGCCGCCAGCGCGATGCCGGCCAGACCGCCGAACGCGGCCAGCACCACCGCCTCGATCAGGAACTGCAGCAGCACCTCGCGCTCGAGCGCCCCGATGGCCAGGCGGATGCCGACCTCGCGGGTGCGCTCGGTGACGCTCACCAGCATGATGTTCATGATGCCGATGCCGCCGACCAGCAGGCTGACGGCGGCCACCGCGCCCAGCAGCGTGGTCATCACCTGCGTGGTGCCGGACATGGCCTCGGCGATCTGCCGCGTGTCGAGCACGTTGAAGTTGTCGTCGTCGTTCTCGGACAGCTTCCGCCGCTCGCGCAGCAGACGCCCCAGCGCGTCCTTGACCTGGGCGGCGTCGGCCTCGTCCTTGAGCGACACCAGCAGCGTGTTCACCCGCGTGCTGCCCGTCACGCGCCGCTGCACGGTGCGCAGCGGCAGCACGACGACGTCGTCCTGGTCCATGCCCATCGCGGCCTGCCCCTTGGAGGCCAGCACGCCGATCACCGTGCAGGAGAACTGACGCACCCGCACCTGCGCGCCCAGCGGGTCCTGCGTGCCGAACAGCTCGCGGCGGACCGTCGCACCGATCACGCAGACGGCGGCGCCGGCGCGCTCCTCGCCGGGCTCGAAGGTGCGCCCGGTTGCGATGCGCCAGTTGTTGGTCTCGAAGTAGCTGTTGCTGGTGCCGGTCACGCTGGTCGACCAGTTGCGCGCGGCGTGGATGACGGTGACCGCGCTGCGCACCTCGGGCGCCACCGCGCGGATGCCGCCGATCTGCGTGGCGACGGCCTCCACGTCGGCCTCGGTGAAGGCCGGCGCACCGGCGGCCGACTGGCCCGCGCCCAGGCGCTGGCCGGGGCGCACCATCAGCAGGTTGCTGCCGAGGCTGGAGATCTGCTCGCGCACCGCCTGCGTGGCGCCATTGCCCAGCGTGACCATGGTGATCACGGCGCTCACGCCGATCACGATGCCCAGGATCGTCAGGAACGAGCGCAGCAGGTTGCGGCGGATCTCGCGCAACGCGAGCATCAGCGAGTTCCACAGCATCAGGCGGCCCTCCCGGTCGACGGCGGCGCGTCCGGCGGCGCAACCGCCGGGTTCGCGGTGTCGCTGGCGATGCGCCCGTCGACGAAGCGCACGATGCGCTGCGCATAGGCGGCCATGTCGGCCTCGTGCGTGACCATCAGCACCGTGAGCCCCCGGTCCCGGTTCAGGGCGGCGATCAGGTCCATGATCTCGCGGCTGCGCTGGGTGTCGAGGTTGCCGGTGGGCTCGTCGGCCAGCAGGACCTGCGGATCGGTGACGATCGCGCGGGCGATCGCCACGCGCTGCTGCTGGCCGCCCGACAGCTCGGCGGGCGTGTGGCCGGCGCGGTCGGCCAGGCCCACGGCGGCCAGCGCGGCCAGCGCCTTGGCGCGGCGCGCGGCCGTGCCCTCGCCGCGGTACAGCAGGGGCAGCTCGACGTTCTCCAGAGCCGAGGTGCGCGCCAGCAGGTTGAAGCCCTGGAACACGAAGCCGAGCCAGCGGCGGCGCAGGCGCGCCCGCTGGTCGCGCGACAGGCCCTCGACCGGCACGCCGCGGAACAGGTAGCGGCCGCTGGTGGGTGTGTCGAGGCAGCCGATGACGTTCATGACCGTGGACTTGCCCGAACCGCTGGGGCCCATGATGGCGACGAACTCGCCCGCCGCGACATCGAGGTCGACCCCGTCGAGCGCGCGCAGCTGCGCAGCCCCCTGACCGTACACGCGGGTCACGCCGCGCAGCCGGATCAGCGGCGTCGGCGATGCGTCGCTCACGGCGTCGCCACGGACTGTTCGACGATCACCGGGTCGCCGGCCTTCAGGTCGCCGCCGCGCACCTCGGTGAAGCGCCCGTCCGACAGGCCCGGCGTGATCGCAACCGCGACGGGTGCACCGTCGCGCAGCACCCAGACCTGACGGGCACCGCCGCCGGACGCCCCGCCCGCGCGCCGGCCGCCGCCCATCGGCGGGCGCGGCATCAGCCGGGACACGATGCCGCCGCCCGACGCACCGCCGGCCTTCGCGCCGTTGGCGGCACTTCCGTTCCCGGCGCCGGACGCGGTCCCGGGCGCGCCGCCGGACGCGCTGCCCGCCGACGCTCCGCTGCCCGACACGCCGCTGCCCGACGGCGCGGCCGCGCCCTCCAGCAGCGGGGTGAAGCGCAGCGCGGCGTTCGGCACCAGCAGCACGTCGCGACGTTCGGTGGCCGTGATCGTGGCGGTGGCCGTCATGCCGGGCCGCAGGCTCAGGTCCTGGTTGCCCACCTCGAGCTCGGTCACGTAGGTGACGACGTTGTCCTTGGTGGTGGCGCCGTAGCCGACGCGCGTGATCGTGGCCGGGTAGCGCCGGTCGGGCCAGGCGCTGACCGTGAACGTGGCGCTCTGACCGTCACGCACCTGGCCCACGTCGGCCTCGTCGACGTTGACCTTGAGCACCATGCGCGTGAGGTCCTCGGCCACGGTGAACAGCGTGACCGCCTGCAGCGAGGCGGCGACGGCGTTGCCGGGGTCGACCGAGCGCGTGAGCACCAGGCCGTCGATCGGCGAGCGGATCGACGCCTTGCGCAGATTGGTCTCGTCCGCGCTGAGCGCGGCCTTCGCGTCGGCCAGCGTGGCGCGGGCGGCATTCGTGTCGGCCAGCGCGCGCTCGAGCGCAGCCCGCGCGGTGTCGAGCTCGGCGCGCGACGGGACCTTGCCGCCGGACAGCCGCGACACCTCCTCCATGCGCGCGAGATTGCCGCGCGCCTCGGTGGCGGTGGCCTCGGCCGCCGCGATCCGCGCTTCGGCCGACGCCACGCTGGCGCGGGAGCGGCGGATCTGGTCGGTGAGCCGCGCCGTGTCGAGCTCGGCCAGCACCTGGCCGCGCACCACGCGGTCGTTGACGTCGACCAGCACGCGCGCGACGGTGCCGGACAGCTCGCTGCCGATGTTCACCGAGCGCGTGGGCTGCAGCGTGCCGTTGGCCGTCACGCTCACGCTGAGCGTGCCCACCCGCGCCGCCTCGGTGACGAACGACGGCCCCTTCCGGGCGGTGCCGCCGCCCAGGAAGTACCAGGCCAGCCCGGCGGCGGCCGCCAGCAGCAGCGCGCTCCACAGCAGTCTGCGCGGCCACGGCGAGCGCGTGCCTTCGCTGCCGATCAGCGCTTCGATGCCGCCCTCGGCAGGCGGCGTCCCGGGCTTCGTCATGGCTGCTTCCTCTCGTCGCCGGCGGCGCCGGACCAGCCGCCGCCCAGGGCCTTGTACAGACGCACGACCGCGTCGGACGTGTCGGCCGTGCTGGTGACCAGCGCGTCCTCGAGCGTCAGCACGGTGCGTCCAGAATCCAGCACCGCCTGGAAGTCGGCCAGGCCCGATGCATACCGCTGGCGCGCGAGCAGCGCGGCATTGCGGGCGGCGTCGACCGCGGTGGCGAGCGCCACGCGCCGCTCGCCGCCGACGGCCAGCGCCAGCAGCGCGTCCTCGACCTCCTGCAGCGCGGTCAGCACCGTCGACTCGTACTGGGCGAGCGCCTGCGCCTGCACCGCGCTGCGGATCTCGACCTGCCGGCGCAGCCGCCCGGCGTCGAACACCGTGGCGGCCAGGCTGGCGAACAGCGACCGCGTCGTCGCGCCGGCGTCGAGCAGGCCTCCGGGCGTGAGCGCCTGCAGCCCGATCGACGCGCCCAGCGACAGGCTGGGATAGCGCGCGGCCTCGGCCACGCCGACCCGCGCCGTCTCGGCTGCCAGCGCGCGCTCGGCGGCGGCCACGTCGGGACGCTGAGCCAGCACCGCGGCCGGAATCGACACCGCGATCCCGGCCGGGGCGGTCGGGATCGGCTTCGGCGCCGCCAGCACCGCATCGAGCGCCGCCGGCGGACGGCCCAGCAGCACGGCGAGCCGGTGACGGGCCTGCCCGAAGGCGGATTCGAGCACGGGCAGCTGGGCACGCGTCTGCGCGTGGCTGGCCGTCGCCTGCTCGACGTCGAGCGCGCCGACCAGCCCCGCCTGGGCACGCCACCGGGTGAGCTGCAGGGTCTCGGCCTGGCTGTCGAGGTTGCGGCGGGCCACGTCGATGCGGGCCTGCGCCGTGCGCACCTCGACGTAGGCCAGCGCCACCTCTGCCGCCAGCGACACGCGGGTCGACGCAAGCGTCGCCTCGGCGGCACCGAGATCGGCCTCGGCTGCCTCGAGCGCGCGGCGCCGCGCGCCGAACAGATCGAGCTCCCAGGCCGCGTCCAGGCCCGTGCCGAACGCGTCCGTGGCGGCGCGACCATTCGCGGCCGACGTCTGGGCCGAAACGCCCGCAGTCACCGTCGGCGCACGCTGCGCGCGGGCCAGCGCGCGACTGGCGCGGGCGGCTTCGAGCCGGGCCAGCGCGGCGCGCAGCTCGGGCGTGCCGCGCAGCGCCTGCTCGACGAAGTCGCCCAGCGCCGCGTCGTCGAACTGCCGCCACCAGCCGCTCAGCGCTTCGACGGACGCGGCGGGCGGG
>JAKOZT010000027.1 GCA_029779845.1 Pseudomonadota bacterium | reverse complement strand
GAGCGCCTGATGGCGCGCATGCGCGAGATCGCGCCCAAGGTGCCGATCATTCTGGACGCCAAGCGCGGCGACATCGGCAGCACGGCAGAGCAGTATGCGCGCGAGGCATTTGATCGCTACGGCGCCGACGCGGTCACCCTGTCGCCCTTCATGGGCTTCGATTCGGTGGCGCCCTACCTGCAATACAAAGGCAAAGGCGCGTTTTTGCTGTGCCGCACGTCGAACCCCGGCGGCGACGACCTGCAGAACCAGCGCCTGGCGTCGGTCGAAGGGCAGCCGCTGCTGTACGAGCACGTCGCGCGCCTGGCGCAAGGTCCGTGGAACCTGAACGGCCAGCTCGGCCTGGTGGTGGGCGCGACCTATCCGCAAGAGATCGAGCGCGTGCGCGAACTGGCGCCGACGCTGCCGCTGCTGATTCCCGGTGTCGGCGCGCAGGGCGGCGATGCGGCGGCGACGGTGCAGGCCGGCTGGCGCGGCGACGGCGCGGGCGCCACCACGGGCGCGGTCATCGTCAACAGCTCGCGCGCCATTCTGTATGCCGGCGAGGGCACCGATTTCGCTCACGCGGCGCGTGCTGCGGCGCTGGCGACGCGCGATGCGCTGAACCGCGCTCGCGCTGCTTGATGCTCTGTTTTACATAGCTGCCCGCGCTTATCCAATCAGCGCCAGCGGCCGATTTGACTCATAAAGCGAAGGAACCCGTCAAAGTGCCACGCCCCACCCATCTCTCGCTGGCCCTGATGCTGGCCACGTTCGCCGCCGCCCCCGCCGCGCTGGCGCAGGCCTATCCGACCAAGCCGGTCACCATCGTCGTCGGCTACCCGGCTGGCGGCAGCACCGACCTGACGGGGCGCACGCTGGGCGACGCGCTGGCCAAGCAGCTGGGCGTGCCGGTGGTGATCGAGAACCTGGGCGGCGCCGGCGGCGCCATCGGCGCGCAGAAGGTCGCCAGCGCGGCGCCCGACGGCTACACGTTGCTGGTCGGCGCCAACAACGAGGTGGCGATCAGCAAGCTGGTCACCAAGACCACCAGGTACGACCTGAAGGACTTCACGCCCATCGGCCTGATCGCCTCGCAGCCGATGGTGCTTGTGGCCTCGCCGACGGCGGGCGTCAAGAACCTCGACGAATTCCTGGCCAAGGTGAAGGCCGCGCCCGGCAAGTTCAGCTACGGCAGCTCGGGCGTCGGCACCGCGCTGCACCTGGCGGGCGAAATGGTGAAGGAGCGCGCCGGCCTGTTCATGACGCACATCCCCTACCGTGGCGTGGCGCCGCTGACGACCGACCTGGTGGGCGGCAACCTGGACTACGGCGTGTTCGTGCTCTCCAGCGGGCTGCCGCACATCAAGAGCGGCAAGGTGGTGGCGCTGGGCACCACCGAGGCCAAGCGCTCGCCGCTCACGGCCGACATTCCGGCGCTGGGCGAGCACAAGGCGCTCAAGGGCATCGACATCGGCAGCTGGTTCGTGCTGATGGGCCCGGCCAGGCTGCCTGACGCCGTGGTGGCCCGGTTGAAGACCGCGCTGGCCGAATCGTTGAAGTCGCCCGATTTCCGCAAGAAGATGGAGGCCAGCGGCTCCACCGTGGCGGCGCCGGGCGGCGACATCGGCCCCTTCCTGCAAGCCGAGGTCGCCAAGTACCAGAAGATCGTGCAGTTCGCGAAAATCGAGCAATGAACGCGCCGCCGCTGGCCTTTGAGCTGCCGCTGCCGGGCATCGCCGCCTGGCGCGCCGGCAACACGGGCGCCGAAGGCGTGTGGCATTTCGAGTCTGGCCAGCCCGGCCGGCACGTGCTGATCAGCGCGCTGATCCACGGCAACGAAATTTGCGGCGCCTGGGCGCTGAAAGGCCTGCTGGAGGCCGCCATCCGACCGCAGCGCGGCGCTCTGACGCTGATGTTCTGCAACCTGGCGGCGTTCGACACTTTCGACGCGGCGCGGCCCGATGCCGCCCGTTTTGTCGACGAAGACCTGAACCGTCAATGGTCTCCCGCGCGCCTGCAAAGCGGCAGCTCGCTGGAGCGCCGCCGCGCGGCCGAGCTGCGGCCGTTTGTCGAGCGGGCGGACTGGCTGCTCGATCTGCACTCGATGCACGAACCCTCGGCGCCGCTGCTGCTGACCGGCGTGCAGCCGCGCAATCTCGATCTGGCGCGGCAGTTGCGCGCGCCCGAGCACATCGTCATCGACGTCGGCCACAGCGACGGCGTGCGCATGCGCGACTTCGGCCGCTTTGGCCTGCCGGATGACGCGGCGGGCGACACGCGCTCGCTGTTGATCGAATGCGGCTTTCACGGCGATCCGTCAAGCCGCGCGGTGGCGCAGGATATGTGCCTGCGTTTTCTGCAAGCGGCCGGCACGCTGGACGGCTCCGCGCCCGACGCGCAACTGCCCGGCTGGCGTCTGCCCGACGCGCCGCGCCAGTGGGCGTTGAAGGTGGACGGCGCGGCCGTGGCGCGCAGCGAGCGCTTTGCGTTCGTCGCGCCGTTCACGGGGCTGGAGGTGTTGGCACACGCCGGCACCGTGATCGGCCACCACGACGGGCCCGGCGAAGGCGAGCCGGTCGTCACGCCGTGCGACGACTGCGTGCTGGTCATGCCCTCGGTGCGGCAGGCGCGCGACGGCGTGACCGTGGTGCGCTTTGCGCGGCGGGCGCTGGTGCAGCCGGCGGAAAAATGAATCAAATCAGGCTTTGGCGCCTGTCAAACAAGCGCGAGCAGCTCTTTTATTGATAGTAAAACGCGAGCTCACTTCGGCCGCGCGCAATGCCCGCCGCTCACCGGCGCGCCCGAACCGGCGGCGA
>JAKOZT010000008.1 GCA_029779845.1 Pseudomonadota bacterium | reverse complement strand
CAGGTTGTCAAAAATCATGGGCACCTGGCCCGCCACCGTGTCATTCAGGGCGGGTCCTGCAGCGCCTTCATGGCGGCGGCGTGCACCTTGCCCACGATCTCGGGCGGCGTGCCCTTGGGCGCCAGCAGGCCGTAGTAGGCCATGCGGTTGACGGCCTCCAGGCCCACGTCCTTGAAGGTGGGCACGTTGGGCAGCACCGCCAGCCGCTGGGGCGCAGCCACCACGATGGGCACCAGCTTGCCGGTGTTGATGAAGGGCAGCGCCGAGGGCAGGTTGTCGAAGATGATGGGCACCTGGCCGGCCACGGTGTCGTTCAGCGCCGGCCCCGCCCCGCGGTACGGGATGTGCGTCATGAAGGTGCCCGACATGCTCTTGAACAGCTCGGTCTGCAGGTGGCCGATGCCGCCGGTGCCCGAGCTGGCGTAGCTGTACTTGCCGGGGTTCTTCTTCAGCTCGGCGAGGAAGCCGGCGTAGTTCTTGGCCGGGAAGCTCGGGTGCACCGCGATCACGTTCGGCGTGGCCGCCACGTTGATGATCGGCGTGAAGTCGGTGATCGGGTTGTAGGCGATCTTGGCGTTGATGGCGGGGTTGGCTGCGGTGGTCGAGACGGTGGCCATGCCGAGCGTGTAGCCGTCGGCCGGCGCCTTGGAGATCTCGGTGGCGCCCACCGAGCCGCCGCCGCCGGACTTGTTCTCCACCACCAGCGTCTGGCCCAGCGGCACGTTGATCTTCTCGGCCAGCACGCGCGCGATGATGTCGGTGGTGCCCCCGGGCGCGAAGGGCACGATGAGCCTCACAGGCTTGCTCGGGTAGGCCTGGGCAAACGCGGCCGGCGAGGCGGCCGCCAGGGCGAGCGGAACGGCGGCGAGAAGAATGCGACGGTGCATGGACTCGTTCTCCTTGGTTGCGGGTGCGGGTGAGGAAGCTGCAGTGTAGGCCGCCGCTCAGGCGGGCCGGCCGAGCAGCCCGGCCTTGAGCTTCTCGTCGACCGGATGGGGGCCGATGTAGATCTTCAGGATCGCGGCGTAGAAGCCTTCGCCCGCGAAGGGCTCGCCGAGCGGCCTGCCGTTGACGCTGAGCACCAGGCCGCGATCGGGCAGCCAGTCGAGGTCGACCGCGTCGCCCTTCTTCAGCACCTTCAGCGTGGCCACGGTGCGGTCGAAGCGCGCGATGCGATCGGCCATCTCGGCGCGCTCGGCGTCGTTGAGGTTGCGCTTCATGCCCTTGTTGAAGGCCTTGGCGAATTCCTTGGACTCCACCTCCACCAGCATCTTCATGCGCAGCCGCTTCGGCCCCGCCGTTGCCAGCGCCGCCTCGCCGCTGGCGGCCTTGCGCGGCAGCCACAGGCCCGCGGCATAGCCCTTGAACCAGGCCACCGCGCGCAGGCCCACGCCGTTGAGCACGAGATCGCTGCCGCCCAGGCGCAGCTTGTCGTCGAACTGCTGGCCCTCGATGACGGTGGCCTGCGCGCCCAGCGCGGCGGCCAGCAGCAGGGGCAGGATCAGGGTGCGAAGGGATTTTTTCATCGGGGCTTGGTGCTCGGCTGCGCGTGGAGGTTCCGCGAAGGCCCGCGCGCAACGGCTGGCACACTCGGCGCATGCCCGACGCCTTGCTGCTGCTGCCCGACTTCACCCTCATCGTGATCGGCTGGATCGTCTGCCGCCACACGCCGCTCGATCGTAGCGTCTGGGACGGCGCCGAGCGCCTGGTCTACTACCTGCTCTTCCCGGCGCTGCTGTTCAGCGCGATCCTGCGCCACCCCTTGCAGCCGCAGGCGGCCGCGGCGCTGGCGGCCTGCGGTCTGGGCGTGGTGACGCTGGGCGTGCTGCTCGCCTACGCGCTGCGGCTGTGGCCGGGCGTGGACGCGAAGCTGCACGCCTCGGGCGCGCAGGTGGCGTTCCGCTTCAACTCCTACGTGGCGCTGGCGCTGGCCGAGCGGCTGGCCGGCATCCAGGGCGTGGCCTGGGTGGCGCTGCTGGTGGCGCTGTGCGTGCCGCTGTGCAACGTCGCCGCGGTGTGGCCGCTGGCGCGCCACGGCGGGCAGGGCTTCTGGCGCGAGCTGGCGAAGAACCCGCTGATCCTCAGCACCGCGGCGGGGCTGGCGTGCAATCTGCTCGGCGTGCAGCTGCCCGATCTCGCCACCACCACGCTGGTGCGCATCGGCGCGGCGGCGTTGCCGCTCGGGCTGATGGCGGTGGGCGCCGGGCTGACCTTCGGCGGCCTGAAGCGCGCGCCGGGGCTGGCGGCGGCGTTGCTCGCGATCCGCCACGCCGTGCTGCCGGCGGCGGCGATCGCGATGAGCATCGCGCTGGCGATGCCGCCGGCGCAGCAGGCCGTCGTGGTCGCCTTCGCGGCGCTGCCGACCGCTTCGAGCGCCTACGTGCTGGCCGCGCGCATGGGCGGCGACGGCAGCTTCGTCGCCGGGCTGGTGACGCTGTCGACGCTGGTGGGGATGGTGGGGCTGCCGCTGGCGCTGCTGATCGCGCAGCGGCTTGCATGAGGCGCCTTCAGCCTTGCGCCAGCGCCCAGTCGACGTGCTCGCGCAGCAGCTCGCCGGCGCTGTCGCGCCCGGCCCGCAGGGCGGCGCGCAGGCCGTCGTCGCTGCCGGCGCGCAGCGCGTTGCCCATCGCCACCGCGAGGTTGCGGCGCCAGCGTTCGTGGCCGATGCGGCGGATCGCGCTGCCCTCGGTGCGCTGCAGGAACTCGGCCTCGCTCCAGCGCCACAGCTCGAGCAGCGTGGCCTTGCCCAGCGGCTCGCGCGGCTCGAAGTCGGGCAGCGCCGAGCGGCGCGCGTACTTGTTCCAGGGGCAGGCGAGCTGGCAGTCGTCGCAGCCGTAGATGCGGTTGCCGATCGCTGCGCGCAGCTCGTGCGGGATCGGCCCGTCGTGCTCGATCGTCAGGTAGGAGATGCAGCGCCGCGCGTCGAGCCGGTACGGCGCGACGATCGCCTGCGTCGGGCAGATGTCCATGCACGCCGTGCACGTGCCGCAATGCGGCTCGGCCGCGGCGGTCAGCGGCAGCGGCAGGTCGACGTAGATCTCGCCGAGGAAGAACATCGAGCCGCCCTCGCGGTGCAGCGTCAGCGTGTGCTTGCCGCGCCAGCCGATGCCGCTGCGGGAGGCCAGCTCGACCTCCAGCACCGGCGCCGAATCGGTGAACACACGATGCCCGAACGGCCCGACCGCCGCCGCCAGCCGGTCGGCCAGGCGCTGCAATCGCGCGCGCAGCACCTTGTGGTAGTCGCGGCCGCGCGCATAGATCGACAGCGCGGCATCGCCCGGCCGCGCCAGGCGCTGCCACTCGATCGCCTGCCAGCCCTCGGGCGCGCTCTTGGGCAGGTAGTCCATGCGCGCGGTGATCACGCGCACCGTGCCGGGCACCAGCTCGGCCGGGCGCGCGCGCTTCAGGCCATGCGCGGCCATGTAGGCCATCGAGCCGTGAAAGCCGTTGGAGAGCCAGGCGAGCAGGCCGGCCTCGGCGGAACCGAGGTCCACGTCGGCCACGCCGATCTGGGAAAATCCCTCCGCCTCGGCCCAGCCGCGCAACTGCCCGAGCAGCGCGAGCAGGGCCCGGGCGTCCAACCCGCGATCACCGACGACATTCATTTGACGATTCTAGGAAGCCGCACCCTGCACTGGGCCGACGAGGCCGATTGCGAGGCCGACGCCCGCGCGCTGGCCGCGCGGCCCGCGCTGCGCGACGCCTTCGTCGAGCTGCACGGGCCGCTCGGCGCCGGCAAGACGACGTTTGCGCGCCACCTGCTGCGCGCGCTCGGCGCCGCGGGCCGCATCAAGAGCCCGACCTACGCGGTGATGGAACCCTACGACCTGCCCGGCGGCACGGTGTGGCACTTCGACTTCTACCGCTTCAACGACCCGCAGGAGTGGGAGGACGCGGGCTTTCGCGACCTGTTCGCGAGCCGCGGGCTGAAGCTCGCCGAGTGGCCCGAGAAGGCCGAGGGGCTGCTGCCCGCGCCCGACCTGCGCGTGGACATCGAGCCGCTCGACCACGAGGCGCGCCGCGTCACGCTCGCGGCCTGCACGCCGCGCGGCCTGGAGCTGCTGACATGAAGCGGCGCGACGTTCTGGCCGCCGGCTCGCTGGTGCTGCTGCTCGGCCGCGCCGAGATCGCGCACGGCGCGAGCATCGTCGCGGTGCGCGTCTGGCCGGCCGACGAGTACACGCGCATCACCATCGAATCCGACGGCGCGCTCAGCGAGCGCCACTTCCTCGCCCGCGGCCCGGACCGGCTGGTGATCGACATCGACGGGCTGGAGCTCAGCCCGGCGCTGCGCGAGATCGTCGGCAAGGTGCAGAGCGACGACCCCTTCATCGCCGGCGTGCGCGTCGGCCAGAACCAGCCGCGCGTGGTGCGCCTGGTGATCGACCTGAAGCAGCCGACCGCGCCGCAGCTGTTCACGCTGGTGCCGGTGGCGGCCTACCAGCACCGCATGGTGTTCGACCTGCACCCGGTGCAGGAGCGCGATCCGCTGCTCGAGCTGATCGAGGACAAGGAGCGCGCCGAGCAGCAGGCCGCCAAGGCCGTGCAGGACGCGCTCGGCGAATTCATCGGCCGCATCGAGCGGCCGCCGCTGGCCAATGGGCCGGCGGCGGCGCCGCCGCCCGTGCAGACGCCGTCGCCGCCGCCGCTGCCGCACATCGCCAAGGACAGGATCGACCGGCTGATCGTCGTCGCGCTCGACCCCGGCCACGGCGGCGAAGACCCCGGCGCCACCGGCCCGAGCGGCCTGCGCGAGAAGGACGTGGTGCTGTCCATCGCGCTGGCGCTGCGCGAGCGCCTCAATGCGCGCCCCGGCATGCGCGCGATGCTGACGCGCGACGGCGACTTCTTCGTGCCGCTGGGCGAGCGCGTGCGCAAGGCGCGGCGCGTGCAGGCCGACCTGTTCGTCTCGATCCACGCCGACGCCTTCGTCAACCCGCAGGCACGCGGCGCCTCGGTGTTCGCGCTCAGCGAAGGCGGCGCGAGCAGCACCGCGGCGCGCTGGCTGGCCGACAAGGAGAACGCCGCCGACCTGGTGGGCGGCATCAACGTCAAGAACCGCCACGCCGACGTGATGCGCACGCTGCTCGACATGAGCACCACCGCGCAGATCAAGGACAGCCTGAAGATCGGCCGCGAGGTGCTGGGCCGCATCGGCAAGGTCGGGCGGCTGCACAAGCCGCAGGTCGAGCAGGCCGGCTTCGCGGTGCTGAAGGCGCCCGACATCCCCTCGATCCTGGTCGAGACGGCGTTCATCTCCAACCCCGACGAGGAGCGCAAGCTGCGCGACGCCGACTACCGCGGGAAGCTGGTCGATGCGCTGGAAGACGGCATCGCGCGCTACTTCGCGCGGCATCCGCCGCTGGCGCGCAACCGGCAGCTCTGATCGTCCGTCGGCGAGACCCCCATGCTCCACCCCCAGGCCCGCGCCCTGCTCGACCTGATCGCCCAACGCGGCGTGCCGCCCACGCACACGCTCGCCCCCGCCGAGGCGCGTGCGATCTATCGCGACCGGCGCGCCTTCACGCAGCCGGAGCCGCCGCCGGTCGCTTCGGTGCGCGAGCCGCGCGCGCCCGGCCCGCGCGGCGAGATCCCGCTGCGCCTGTATCGCCCGCTCGGCACGCCGGACGATCGGGTGCTGCCGGCGCTGGTCTACTACCACGGCGGCGGCTGGGTGATCGGCGACCTGGACACGCACGACACGCTGTGCCGCGAGCTGGCGAACCATTCGGGCTGCGCCGTGGTGTCGGTGGACTACCGCCTCGCGCCCGAGCACCGCTTTCCCGCCGCGGTGGACGACGCCGTCGCCGCGGCCCGCTGGGTGCGCGCGAACGCCGCGGCGCTGAAGCTCGACGCGCAGCGCATCGCCGTCGGCGGCGACAGCGCCGGCGGCAACCTCGCCGCGGTGGTGGCGATCGCCGCGCGCGACGCCGGCGAGGCGCCCTTCGCGTACCAGCTGCTGATCTACCCGGCCACCGACCAGCACCGCAGCGCGCCCTCGCACGAACGCAACGGCGAGGGCTACCTGCTGACACGCGACACGATGGCGTATTTCAGCGGCCACTACCTCCCCGAGCCGCGCGACTACGCCGACTGGCGCGCCTCGCCGCTGCTGCACCCCGACCACTCGCGCCTGCCGCCGGCGCTGGTGCTCACCGCCGGCTACGACCCGCTGCGCGACGAAGGTATCGCCTACGCGCACAAGCTCAGCGCGGCGGGCAGCCGCGCCACGCACGTCAGCTTCGAGCGCCAGATCCACGGCTTCATCCTGATGGGCCGCGTGCTCGACGAGGCCAACGACGCGGTGCGGCTGTGCGCGGCGGCGCTGCGCGAGGCGCTGGGGGCCTGAGCGGCGACACGCCATGCTGGGTCTGCACCACGCGCGCCGCCTCGCCGGCCGCCTCGGCCCGGGGCTGATCACCGGCGCGGCCGACGACGATCCGAGCGGCATCGCGACCTACTCGCAGGCCGGCGCGGCCTACGGGGCCGGCCTGCTGTGGTCGCTCGCCTTCACGACGCCGCTGATGATCGCAGTGCAGATGGTCAGCGCGCGCATCGGCTGGGTCACCGGGCGCGGGCTGGCGGCCAACCTGTGCCGCGTGCTGCCGCGCTGGCTGGCGATCGCGCTGGTGGCGCTGCTGGTGCTGGCCAACACGCTGAACATCGCCGCCGACGTGGCCGCGATGGGCGAGGCGCTCGAGCTGGTGGCCGGCGGGCCGCCGCACGGCCACGCGCTGCTGTTCGGCCTGGCCTGCGCGCTGCTGCCGGTGTGGCTGGACTACGAGGCGATGGTGCGCGTGCTGAAGTGGCTGACGCTCGGGCTGCTGGCCTACGTCGGCGTGGTGTTCTCTCTGCACGTGAACTGGGGCCAGGTGCTCGAGCGCACGCTGCTGCCCACGCTGGCCGGCGGCAGCGGCTACTGGACCATGGTGGTGGCCGTGCTCGGCACCACGATCAGCCCCTACCTGTTCTTCTGGCAGGCGGCGCAGGAGTCGGAGCAGCGCCAGCAGTTCGAGAGCGCGCGCGCCGTGCCGACACAATCGCCCGCCTTCATGGCCGAGCACCTCTACCGCATCAAGCTCGACACCGCGTTCGGCATGCTGTTCTCCAACCTGATCGCCTTCTGCGTGATGCTGGCCGCCGCGATCACGCTCAACGGCCACGGTATCACCGAGATCCAGACCACGCGCGACGCCGCGCTGGCGCTGCGCCCGATCGCCGGCGACCTCACCTTCGCGCTGTTCGCGCTCGGCGTGATCGGCACGGGCATGCTGGCCGTTCCGGTGCTGGCCGGCTCGGCCGCCTATGCGGTGGCCGACGTGTTCGAGTGGCGCGCCGGGCTCGACCACTCGGTGGCCGAGGCGCGCGGCTTCTACGCCGTGCTGGTGGCCGCCACGCTGCTGGGCACGGCGATCGACTTCACCCCGCTCGACCCGATCAAGGCGCTGCTGTGGAGCGCGGTGGCCAACGGCGTGGTGGCGGTGCCCATCATGGTGGCGATGATGTGGCTGGGCAGCCGGCGCGAGATCCTGGGAGAGCACACGCTGACGCCGCGCCACCGCGTGCTCGGCTGGATCGCCACCGCGACGATGGCCGCGGCGGTGCTGGCGATGCTGTTCGCGAACTGAGCCGGCCGCCTTCTCAGGCCGCCGCGCGGCGCGCCTTCCAGGCCCCGAAGATCACGATCACGCCGGGGAGCAGGATCGCCGCCCAGATGATCTTGTCGAGGTGCTCCTTGACCCACGGGATGTTGCCGAACAGGTAGCCGGCCATCGTCACGCCGCCGACCCACAGCGCGGCGCCGGTGACGTCGTAGAACGTGAACTTGCTGCGTGTCATGCGCGCCACGCCGGCGACGAAGGGGGCGAAGGTGCGCAGGAACGGCATGAAGCGCGCCGCGACGATGGTGATGCCTCCGTAGCGTTCGTAGAACGCATGCGCCTGGTCGAACGCGTGCTTGTTGAAGAAGCGCGAGTTCTCCCACTGGAACACCTTGGGCCCGAAGTAGGCGCCGATCGTGTAGTTGCTCTGGTTGCCGAGGATGGCCGCGGCCATCAGCAGCCCGATCGACAGCGGCAGGCTCATCAGCCCCGCGCCGCACAGCGCGCCGACCACGAACAGCAGCGAGTCGCCGGGCAGGAAGGGCATCACCACCACGCCGGTCTCGACGAAGATGATCAGGAACAGCAGCGCGTACACCCAGGTGCCGTAGGTGGCGACGAAGTTGGCGAGGTGCACGTCGACGTGCAGGATGAAGTCGATCACGAAGGCAGCGATGTCCATGGGCGGCGATTATCCGGGGGCGCCTTCCTACAATGGCGCATGAGCGCCGTCCTCGACTCCCCCCGCCCGCGCCGCCCCATCCGTGAGCTGCCCGACGAGCTGGTCAGCCAGATCGCCGCCGGCGAGGTGGTGGAGCGCCCCGCCTCGGTGGTGCGCGAGCTGGTCGACAACGCGCTCGATGCCGGCGCCGGCGAGATCGTCGTGCGGCTGACGGCCGGCGGCATCCGCGCCATCCTGGTCGAGGACGACGGCTGCGGCATCCCGGCCGCCGAGCTGCCGCTGGCGCTGCGGCGCCACGCCACCAGCAAGATCGGCTCGCTCGAAGAACTCGAGAACGTCGCGACGATGGGTTTTCGCGGCGAGGCGCTGGCGGCCATCGCGTCGGTGGCCGAGCTGAGCATCGCCAGCCGCACCGCCGAGGCGCCGCATGCGCAGCGGCTGGAGGCGCGCTCGGGCGAGCTGGCGCCGGCGGCGCGCGCGGTGGGCACCAGCGTCGAGGTGCGCGAGCTGTTCTTCGCGACGCCGGCGCGGCGCAAGTTCCTCAAGAGCGAGGCGACCGAACTCGCGCATTGCATCGAGGCGGTGCGCCGCCATGCGCTGACGCGGCCCGACGTGTCCTTCACCGTCTGGCACGACGGCAAGCTGGCGCAGCAGTGGCGCCGCGCCGGCGCCGAGCAGCGCGTGCGCGACGTGCTGCACGACGAGTTCGTGAGCGCCAGCCGCGAGGTGGCGCTCGAGCTGGGCGTGCTGCGCATCCGCGGCCGCGCCGGGCTGCCCGAGGCGGCGCGCTCGCGCGCCGACCAGCAGTACGTCTACGTCAACGGCCGCTTCGTGCGCGACCGGCTGATCGCGCACGGCGTGCGCTCGGCCTACGAAGACGTGCTGCACGGCGCGAAGCAGCCCAGCTACGTGCTGTTCATCGAGATCGCGCCGGGCCTCGTGGACGTGAACGTGCACCCGACCAAGATCGAGGTGCGCTTTCGCGATGCGCGCGAGGTGCACCAGGCGGTGCGGCGCGCGGTCGACGCGGCGCTGGCGGTGTCGCGCGCGGGCGAGGCGGCGGTGGTGCCGGCCGCTGTTGCGGCCCCTGCCGCCACGCCCTTGCCTTCGGCGCGCCCCTGGCCGGCAACCACGCCGCAACAGGCCGCACTCGGCCTGCAGCAGGCCGCGGTGCTGTTCGCGCAGGAAGCGCCGCCGGCCGCGTGGCCCACGGCCGCCGCGCAAGCACCGACACCCGCGCCGCTGCCCGAAGGCGACTGGCCGCTCGGCCGCGCGGTGGCGCAGATCGCCGGCGTCTACGTCCTGGCCGAGAACTCGCAGGGGCTGGTGATCGTCGACATGCATGCGGCGCACGAGCGCATCGTCTACGAGCGCCTGAAGGCGAACCTCGCCGATGCGGCGATCGAATCGCAGCCGCTGCTGATCCCGGCCACCTTCCCGGCCACGCCGGCCGAAGTGGCCACCGCCGAGGCGCAGGCCGACAACCTGGCGCGCCTCGGCCTGGACGTCGCGCCGCTCTCGCCCGGCGTGCTGGCGGTGCGCGCACGCCCCGCCGCGCTGGCCGGCGGCGACGTGGTCGAGCTGGCGCGCAGCGTGCTCGCCGAACTGGCGCAGTACGACGCGAGCAACGTGATCCAGCGCGCCCAGCACGAGCTGCTCGCGACGATGGCCTGCCACGGCGCGGTGCGCGCCAACCGCCAGCTGACGCTGGCCGAGATGAACGCGCTGCTGCGCGACATGGAACGTACCGAGCGCGCCGACCAGTGCAACCACGGCCGGCCCACCTGGCGCGTGCTGACGATGAAGGATCTGGACGGCCTGTTCTGGCGCGGGCGCTGAACGAATCGCATGCTCCAATCGCGCCCATGGCCACGCTCACGCTGAAAAAATCCGCCCCTGCCGCTCCCGCCGCGAAACGCCGCGCGCCCTTGCGCGGCAGCGGCGCCAAGCCGCGGCCGACGCTGGCGCAGGCGCAGGCCGAGCGTGCGGAGCGGGCCGAGCGGGAGCCGCCGCGCCATGCCGGGCAGCCGCGCCCGGCGGCGAAGCGGCCGCCGGCGAAGGACGCCTTCCGCCCGGCCAAATCCGTGGCCAAGCCCGCGCCCAAACCCGCCGCCAAACCCGCCGCCAAACCCCCGCGCCCCCCGCTGCCGCCGGCGCGCCCGGCCGGCCCCAACACCGCTTTCGGCAAGCGCCCCGCACCGCCGCCGCCCGCCAGCGGGCCCGAGCACGAGCCCGGCAGCGTGCGCCTGTCCAAGCGCATGAGCGAGCTGGGCCTGGCCTCGCGGCGCGAGGCCGACGAGTGGATCGCGCGCGGCTGGGTGCGTGTCGACGGCGAAGTCGTCTCCGAACTCGGCGCGCGCGTGCTGCCGAACCAGCAGGTCACGGTCGACAAGAAGGCGCGCACGCAGCAGGCGCAGCGCGTCACCGTGCTGATCAACAAGCCGGTGGGCTATGTCAGCGGCCAGGCCGAGGACGGCTACGAACCCGCCTCGGTGCTGGTGACGCCGGCCAACCACTGGCGCGAGGACGCGAGCGGGCTGCGCTTCCAGCGCGAGCACCTGCGCCATCTCGCGCCGGCCGGCCGGCTCGACATCGACTCGGTCGGCCTGCTGGTGCTGACGCAGGACGGCCGCACCGCCAAGCAGCTGATCGGCGAAGACAGCGGCATCGAGAAGGAGTATCTGGTGCGCGTGCAGCCGGCCGACGGCGGCGAGCGCCTCTCGGCCGCGGGCCTGAAGCTGCTGAACCACGGCCTCGAACTCGACGGCGTCGCCTTGCAGCCGGCGCGTGTCGAGTGGGTCAACGACGACCAGCTGCGCTTCGTGCTGGTGGAAGGCCGCAAGCGCCAGATCCGCCGCATGTGCGAGGCGGTGGGCCTGAAGGTGACGGGCCTGAAGCGCGTGCGCATCGGCCGCGTGATGTTGGGCGATCTACCGGCCGGGCAGTGGCGCTACCTGGGCGCCGACGAATCCTTCATCTGAGCCGCTCCAGGGACGCGAGCAGCGCGGCGGCACGCTCGGCGAGGCCGGCATCGGCCACCGCGACGGCGCGGCGCGCCGATTGCAAGGCGGCGTCGCGCTGCCCCAGTTCGACTTGCGTGCTGGCGAGGTTCATCCACGCCGCGGCGCTGTCCGGATGACGCCGCGCCGCTTCCTCGAAGGCCAGCGCGGCGCCGGCCTCGTCGCCCGCCGCATGCAGCACGTTGCCCAGCCCGATGCGCAGGCTCAGGCTGCCGGGAAAACGTTCCAGCGCGCTGCGATAAGCGATTGCCGAACGTGCCGGCGGCGCGGCGCGTTCGAAGCCGACCGCCGCCTCCACCACCGCCTTCTCCTCGGCGGTGGCCGGCCACTGCCCCGGCGGCAGCGCGACGAAGGCCCAGCTGCCGGCGCGCACCCAGGTGTGCTCGAAGGTGCGCATGCTCAGCGCGAGGCGCTCGGTGGTGCCGGAGCGCAGCAGCACTTCGCCGCGCTCGATGTCGTGCCCGATCAGCACCGCGTAGTGCCACAGCGGATACCAGGAGAGGCCGAGGTTCTGGAACACCACCACCGGGTGCCCGGCCTGCACTTCGCGCAGCAGCGCCTCCAGCCTGCCCGGCAGCCGCGTCGCAACGGCGCCGTGGCGGCGCACGCCGGCGATCATCTCGATCTGCAGCGTGCCGCTGCGCGCCGGCAGGAAGACTTCATCGCCCAGCCGCTCGGGCGTGGCCTCGGGCGCGAGCGGCGCCAGCACCGTGGCCAGCGCGGCCGGGCCGCAGTGGTAATCGGTCTGGGGAAAGAACGGCGTCGCGGCCAGCTCGGCGCGCGCCGCCAGGTCGGGCGGCGGCGCGCTGCGCAGCGCCTCGGTCTGCGCCGCGCAGCCTGCCAGCAGCGTCAGCAGCGCCAGCAGGAACGCCAGCGCGGCGCGCATCACCCGCTCAGCGGATCGAGCGCGTGAACGGGAAGATCTTCGTGAAGCCGAGGATGTCGGTGATCAGCAGCAGCAGGAAGATGAACACGATGGTGCCCAGCACGTCGCTGGCGCCGGCCGGCGCGGTGTCGAGCGTGTGCGCCACGTGCGCCACCTCGGCGTCGGTCAGCGCGGCGACGCGCGCCTTGGCCTGTTCCATGTCGATGCCGCGCTCCTGCAGGGCGGCGGCGACGTCGGCGCGCGTCAGCATCGCCTCGACGTGGGCGCGCTGCTCGGCGGCGCCGGTCACGCCCTCGCTGGCCGCCACCTGCTCGGTGCTCACCAGCGTGGCCTGCGCGCTGGTCACGAAGCCGGCGAAGCTCAGGCACACGGCAATCACGCGGGTCATCCAACGGGTCGAGGTCTTCATGTCTGTCGTCCTTCCGAATTCTTTTGAAGCGGCTTGCTGGTTGTTCATCGCGCGCGAAAGGCAAGCCTCCCTTCGCGGCGCGGCAATCGTAGCAAGCGGCGCTCCCGGCACGTCACCGATTGCAACGCCGGCGCCAGGGTCGGCGCGGCGCGCCTGTTAGGCTCGCGCCATGTCGTCCCCGCCTTCGAAACGTCACGGCATGGGCAGCGCCGGCGTCGTGCTGCTGCTGACGCTGCTGCTGGGCATCCAGCCCATCACCACCGATCTGTACCTGCCCACGCTGCCGACGCTGCAGCGCGATCTCGGCGCGAGCATGGCGGCCACGCAGCTGACGCTGTCGGCGCTGATCATCTGCTTCGGCGCCGCGCAGCTGGTGCTCGGCCCGCTGGCGGACCGCTTCGGCCGCCGGCCGGTGCTGCTGGCCGGCCTGGCGGTCTACACGCTCGCCAGCCTGGCCGGCGCGCTGGCGGCCAGCATCGAGGCGCTGGTGGGCTGGCGCGCGCTGCAAGGCGCCGGCATGGCCGCCGCGGTGACCTGCGCGCGCTCGATCGTGCGCGACCTGTTCGCGCCGCAGGAAGGCGCGCGCGTGATGTCCAAGGCGCTCAGCGGCCTGGGCGTGATCGCGATGGCGAGCCCGCTGACCGGCGGCGTCGTCGCGCAGTGGCTCAACTGGCACGCGGCGCTGCTGGTGGTGGCGCTGTTCGGCGCGGCCACATTGGCGATCGTCGCGTGGCGCTACGAGGAGACGGTGCCGCAACGCAACCCGCGCGCCACGCAATGGGCGCCGATGATGGCGAACTGGCGCGCGGTGCTGGCGCATCCGGGCTTTCGCGCCTGGACGCTGCTGTCGGGCTTCGCCTACGGCGCGCTGTTCTTCCTGCTGGCCGGCACCTCGTTCGTCTACATCGGCCTCCTGGGCGTCAGCAAGCTGGCCTACGGGCTGATCATGATGACGCAGTCGTTCGCCTACATCGTCGGCACCTTCTGGTGCCGGCGGCTGCTGGCGCGCCACGGGCTGCGCGGCGCGGTGGCGCGCGGCGGGCTGTTCACGCTGGCCGGCGCGCTGGCCATGGCCGGGCTGGCGCTGGCCGGCGTGCACACGGTGTGGGCGGTGATGATCCCCTCGATGCTGTTCTGCATCGGCCACGGCGTGCACCAGCCCTGCGGGCAGGCCGGCGCGGTGGGGCCGTTCCCGGAGAAGGCGGGCACCGCGGCTTCGCTGTCGGGCTTCTGGATGATGGCGGTGGCCTTCGCGGTCGGCCTGTTCCTCGGCCACAGCGGCGGCACCAGCCTCTACCCGCTGACGCTGGGCTTCGCGACGCTGGCGCTGGCGCTGTGCGCGGTGGCGTGGACGCTGGTGCAGCGGCATGGCGAGGCGCCGGCGGCGCCGCGCGAAGTGCGCGCGAGCCCGGCGTGAGCGCGAAAGGTGTGAATCAACCCGTTCGCCCCGAGCTTGTCGAAGGGCGTTCGAGCGACACGACGGGGCTTCGACAGGCTCAGCCCGAACGGGAGCAAAGGTCCGCGCTGCCTTGCCTGTGCCTCGCCGGCCCGACGGCCGCCGGCAAGACCGCTGCCGCGCTGGCGATCGCCCAGGTGCTGCCGGTGGAGATCGTCAGCGTCGACTCGGCGCTGGTCTACCGCGGCATGGACATCGGCAGCGCCAAGCCGGGCGCGGCCGAGCGCGCGCAGGTGCCGCACCATCTGATCGACATCCTCGACCCCGCGCAGCGCTATTCGGCGGCGCAGTTCGTCGCCGATGCGCAAGGGCTGATCGAAGCGATCCACGCGCGCGGCCGGCTGCCGCTGCTGGTGGGCGGCACGATGCTGTACTTCAAGGCGCTGTTCGACGGGCTCGACGCGATGCCGCCGGCCGACGCCGCCGTGCGCGCCGCGCTCGACGCCGAGGCGCGCGAGCGCGGCTGGCCGGCGCTGCACGAAGAGCTGGCGCGCATCGACCCCGCCACCGCCGCGCGACTGCCCGCCGGCGATGCGCAGCGCATCCAGCGCGCGCTCGAAGTGTTCCGCCTCAGCGGCCGGCCGATCTCGTCGTTCCACCGCGAGCGCGACGCCTCGCGCGCCGCGCCGCCGCTGCTCTCGCTCGAACCCGCGAGCCGCGCCTGGCTGCACGAGCACATCGCGCAGCGTTTCATGCAGATGCTCGCGGCGGGTTTCGTCGACGAGGTGAGGCAGCTGCGCGCGCGCGGCGATCTGCACCTCGGCCTGCCGGCTATGCGCTGCGTCGGGTATCGACAAGCCTGGGAAGCCTTGGATGCCGATGAGCTGAGCACCCTGCCCGAACGCGGCATCGCCGCCACCCGCCAGCTCGCCAAGCGCCAGCTCACCTGGCTGCGCGGCATGCCGCAGCGCGAAGTCTTCGCCTGCGACGAAGAGAACGTGATCGAGCGCGTGGTCGATCAAGCGCAGCGCCACGCACAAACGCTGATGCCATGCTGAAACTTCAGAGCCTCGCCAAGCGCTACGGCGCCACGCCGGTGTTCAGCCACGTCGACCTGGAACTGCAGGCCGGCGAGTTCGTCGCCATCGTCGGCGAGTCGGGCGTCGGCAAGTCGACGCTTCTGAACTGCATCGCCGGCCTGGACACGCTGGACGCCGGCAGCGTGCGTCTCGACGATCGGGAAGTGACGGCGATGAAGGAAGCCGAGCAGGCGCTGCTGCGCCGCCGCGACCTCGGCTTCGTCTTCCAGGCCTTCCACGTGCTGCCGCACCTGACGGTGGCGCAGAACGTCGCGCTGCCCCTGCTGCTGCTGCACCGCCCCGACGACGCGCGCGTCGCCCGCTCGCTCGCCGAAGTGGGCCTGGACGGGCTCGGCGAGCGCCTGCCGCAGACGCTGTCCGGCGGCCAGTTGCAGCGCGTGGCGATCGCGCGCGCGCTGGTCCACGCGCCCAAGCTGCTGCTGGCCGACGAGCCCACCGGCAACCTCGACGCCGGCAACGCCGAGCGCGTGCTGGACACGCTGCTGCATCAGACGCGCGCGCACCGCACGGCCTGCCTGCTCGTCACGCATTCGCACGCCGCCGCGGCGCGCGCCGACCGCGTGATGGAGTTGCGCAATGACGGACTTTTCCCCGCTGTTTGTAGGGTCGTCCCCACAACAACTTGATGCAGGTCACGCCGCCATCGCGGCGCGCCCCGGACACTGCGCCCTTCTCGTCCGCAGTACCTCTCATGCCGATCGAACTCTTCAACCAGAAGGGCCACCAGTGCCTGATGTTCACCGATCTGTGCGACGAGGGCGGCGAGGTGGTCCAGTCGAACCAGTTCCTGATCGTCGACGGCGACACCGGCGCGATCATCGACCCGGGCGGCAACCTCGCCTACGGCGAGCTGTACCTGGCGATGACGCGCTTCTTCCCGCCGCAGCAGCTCTCGGCGATCTTCGCCTCGCACGCCGACCCGGACATCATCGCCTCGCTGGACCGCTGGACCACCACCACCGCGAGCGCCCGGATCTACATCTCCAAGCTGTGGGAGCGCTTCGTGCCGCACTTCTGCAAGCCGGGCAAGACCACCGGCCGTGTGGTCGGCATCCCCGACGCGGGCATGCGCATCGCGGTGGGCCGCAGCGAGCTGATCGCGCTGCCGGCGCACTTCATGCACTCGGAAGGCAACTTCCAGTTCTTCGACACCACCAGCCGCATCCTCTTCTCGGGCGACCTGGGCGCCTCGATCATCAGCGGCGACGAGGCCAAGATCCCGGTCACCTCGCTGGCCAAGCACATCCCGCGCATGGAAGGCTTCCACCGCCGCTACATGGTGTCGAACAAGATCCTGCGCCTGTGGGCGCAGATGGTGCGCCGCCTGCCCATCGAGATGATCGTGCCGCAGCACGGCGCGCCGATGAAAGGCGCGGCGGTGGGCGAGTTCATCAACTGGATCGAACAACTGCCCTGCGGCGTCGACCTGCTGTCCGAGCGGGACTACGTCGTTCCCGCCTGACACCACAATCCGCGCGGTGACAAGCACCGCGACGACGCTCTCCCTGCTGCGCCACGTCTCGTGGCCCTGGCTGCGCCACCAGCCGCTGCGCCATGCTGTCGCCGTTCTCGCGGTGGCGCTGGGCGTGGCGCTGGCCTTCTCGGTGCACCTGATCAACGAATCGGCGCTGGGCGAGTTCAGCGCCGCGGTACGCCAGGTCAACGGCCAGCCCGATCTCGAACTGCGTGGCGGCAGCGCCGGCTTCGACGAAGCCTTGTTCGCGCGCGTGGCGGCGGCGCCCGGCGTGGAACTGGCCAGCGCCGTGATCGAACTCGATGCGCTGGCGCTGGATGCCGACGGCCGAGCGGTGCCGCTGCGCGTGATCGGGCTGGACGCGCTCGCCGCCGCGCCGCTGACGCCGGCGCTGCTGCCGCGGCCGCACGAAGGCGCCGGCCGGCTCGCGCTGATCGACCCGGGCACGGCCTTCCTCAACGCGGCGGCGGCGCGCCGCCTCGGAGATCCTTCGACGCTGACGCTGCGTGCCGGCTCCCATGCCACCCGCTTCGCGGTGGGCGGCAGCGTCGCGGCCGAGGGCGCGCCGCTGGCGGTGATCGACATCGCCGGCGTGCAGGCGGCCTTCGGCTGGGCCGGGCGCATCGGCCGCATCGCCCTGCGCCTCGTGCCCGGCACCGACCGCGATGCGCTGCTGCGCGAACTGAAGTTGCCCGACGGCGTGCGCGCCGCGGCGCCCGACGAGGCGGCGCAGCGCGTCTCGAACGTCTCGCGCGCCTACCGCGTCAACCTCACGGTGCTGTCGCTGGTGGCGCTGTTCACCGGCGCTTTCCTGGTGTTCTCCATCCTCTCGCTGTCGGTGGCGCGGCGGCTGCCGCAGCTGGCGCTGCTGGGCGTGCTGGGCCTGGGCGCGCGCGAGCGGCTCGCCTGGGTGCTGGCCGAGTCGGCGCTGATCGGCGTGGCCGGCAGCGTGCTGGGCCTCGCGCTCGGCACCGCGCTCGCGGCGCTGGCCTTGCGATTGCTCTCGGGTGACCTGGGCGGCGCCTACTTTCCGGGCGTGACGCCGCATCTGCAATTCAGCGCGGCAGCGGCAGGCGTGTACGGCGCGCTCGGGGTGCTGGTCGCGCTGGCGGGCGGCTGGCTGCCGGCGCGCCACGCGCAGCGCATCGCGCCGGCGCAGGCGCTCAAGGGCCTCGGCGATGTGCATGCGCCGCGTAGCCCGGCCTGGCTCGGCCCGGCGCTGATCGCGCTCGGCGCGCTGCTGACGCAGGCGCCGCCCGTGGCGGAGATTCCGCTCGCCGCCTATGCCTCGGTGGCCTGCCTGCTGCTCGGCGGCATCGCCTGCGTGCCGGCGCTGGTCGACGTGCTGCTGCGCTGGGTGCGTACGCCGCGCCACCCGCTCGCGCTGCTGGCCGTGCAGCGCACGCGCCACGAGCGCGGCAGCGCGACGATTGCGGTGGCCGGCGTGGTGGCGAGCCTCGCATTGGCCGTCGCGCTGACGGTGATGGTGACGAGCTTCCGCGAGGCGGTGACGCAGTGGCTGGACCGCGTGCTGCCCGCCGATCTGTACGCCCGCGCCGCGGCGGGCGGCGGCGACACCGCCTGGGTCGACGACGCGCTGGTGACGAAACTGCGCGCCGTGCCCGGCGTCGCGCGCGCCGAAGGCCAGCGCGCGACCACCCTCCAGCTCGACCCGCGCCGCCCCGCCGTGGCGCTGCTGGCACGCCCGCTCGCCGACGACCCGGCGCGGCGCCTGCCGCTGCTCGGCGAGCTGCTGCCGCCGCGCACCGGCGAGCTGTCGGTGTACGCGAGCGAGCCGCTGGCCAGCCTCTACGGCCTGCACGCCGGCACGAGCTTCGATCTGCCGCTGCCCGACGGCCGGCGCGAGCGCGCCTTCGTGCGCGCGGTGTGGCGCGACTACGCGAGGCAGCACGGCGCGCTGGCGCTCGACGCTGCCGACTACCGCCGCCTGACCGGCGACACGCGCCTGAACGACCTGGCGATCTGGCTCGCGCCCGGCGCCGACGCGGGCGCGGTGCAGGCGCAGGTGCGCGCGCTCGCCGGCGCCGATGCGCCGCTCGAATTCGCCAGCGTCGCCGAGCTGCGCGCGCTGTCGCTGCGCATCTTCGACCGCAGCTTCGCCGTGACGTACTGGCTGCAGGCGGTGGCGATCGTGATCGGCCTGGTGGGCATCGCCGCCAGCTTCTCGGCGCAGGTGCTGGCGCGCACACGCGAGTTCGGCCTGCTCGCCCACCTCGGGCTGACGCGCGCGCAGGTGCTGGCGGTGGTGGCCGGCGAAGGCGCGCTGTGGAGCGGCGCCGGCGTGCTGCTCGGCCTGGCGCTGGGCATGGCGGTCAGCGCGGTGCTGGTGCACGTGGTCAACCCGCAGAGCTTCCACTGGACGATGGAGCTGCTGCTGCCGTGGAGCCGGCTCGCGCTGCTGTGCGCCGCGATGGCCGCCGCCGGCACGCTGACCGCGTGGTGGGCCGGCCGCGCCGCCGGCGCGAAGCAGGCGGCGCTGGCGGTGAAGGAGGACTGGTGATGCAGCGGCGACCGCTGCTGCTCGCGCTCGCCGCGCTGCCGCTGGCAAGCTCCGCCGCGACGGTGCAGCGCGGCCGCGCCCTCGCCTTCCCGCGCGACCACGGCGCGCACCCCGACGCACGCACCGAGTGGTGGTACGCCACCGGCTGGCTGGCCGCGCCGGGCGAAAACGAACCGCGCTTCGGATTTCAAGTCACCTTCTTCCGCTCGCGCACCGGCATCGCGCCCGACCACCCCAGCCGCTTCGCCGCCACGCAACTCGTCTTCGCCCACGCCGCGCTGACCGACCTCGCCGCGCAACGCCTGCGCCACGACCAGCGCATCGCGCGCGCCGGCTTCGGCATCGCCGAGGCGGCCGAAGACGACACGCGCATCGTGCTGCGCGGCTGGCGTTTCGAGCGCAGCGGCAACGCCGACGCGAGCGTCTACCGCGCGCGGATCGCCAGCGACGCCGCCGGCTTCGCCTTCGATCTCGAACTCGCCGCGACACAAGCGCCGCTGCTGCAGGGCGATGCCGGCTTCTCGCGCAAGGGCCCGCTGCCCGCGCAGGCGAGCCACTACTACAGCCAGCCGCAGCTCGCGGTGCGCGGCACGCTCGCGCGCGACGGCAAGCCCCAGCCCGTGCAGGGCCGCGCCTGGCTGGACCACGAATGGAGCGACGAGATCCTCCCCGCCGACGCGGTGGGCTGGGACTGGCTCGGCATCAACCTCTTCGACGGCAGCGCGCTGACCGCCTTCCGCCTGCGCCGCGCCGATGGCAGCACGCTGTGGGCCGGCGGCAGCCTGCGCCGCCCCGGCGAGGCGGCACGCGCCTTCGCGCCCGAGGAGGTTCGCTTCGAGCCGCTGGCGCGCTGGGTGAGCCCCGCCTCGCGCGCCGACTACCCGATCGAATGGCGCCTCACCACCCCCGCCGGCACGCAGCGCGTGCGCGCCCTCGCGCCCGACCAGGAACTCGACAGCCGCGCCAGCACCGGCGCGATCTACTGGGAGGGCCTGTCCGAACTGCTGGCCGACGGCAGCGGCCGGCGCATCGGCCTGGGCTACCTGGAGATGACCGGCTACGCCACACGGCTGCGGCTTTGAAATTCATCAACATCGCGCCGCCGACGCGCGCGCACACTGACTCCATAAATTCAACCAACGGAGACAAGCGATGGCGCAGTTCTGCGACAGCATCGAGGCGGCGGTCGACCGCGTGCTCGACACCGTGCAGGGCGACATCGTGCTCGGCATTCCGCTGGCGATCGGCAAGCCCAACCCGTTCGTCAACGCGCTGTACAAGCGCATGAAGGCCAACCCGGCACGCCGGCTGCGCATCGTCACCGCGCTGTCGCTGGAAAAGCCGGTGGGCAAGAGCGACCTCGAGCAGCACTTCCTGGGGCCCCTGGTCGAGCGCGTGTTCGAGGACTACCCCGACCTGCTGTACGTGAAGGACCTGCGCGCCGGCACGCTGCCGCCGCACATCGAGGTGCGCGAGTTCTTCATGAAGACCGGCGACTACCTCGGCAACCCGGTGGCGCAGCAGAATTACATCTCGACCAACTACACCTTCGTCGCGCGCGACATGGCCGTGCAGGGCATGAACGTGATCGCGCAGGCGGTGGGCGTCAAGGGCGAAGGCGAGGCGATGCGCCTGTCGCTGTCGAGCAACCCCGACGTGGTGTTCGAGGTGGTCGAAAAGCTGCGCGCCGCCGGCCAGCCACTGATCACCGTGGGCGTCATCAACCGCAAGATGCCCTTCATGCCCAACGGCGCCGAGGTGGCGCCGGAGTTTTTCGACCTCGTCGTCACCGACCCGGCCGGCACGCACGCCCTCTTCGGCCCGCCCAACAACAAGGTCAGCAGCGCCGACTACGCGATCGGGCTGCACGCCTCCAGCCTCGTCGCCGACGGCGGCACCTTGCAGATCGGCATCGGCTCGCTGGGCGACGCGATCGCGCAGGCGCTGATCGTGCGCGACCGGCACGGCGACGAGTACCGCCGCATCCTCGAATCGATCAGCGCCGACGGCATCGCGGGACGCGAACTCGGCCGCTTCGACGCAGGGCTGTATGGCTGCTCCGAGATGTTCGTCAACGGCTTGCTCAAGCTGATCGAGGCCGGCATCATCCGCCGCGAGGTGTTCGGCGATGCGACGCTGCAGCGAGCGCTCAACGAGGGCGAGATCGAGCTGGCGGTGAGCCCGCGCACGCTCGCCGCGCTGCTGCGCCACGGGCGCATCCGCTCGCCGCTGTCGGCCGACGACGTCGAGTACCTGAAGCACTGGGGCATCCTGCGCGCCGGGGTGCAGCTCGCCGGCAACCAGCTCGTGCTCGACGGCAACAAGCTGCCCAACGACCTGATCAACGAGGCCAACCTCGCGCGCATCGGCGAGACCCTGCTCGGCGGGCGCCTCGCGCACGGCATCTTCATGACCGGCGGCTTCTTCCTCGGCCCGCGCGACTTCTACGAGCGGCTGCGCACCATGCCGCCGCAGGAGCTGGCGAAGATCGACATGACGCGCATCGACTTCATCAACCAGCTCTATTCGGAGAGCCCCGGCGAGGGCGAGATCAAGCGCGCGCAGCGGCGCAAGGCGCGCTTCATCAACACCACGATGATCGTCACGCTGCTGGGCGCGGCGTGCAGCGACGCGCTGGAGTCGGGTCAGGTGGTCAGCGGCGTGGGCGGGCAGTACAACTTCGTCGCGATGGCGCACGCGCTGCCCGACGCGCGGCTGGTGATGATGCTGCGCGCCACGCACGACAACAAGGACGGGCTGAAGAGCAGCATCGTCTGGAACTACGGCCACGTGACCATCCCGCGCCACCTGCGCGACATCGTCGTCACCGAATACGGCGTGGCCGACCTGCGCGGCCAGGCCGACGCCGAGGTGGTCAAGCGCCTGATCGCGGTGGCCGACTCGCGCTTCCAGGACGAGCTGATCCACCAGGCCAAGGCGCACGGCAAGCTCGAAGCGGGCTACGAACTGCCCGAGCGCTACCGCCACAACACGCCCGAGGCGCTGGAGGACAAGCTGCACCCCTGGGCGGCGGCCGGGCTGCTGCCCGACTTCCCCTTCGGCACCGACCTGACCGACGACGAACTCCACATCGTGCGCGCGCTGAAGAAACTCAAGCACGCGACGCAGCACCCCGGCGAGCTGCTGACGATGGCGATCCGCAGCCTGTGGGAGAGCAAGGAAGCGCCGCTGCCCTACCTCGAGCGGCTGGGGCTGGCGGAGACGCATAGCTTCCGCGATGCGTTCGTCAGGAGGTTGTTGGCGAACAATCTTTGAGGGTTTGCGGCGGGCCGGCCGGAGCGTTGTGGCAAGTGGGTGGCCGCGTGAGCATCGAGTTGTTGTACGCCTGTCGCTGTCAAAGTAGCCGCTATGCAGCGGCTGCGGTCCTATGTTGCGTGTCGGCCGGTGATGACAACCGGCCACAAGCGGGCGGTCGCGAAGGTTGGCTCCAAAGCCCGCAACACCCCTCAACTGAGGTTGTGGAAGGCGGTGCAGTAGGGCAAAGTCGCGGGCAAGGGGGTGTCCCGTCCTTCGCGGCGGCGTGCGAGAACGTACGCGTCTATCTCGCCTAACCAGCTGAAAGTCGTCCTGCCGGGAAGAATGGACGCCCGCGGTGTGCAAATGGCTGTTGAGCGGCCACCTCGGGCCACATGCAGGCTAAGGCAAGTACAAAGAAGCTGCACTTTCGCGAGAGATCGCGAGATGAACATTGATGGGCATGTCGTTCGGCGTGGGGGCAGCGCCGGGCTCTATTCGGCGGGAGGGAATCTTGAGCAGGAACGAGCAAGTGCGGTTCGGCTGGCGTGCGTGCGCCTCGGCAATTGCCTTGACCTTTGTAGCCGCTTGCGGCGGTGGTGGGAGTGGTGGGACCAAAAGCGTAGTGCAGCCGCAAGCAGCCATCTCAGTGACGGCTGCGGCTCAGTCAGTGCAGGCCGGCGCCAGTGGGGTACAGCTGAGCGCAGCCACGACGAACAGCAGCGGCCAGGTGACTTGGACTCTGAGCGGCGCCGGAACGCTTAGCGCATCGTCGGGACAGACGGTAGTCTATGTACCCCCACTGCCGAGCCAGTTGGGCAATGCTACGTCGGCAATGATCACGGGAATGGTGGACGGGGTCCGATCCTCGGTCACGATCGCGCTGAGCGTGGCGCCCGGTTCGAACTGGCAGACAGTGAAATACCCGGCGGGTGATCTGTCTGGCATTCGATACCTTGAGGGGAAATTCTACGCCTACCAGGGTGAGGCACTGCTCACGAGTACCGATGGATCTCACTGGACAGGAGTGAGACTGCCGGCAGAGGCCGCGGGGGTGCAGGACATCACTTACGGCCCGCAGGGCTACGCGGCGGTCGCAAACAACTCGCTGCTGTTCAGTACGGACGGCGTGAACTGGTCGATAGCCACCGTCACCGCCTCCAACGATGCGAACAGCCTCGATCCGCAATACCTTCAGATTTGGACTGTGGCGGCGGGCAACGGAGTCTTCGTGTCCACCGGTGTGCAGGGCATCGCCACGAGCACTGATGGATTGAACTGGAAGTCTCGCAAAGCGACCCCGCAGTACGCCTACAGCGAGGACATCTACCAGATCACCTTTGGGGCAGGCAGGTTCGTCGGTGTGGGATACGGCGGCAACTACACAAGCGTCGACGGTGTCACTTGGTCGTCGTTCACGGCACCCAGCCTGCTGTACGGGGTGGCCTACGGGAACGGGGTATTCGTGGCCAGCAACGGCTCCACAACCTACACGAGCACGGACGGCCTGACCTGGTCGCCTGGCGGCAGCGTCAGCGACACGACCGCGCGGTCATACGAGGGCCGTATCAACTTCTCGGGAGGACGGTTCTACGCCTATGGCGAGAAGGGCGTGGACAGTTCTACGGACGGAGTGCACTGGACGCAGGTCTATACACCGCCAGCGCCGGACATCAACGCTTTACTCACGGGGGTGGCATCCAATGGCACAGACACGGTGATCGCAGGATGGGCTGGAGTGCTACTGCACGGGGTGAACGACAGCAACTGGGCCGACGCCGGCCTTCCCAGGAACTCCGCTGTTAGCACTTTGGACTGTATCGCCGACGTGTGCGTGGCGTCCCTAGCGAACGGAAAGCTGCTTCGCAGCACCGACTCCGGCACCACCTGGACGACGTCCGATCCCACCGGCGGGGTGCCGATGTACACCATCACACACGGCAACGGGCTGTTCGTGGCGGCCGGTGCAGGAGCCGTCTACACCAGCCCTGACGGCATCAACTGGACGAGTGCCGGCATCGGCAGCACGGCGACGTTCTCCGCCTCGGCTTACGGAGCGGGGAAGTTCGTCATTGCCGGTAGCGGCTACGCCCTCTTCACCAGCGCAGATGGCGTCACTTGGACGGCGTCAGGGACAGGGATGACACCCCCGCAAGGCTACTCGGCGCTATACCGACTCGCTTACGGGGCAGGACGGTTCGTCGTCACGGATATGGCAGGGAACATGTACACGAGCGCTGACGCAAGCCAATGGACGCCTGGCCCGAACGGATCACCCGTGCGCAGTCTTGCATACGGACCGACGATGGGGTTCGTTGGCGTTGGCAGCTCTGGCATTGTGTGGCATAGCACCGATGGTCTTACGTGGAGCACTGGCACCACTGCGGTCTCGGCAACGCTGCTGGACGTGGCATATGGCAATTCTCAATACGTGGCCGTCGGTACGGGCGGGACTGTACTGGTGAGCGAAGACGCCGTGACTTGGACTCCAAGAGCGCTGGACAACCAGGCGAGCTTGAGCGCTGTGCGCTTCACCGGCAAGGCGTTCGTGGCTACGGGTGGCTCCGGGGCCATCGTTGTCTCGACGCACTGAGACTCGAGAATCACCGCGAGTGCCTGCATTGGCGGCAACGAGGTAAACAAGCCGCGCATACGAGAAGAAACCGCTTCGAGCAGCCGAATCCGCGGCCTTGGCAGACACCGCTTTGGGTCGAAACCCGTCGTGCGGGTGCCGGGCGAACGTCCGCACCCAGTCTCGAGCCATCGATCACGAGACTTCGTCCCAGGCCCGTTGGGTATGTGGAGCAGTCCACGACCCTGCGTGAGTGAGCCCCTGCCGCGCAATGCACTGCGCGCCCGGCGATCGCGCATGCACGGCGTTTCGCTTTCCTCAGTGCGCCCCCGCATCCGCCCCCGACCCGATCCCCGCACTCCGCTTGGGCCGCGTCAGCCACACCACCGCCACCATCGCGACGAACAGCCAGGCCGAGATGCGGAACAGATCGGTGGCGGCCATCGTGTAGGCCTGCTGGTCAATCAGGCGGTTGATCGTCGCCGCGGCCTGCTCGGGTGAGAGCCCGGCCGCGCCGAGCTGGTTGAGGGTCTGCGTGGCCGCCAGGCTGCCCGGGTTCACCTGCTCGGCGAGTTGCGCGTGGTGCAGGATGGCGCGGTCTTCCCACAGCGTCGTGAAGATCGAGGTGCCGATCGCGCCGGCGGTGATGCGCACGAAGTTCGACAGGCCCGAGGCGGCCGGCAGCTGGTCGGGCGTCAGGCCGCTGAACACGATGGCCTGCAGCGGGATGAAGAAGAACGCCATCGCCACGCCCTGCACGAAGGTCGGCACCAGGATGGTGGCGAACGGCGCCTGCGTGTTGAACTGCGCGCGCATCCACAGCACCAGGCCGAAGACGAGGAAGGCGACGGTGGCGAGCTTGCGCGGGTCGACCCGCGCGACGTTCTTGCCCACCACCGGCGAGAGCAGGATCGCGAACAGCCCCACCGGCGCCATCGTCAGGCCGGCCCAGGTGGCGGTGTAGCCCATGTACTGCTGCAGCCACAGCGGCAGCAGCACCACGTTGCCGAAGAACAGGCCGTAGCCGAGCGAGAGCGCCAGCGTGCCGAGCGTGAAGTTGCGCCGCGCGAACAGGCGCAGGTTGACGATCGGGTGGCGCTCGGTCAGCTCCCAGGCGAGGAAGAAGGCGAAGCCCACCACCGCCACCACCGCGAGCGCGACGATCTGGCCGGAGGCGAACCAGTCCAGCTCCTTGCCCTTGTCGATCATGATCTGCAGCGCGCCCACCCACAGCACCAGCAGGCCCAGGCCGATGCTGTCCAGCGGCACCTTGCGCGGCCCGGGGTCGCGCGTGCGGTAGATCGACCACGCCAGCGCGGCGGCGAACAGGCCCACCGGCACGTTGATGTAGAAGATCCACGGCCACGAGATGTTGTCGGTGATCCAGCCGCCCAGCAGCGGGCCCATCACCGGCGCCACCAGCGTGGTCATCGCCCACATCGCCATCGCGGTGCCGGCCAGCGCGGGCGGGTAGCTCGCCAGCAGCAGCGTCTGCGACAACGGGATCATCGGCCCGGCCACCAGGCCTTGCAGCACGCGGAAGAAGATCAGCGATTCGATGTTTGGCGCCAGGCCGCACAGCCACGAGGCGATCACGAACAGGATCACGCTGGCGGCAAACAGCCGCACCTGGCCGAAGCGCTGCGTCAGCCAGCCGGTCAGCGGCACGGCGATCGCGTTGGCGACGCCGAAGGAGGTGATCACCCAGGTGCCCTGCGCCGGGCTCACGCCCATGTCGCCGGCGATGGCGGGAATCGACACATTCGCGATCGACGAGTCGAGCACGTTCATGAACGTCGCCAGCGACAGCGCGAGCGTGCCCAGCACGCGCGCGCTGCCCTCCAGCGGAGGGAAGGCCGGCGCTTTCAAGAGCGCGCCTTGCCCAGGTTGGCCGCGATGATGCCGCGCACGCGCTTGTCGGCCTCTTCGGCGGGCGCGTCCATCGCCTGCGTGGCGTTCGGGCGCGACACCGCGGCGGAGAGCAGCGGCGCGCCGTCCTGCTTCGACACGTCGACCGTCGCTTCCATCGACAGGCCCACGCGCAGCGGATGCTCGGCGAGCTGCTTGGCATCCAGCTCCACGCGCACCGGCACGCGCTGCACCACCTTGATCCAGTTGCCGGTGGCGTTCTGCGCCGGCAGCAGCGCGAAGGCCGCGCCGGTGCCCGCGCCCAGGCCGGCGATGCGGCCGTCGTACTCGACCTTGCTGCCGTAGAGATCGGCCGAGAGCTTGACCGGCTGGCCGATGCGCATCTGGCGCAGCTGCACTTCCTTGAAGTTGGCCTCCACCCACACCTGCTCGAGCGGGATCACCGTCATCAGCGGCGTGCCGGCGGCCACGCGCTGGCCGACCTGCACGGTGCGCTTGGCCACCTGCCCGCTCACCGGCGCGGGCAGTTCGGTGCGCTGCAGCGCGAGCCAGGCCTCGCGCACCGCGGCGGCGGCGCGTTCGACGTTGGGGTGCTTCTCGACGCTGGTGCCTTCGGTGAGCGCCTGGTTCGAGGCCGCCTGCTCGCGCGCCGCGGCGAGCGCCGATTGCGCGCCGGCCAGCGCGCTCTTGGCGGCGGCCAGCGTGGTCTCGGCGTGTTTCATCTCCTCGCCGCCCACCGCGCCGCTGGCCAGCAGCGGGCGGCGCCGCGCCACGTCGTCGGCGGCGCGCGCCACCTCGGCGTCCAGGCGCGCCACCTCGGCTTCGCGCGCGCGCATCGTCGCGTTCAGCGCGGCGTTGTTGACGTACAGCGTGCGCACCTCGCGCACCGTCTGCGCCAGCTGCGCCTCGGCGCGTTCGAGCGCGAGCTTGGCGTCGGCCGGGTCGAGCCGCACCAGCGGCGCGCCGGACTTCACCACGTCGGTGTCGTCGGCCAGCACGGCCAGCACGGTGCCGCTGACCTGCGGCGTGATCTGCACCACCGGCGCCTGCACGTAGGCGTTGTCGGTGCTCTCGTGGTGGTTGAGCGCCAGCGCCCAGTAGGCGCCGTAGGCCGCGCCCGCCAGCAGCGTGACGGCGGCGACGGCGAGCAGCGCCGGCTTGCGGCGCGACGAGGAAGTGTTGTTGTCCATGAAGATGTCCTGTTCTTGTCGGGGATGCCGCTCAGGCGTCCTGGTAGCCGCCGCCGAGCGCGCGCGCCAGGCCGATCTCGGCGGCGAGGTGGCGCGCCTTCAGGTCGGAGGCGGCGCGGCGCTGCGCCAGCACGTTGGTCTGCGCGGTCAGCACGACGAGGAAATTGCCCAGCCCCGCCTGGTAGCGCTGCAGGGCCAACTCGTAGGCCGCCTCGGCGGCGGCGCTGGCCTCGGCCTGCGCCTGCTGCTGGCGCTCGATGGCCTGCAGGCTGCTCACCTCGTCGGCCACCTCGCGCAAGGCGCGCAGCAGCGCGCCGTTGTAGGCGTCCACCGCGGCGTCGACGTCGATGCGCCGCGCGTCGAGCTGCGCGCGCAGCCGGCCGCCGTCGAAGAGGGGCAGGTGCAGCGCCGGGCCGACGCCGTAGGTGCGCGAGCCGGCTTCGATGAAGCGATCGAGCCCGAGGCTGGACAGGCCGACGAAGGCGACGAGGTTGATGTCCGGGTAGAACTGCGCCTTGGCCGCATCGACCTGCGCGGTGGCGGCATCGACGCGCCAGCGCTGCGCGACGAGGTCGGCGCGGCGGCCGATCAGGTCGGCCGGCAGCGCGGCGGGCAGCGGCGCGGAGCGAATCGGCGCGAGCGCGGGCGACAAGTCGTCGTAGGCGTTCGGCCCCTGCCCCGCCAGCTCGGCGAGCGCGTGGCGCGTGCGCGCGGCGGCTTCGGCCAGCGCCTCGATCTCGACGCGCGACTGCGCCACCAGCCCTTCGGCCTGGCGCAGCTCGACGCGCGTGTCCAGCCCGGCGGCGATGCGCTGGCGTACCAGCGCCAGCACCTGCTCGCGCTGCGCCTGCGATTCGGCGGCGATGCGCTTGGCTTCGGCCAGGCGCGCCAGGTCGACGTAGGTGGCCGCCACCTGGCTGGCCAGCAGCACGCGCGCGGCCTGCGCATCGGCCTGCGCAGCGCGCACCTGGCCGATCGCGGCGTCCAGCTCGGCGCGGCGGCGGCCGAACAGGTCGAGCTCCCAGCTCGCGGCTATCTGCGCGCTATTGTTCCATTCGGTCGAGCCGGCCAGCGGCGGCGGGATCAGGCCGTTCTCGGTGAAGCGCTGATCGCTCAGCTCCACCGACAGCTTCGCCTGCGGCCGCTCGACGGCGCGCGAGGCATCGACCGCGCTGCGCGCCAGGCGCAGCCGCTCTTCGGCCGAGCGCAGCCCCGGCGAGCCGGCGAGCGCCTGCTCGACGATGGCGTCCAGCTTCGCATCGCCCCAGGCCGACCACCAGCGCGCCTCGGGCCACGGCGCATTGGCCGCATCGGCGCCCAGCGCGGCGGGCCTCAGCAGCGCGCGCGCTTCGCCGGCCGGGCCGGGCGTGGCGCAAGCGGCCAGCGCCAGCGCGGCCGCCAAGGCGAGCAGGGGAGGAATCGCGCGCTTCATGCGTGCTCCTCGGCGCCTTGCAGCGTTTGCGCGTTGGCGAGCATGCGTTCGACGAGGCGGCGCAGCTGCTTCCAGTCGCGCTCCGAGAAGCCTTGCAGCAGATCGTTGTTCACCGAGGCCAGCACGTGCGGGATGTGCGCCGCGGCGGCCTCGCCGGCGGGCGTCAGGCGCAGGTGCACGACGCGCCGGTCGGTCTCGGAGCGCACGCGCTCGATCAGGCCCTTGTCCTCGAGCCGGTCGACCATGCGCGTGACCGCGCCGGCATCGACGCAGGCCTCGCGCGCCAGCTCGATCGCGGTGGCGGCGCGGCCGCTCTTGAGCAGCCACAGCGGCTTCCACTGCGCGTCGGTGAGGTCGTGGCGCGCCATGCGCAGCTCGACCTCGCGGCGCATCATCTGCACCAGGCTGACGAGCTGGTGACCGATGCTCTCGGCCACCTCGTAGTGGGCGCCGTCGTAGGGCGGCGGCGAGGCGGTCTTCTGCCGTGACAATATTTGCATAGGCAAATTCTGCCTTAACAAACAATTCCCGGGCCGGACCCGGGGGTTTTGAAGCCCTCCCCTAGACTCGCCGCATGCCATCGAACAAGAGCGCCATTCGAGCGTCGAGCGACGCACCCTCCACTCCCCCGCGCCACGTGCGCTCCCTGTCCGGCCTGACGCCTTTCCTGCGCCCGTACCGCGGCCGCATCGCGCTGGCGGGCTTCTTCCTCGTGATGGCGGCGCTGACCACGCTGGCGCTGCCGATCGCGCTGAAGTCGCTGATCGACTCGGGCCTGGTCGCCGCCGACCCGGGCGAGCGCGTGATGGCGCTGCGCGGGCACTTCCTCGCCCTCTTCGCCGTCGGCGCGGCGCTCGGCGTGTTCTCGGCGGCGCGCTTCTACATGGTCACCTGGCTGGGCGAGCGCGTCACCGCCGACCTGCGCAACGCCGTCTACGCGCACGTGCTGCGGCAGAGCCCGGAGTTCTTCGAGAGCACGCAGACCGGCGAGGTGCTGTCGCGCCTGACCACCGACACGACGCTGGTGCAGACGGTGATCGGCTCGAGCCTGAGCATGGGCCTGCGCAACACCGTGATGGGCGTGGGCGCGATGGTGATGCTGATCGTCACCAACCCCTACGTGATGTCGCAGGTGCTGGGCACGCTGGTGCTGGTGGTGCTGCCCAGCCTGTGGCTGGGCCGGCGCGTGCGCAAGCTGAGCCGCGCCAGCCAGGACCGCGTGGCCGATTCGAGCGCGATCGCCGCCGAGGTACTCAACGCCGTGCCGGTGGTGCAGAGCTTCACGCAGGAAGGGCGCGAGGCGCGGCGCTTCGACGCCGCCACCGAGAACGCCTTCGAGACGGCGCGACGGCGCACCACGGTGCGCTCCTTCCTCGTCGCCTTCATCATCAGCGCCACCTTCGGCGCGCTGCTGTGGGGCCTGTACCAGGGCACGCAGGCGGTGCTGCAAGGGCAGATGAGCGCCGGCCACCTGGCGCAGACGGTGGTCTACGTGACCATCCTCGTCAGTTCGGTCGCGGTGCTGTCCGAGGTCTACGGCGACCTGCTGCGCGCCGCCGGCGCCACCGAGCGGCTGATGGAGCTGCTCGCCACGCAGTCGAGCATCGCCTCGCCGGCGCGGCCGCGCGCGCTGCCGGCCACGCGCGGCGGCTCGTCGCTGGCGCTGCGCGGCGTGAGCTTCCGCTACCCGTCGCGGCCCGGCCACGCGGCGCTGGCGTCTTTCGACCTCGCCGTGAAGCCGGGCGAGACGGTCGCGCTGGTGGGCCCCAGCGGCGCCGGCAAGAGCACGGTGTTCCAGCTGCTGCTGCGCTTCTACGACGTCGGCGAAGGCACGGTGGAAGTCGACGGCGTGCCGGTGCGCGAGGCTTCGCTCGAAGCGCTGCGCGAGCGCATCGGCATCGTGCCGCAGGACAGCGTGATCTTCTCGGCCGACGCGCTGGAGAACATCCGCTACGGCCGCCCCGGGGCGAGCGACGACGAGGTGATCGCCGCGGCCAAGGCGGCGTTTGCGCACGATTTCATCATGGCGCTGCCCGAGGGCTACAAGACCTTCCTCGGCGAGCGCGGCGTGCGCCTGTCGGGCGGGCAGAAGCAGCGCATCGCGATCGCGCGCGCGATGCTGAAGAACCCGCCGCTGCTGCTGCTCGACGAGGCCACCAGCGCGCTCGACGCCGAGAGCGAGCGCATGGTGCAGGCCGCGCTCGAATCGGCGATGAAGGACCGCACCACGCTGGTCATCGCCCACCGCCTGGCCACCGTGCAGAGCGCCGACCGCATCGTGGTGATGGAAGCCGGGCGCATCGTCGAGAGCGGCACGCACGCGCAGCTCTCCGAGGCCGGCGGCCTCTACAGCCGGCTCGCGGCGCTGCAGTTCGGCGTGGAGCACGACTGATACAGGCCGATACCGGCGCCGTCCGACATGGCGAACTCCACGCGTCGGTCACACTCGAAGCGGTGCGGCCCTTGCCGCATCACGAAACCCGAGAAGGAGAACAGCATGACGAGGACTTCGCTTCGCACCCCCGCCCTGGCCACCCTGGCCGCCGCCGCGCTGCTGGCCGGCTGCGCCGACATGAGCGAACGCCAGAAGGGCACCGCCACCGGCGCGGGCATCGGCGCCGTGGCCGGCGCGGTGCTCGGCTCGGCCACCGGCGGCAAGGCCGGCACCGGCGCGGTGGTGGGCGGCGCGCTCGGCGCGGTGGCCGGCAACCTGTGGTCCAAGCGCATGGAGGACAAGCGCGCCGCGATGGAGAAGGCCACGCAGGGCACCGGCATCGCCGTCGAGCGCACCGCGCAGAACGAGCTGAAGGTCAACGTGCCGAGCGACTTCTCGTTCGACGTCGGCCGCTCGGCGATCAAGCCCGAGATGCGCCCGGTGCTCGACCAGTTCGCGCAGGGCCTGGACACGACCGCGCGCGTGCGCGTGGTCGGCCACACCGACAGCACCGGCAGCGACGCGATCAACAACCCGCTGTCGCTCGACCGCGCCCACAGCGTGCGCGACTACCTCGCCGGGCGCGGCGTGGCGCCCACGCGCATCGAGACCGAAGGGCGCGGCTCGCGCGAGCCGGTGGCCGACAACGGCAGCGAGGCCGGCCGGGCGCACAACCGCCGCGTCGAGATCTTCCTGCGCGAGCCGGCGCCGCAGAGCTGATCCTAGAATCCGGGCGATGCAGAACGCTGTTTCGCCTCGCCCGGCCCGCTCGCAGTACGAGGACTTCATGCGCCATGTCTACACGCATGGCGTGGCCAAGGCCGACCGCACCGGCACCGGCACGCGCAGCGTGTTCGGCCACCAGATGCGCTTCGACCTGCGCGAAGGCTTTCCGCTGGTGACCACCAAGAAGGTGCACCTGAAGTCCATCATCCTCGAGCTGCTGTGGTTCCTGCGCGGCGACGGCAATGCGCGCTGGCTGCAGGAACGCGGCGTGACGATCTGGGACGAATGGGCGCGGCCCGACGGCGACCTCGGCCCCGTCTACGGCGTGCAGTGGCGCAGCTGGCCGACGCCCGACGGCGGCCACGTCGACCAGATCGCCGAGGTGGTCAAGCAGCTCAAGACCAACCCGGACTCGCGCCGCATCATCGTCAGCGCCTGGAACGTGGCCGAGCTGCCGAAGATGGCGCTGCTGCCCTGCCATGCGTTCTTCCAGTTCTACGTGGCGCCCGGCGACTCGCCTTCGGCTCGGGGCAGGCTCTCGTGCCAGCTCTACCAGCGCAGCGCCGACATCTTCCTCGGCGTGCCCTTCAACATCGCCAGCTACGCGCTGCTGACGCACATGCTCGCGCAGCAATGCGATCTGGACGTGGGCGACTTCGTCTGGACCGGCGGCGACTGCCACATCTACAGCAACCACTTCGAGCAGGTCGAGCTGCAGCTGTCGCGCGCGCCCTACCCCTACCCGCTGCTGAACATCAAGCGCAAGCCGGCGACCCTCTTCGACTACGAGTACGAAGACTTCGAGGTGCTGGCGTACCAGCACCACGCGGCGATCAAGGCGCCGGTGGCGGTGTGACCGGCGAGGCGCGCCTCAACGGCGCGCCAGCCACAGATCGGCGATCACGGGCCGGTGCGCCGAGGCCTCGGCGCCGCCGACGAAGCTGTCCTTCACGCCGATTTCGCCGCTGACCATGATGTGGTCGATGCGCAGGAACGAAAAGCGCGGCCGCAGCGAATGGCCGTAGCTGTAGCCATAGCCGACGCCGGCGGCGGCGAAGCTGTCGCGCAGGCCGGCATCGCGCAGCCGCGCGATCACCGGCGACGAATCGGGCGCGTTGAGGTCGCCCGCCAGCACCAGCGGCCGCGCCTGCGCGGCCAGATCCTGCGCGAGCCGGTGCGACTGCAGCATGCGCATCGCGAAGTTCTCGCGCCACTCGGCCAGCCCGCCGAGGCGCTCGCGGCGTGTCGCGTTCAGGCCCTCGCGCGGCGACAGCAGGTGCGCGGTGGCGAAGTCGAACTCCACGCCGTGCGCCGTGATCGTGCAGGTCACGTAGTGGTGGCGCTCGCCGGGAAACGAGATGCTGCCCGGGCGGCAATCGCGCATCGGATGCCGGCTGGCAACGAGGTACTGGCCCGACAGGAACACCTGCCGATCGCCGAGCGCCGCCTTGATCGGCGCGGGCAGGCGCTCGGGCATGTTGTCGGCTGCGAAGTTGGCATCCTGCAAGGCGATCACGTCGGCGTCGTGCAGCGCGATCTCCCAGGCGATGCGCGCGAAGCCGTCGGGCGTGTCGCCGGCCTGGTAGGCCTTGGCGTTGAAGCTCATCACGCGCAGCGGCGCGCCTCCCGGCGTGTCGCCGCGATGCAGTTGCAGGTCCATCACGCCGACCAGCACGATCGCCAGCGCGGCCAGCGATGCCCCACGCCAGCGCCAGCCTGAAGGCCACGACAGCAGCAGCGCGAGCAGCGCCGGCGCGAGGAAGGCCGGGTACGGCAGATAGCGCAGCAGCTCGATCCACCAGGTGGATTCGGTGCCGAAGGCGAAGCCCGCCCACAGCAGCAGCACGGCCAGCAGGCACAGCGCGGCGAGGCGCTCGAGGACGAAGGTGGTGCTCCGGGTCATCCTGTCATTTTCCGGCACGACAACCCTTACCTCTTCCCTGCGTTGGCCCGGCGCTTCCTCGCGGTAGCCATGCGAGGACGAGCTGCGCGCGCTCCCGGACCGCGCGGCTGTTAGTCCTTCGGCGCGCGCTTGCGGCGCGCCGGGCCCGCGCTGTCGGGCTGCCGCAGGACCGACCATTCGATGTCCGGGCGCAGCGCCTCGCACAACACCGGCCGACCCAGCCCGCGCGTCACGCGCTCGATGCGCGGGCAGAACTCGGCGGGCACGCCGCGAGAACGCCAGTTGCTGAGCCGCTGGACCGACGCGCCGATGGCGGCCGCCAGGTTGGTGGCGCCATCGCATGCCTCGATGGCTTGCTCAAGTGCATCTCGCATTCCTTTATTACACACTACGTGTAATTCTTTTGTCAACATATCGTTTAACACGAGTATTCACATTCTGTTTAGAGTCGGTCGGTGGAAAACAGACCCATCGACAGGGCTTTGGCTTGGGCGAAGGCCAGGGGTTGGAACCAATCGGAACTGGCACGCCAAGTGGGCGCCACGCCCCAGGACATCACGAACTGGAAGACCCGCGGCATGCCGCCCGAATGGCACGCGCCGGTGGCGGCAGTACTCGCCCGTTCGATCGAAGAGTTGATAGGCCGCGCCGGGCCGGCGCAGAAATCCGTGCCCACTCGGGACCCAGCGCCCGGCACACTGCCGCACCCGGGCGCGTCGGCCCCCTTGTCCTACGAACTGACGGCCGCCCTCAGAAGACTGCCGCCGGAAGAGCTGCGCAGGGTCGAGAACCTGGTGCGGTTGCACCTCGGTATGGAGACCCTGCCCCGTGCGCAGCCGCTGGCCGGGGAGAAGAGATACCGCACCGGCACGCGCAAGGCCTGAAGCCTCGGCCACGCCGCTTCGCACTCAGCCAGCCCGCTTCGCGCGGGCTTTTTCATGCGCTCACGCATCGAAAATACACGCTGTGTTGATATTTTCATAAACTTGATGTGTAATTTCCTGTCGGGCACCGACCCCACCGCCCCGGTGCCGATGGAGAGAACACGATGCAAGCCACTCGATGCCCGCCCGTTGCGCCGGTCCCGTCCGAAGCGCAGTCGCCGCCCGACTCGCTCGACCTGTTCACTGCCGGCCTGACGGATGTCTTCGACGCGCTGACGCACCAGCCCATCGTCGATGCAGCCGGCAAGACCCGCGGCTACGAGTTGCTCTACCGCGGCCTCGGCGACGGCGACGCGTCGTGCATGGACTCCGGTCTGCACGCCACCAGCGAGGTGCTGTGCACCGCCGCTTTCAGCCTCGGGCTGGACGAGGCCGGCGACGGCGGCAAACCGCTGTACGTCAACGTCGACGGGCCGACGCTGCTGTCCCCGGTCGTCGAAGCCATCGGGCCGCGCCTGGGCGTCATCGAACTGCTCGAATCCATCGTCGTCACCGACGCAGTGCGCCGGCGCGTCGAGGCGCTGCGCGCGCGCGGCTACCGCTTCGCGCTGGACGACGTGAGCCACGCACGCGATGAACGCCTGGCGCTGCTGCCCTGGATCGACATCGTGAAGATCGACATGCGCCTGGCCACACACAGGGAGGTGGCCACGCTGCTGGCGCTGGCCCGGGTGCACGGCAAGCCGACGCTGGCCGAGAAGCTGGAGGATGAGACCGCGCTGCAGGAAGCGCGCCGCCTGGGCTTCGACCTGTTTCAGGGCTATCGGATCGGCCTGCCAACGCCCATCGCCTGTCTGCGCCTTCCGGCCTGCTCGCGGCGCGGCGTGCACCGCCTGCACTGGATGGCGCGCAACGCGGCGCCGGCGCAATCGCTGGCTACCGTGCTGGCGCGCGATCCAGCGCTGGCGCTGCGGCTGTGGCTGCTCGTCGACCTGCAGACCGACGACGGCGCGCCCAGAGAGGTGGGCAGCCTGCGCGAGCTGGTCGAGGCCATGCCACGCCACGTCCTGTGCGCCTGGCTGGAAGCGCTGTGGCAGACCACCGTCGGCGAGATGCCGCCGGGCGACTGGCACGTCAAGGCGTTGGCACTGGCGCGCTTCCTGGAACTCGCGGCCGGACGGCTGGCGCCAGACGATTTGGCGCTGGCTCGCGCAGCCTACCTGCTGGGCCTGATCGGGCATTTCCGCGAGACGCTGGCTCAGGCCTTTCGCCAGCCGGCGCAGCGCGTGCGCGGCAGCCCAGCCATCGAGGACGCAGCGGCCCTGCGCACCGGCCCGCTGGGCGCGCTGCTCGATTTGGCCCTGGGCCGGCCGTTGTACCCGCCGGGCTGGTGTCCAGAACCGCTGGCCTCGCACCCGGGCTTCCAGGCTGCACTGGGCCCCATCGCCGTGGCGGCGCAGCGTTGGGCGCGCGAATGCTGCACGCCCAGCCGGAACGACACGCCGCCGATGGTGCCGTTCGGCGCATGAAGGCCAGGCGCCCGCCGCCGCGCGGCATGGCGGCGCTGGTGAAGGCCCGCACGCGCCGCCACAGGCAGGCTGCCGCGGCGGCAGCGGTCAGGCCCGATGCCGAGCCGCTGGGCGCGCTGTTGGCACCGATCGTCGAGATACGCCTTGCCGAGGTCGCAGCGTCCGTCCCGTCGTCGGCAGGCCCGGGCGAGCGGCACCTCGGAATAGACGTCGAGGCATCGCCTCCTTGCCATCGAAGCGACAGCGCAGCCGCCACCCGCCGATGCCGTTCGACTTGTCGGTGATGGAGGTTCAACAAATCTGCCCGCACCGTTTCTCACAGTCAGCGGACTCAGGCGACCCTGTGCGGCGCTGAGTTACGCCGCAAGTCTTTGGTTCGCCCGGGACTCCGCCCACATGAAACCTCATGCGGAGCCTAGATTGGTGGGCTGGGGTCAATCGAACTTCCTGATGACACCCAGCATCATCGGGTCAGTTACTGCAAAAGTTACTGCATGGGCCGCCACCTCTCATTGCGCGGCAGCATCCAATTCCCGACCGGGTGAAATTGTAGCGGGGACACCGGGGACACGGGGACAACAAAGCCAAGGGCTTGATTCGTATGAGTATTTCTGTCCCCGCTCGCGAGAGACTTGTCCCCGTCGCCGAACTGGACGGGGACAAGTTTTCCGCCGCCCCGCAGGCATGGCCGATGAAGCGGCACGTTCAGCGCTGGCTCAGGCAGAGCGCACCTTGTGCAAGGATGCTGGCACGCTCCCAAACCAGCACTTGGTACAGCCCCAGCATGCGCAACCAAACCTTGTCCCCGACTTCTTTGGCTACTCCCGAAACAAGAGCCTCGATCTGCACTCGTGATGACGACAGTGCGTCGTCCAGCTGAACATCCTCTCGACTGATGCTCACTTGCACTTGCCCGAGATACTCATCCCAATCCTTTCGCATGAGACGCACCAGGTCGCTCGTCGCCTCGGCACTCAGCCCGAACGCCTTGGCCGCAACTTCGATGGACTCACGGACAAGCGGCCAGTGGCCACACGCCTCCCGGGGAAACTCAAGAACGACAGCCATCACACCAGGCCGACACGCCGGAGCCGTTGCATCGTCTTCGCTTCGCTGCGTGCTTCCACCGCTCGCAAAGCACCAAGCACTTCCTGCTTGTTGACACCCGCCTCGACTTGGTTCGTGATGTAGACGTTGACAACCCGCCGATCGTCGCTCCAGCCACCGCGCCTGTTCTGATCGGCGGTGACGATGCGCTCGCCCTGGTGGATGTAGGCCAAGCCGTCGCGCGGCACGTAGTCGAGGCCGGTGGCGAATGAGCCGAGCCACGTCGACAGCGCAGTGTCGATCAGGCCATTGTTGCCGGTGCTCCCGCCGCCGAACAAGTCGCCGAACAGCGCCTGGATCAGCTGCGCCGCGACAGCTTGCGCCACCATCCCGGTGAGCAGGTCGCCCCACATCTTGCCGATGCTCGAGAAGTCGCCCTGCAGCGAGCGCGTGAGCGTGTCGCCCAGCGCATCCTGGATCTTGCGGCCGGCCTCCTCGGCGAACTTGTTCACCTCGTCGATCTGCGTGCCGAGCGTGCCCAGCCGCACCTGCGCGGCCTCGCTGAACTGGCCGGCATTGATCTCGCCGCGCTCGAGGGCGGCGGCGAGCAATTGCATGTCGGCGCGTGCCTTTTCAATGCCGGCGCTCGGCGTGGCGTCGAGCAGCTCGTTGAGACGCTTCGTGGTTTCCGCCGCTTGGGCGGCCACCGGATCGAGGGCCTCCATCTCCAGCGTGATACTGGCGATCGCCTCGTCGATGCCGCCGCCGGTGCCGAGTTCCTCACGGATCGTCAGCAGCTTCGCCAGTTCGGCATTGAGGCGGTCGAGCTTCGCGAAAGTGGTGGCGTCCAGGCGAGCCAGCGCGTCGGTGAGCGCGTCGTCTTTCGCGCCGGGCATGTCGGGCAGCTTGAAGGTCGACGGCTTCGATCCGGCCGCCGCGTCGGGCGCAGGAGGTGGGTTGTACTTGCCGCCACCCTCGTTGGGCGGACGGCGGCCAACCGACACCGGCTTCATCGCATCGGACAATGCCTTGAGCCGGTCGCTGCCCGCCGCCGCCTGCTTCATCAGGCCTTCGAGTTCCACGCGCAGCTCGGCCACGCGCTGCACATAAGCGCGGTTGCCAGGGTCTTTGTCGAGCGCAGCGCTGAACTCGTCGAGCAGGCTGCCGGTGTGCTTGATCTCGAGGTTCAGGTTCTCGAGGGCCTTGCGCTGGATCGAAAACGAATCGAGGTTCGCGTTCGCGAGCATCGTGTTGAACAGGCCCCCGCTGTTCTTGATGTTCTCGAGAACCTGCGTGAGCGCCGGCAGCAGGTCGCTCAACAGCGCGCGTGCAGCGTCCTTCGAGTTCTTCTGCAGCTCGAACAACTGCTTGTTGAACTTCTCCGCCTCCTCGGCCTGCTTCGTCGTTACCGTGGCGTTGAGCTTGCCGTTCTCCGCCAGGTCCTTCAGAAACGGCGCCGCCTCGCGCACGCTCTTGCCGAACAGCTCCTGCACGATGCGCGCCTTGTTGCCGTCGTCGGCATAGCGGTTCAGCGCCACCGCCACGCGCTGCAGGGCCTCGGCCGGGTCGATCCGGCGCAGCTCGGCGGCCGAGAGGCCGATCGACTGCAGCATCTTCGCCGTGTCGCTGCCGGGCTTCGCGTCCTTCAGCACGCCGTTGAGCTTCACCAGCGACGCGCCGACGGTGTCGAACGAGGTGCCCGTGCGCGCGGCCACATCTTCGAGCGCGCTGAGGTTCTCGATGCTCGCGCCGGTGGCGTCCTTCAAGTCGTTCAGCGCGTCGAGGCCGTCGATGGTGCCTTTCACGAACGCGGTGAGCGCGCCGACGCTGAACGCTGCGGTCAGGCTGGTGGCGAGCCCGGCGCCGATGCTCTTGATGCCGTCGAACTGCTTCTGGATCTTGTCGGCGCTCACCTGCGAGATGCGCGCCGCCTTGTCCAGCCCGGCCTCGAGGCCGGCGAGGCGCGCTTCGAGGTCGATCGAGAGAGTTGCCAATGCCATGTTCGTGTCCTCGAGAGGTGCAGACGCCGGCACAAAGACAGCCGGATAGAAGGCGTGCAGCTGGCGGAGTACAGCGGTGAGCCTTCTCGCGATCGCGCCCTCGCGTCGATCGCCATGCGAACCCATGTGTCATGAGCATCGAGGCCGGGAGGCCTCTGTCGTCGCGGACCTATGGGCCGCTCTCTCGGCCCGCGTCGACTCGCTCAGGTGGCGGAGTGCTGGTACAGCTTGACGGCGCCCGCATCGAGCAGGTTGCCGCCGGAACGCATCCACGCCATGAAGCCGATCTGCCCCTTGAGCAGCAGGCCGCTGTCCTCGAGGCGCAACAGGACAAGCTCCGCCACGTCGCGCACGGCATACGCACCGAGGTTGCCGAACGCCAGACTCTTCGCCGAAGCCCCCGGCGCCGGCATGTCGTTGTTCATGTAGACCGGGTAGTCCAGCAGCTGCGGCAGCTCGGCACCGGCCGCAGGCGTCCAGATCGGCCGCCCGTCGGTGTCCTTCAGCTTGCGCACGACCTTGCGCATGGCCTGACCCATCATCCAGCCGGGTGTGGGGCGTTGGAGGCCTGCTTGCTTGCTCGGCATGCCGAGATGCCCTTCGTCGACCGAATCGGCCAAGTCGACCAGATCGTCATAGACGATCGTCGCCGTCTGGCCCGTCGTACCGATCTTGCCCACGGTGGCGGCGGTGGCCAGGCCGGTCGGTTCCCCCGTGCCGGAGCCGATCGTGAACTTGACGTTCTGGATGCGTCCGATGCGATCGACAGCGCGTTGGGCAACCTCGGCCACGATGTCGACGGCGCTGTCCTGCATCAGTTCCAGCGGCAGGAAGAAGGCCTTCGAGCCGAACTTGTGCACATTCATCGCTGCCGAGCCGAACACCATATCGGCGCTCGTCGCCGCGGCGTTCTGGCCCAGGATCTCGCCCTGCTCCGCGGTGCCATCCGAGGTCGGGAAGCCCATGTCGCTGCCCGTCGTGGTCGTCACCTGACGCGCGACCTGGCGCATCCAGCCGTAGCCCTTGACCAGGCTGACGAGATCCTGGGCCACGAGCGTTCCGACCGCATACCCGCCCTGCGCCGGCGTCGTGGTCGACATGGCGGCCTGGACACGGCGCTCGTCCTGCGGGCTGCGGCCGGGCGCACTCGTGCGGATGTAGATCTCGAGCCCGGAGCGCTGCTCGGCCCATCGTGTCGCCGACACACCGCCAGCGGCGCGATGCGCTTCGATCAATGCCTGCGCGCGTTCCGCGTCGTCCATCAGCGCATCGAAGATGGCTTGGTCTTCGCTCGACCAGCGGCCGCTGCCCTTCTCGGCCAGAAGGTGGCGGGCGCCTCGCTCGCGGATCGCGACGCGCGACTGAAGTTCTTGGATGTTCATGGTTTCGTCCTTGTGGTGTCGTCAGCCGGCAGCGATCTCGCTCACGTCCCGATGAAGGTAGTACGCCATGCTCCCGAACGTGTCGCCGATGCGGCCCAGCTGCTGGCGGGCAATCAGGCCACGCAGATAGCAGCGATAGCCCGCAGACTCGACGCTCCGGACGAGTTCGCTCTCCTCTTCGAGGATCTCGTCCATCTTCTCCAGCAGATGGATGTAGCGCTTCGCGAGACCGGCATGCGCGGCCATGACCGAGGGCTTCAGTTGCCCACTCAGATCGTCGATGAGCTTGTCCATGCGCAGGCGATGCAACTCCATCGCGTTCAGCAATGCCGTCTCCTGCCTCGCAAGTACCTGGCGTTCCTCGTTGAGGCCCGAGACCTCCTGCGCCGGCTTCACGACGCCGGTCTCCGCGAACTCGAGCGCCGCGTTCACGATTGACGATTCCTTGCGGGAAGCCGGCGGTGCGCTCAACAGTATCGAGATCTCCGCCAGTCGAGCACGGACCTTGCCGAGGGCAATGCCGAGCTTGTTGATCTCGGCTTGGGCGCTGCTGTACTCCGAATGTTCGGTGATCGGCGCAATCTTCACGACGCGGCCCTCCCGTTGCGTGCAGGCGTCTGCAGGATCCCCAGCTGCTGCATGCGCTGGCGCTGCTCCGCGCGGCGGTGCGGCTGGCCCATCGTCTCGAAGATGTGCTGGGTGACGAGGGCCTTTCCCATCACTGCCAGGGAGGCGCCCAAGGGACCCATGCACTGCGCCGGCGCGAGGCCGAGGGCTTCTGCCACGCACCCGTAGGCAGAAGTTCTGCTCTGCTGCTCGGCAATCAGGCGGCGCTCGGCGGCCGAAAAGTTGTACTTCACGTTCATCTCCTGCCCGCGTCCGCGCGCGGGTGGCGCGTGCCCGCATGCACGCGGACATGCCCGCACCTTAGGAGTCGCCGGCGCCGGCGCCAAAGCCGTTCAGGCGTTCGACCGCAAAGACTGGAAGCGGTGAGTGCAGCGAAAGAACGCGGCTGTCGGTTGCGCTGCGTTGACGCATCGCCTTCACCCATTGCGCCAGGTTCAAGTACCCGTGCTCGTTGATGGCCTGGTAGTACTTCGTCTTCACGCTGCCGGCACTGAGCGCCAGGCCAGGCGACTCGGCGGCACGCCTGAAGAGTGCGTCGTCGATCGCGTGCCGTGGGTCTTCTCGAAGCACAGCCCAGACCGCCTCGTGCACGCTACGCAGCCGCTGTCGATCGCGCCGGATGATGGCCAGGCGAGCCCGAGGCGCGAATGGGCGGCCGAATGCTTCATCCCATGACTTCACGCGCGCCTCGCCCACCAGCGCGAACCTGCGCACGTACTCGTCGCGCAGCCAGGCCGGAGCGGTGACTCCGTGCAGCAGGCAATCCCGAACGCACTCCAGAAGCGCCGTGCCGCCTTCAGCCGCCAGGCAGCGCTCCTTGCGTCGATCCAGATCCTCCAGCAGCTGCTGGTGGTGCTGAACCGCAGCGAGCCCCGGATCACAAGTCGTCATCGAAGATCGACGGCTTGAGGTGATAGCACGGCGCGTGCCCCATGCCGGGCAACCGGTGCTTGATGGTGAAGCGGTCAGCCTCGGTGTGCAGATGGCCACGCCCCTTCAGCAGCTTGGCCACCTGGTCGGCGTCGTAACCGTTGCACACCTCCTGCCGGAACACCTCGCGCAGCACGATGAATTCCACTCGCGTGCGCTCGGCGTCGCTCGCGGAGATGCGCTCGCCGTATTCGCGCTGGTGGTCGATGTCGCTTCGGATCGGCTTGCCATCGTCGCCGATCAGCCGGCGGAAGCCGGCGCGGTTGAGGGTCTTCGGGCTGTGATCGTCGACGGCGCGGTGCCACCACGAGAAGCGCCCCTCGCCGTTGGCCTCGAGGAAGCGGCGTACCTGACGCAGCATCGACGCATGCTCGCCGTTGTCGAGATGGCCGCGTGCTGCCAGCCAGGCGTTGAAGCACTGGCGCGCAGCCCACGCCGCATGGCCTGCAGCCCAGCCGGTGATGCCTGCCTGCGAGGCCAGCTCGCCGGCTGCCGCCACGAGCGCGAACCGGCTGCCCACACGACGCACCTGCTCGGCCGAGGCCTCCGGCACCATCTCGTCGCGGTAGCGGTCGACGAGATCCTGCAGGCGCTCGGGCAGCGTCGTGATGTTCTCGCAGGCCCACTCGATCCAAGCGCGGCCAGCCGTTCCGTAGCAGCGTGCGGCTTCCTTCACGATGGCCTCGGCGAGACACGCCGGCCCGTCGAGGCCATGCAGCGCCTCGATGCCACCCATGCCCTGGCCGGCATCGAGCGGAACGTCGGCCATCCGGACCTCCATGCCCGCGCGCGTGCGCTTGCCGGCCTCGGCCATGTGCTCGGCGAGCGAGATCTCACCGGAGGACAGGAAGATCAGCCGCCAGGTCCGGCGCCGGCGCAGTACCTGCGCCCGCGTGGAGCGCCCCTTCTCCATCTCGTTGGAGAGCAGGTAGGCCGCCTCGCCGGCCTCGCGTGGATCGAGCTGACCCAGCTCGTCGAGGATGAGCGCGGCGTCGCAGTGCTGTGCCGCGATCGATTCGAGCGCATTCGACGTGGTGCGCCAGCGCTGCAGGTAGCTCGGCCGCCCCCACACGCTGGCGGCGACGCGCAGTGCGGTCGTCTTGCCCTGGCTCGAGTCGCCGCGGAAGTGGAAGCCACCCGACTCCATGCCGACCAGGCGCAGCATCGGCCCCGCGAACGCCACGGACAGCGCGAACACGAAGCGCGAGTTGCCTTCGGCCAGCCTGGCCACGCCCTGGCGCCATTCGGCCAGCGTGCCGCTGCGACGGAAGGTGTCCTCCATGCCGCTGTCGGTCTGGAACACATAGCGGCGCCCATCGCGCTTCTCGGCCTCCGATGAGATGCAGCCCGACGGCAGCACGTAGACCGGCCCGTGCCAGCCAACCCGATCGGTGCAGGTCACTCGCTCCCTCGGGTTGCGCGTGTCGATGTACTGGGCCAGCAGGTTGCGCGCACGGGTGCCCGGCGCGATGCGCAAGCCCATGTCCCTCAGCCGACCCGCCCACTCGGCACCTTCCCCGCTCAGGAGCGCAGAGGGCATCGCCCACGTCTTTGCCGCCCCGTCAGGGTCGCCGAAGGCGATGAAGTAGCCCCAGGCATTGCCATCATCAGCGCGCGTCCTGGCGGTCACATGCACGGGCGCGCAGACCCATTCCGGCCGCCTGAGCTGACCGTCCTTGTCGCGCGCCGCGTACCAGACGCCTCGCTCGTCGACGGTGAAGGGATCGCCTCGGCTTTGCTCGGCAGGATCTTCATCTCCGGCATCCTTCGCGCCGGTGCGCTGGCCCGCAACGGAAAGACCTTCGACCGCCTCCGCGATCTGGCAACGCACTGCCTCCAGGCCGGTCGCGGCGGCGAGATCGTTGAAGTCGGTGCCACCATCCACCAGGCCTTGAGGAAACACGGTCGCCGCCCGAGCGCCAGCCACGCGCGCCGCCTTGGCCGCGGCCTCCGCCTTCTTGCGGCCCGGGTTGGCTCCCGTCCTTTGCTCGGTCTCCCGATCGTCGTCGCCGCACACGAGCAGCGCCGCATCGGGCAACTGCGCGCACAGCAGCTTCGCGACATGCACCAGGTTGCCGGCGTCGAAGGCCACTGCCACCGGGAGCTGCATCGCTTCGTGAAGGGTTGCGCAGGTGGCATAGCCCTCGCCGAGCAGGACCACCGGGGCGCCGGCCAGCTCACCGAGGAGATGGAAGAGGCCCGACTTCCGGCCGCCCGACATGAAGCGCTTCTCCGGGCTGCCGTTCGCCGGCTTCCGGGCAGCGATGCGCTGCACGTTCTGCAGCTCACCGCGCTCATCGCGCATCGGCACGAGCAGCGTTCCATCGCTGCAGAAGCGCACGCCATGCGCGCCCACGCCCTTGCGCTCCAGGTAGGCCGATTGCCCGCTGTCGGCAGCCTCCGACCACAGCGCGGCCGCCGCGGCAGCGGCCTTCTCGGCTCGCTCGCGGTACTGCGCTTCCTCGATCTCGCGCCGCCGGCGTCGCGCATCGACCTCGGCTCTGTCGGGCGCTGCTGGCGGCACAGACGCCTGCAGCTCGTCGCCATCGGCCGGCATCCGAAACCCGCAGTCCTTCGCGATGCCGAACAGCGTGGCGATCGTTACCCGCCCTGCGCCCTTGATGCTTCGCCAGGCAGCCTTCGCGTCGGCCGCCTTGAAGCTGTCGCCCCGCGCGCTCCAGTCGTTCCAGAGATCGAACCCGTCGGCGCCGAACTCCGACTTGATCGCCATGCCGCAGCGCACCCAGGTCTCGCGATCGACGTTCGGCGAGATGAACCCGAGCGCCTGGCGCACCAGCTCGGGCGTGATCTTCCGATCCCCCTTCATCGCGCCGGCCCCTCGATGCGGTACACGTCGACGAACCAGCCCCTCTCTCGCCACACGAACAGCAGCTGCGCGGGCACAGGCAATCGCATTCCCGCCGGCACTCGCGTCACCTCGACCTCGAAGCGCAGCCGGCCCTCGGCTTTCGCCTCGCGCACGAACCGGCGCGCATCGTCAACCGTGACGCCATAGTCGTGCAGCGCATGCAGCAGGCTTGCCCGGCGGTCGATGAAGCGGACTGGCCGGCCGTAGCCGGCCAGTCCGCGATCGCGACCCGAGATGCGGTCGACACTCAACGGCCGTCCCCTGCGCTCGCGGGTGCCAGTGGCCTAGTCACCCGTGGCGTGGGCACCAAGGGTCGCATCAGAGCGGGTGGTGAGAGGTCTTGGATGCGCGGTCTCCTGCTCGCGGTGGGCTCTCTGGGCCGCCCAGCGGCGACGCTGGGCGTCATCCACGTAGTTGCAACCGACCTGCTCGGCTTCGCAGTTGATGCAGTTCTGGATGTCGTCGGCCTTGTCCCGGATCACGCACAGCGCGTAGACAAGGTTGTCCAGGTGCCGGTATCCGTCCGGCGTCTCGAGCTGGGCCAGCGCGAGCTGGGCGACGGCGGAGATTGCGGAGAAACCTCCTTGCGCCAAGGCGTCCATGAAGTTGACGGCCCCGCGCAGCGTCTCCACTTCGGAACGCAAGGCAGGTGTGGCTGCAGCAGCCACGTGATCGAGATCCGGCTTAGCCATGACGCACCTCCTTGCTCACCGCCTCGGCAGCGGCCACCAGCGCACGAGCCAGCAGCCTGGCCTGCGTCGTCGTCATCGCGCCGCTGATCAGCACGGCGCCGGCGCCCAGCTCGAGCAGCACGTCGCGGCCGTCGCGCTCGCGGCGCGAGCTGTAGACGGCGGCCAGTTGGTCGCCGAGCAGCAGCACGCCGTGATTGCGGCGCGTGCGGGACGAACTGGGCACGATTCGCAGCGTGCGGCCCGTGGAAGGGATGGGAGAAGTGGCGGGCGCGGCAGCGCCCAGGGATGTACCAGCCATTGCGTTGGCTCCTGTGTTGCGGTCAGTCAACCGCCACCTCCCACGCCAATGGAAGGTGGCAGCCCAAAGCGGAGTTGGCGTACCGGAACACAGGCACCGGCGAGCCCGAAGGCTCCCCCGCCCGGGCTGCCGTAGAAACCGGAGCCGAGCGTGCGCGACGCGCATGAAAAAGGCCGCTCTTTGAGGCGGCCGCGCGCCTGTGTTGTTCGGGACGCCAATCCCGACCTGCAGAACCCTGCAGGCGTCTGCACTGTAGCACTTCATCGCGGGCCGCCAATCTCGTCCAGCTCGAAGGGATCGACAGGCTTCGAGCGGGCAATGAGCTGCTCGTCCCAGCGGCGTGTCACCTCGACGTGCATCCGCCCATTGATCAGTTTCCAGCGAGCGCATGCGTCGACACGGTTCGATCCGTTGGGAATCGTGCAGTACGCAGACTGCTGCGGCCACCGGGCACACAGGACGCGCGCACCGACCGCCAGTGCTGCGCGCTGTTCATCGCGCGAGGAAGCGAGCGGGATATCGAAGTTGGTCGTCATGGCTCAATCCCGGCACGCATCTGCGTCAACATGGGCAAGCGAGAGAGGGCGCGCGTCATACTCGCCTCGATTCAACGAGGAGGTGGTATGCCGCGATGCAGCGAATGCGAGGCGCGCGTCGGAGTTGCCAGCGAGATGGCGCCTGGAGCAACGCTGGAGTACGTCTCCAAGCGCTGGATCGAAGCCGGCAGCCAGAGGAAGGGCATCTTCGAGCGCTACCGCTGCCTGGCCTGCAACACCTGGTGGAGCCGCAGCGTGGACCCGGCCGATCCGCGTCCGATCTGGGAACCGGCGTAGCGCGCTTCCAGTGTTCATCGCTTCGCCTCGGGCACGCCCAGCTCGAGCTGAGCACTCGGGGCATCGGCGCTGGCGATGCGGTCCTGCACGAATTGCAGCACGCGGCTCTCCGGCCACGCAACGCAGCGCGCGGTGAGCTGCACGCACTTCGGGAACTCACCCCGCTTCATCAGCAGGTAGATCGTGGACTTTTTGAGGCCGGTGACCGACTCCACTTCGGCCAGGCGCAGGAAGCGGTCACGTCGCACCTGCGGCTTCGTTTCTGAGACCAGTTGCACCACCTTGCACTCCGCATTGCTCTTGCGAGCGATGGCGGAATGTTGGCGATGGGCCGCGCCTCGGTATACCCGAGAACCTAGTTCACTTTTCGGGTGGCGCTGGCGCCAAGACTCTGCATTTCGTCTTCACGCGCACACTCTCCGAAGATTGCGATCCACTCGTCTCGTGTTCCACCGTCGCCAATAAAGGCGGCATAGGCCTTCTCTTCGTCGACTTGACGAAGAGCCTCGTCCAGGCTGACTCCCTTGACCATCAGACCCTTGAGATCGGCGAGTGGGGCACAGTTGGCTGCTTTGATGTAGCCACGCACGAGACCCTCAACGCGACTCGCGCTCCGGTAATCAAAGCGCCCGCCGACCTCTTCCCAAAAGCCTCTATCTATGGGTCTCGTGGGTTGCTCGGATAACAGCTCGAGCGCAGCCCAGTACATCTCGGGCGCGTCGTGACGATTTGCCTGCTCACCGGCTCGGTTAGTTCCCGCCGAATGTGCCGGCCCAAAGGATCCTGACTCGGTCCAGGACTTCACAAGTCCTCGGCGAACCACATCGACACGTATAACAAACCGCGACGCCAGCCAGCCAGGCTGAATCAAGCCATGTGCCGCACACAGGCTCGCCGCATCAATGATCGCTCCACCGTCTCCGGCCTCGATCTCTGCACGCCATTCCAAGCAGCGCCGAGCGGCCCGGAGTTGACTATCCAAACCACAAGCGAGCGGTCGATCAGATGCTGAGCAAGCCTCTTCGTATGCTTGCAAATCCGCTTGCAGAGAATTCAGTGTTGCGGCGTCGCGAGAGCTCAGAGTGCCCTGATTGCGACGCTGCATCAATTCGGCCAGCTTCCAAACGTCCCAAGAGGCCGGCGGCTGATCTCCGATGTCTGCAACGACAGTTTGCAAGACGCGAAGAGGGCGCGAGCCCTTTGCCAGTTCTTCAGCTTTCATGCACGCCCCCATGCACGCCCCTTGCAACGATGGCCGCGCCCCGCCCGGCAAGGGGGCACCAAGCACGCTGGCGGGGATCAGCCACCAGGTGGGCGCGGCGGCAAGATGTTCGCATACCGCCTGCGCGTTTTACCCACCGTGGCACCGGCGAGAACCTACACGCGGATCTGCTCGAAGGTGCTCTTGTTCGTGAACTTCCAGGGCACCCGCAGCGCGGCCTTGGAGGTCAATCGCGCGACGCTGAGGATCTTCGGCCACCACAGCACGAGCTGAGACGACTGGACCCAGTAAGGCTTGCTCCACTGCCTGTCGAGCACGAACACGGTAAGGCCGCGTTGCCGGATCAACTCACGCTCGACCGTCGACTTCTTGAATCGGTCGATCGACACCACGCTCCAGCCACCCTCGCGCACGAGCTGCTCGAGCCACTCGGCATCGGGCGTAGCTTCGTGGAACTTGTCGCGCAACGGCAGCACCTGCTCGACATCGGCCTCGAATCGAGACAGCTCATGCATGCCGCGCGCGAGCGACGGCGGCAGGTTGTTGTCGAAGATGAACTTCACGCCGCGTGGCGGAGCTGCTCTTCGAATCGCACCGCGGCGAGAACCGCGCGGGCCGGCACCTCGAACAGCCTGGCGACGCTCGCTGCGCTCCGCCCCTCCGCAAGAAAGCTCGCGTAGAGCGAGGCGGTGGGCACGCCGCTGTCGACCAGTGTCGGGTGCCCGAACTCCACTTCGGGATCGAGAACCACCACCTTGTTCCGCGCCGGGAACCAGCGCTGGACACCACGCGGCCCGTACTCGATGCCCTCGTACAGCGAGGCCTTGATGATCTCGCGGAAGGCGTACTGACGGCTTCGGAGGTTCAGCATCGCAGCACCAGGTTCGTCGCCATCGAGACCTTCGCTGAGCGCCTGGTGGAAGATCGTCGCGCCGTCGGTGGCGAATCGCTGCCGCGTCAGAGGGTAGTCGGTGCCGAACAGGTCGCGCGCCGTCTGCAGGCAGCGCCGCACGACGATCAACGGCACGCCACACGCGACGAAACGATGCACCACGCGCAGCTCGAGCAAGTCCATGAACCCGAGGACGGGCTCACCGAGTTCGTCCGGTTCGTATTGCGTGTGCCAGAGCGGCCCGGAATGCTTGTGAACGGCCTCGCCGTGCCGGCGTGCGGTGTAGTCGTACCCGAAGAGCCAGCGCCGGATCGAGCGCCTCTCGGCTCCGATCAGCTGCGCCGCCTCACCGATCGTGTAGAGGCCAAGCCCCAGCTCCCGCACCTGCCTTCCCCCATTCCAGCGTGCCCGCCAAGCTGGCGGGAACCGCGCCGCAGTGTAGCGCGCCGAGTGCAGACGCCTGCGATCGGCCGGCAATGGTCCGGGCTGGGGAAGGACTCTCCTTCGCGCCTGAATTCCTTGGCTGATCGCCCCAGGTGAAGGACGCGCCGCACCGCGGCCGAGAATGCGCGGTCGCGCTGACGAGACTGCTCGTTGAGTCGGAACGATCGAGCGGTGCTGGGCCAGCGCGCAGCTCCGCCGCCATCGGTGAAGTGTCCCCCTATGCGAGGCTGACCCCACCCCTGGAAACTTAAATTCTGAAAACCTGCGCGCAAAAAAATCTGCCTAGGAGGCCGGTTTCCCGGTGAAGGCTCCAGACTTTTGTACCCCCCCCTGGGTCGTCGACCAGGTCAGCAGCGAGTCAGAGCGATAGAGAGAAGAGAAGACTTCTCTCATCTCTCTTTTGTCCCCGTGTCCCCGTTCTGTCCCCGTTCTGTCCCCGTCGGCCGGTTTCAGCGCAAACCAAGCATTGGTGCGGGTTGCAGCGTGGTTTCGACATTTGTCCCCGTGTCCCCGCCATGTTGGCGCGCGGCACGCCGCAGAACCGCCCGTTCAGCATCGCTCGTGCGAAGAGCCGCTCCTCCAACCCAACACACCGACATCGCCGGCTCGGGCCTTCAGCCCGAACAGCATCACCTACTCGCGAGCGCCCGTGAACCTGATGATCTCGGCGCCAGCGCGCAGCCGATCGAGGTAGTCGGCCCATCGGCTCATCAGCTCGACGCGCTGCTCGATGTACTGCGTGCGGTTGTAGGCCCGCCCCAGCGAGTCGGTGACCTCGTGCGCGAGCTGCGCTTCGATCACCTCCGGCGCGATGCCCAGGCGCTCGGCGGCCATCGTGCGCGCCATCGCTCGGAAGCCGTGCGCCGTGGCCGTCTCGCGGTCGAAGCCCATGCGGCGCAGCGCCACGTTGATGGTGTTCTCGCTCATGGGCCGGTCCTTCGTCTGGAGCGACGGGAACACGTAGCGCGAGTGCCCGGTGAGCGGCTGCAGCTCACGCAGGATCTCGACGGCCTGGCGCGCAAGCGGCACGAGGTGCGGCACGCCGTTCGCCTTCTGGTCCTTGCGCCGCTTCATCAGCGCGGCGGGCACCGTCAGCCTCGCAGCATCGAAGTCCACCCAGGCCCATTCGAGTTGACGCAGTTCGCCAGGGCGCAGGAACAGCAGCGCCGACAGCGCGAGCGCCGCGCGCGTCACGGGGTGGCCCTCGTACTCGCTCATGGCGCGCAGCAGCTCGGCCGCGCGCTTGGGTTCCACGACGGCCGCGTGGTGCTTGGTCAGCACGGGCGGCAGCGCGTCGCGCAGATCGGCCGCCGGGTTGCGGCTGCACGCGCCGGTGGCGATGCCGTAGCGGAACACCTGCGAGCACGCATCCTTAAGGCGGTGCGCCGTCTCGATCGCGCCGCGCGCGGTGACGCGCTTGAGCACGTCCAGCAGTTCGGGTGCCTCGACCACGGCGATCGGCCGGCGGCCGAGCCACGGGAAGGCGTCCTGCTCGAAGCGGATCAGCGTGCGGTCGGCATGCCCCTCGCTGACCTTCGCCGCGTGCACCGTCTCCCACCACTCGCGCGCGACGGCTTCGAACGACCCGACAGGCGGCAGCCCGCTCTGTTCGCGCTGCTCGGCGGCAAGCTGCTCTGCCTGGCGCTGCTTGTCCTGCTGACGCACCGCGCTGGGATCAATCCCCGCAGCCACCTGTTCACGCGCTGCCCGCGCTCGGTCGCGCGCGGCTGCCAACGACACGTCGGGATAGGTGCCGAGGCTGATCGTCCTCCGCTTGCCATGCAGCGAGTAGTCGAAGCGCCAGCCGTGCGAGCCACCGTTGACGAAGAGAAGCAGGTACAGCCCGCCGCCATCGCCGAGGCGCTTGCGCGGGTCGCCTGGACGGATCGAGCGGATGGTGACGTCCCCGGGGATAAGCGACTTCGCCATGCAGTAACTCCATGAGCCCAGACCGCGGCATTGTGCAGTTACTGCGGAAGTTACTGCACCGAGCGTCGGAAGGTGGCGGACGTTACTGCACCTTCATGGACAAAGAAAAAGGCCCAAGTCGTTGATCTACTTGGGCCTTTGGACTTTCGCGGACTTCCGCGCACTCTGTTCTGGTGGAGCTGGGGGGAATCGAACCCCCGTCCGCAAGCCATCGCTGGCCAGTTCTACATGCGTAGCCGTCTGATTTGAGTCTCGCGGGAGCGGTCGCGCAGCGGCACGCTACCTCACCCGCCAGTCACTAGATCTCGCTCCCGGCCGAGTGACCCGACCGGAAACCAGCCAATGTGTATGACCTCTCAGCCCTTGCGGGCC
>JAKOZT010000036.1 GCA_029779845.1 Pseudomonadota bacterium | reverse complement strand
CGCCAGGTCGACCGCGATGGCCTGTGTGTTGGGCGCGGCGCCAAACGCGGTGGCGGCGCGGCTGAACAGCTTGCTTTTGGTCTGCAACTGGGCGTGCGTCTCGAAGCCGATGACGACCTCGTAGCCCTGAATCAATGTGCTCATGGTGTGTGTGGCCCCTCGTCAGTACCCTTGGGGCTTGCGGGTGTGCCAGTCGCTGGCCTGCTGCAGGCGGTGCGCCACGTTCAGCAGGCGGCCTTCCCGCAGGTAGTTGCCGATCAGCTGCAGGCCGACCGGCAGCCCGCTGGCGCCAAGGCCGGCCGGCACGCTCATGGCCGGCAGGCCGGCCATCGAGGCGGTCAGCGTGTAGATGTCGGCCAGGTAGGCCGCCACCGGATCGGCGCTGTGCGTGCCCAGCGGCCAGGCCACGCCGGGCGACACCGGGCCGGCGATGACATCGCACTCGCCGAAGGCGCGCTGCAGGTCGTCGGCGATCATGCGGCGCAGCTTCTGCGCCTGCACGTAGTAGGCGTCGTAGTAGCCATGCGACAGCACGTAGGTGCCGATGACGATGCGGCGCTGCACTTCCTCGCCAAAGCCCTGGCTGCGGCTCTTCTTGTACATGTCCTCCAGATCGACGTGCTCGCGCGCTCGGTGGCCGTAGCGCACGCCGTCGAAGCGGCTCAGGTTGGTGCTGGCCTCGGCCGGGGTGAGGATGTAGTAGACCGGGATCGACAGCTCGGTGCGTGGCAGGCGGATGTCCACCAGCCGGGCGCCCAGCTTGCACAGCTCGGCCAGCGCGCCGTCCAGCGCCGCGCGCACGTCGGCCGCCAGGCCATCGCCGAAGAACTCCTGCGGGATGCCGATGCGCAGGCCGTCGATCGAGTCGTGCAGGCCGCGCGTGAAGTCCTCGGCCGGCAAATCGAGCGAGGTCGAGTCGCGATCGACATCGGCGCCGCTCATGGCCGAGAGCAGCAGCGCGCAGTCCTCGGCGCTGCGCGCCATCACGCCCGCCTGGTCGAAGCTGGAGGCAAAGGCAATCATGCCGTGGCGCG
>JAKOZT010000144.1 GCA_029779845.1 Pseudomonadota bacterium | reverse complement strand
AGGGCTCGTGGCCCGCGCGCGTACCCGCGCGCCTCGTCCTCATGCTCGCCGCGGGTGATCGAGCGCAGCGGGCGATAGCCCGCGAAGCGAGTTCCGCGGCGGGGCCGCGAGACCGAGCAGCGCAAGGCAGTCGGCCCGCAGGGCCGACCGTCTCATCGAAGCGCCGCGGGCGGCCCGCACGGCCCTTTGCCGCTTGGACTCGCGGCGGGCTTTCTGAACGATTGATCGCCGGTCGGTATCAGCCGAAGATCATCCACAGGATCACGATCACGCCGGGAACGCCGAGCGCCCATGCGATGAGGTACTTCATGGCTGCGACTCCTTCGGAATGTCCACGCTGCCCCGAAGGTAGGCCTCGGCTGCATCGCGCGCTGTAGGCGCGGGCCTCGCGCGCGGGTCGGCCGGCGCGCCGCCGCGCGCCGGAAACCCTGGGCGCGGCGTGGCAATGTTGCGGCGCGCGGCGCGGCTTCCTACATTGCGCATTCGGCCGCGCGCCGCGAGGAGTTGTCGAGCAATCGGGAGGTGTCAGTGATGAGGGGGGAGCTGAAAGTGCTGGTCGTCGACGACCATCCCGACATGGTCGATGCGCTCGCCCGCCTGCTCGACGCGCGCGGCTACGAGGTGCGCACCGCGCACGACGGCGTCGAGGCACTGCGCCTGGAGGCCGAGTTCCAGCCCGACTGCCTGCTGCTCGACGTCTCGATGCCGCTCATGGACGGCGCCGAGGTGGCGCGCATCGTGCGCGAGCGCCGCGGCGCGGACATCACGCTGGTCGCCGTCACCGGCCGCGCCGACCTCGGCCTGCGCTCGTGCGAACTCGAGGCGATGGACCACTGGCTGAAGAAGCCGATCGACTTCGAGGTCTTCTACCGCATCTTCCCGGCGCTGAGCGCGCCGCCGGCCGGCTGACGCCGGCGCGGCGCCCGGCCGCATGACCGACTCGCCCGCCCAGCGCGACCCGCTGCACGCCAGCGAGCGGCGCTTCCGCCTGATGGTGGAGAGCGTGCGCGACTACGCGATCTTCATGCTCGACGCGCGCGGCCACGTGCAGACCTGGAACCCGGGCGCCGAGCGCTTCAAGGGCTACCGCGCCGACGAGATCATCGGCGCGCACTTCTCGCGCTTCTACCCGCCCGAGGCGCTGGCGCGCGGCCTGCCGGCGCACGAGCTGGAGGTGGCCGCGCGCGTCGGCAGCTTCGAGGACGAAGGCTGGCGGGTGCGCAAGGACGGCTCGCGCTTCTGGGCCAACGTGGTCATCACCGCGGTGCGCGACCCCAACAACGGCGAGCTGATCGGCTTCGCGAAGGTCACACGCGACCTGTCGCAGCGCCGCGCCCACGAGGAGACGCTGCGCCGCAGCGAGGAGCGCTTCCGCCTGCTGGTCGAGGGCGTGCGCGACTATGCGATCTTCATGCTCGACCCGAACGGCATCGTCGCGAGCTGGAACGTCGGCGCGCAGCGCATCAAGGGCTGGGCCGCCGGCGAGATCATCGGCCGCCACTTCTCGCTGTTCTACCCGGCCGAGGCGGTGGCCAGCGGCTGGCCCGAGCACGAGCTGACGGTGGCCGCGCAGCAGGGCAGCTTCGTCGACGAGGGCTGGCGCGTGCGCAAGGACGGCAGCCGCTTCTGGGCCAACGTGACGATCACCGCGCTGCGCGACGAGCCGGGTCGCCTGCTCGGCTTCGCCAAGCTGACGCGCGACCTGAGCGACCGCCGGCGCGCCGAGGCGGCCGAGCGCGAAGGCGCGGCGCGCGAGCAGCTGCTCGACGCCGAGCGCAGCGCGCGCATGCAGGCGCAGGGCGCGATGCGCGCCAAGGACGAGTTCCTCGCGACGCTCTCGCACGAGCTGCGCACGCCGCTGGGCGCGATCCTCGGCTGGACGCAGCTGCTGCTGCGCGGGCCGGCCGTGGCGGACGCCGGGCTGCGCCACGCGATCGAGGTGATCGACCGCAACGCGCGCGCGCAGTCGCGGCTGATCGACGACCTGCTCGACCTGAGCCGCATCCGCTCGGGCAAGCTGCGCCTCGACCTGCGCCCGGCGCGGCTCGACGACATCGTGCGCGAGGCGGTCGAGTCGAGCCGGCCGGCCGCCGCCGCCAAGGGCATCCGCCTCGAAGCGGCGCTGGGCGACGCGCCCGCGCTGGTCAGCGGCGACGCGGCGCGGCTGCAGCAGGTGGCGTGGAACCTGCTCGGCAACGCGATCAAGTTCACGCCGCGCGACGGCCGCGTCGACGTCGCGCTGCGGTGCGCCGGCGCGAAGGTCGAGCTGGTCGTCGCCGACACCGGCATCGGCATCCCCGCGCACTTCCTGCCGCACGTGTTCGAGCGCTTCTCGCAGCGCGACGGCTCGCTGGCGCGCGCCCACGGCGGGCTGGGGCTGGGTCTCGCGATCTCGAAGCAACTGGTCGAGCTGCACGGCGGCGCGCTGCGCGCCGCGAGCGCCGGCGAAGGCCTGGGCGCGACCTTCGTCGTCGAGCTGCCGCTGGCGCTCGCGCCGCCCGCCGAGGCGCCGGCGGCGCCGGCCGAACGGCTGCGGCTGCCCTCGCTGAAGGGCATCCGCGTCTTCGTCGTCGACGACGAGCCCGACGCGCGCGAGCTGGCGCGCCGCATGCTCGAGGACCACGAAGCGGTGGTCTCGGTGTTCGATTCGGGCGAGACGGCGCTGGCCGAGCTGCGCCTGACCCGGCCCGACGTGATCGTCAGCGACATCGGCATGCCGCGCATGGACGGCCACCAGTTCATGCGCGCCTTCCGCGCGTCCGAGGCGCCCGACGAGCGCGTGCCGGCGCTGGCGCTCACCGCCTTCGCGCTCGCCGAGGACCGCGAGCGCTCGCTGCTGGCGGGCTACCAGGCACACCTGGCCAAGCCCTTCGACGTGGCGGAGTTGCTGCTGCTGGTGGCGGGAATGGCCCGCAAATCGACCGGAGGACCGTCATGACCGACAACATCTACGACGAACTGCGCGCCAGCCATGCGCGCCAGCGCCGGCTGTGCAGCAGCATGCTGCGCACCGCGCCGAAGAACCACCCCAAGCGCGCCGTGCTGTTCGGCGCGCTGCGCGCCGAGCTGGCGGCGCACGCGGCGGCCGAGGAGCGCTACCTCTACGTGCCGATCCTGATGTACGACATGGGGCTGAACAGCGCGCGCCACGCGCTGGCCGAGCACCACGAGATCGACGAGCTGGTGGAAGACCTGCAGCAGCTCGACGCGGCCGGCGAGGCCTGGGGCGCCAAGGCGAAGGCGCTGTCGGCCAAGGTGCGCCACCACCTGAAGGAAGAAGAGACCAGGTTCTTCCAGGTCTCCGGCAAGCTGCTCGACGACGCCCGCAAGGCGCGGCTGGCGCGCCAGTACCGCAAGGACTACGAGCGGCTGCTGGCGGCGGCGGCGCGCTGAGACGCGCCGGTGCAGGACAGCCCGCGGGCCGAGTGGGCGCCGGACGCCTCAATCGCGGCGCAGCGTGAAGCGCTCGAACAGCGCGCCCAGCCGCGCCAGCGTGGACGGCGCCGGATAGTCCGCCGCCGCGGCCGGCAATCCGCCCGCCGGCCGCGCCACCTGCAAGGCATAGTGCGTCGCGCCCTGCGCCGCGAGGCCTTCGGCCAGGCGCAGCAGCGCCGCGTCGTCGAGCAGCGCCGCGTGCGCGGTGGTGCGCAGTTCGCTGTCGACGCCGGAGCCGAGCACGATCCGCAGGCTCTCGCGCGCGGCCGCCGCGCTGCCGGCCACGCCGGTGACGCGGTCGTGCAGCGCGTCGTCGGCGAGCGGCGCCTTGACGTCCAGGCCGATCCAGTCGGCGCGCGGCAGCACCTCGCGCAAGCGGCGCGGGTAGATGCCGCCGCTGTGCAGCCCGACCGCGAGGCCGAGCGCGCGCGCTTCGTCCATCGCTGCGCCGAGCGCAGGCTCGATGGTCGGCTCGCCGCCGCTGAACACCACCGCGTCGATCAGGCCCGCGCGCCTGCGCAGCCACGCCAGCGTGTCGGCCCACGACGGGCCGGCCGCCGCGCCGCGCTGTTGCAGGTGCGGGTTGTGGCAGTAGCCGCAGCGCCACGGGCAACCCTGCACGAACACCACCGCGGCGAGCTTGCCGGGGTAGTCGATGCTGGTGAAAGGCGTCAGGCCGCCAATGCGCATCACCCGCAGCAGCGCGACTCCTCGAAGTGCGTGCGCTCGCCGAATTCACCCTGCTTGCCGATGTTGAACGAGGCCACCGGGCGGTGGTAGCCCATCACGCGCGTCCACACCTCGCAGCGCTGGCGTTCCTCGTCGCGCAGCAGCGGCGCGGCGGCGGGCGCGGGGGTTTCGAGCAGTTCGGTGCTTGTCATCGCTGTCTCTCCTTGGGGAAGCAAAACGGTTCAGGCCAGCTCGCGCTGCTTGCGCGCCAGGATCTCGGCGTCGCACCGGGGGCAGAACTCGTGGTGGCCGGCGAGGTAGCCGTGTTTCGGGCAGATCGAGAAGGTCGGCGTCACGGTGATGTAGGGCAGGCGAAAGCGCGTCAGCGCGCGCCGCACCAGGTCGCGGCAGGCTTCGGCGCTCGACAGCCGCTCGCTCATGTACAGGTGCAGCACGGTGCCGCCGGTGTACCTGCGCTGCAGCTCGTCCTGGCGCCCCAGCGCCTCGAACGGATCGTCGGTGAAGCCCACCGGCAGCTGCGACGAGTTGGTGTAGTACGGGTTGCTCGCCGTGCCGGCCTGCAGGATGCCGGGGAAGCGCTTGCGGTCTTCCTTCGCGAAGCGGTAGGTGGTGCCTTCGGCCGGCGTGGCTTCGAGGTTGTAGAGGTGGCCGGTCTCTTCCTGGAAGGCGACCATGCGCGCGCGCACGTGGTCGAGCAGCCGCGCCGCGAAGGCGTGGCCCCACTCGCTGGTGATGTCGTGCGCGTCGGCCGTGAAGTTGCGGATCATCTCGTTGATGCCGTTCACGCCCAGCGTCGAGAAGTGGTTGCGCAGCGTGCCGAGGTAGCGCTTGGTGTAGGGGAACAGGCCCTGGTCCATCAGGCGCTGGATCACCTTGCGCTTGAGCTCCAGGCTCTGGCGCCCGAGTTCGAGCAGTTCGTCCAGGCGCGCGAACAGCGCCGCCTCGTCGCCCGCGTGCAGATGGCCCAGGCGCGCGCAATTGACCGTCACCACGCCCAGCGAGCCGGTCTGCTCGGCCGAGCCGAACAGGCCGTTGCCGCGCTTGAGCAGTTCGCGCAGGTCGAGCTGCAGCCGGCAGCACATCGAGCGGATCTGGTTCGGCTTGAGCTCCGAGTTGATGAAGTTCTGGAAGTACGGCAGCCCGTAGCGCGCCGTCATCTCGAAGAGGGCGCGCGCGTTCGGGCCCTCCCAGTCGAAGTCGGCGGTGATGTTGTAGGTCGGGATCGGGAAGGTGAACACGCGCCCCTTGGCGTCGCCGGCGGTCATCACGTCGATGTAGGCGCGGTTGATCAGGTCCATCTCGGCCTGCAGCTCGCCGTACATGAAGGGCATCTCGCGCCCGCCGATCACGGGCACCTGCTCGCGCAGGTCTTCCGGGCACACCCAGTCGAAGGTCAGGTTGGTGAACGGCGTCTGCGTGCCCCAGCGCGAGGGCACGTTGAGGTTGTAGATCAGCTCCTGCATGCACTGGCGCACCTGCTCGTACGTCAGGCCGTCCTGGCGCACGTAGGGCGCGAGGTAGGTGTCGAAGGAGCTGAAGGCCTGCGCGCCGGCCCACTCGTTCTGCATCGTGCCGAGGAAGTTGACGATCTGCCCGACCGCGCTCGACAGGTGCTTCGGCGGCCCCGCCTCCACCTTGCCCGGCACGCCGTTCAGCCCTTCGTGCAGCAGCGTGCGCAGCGACCAGCCGGCGCAGTAGCCGCTGAGCATGTCGAGGTCGTGGATGTGGATGTCGGCGGAACGGTGCGCCTGGCCGATCTCGGGCGGGTAGACGTGGTCGAGCCAGTAGTTCGCCACCACCTTGCCCGACACGTTGAGGATCAGCCCGCCGAGCGAGTAGCCCTGGTTGGCGTTGGCGTTGACGCGCCAGTCGGTCTGCTGCAGGTACTCGTTCATCGACGCCTCGACGTCGACCAGGCTGCGCCGCGCGTCGCGCAGCTTGCGGTGCTGCTCGCGGTAGACGATGTAGGCGCGCAGCGTGGCGCGGTGGCCGGCGTCGAAGAGCGTGGCCTCCACCGCGTCCTGGATCTGCTCGATGTGCGGCGTGATCGGCCCGAGCGCGCCCAGGCGCGGCAGCACGCCGTCGCGCGTCAGCACCTCGGCGCGCGCCTCGTCGAACTCGCCGGCGGCGCGCCCGGCGCGCGCCAGCGCGCTGGCGATCTTGGCCTCGTCGAAAGGCTTGACCGTGCCGTCGCGCTTGATCGCGTGCGTCATCGGCGTCGTCTCGCTGCTGTTCATGCGTTCTCCCGTGAACCCCATATCTAGCGTCGGGCCGGATACTAGACACTACCGGTAGCGTTCAGGGGCGGGGCGATCGCCTATCTGCAAGGAGCTTGCGCTGCATCAGACGGATCGGGCGCGGGCGCTCGCCGGCCGCGCCGCCGAACCGGCCGGCGAGCGATGTATATACTGGAACATCACGCATTCCCGGCCACGCCGCCCGACCGACATGAAGCTCCACCTCCGCCGCGCGTTCGCCTTCGCCGCCGCCTCGCTCGTCGCACTGGGCGCGCAGGCCGGCGACGTGACCGTCTCGGCCGCCGCCAGCCTGACCAACGCGCTGCGCGACATCGCGCCGCTGTTCGAGGCCGCGCACCCGGGCGCGAAGCTGCAGCTGAACTTCGGCGCCTCCGGCGCGCTGCTGGCGCAGATCGCCAAGGGCGCGCCGGCCGACGTGTTCGTCAGCGCCGACCAGGAGACGATGGACCAGGCGCAGGCGCAAGGGCTGGTGAAGGCCGCGCAGCGCCGCGACGTGGTCTCCAACACACTGGTGGTGATCGTGCCGGCCGCCGCCGCCAAGCCGCCCCGCCAGCTCGGCGAGCTGGCCGACAACGGCTATCCGCGCATCGCCATCGGGCTGCCGGCCAGCGTGCCGGTGGGCCGCTACACCAAGGGCGTGCTGGAAGCCGCGAACCTGTGGAGCGCGATCGAGCCGAAGATGATCGGCGCCAACAACGTGCGGCAGGCGCTCGACTACGTGGCGCGCGCCGAGGTCGACGCCGGCTTCGTCTACGCCACCGACGCGGCCCTGATGCCCGACAAGGTGAAGGTCGCCTTCACCGTGCCGACCGCCCGGCCCATCCTCTACCCGGCGGCGACGCTGCAGGGCGCGCCCAACCCCGCCGAGGCGGCGAAGTTCGTCGACTTCCTGTTCACGCCGGCAGCGCAGGCGGTGCTGGCGAAGTACGGCTTCGGCAAGCCCTGAGCCCGGCGTCGCGTCGCGCATGTCCGCCGCCTGGGTCGCTCTCGCGCTGACGCTGAAGGTGGCCGGCTGGGCCACCGCGCTGAACCTGGTGTTCGGCGTCGCGGTCGGCTTCGCGATGGCGCGCTGGCGCTTTCCCGGGCGCGACCTGCTCGACGCGGCGCTGACGCTGCCGATGGTGATGCCGCCCACCGTGCTGGGCTACTACCTGCTGGTGGTGATCGGCAGCCACGGCGTGATCGGCGCCTGGCTGCTGCAGCACTTCGGCATCCGGCTGATCTTCACCTGGCAGGCGGCGGTGATCGCCGCGACCATCGTCTCCTTCCCGCTGGTGTTCAAGGCGGCGCGCGCGGCCTTCGAGAACGTCGAGCCGCATTTCGAGGACGCGGCGCGCACGCTGGGCGTCGGCGAGGCGGCGCTGTTCTTCCGCGTCTCGCTGCCGCTGGCCTGGCGCGGCATCCTCGCCGGGCTGCTGCTGTCGTTCGCGCGCGCGCTCGGCGAGTTCGGCGCCACGCTGATGGTGGCCGGCAGCATCGCCGGCAAGACGCAGACGCTGTCGATCGCCGTCTACGAGGCCGTGCAGGCCGGCCAGGACGACACCGCCAACTACCTCGTCGCGGTGACCTCGATCACCTGCATCGCGGTGCTGCTCGGCGCCGGCCGGCTGGCGCCGGGGCGCGTGGCGGCGCGCGCATGAGCGGCGCCGTCTGGGATGTAGAGCTGCGCAAGCAGCTGCGCCACGGCGCGAGCCGCTTCGCGCTCGACCTGCGCTTTCGCAGCGAGGCGCAGCGCGTCGCGCTCTACGGCCCCTCGGGCGCCGGCAAGACGATGACGCTGCGCATGATCGCCGGCATCGAGGCGCCCGACGACGGACGCGTGTGCATCGCCGCTCGCGTGCTGTTCGACCGCGCGGCCGGCGTGTCGCTGTCGCCGCAGGCGCGCCGCCTGGCCTTCGTGTTCCAGGACTACGCGCTGTTCCCGCACCTGACGGTGCGCCAGAACATCGCCTTCGGGCTGCGCCGCGGCTGGCGCAATCCGGCGCACGACGCGCGCGACGCGCAAGCCGAGCGCTGGATCGAGCAGTTCCGCCTGCAAGGCGTGGCCGGCCACTACCCGCACCAGCTCTCGGGCGGCCAGCGCCAGCGCACGGCCTTGGCGCGCGCGCTGGTCAACCAGCCGACCGCGCTGCTGCTCGACGAGCCCTTCGCCGCGCTCGACAAGCAGCTGCGCCAGCGCCTGCGCGAGGAGCTGCTCGAACTGCAGGTGTCGCTGCAATTGCCGCTGCTGCTGATCACGCACGACGACGACGACCTGCGCTGCCTGGCGCAGGAGGTGGTGACCATCGAGGAGGGGCGCATCAGCGCCGGCGCCTGAGCAGCGCGCCCCCACGCCCAGCGTGCGTATGGCGCTGTGGTACACCGGGCGCAGCACCACGCGCCCCGCCATGAAGCTGAACATCCTGTCCGACCTGCACCTGGGCTTCGGTTCGATGGAGCGGCCGGTCAACGATGCCGACGTGGTGGTGCTGGCCGGCGACGTCTCGCGCCCGCGCGAGGCGGTGGGCTGGGCGCTGCGGCTGGAGAAGCCGGTGCTCTACGTGCCGGGCAACCACGAGTTCTACGGCGGCAGCCTCGACGGCACGCTGGCCGAGCTGCGCCACCTGTGCGAAGGCACGCGCGTGCAGCTGCTCGACCGCGGCGAGCGCATCGTCGGCGGCGTGCGCTTCCTCGGCGCGACGCTGTGGAGCGACTTCGAGCTGTTCGACGCGCCCGACCAGCGCGCCGCCGCGAAGGCCGAGGCGCAGCGGCTGCTGCGCGACTTCAGCCGCATCCGCGCGCGCGACGGCGCGGACGAGCTCTTCACGCCCGACGACTGCGCCGCGCTGTTCCGGCGCGACGCCGCCTGGCTGGCGAGCCGCCTCGCGGTGCCGCACGCCGGGCCGACGGTGGTGATCACGCACCACGCGCCCTCGCGCCACAGCATCCACCCGCGCTTCGCCGGCTCGCTGCTCAACGCCTGCTTCGTCTCCAACGCCGAGCACCTGCTGGGCGGCGAGCGCGCCGCGCTGTGGATCCACGGCCACACGCACGACAGCTTCGACCACCGCGTCAAGGGCACGCGCGTGGTGTGCAACCCGCGCGGCTACGTGCGCGGCGGCACGGCCGAGAACGCCGCCTTCGACCCCGACTTCATGGTCGAGCCGGGCATGACCTGCGACAGCGGCGCCGATGCGCGCGAGGTGACACGCACGCCGGCGCGCCGGGCCCCATGACGACGCGGGCGCTGCAACGGCTGCTGCGCGAGGTGCGCGCCTGCACGCTGTGCACCGAGCATCTGCCGCTGCCGCCGCGCCCGGTGCTGCAGGCCGGCTCGGGCGCGCGCATCCTGATCGCGGGGCAGGCGCCGGGGCGCAAGGTGGCTGCCAGCGGCATCCCCTTCGACGACGCCAGCGGCGCGCGGCTGCGCGACTGGATGGGCATCGACGAGCCCGCCTTCCACGACCCCGAGCGCATCGCCATCGTGCCGATGGCCTTCTGCTACCCGGGCCGCGGCCGCTCCGGCGACCTGCCGCCGCGGCCCGAATGCGCCGCGGCGTGGCGCGCGCCGCTGCTCGCGCAACTGCCGCACGTCCGGCTCACGCTGCTGCTCGGCAGCCACGCGCTGGCCTGGCACCTGGGGCCGCGCGCCGCCGCCTCGCTCACCGAGACGGTGCGCGCCTGGCGCACGCACGGCCCGGCGATCCTGCCGCTGCCGCACCCGAGCCCGCGCAACAACGGCTGGCTGAAGCGCACCCGTGGTTCGAGGCGGAGCTGCTGCCCGAACTGCGCTCGCGAGTGCGGGCGCTGTGCGGCTGAGGCGCGGCGCCGCCGGCCGGACCGCACGTCGTGCCGATGGAGGCCGAGCCCGCCATAGAATGAGAGCCATTCTCATTCGCGCAGATGCCGGCAGCCTTCGCGCCGGCCGCGCCCGGGAGGCTTCGTGGCTACAACCGAGCTTGCGCCGCAGCAGGACATCGCGCTGCTGTACGCCGATCACCACGGCTGGCTGGACGGCTGGCTGCGCCGCCGGCTCGGCAACGCCGCCGATGCGGCCGACCTCGCGCACGACGCCTTCGTGCGCCTGCTGAAGACGCCGCCCCGCTTCGACAGCCCGCCGCAGGCGCGCGTCTACCTGCGCACGATGGCCAACGGCCTGTGCGTCGACCTGTGGCGGCGCCGCCAGGTCGAGCAGGCCTGGCTCGACGCGCTGGCGGCGCGGCCGCAGGCGTTCTCGCCTTCGGCCGAGCAGCAGCTCGTCGTGCTGCAGGCCCTGCAGGAGATCGACGCGATGCTCGCCCGCCTGGCGCCGCGCGCCGCGCGCGCCTTCGTGCTGGCGCTGGGCTGCGAGATGAGCGACAAGGAAGTGGCCGCCGAGATCGGCGTCTCGACGCGCATGGTGCGCAAGTACGTCGCGCAGGCGATGCTGCACTGCCTGCGGCTCGACGCGGCCTGCCCCGGCGATTGAACGCGATGCCCACCCCTCACCTCGCGCTGGAGCAGGCCGCCGAGTGGTTCGCGCTGCTGCGCTCGGGCGAGGCTGGCGAGGCCGAGCGCGGCGCGTGGCGGGCCTGGCTCGCGGCCAGCGAGGCGCACCGCAGCGCCTGGGCGCAGGTGGAGCGCATCAGCCGGCGCTTCGAGCCGATCCAGGCCAGCCCCGATCCGCGCTCGGCCGGCGCGGTGCTGCAGGCCGCGCAGGGGCGCGCGCAGCGCGGCCGGCGCCGCGTGCTGCTCGGCGCGGCCGCGCTGGCCGGCGCCGGCGCGCTCGGCTGGGGGCTGTGGCGCGAGGACGCCCTGGCCGCGCTGCTGGCCGACCAGCGCAGCGGCATCGGCGAGCTGCGCGAACTCGTGCTGGCCGACGGCACGCGCGTCTGGCTCGGCCCGGCCAGCGCGCTCGACGTCGACTACCGGCCCGCCCTGCGCCGGCTGCGCCTGCGCGCCGGCGAGGTCTTCGTCGAGACCGCGCACGATGCCGCGCGCGACTTCGTGGTCGACACGCCGCACGGACGCGCGCGCGCGCTCGGCACGCGCTTCGAGCTGCGGCTGCGCGACGACGCGCGCAGCGCGCTGGCCGTCTACGAAGGCGCCGTCGAGGTGCGCAGCGCCGGCGGCGCGACCACCGTGCTGCGCGCCGGCCAGCAGACGCGCTTCGACCGCGGCGCCATCGAAACGCCCGCCGACGCCGACCCGGCGCGCCAGGCCTGGACGCGCGGCATCCTGATCGCGCAGGACATGGCGCTGGCCGAGGTGGTGGCCGAGCTGGCGCGCTACCAGCGCGGCCACTTCGCCGTGGCGCCGGAGGTGGCGGGGCTGCGCGTGGTCGGCAGCTTTCCGCTGCACGACACCGGGCGCGCGCTGGCGATGCTGGCCCGGGTGCTGCCGATCGAGGTGCGCCGGCCGCTGCCGTGGTGGACGGCCATCGAGGCGAAGAAATGAATCGCGGCCGGCGGTTCCGCTTTCGGGCCGCTCGTTCGATCAACGGGGCGAGACGAGCTTTCGCAAAGGAACACCCCGCCATGTCATTCGCCCGATCCACCACCTCGCTGGCGCTGCTGGGGGCCGCCGCGTTGACCACGCCGCTGTGGCACGGCGCCGCGCACGCCCAGGCCGCCACCGGCAGCGCCAGCGCCGCCGAGGCGCGCCGCTACGACATCCCGCCCGGCGCCTTGGGCGGCGTGCTGGCGCGCTTCAGCGCCGAATCCGGCGTGCTGCTGGCCGGCGCCGCCGAGCTGGTACAGGGCCGCCAGAGCCCCGGCCTGCAAGGCAGCCACACGGCGCGCTCGGCGATCGACGCGCTGCTCGCCGGCACCGGCCTGGAAGCCGTGCGCCAGGCCGACGGCAGCTATTCGCTGCGCCCCGCGGCGAGCGCGCCGGACGCGGCGGCGCAGAACAACCCGAGCGGCGACAGCGTGCTGCCGGCGGTGAAGGTCAGCGCGCGCAGCGAGAGCGCGACCACCGAAGGCAGCGCCTCCTACACCAGCGCGAGCCTGAGCACCGCGACGAAGCTGCCGCTGTCGATCCGCGAGACGCCGCAGTCGGTCAGCGTCGTCACGCGCGCGCGCATCGAAGACCAGGCGATGGTCAAGGTCGGCGACGCGATCGCCGCCACGCCCGGCCTCGCGATCACCTCCTTCAGCGGGCCGAACCGCGAGGTGTACTACGCACGCGGCTTCCTGGTCCGGAACTACACCTTCGACGGCCTGCCGGTCAGCTTCACCGACGTCGGCGGGCAGTCGCTGCTCAACGACCTGGCGATGTTCGACCGCGTCGAGGTGGTGCGCGGCTCGACCGGCATGACGCAGGGCGCGGGCACGCCCTCGGCGGCGATCAACTTCGTGCGCAAGCGCCCCACCGCCGACTTCCAGGCCAGCGTGCAGGGGCAGCTCGGCAGCTGGAACCACCGCGGCCTGCAGCTCGACGTGTCGGGGCCGCTGAACGCGGCCGGCAGCGTGCGCGGGCGCGCCGTCGCCCACGGCTGGGACAGCGACAGCTTCCAGGACGTCGCCGGCGAAGGCCGCAAGCTGCTGTACCTGATCGGCGAGGTCGACCTCGGGCGCCGCACGCTGCTGACGCTCAGCCTCGCGCACCAGCGCAACGACAGCAACACCACCTACTCCGGCCTGCCGACGGCGCCGGACGGCAGCGACCTGAAGCTGCCGCGCTCCACCTACCTCGGCAACCAGTGGAACTACTGGGACGACACCAACACCTCGGTGTTCGCGACGCTGGAGCACCGCTTCGACAACGGCTGGAAGGCGAACTTCTCCACGCTGCACATCCAGGGCGAGCAGAACAAGTTCGTCAGCGGCGTCTACCTGAACGGCGCGGCCTACGACCTGACCGGCCTGAAGGCCTTCAACGGCAACGACCGCACCAGCTACGACCTGCACGCCGCCGGGCCGTTCGAGGCCTTCGGCCGGCAGCACGAGCTGGTGTTCGGCGCGGGCGCGCGCGTGGCCAGGGAGCGCGCCGACGTGGCCGGCTACTGGCCGGCGATCTACCTGGCCAGCGACATCGACGTGTTCGACTGGACGCACGACGCGCCCAAGCCCGCCGCCACCACCGAAGACCTGCACGGCCGCAGCGAGGAGCGCCAGCGCGGCGTCTACACGACCGCGCGGCTGAACCTGCGCGACGACCTGAAGCTGATCGCCGGCCTGCGGCTGGACTGGTTCAGGTTCGCCAACACCGACGACATCTACGACTGGGACGCGGCCGCCTGGACGCGCTACCAGGGCGCCTACCGCTTCGACCGCCACGTGACCAAGTACGCCGGCCTGGTCTACGACCTCGACGCGCGGCATTCGGCCTACGCGAGCTACACCGACATCTTCCAGCCGCAGGATGCGCGCGACGCCTCCAACGACTTCATCAAGCCCATCGTCGGCAAGAACTACGAAGTCGGCGTCAAGGGCGAGTACTTCGGCGGCGCGCTGAACGCCAGCGCCGCGCTGTTCCGCGTCGACCAGGCCAACCTGGCAATGGCCACCGGCCCGTGCCCGTTCAACCCCACCATCACCTGCTACAAGCCGGCCGGCGTGGTGCGCAGCGACGGCTTCGAGCTGGAGGCGCAGGGCGCGCTGGCGCCGAACTGGCAGATCGGCGGCGGCTACGCCTACGTGAGCACCAAGGTGCACCGCGACAGCGACCCGGCCGTGGTCGGCACGCGCCAGAACACCAAGCTGCCGACGCGCCAGCTGAAGGCCTCGACGAGCTACGCGCCGGCCGGGTCGGCGTGGCGCTTCGGCGCCAACCTGCGCTGGCAGAACCGCGTCTACCACTTCGACGACTGGATGGGCCACGACTACCGCACCGAGCAGGCCGCCTACGCGGTGGTCGACGCGATGGTCGGCTACCGCTTCGACAAGCACCTGGACCTGCAGCTCAACGTCGGCAACCTGTTCGACAAGACCTACTACCGCGAGATCAACACGCAGCCGATGGAATGGGGCGGCAACGCGCTGTACGGCGAGCCGCGCCGGCTGATGCTGACGGCGCGCTACAAGTTCTGAGGGGGCAGCCGCCTCAGTGGTTGTCCCTTGGCACGAACGAGCCGCGCTTGCCGACCAGGAAGTCCAGATCCACCCCCTCGTCGGCCTGCAGCACGTGGTCGACGTAGAGCTTCCAGTAGCCGCTGGCCAGCGGCGGCTCGGGCGGCGTCCACGCGGCGCTGCGCCGGGCGAGTTCCTCGTCGCTCACGTGCAGGTGCAGCCTGCGCTGCGGCACGTCGAGTTCGATCAGGTCGCCGTCCTGCACCAGCGCCAGCGGCCCGCCGGCCGCGGCTTCGGGCGCGGTGTGCAGCACCACGGTGCCGTAGGCGGTGCCGCTCATGCGCGCGTCGCTGATGCGAACCATGTCGGTGATGCCCTTGCGCAGCACCTTGGGCGGCAGCGGCATGTTGCCGGTCTCGGCCATGCCGGGGTAGCCCTTGGGACCGCAGTTCTTCAGCACCAGGATGCAGCTCTCGTCGACGTCGAGGCCCTCGTCGTCGATGCGTTGGTGGAAGTCCTCGATGTTCTCGAACACCACCGCACGGCCGGTGTGCACCATCAGTTCGGGCGTCGCGGCGCTCGGCTTGATCACCGCGCCGCGCGGCGCGAGGTTGCCGCGCAGCACCGCGATGCCGGCCTTCTCCTTGAAGGGCTGCGCCATCGTCTTGATGACGGCCGGGTTGTAGTTCTGCGCGGCGGCGACGTTCTCGGCCACCGACTTGCCCGTCACCGTCACGTGGCCGGTGTGCAGCTCGTCGCCGAGTTCCTTCATCACCGCCGGCAGGCCGCCGGCGTAGCAGAAGTCCTCCATCAGGTACTCGCCCGAGGGCTGCAGGTTGACGAGGCAGGGCATCTCGCTGGCGAGACGGTCGAAGTCGTCGATCGTGAGATCGACGCCGATGCGCCGCGCGATCGCGACGAGGTGGATCACCGCGTTGGTCGAGCCGCCGATCGCGGCCAGCGTCCTGATCGCGTTCTCGAACGCCTCTCGCACCAGCACCTTCGACAGCAGCTGGTCTTCGTGGACCATCTGCACGATGCGCCGCCCGGCCTCGCGCGCCAGCACGTTGCGGCGGCCGTCCACCGCCGGGTACGCGGCATTGCCGGGCAGGCCGACGCCGAGCGCTTCGACCATCGAGGCCATCGTCGAGGCCGTGCCCATCGTCATGCAGTGGCCGTGGCTGCGGTGCATGCAGCTCTCGGCCTCGAAGAATTCGGAGAGCTTCAGCGTGCCGGCGCGCACCTGCTCGCTCATGCTCCACACGCCGGTGCCCGAGCCCAGCGTCTGGCCGCGCCACTGGCCGTTGAGCATCGGCCCGCCCGACACGCCGATGGTCGGCAGGTCGACGCTCGCCGCGCCCATCAGCAGCGAGGGCGTGGTCTTGTCGCAGCCCATCAGCAGCACCACGCCGTCGACCGGGTTGCCGCGGATGCTCTCCTCCACGTCCATGCTGGCGAGGTTGCGGTACAGCATCGCGGTGGGCCGCAGCAGCGTCTCGCCGAGCGACATCACCGGGAACTCGAGCGGGAAGCCGCCCGCTTCATACACGCCGATCTTCACCTGCTCGGCCAGCGTGCGGAAATGCGAGTTGCACGGCGTCAGCTCGCTGAAGGTGTTGCAGATGCCGATCACCGGCCGGCCGTCGAACTGGTCGTGCGGCACGCCCTTGCCCTTGACCCAGCTGCGGTAGACGAAACCGTCGCGGTCCTGCCGGCCGAACCACTGCTGCGAGCGCAGGGGCTTCTTGTTGCTCATGTCACTCTTTCACGGAACCGGTCATGCCGGAGACGTAGTGCTCGACGAAGAACGAATAGACGAAGGCCACCGGCAGCGAGCCGAGCAGCGCGCCGGCCATCAGCGAACCCCAGTGGTAGACGTCGCCTTCCACCAGCTCGGTGACCACGCCCACCGGCACGGTCTTGTTCTCCGAGCTGGAGACGAAGGTCAGCGCGTAGATGAACTCGTTCCAGGAGAGCGTGAAGGCGAAGATGCCCGCCGAGATCAACCCCGGCACCGCCAGCGGCAGGATGATCTTGACGAGGATCTGCCAGCGGCTCGCGCCGTCGATCAGCGCGCACTCCTCCAGCTCGAAGGGGATGGAGCGGAAGTAGCCCATCAGCAGCCAGGTGCAGAACGGGATCAGGAAGGTCGGGTAGGCGAGGATCAGCGCCATGCGCGTGTCGAACAGCCCGAGCTGGAAGATCACCGCCGACAGCGGGATGAACAGGATCGACGGCGGCACCAGGTAGGCGAGGAAGATCGCGCCGCCCACCGGCTTGCTGCCCGAGAAGCGCAGCCGCTCGATCGCGTAGGCCGCCAGCACCGAGGCCGCCAGCGAGACGAAGGTGGACACCACCGACACCAGCACGGTGTTCCACAGCCAGTCGGGATACGGCGTGTCGAACAGCAGCTTCTTGAAGTGCGCCAGCGTCGGCGCGACCACCCAGAACGGATTGCCCTGGCGCGACAGCAGCTCCTCGTTCGGCTTGAACGAGGTGACCACCATCCAGTAGAACGGGAACAGCAGCACGAAGACGAACAGCGCTATCGGGATGTAGAGCGTCACCCAGCGGCGCGGCAGCGACTGCAGGTAGTCCATGCCGACCACATCGTCGGTGGGCTTCATTTGTCGCCCCCCTGCTGCCACGCGCGGCGCTGCAGTCCGAAGTAGCTGAACAGCACCGCCGCCAGCAGGAAGGGCACCATCAGCGTCGCCAGCGCCGCGCCTTCGCCCAGCGAGCCGCCCGGGATGCCGCGCTGGAAGGCGAGCGTGGCCATCAGGTGCGTGGCGTTCAGCGGGCCGCCGCGCGTCAGCACGTAGATCAGCTGGAAGTCGGTGAACGTGAACAGCACCGAGAAGGTCATCACCACCGCGATGATCGGCGTCAGCAGCGGCAGCGTGATGTTGCGGAAGCGCTGCCACGGCGTGGCGCCATCGATCGCAGCCGCCTCGTACAGCGAGGGCGAGATCGTCTGCAGCCCGGCGAGCAGCGAGATCGCCACGAACGGGATGCCGCGCCAGATGTTGGCGATGATGGTGGAGATGCGCGCCATCCAGGGGTCGCCGAGGAAGTCGATGTAGCTGTCGATGAGCCCGAGCTTGACCAGCGTCCAGCTGATCACCGAGAACTGCGAGTCGTAGATCCACCAGAACGCGATCGCCGACAGTGCGGTCGGCACGATCCACGGCAGTAGCACGACCGCGCGAAAGAACGTCTTGAACGGCAGCTTCTCGTTCAGCAGCAGCGCCAGCCACAGGCCGAGCGCGAACTTCACGATGCTGGCGATGATCGTGTAGAAGAGCGTGTTGAACAGCGCGAGCTGGGTGACCGAATCGCCCAGCAGGAACGCATAGTTCTCGAAGCCCACCCATTCGCCGGCACGCCCGGTCTTGGTGTCGGTGAAGCCCAGCCACACGCCGAGCCCGAGCGGGTAGGTCAGGAAGATCAGCAGCAGCAGCGCCGCCGGCAACATGAACACCAGGCCCAGACCGTTGCGGCTGTTCTGGAAACGCGAAAGCATGCTCAAGGCGGTCACCCGTCGGCAGCGGTCAGGACGGCACCGGCGCGCCGCGGCCGCACGAGGCGGCCGCGGGCACTCCGGTCACGAATTCAGGCCGGATGGCGCGCGAGCGCGGATCAGACCTTGTAGTAGCGCTGTGCGCGCTTCTCGGCCCGTTCGGCCGCCTCCTTCGGCGTGCGCTGCCCCGACGCCGCCTCGGCCACCATGTTCACCATGATGAAGTCGGCCATCGTCGCGGCGGACGCGTAGCCCATCGGGCCGTCGTAGCCGCTGGGCTGCATCACCTTCATCGCGTCGCGATACGGGGTGTGCTTGGGATCGACCGTCCAGATGGGGTTGGACTCGTAGGCCCGCAGCGGCTGCGTGACGTAGCCGATGGCCGCCTGCTGCCACGGCTCGTACTGCTCCTTCTCCATCATGAAGCGCAGGTATTCCTTCGCGGCCTTCGGGTACTTGCTGTACTTGAAGATCATCATCGGGAACACGAGGTTCAGCTCGGTCGGACGCCCCACCGGCCCGACCGGATAGTTGGCGTGCTGGATGTCGGCCGCCATCTCCTTGACCTTGGGGTCGCTCGACGTCTTGGCCGCGTAGTACACCGAGATGCCGTTGGCGGTCAGGCTGACCTGACCATCGAGGAAGGCCTTGTTGTTGTTCGGGTCCAGCCAAGACAGCGTGCCCGGCGCGAACGTCGCATACAGTTGCTTGGCGTACTCGAGCGCGGCGACCGTCTCGGGGCTGTTGATGGTGACGTTGCCCTTCTTGTCGACCATCTTGCCGCCGTGCGCCCACACCAGCCAGTGCGTCCAGCTGTTGCCGTCGCCGGTGGCGTTGCCCAGCGCGAAGCCGGCGGGCGTGCCCTTCTCCTTGAGCCCCTGGCACAGCTTGAGGAAGCCGGCGAGGTCCTTCGGGAACTCGTTGAAGCCGGCCGCCTTCATGTGGCTCTCGCGGTAGACGATGCAGTTGCCCGCCGCGCCCATCGGGATGGCGATCCAGCCCTTGGGGGCCTTGCCGTAGGCCTCCGCGGCGGGATACCAGCCGCCGTACTTCTTGCCCAGGTAGTTGGCCAGGTCGGTGACGTCGACCAGCTTGTCGGGGTACTGGAACGCGTCCTCGAACGTGCTGATGATGATGTCCGGACCACTGCCCACGTTGGCCGCGACCGCCGCCTTCGGCCGCACGTCCTCCCAGCCTTCGGAGTCGACGCGCACCTCGATGCCGGTCTTCTCGGTGAACGCCTTGGTGTTCTTCATCCAGGCGTCCTCGTCGCCCTGCACGAAGCGCTTCCAGCGCAGCACGCGCAGCTTGGCGCCCTTCTCGGGCTGGTTGCTCCACTGCGCATGGGCATCGGGTGCGAACAGTGCACCGCCGCCGGCCGCTGCACCGGCCGTTGCGCCGGCCGTGGTCTTCAGGAAATCGCGCCGTTTGAACTGGCTCATCGTGGTGTCTCCTCCGTTGATCTTGCAGAACGACCGGGCCGCCCGGACGGATCCGTGCCCGTGGGATGCAACGCGCTCAGAGCCGCTGGCCGCTGACCGCGTCGAATACGTGGATGCAGGCCGGCATCGGCGCCAGCGTCACGCGGTCACCGGGGCGGAACTCGTGCCGCTCGCGGAAGATCGCGTTCAGGTCGCCGGCCGGGCTCTTGGCGTAGACCTGCGTGTCGGCGCCGGTGGGCTCGACCACGACCACCTCGCAGCCGATGCCCGTGCCGCCCAGGGTGAGGTGCTCGGGTCGGACGCCGAACGACACCGCCTGTCCGGGGCTGGCCTTCAGGCCCGGCACGGCGACGGTGGCGCTTCCGGCGAGTTCGACCGACGCGCCATCGGCGCCGACGCGGCCCTGCAGCATGTTCATCGCCGGCGAGCCGATGAAGCCGGCGACGAAGGTGTTGGCCGGCCGGTCGTAGAGGTCGAGCGGGCCGCCCATCTGCTCGACGATGCCGTCGTGCATCACGACGATCTTGTCGGCCATCGTCATCGCCTCGATCTGGTCGTGGGTCACGTACACCGACGTGGTCTTCAGGCGCTGGTGCAGCTCCTTGATCTCGGTGCGCATCTGCACGCGCAGCTTCGCGTCGAGGTTGGACAGCGGCTCGTCGAACAGGAACACCTGCGGCTTGCGCACGATCGCGCGCCCCATGGCGACGCGCTGCCGCTGGCCGCCCGACAGCTGACGCGGATAACGGTCGAGCAGCTGTCCCAGGCCGAGGATGCGCGCGGCCTCCTGCACCCGCCGGTCGATCTCGGCCTTGTCGGCCTTCGCCAGCTTCAGGCTGAAGGCCATGTTGTCGTAGACCTTCATGTGCGGATACAGCGCGTAGTTCTGGAACACCATCGCGATGTCCCGTTCCTTGGGCGCCACGTCATTGACGACCCGTCCGCCGATGTCGATCTCTCCGCCGGAGATCTCCTCCAGGCCCGCGATCATCCTGAGCAGGGTGGACTTGCCGCATCCGGAGGGGCCGACCAGCACGCAGAACTCGCCGTCGTCGATCGAGACGTCGACCCCCTTGATGATGTGCGTGTCGCCGAAATACTTGTGGACGCCCCGGATCCTGACTTCCGCCATGAATGTCCCGCTCCGCTGTTGTCCGAGGTACCGCTATCTCGGTTTTGTTGTGACTTCATTATGCAGCAGATCCCCGCGGCGAGACGGGGCGCCGCACACGGGGACAACCCGGGTGCCCGGTCATCGTATCGGCGTGGCGCGCATGCACCCGGCACAATGGCGGATTGCAATCTCCCCCCACCACTGGAGTCGCCATGAACCTCCTCGAAACCCTCCTCGCCGCGCAGGGCGGCGACGGCCTGCGGCAGATGTCCGCGCGCTTCGGCCTCGACACCGACCAGACGCAGTCGGCGATCGATGCGCTGCTGCCGATGCTCGCCGGTGCGGTCAGCCGCAACGCGTCGACGCCGGACGGTCTGGAAGGACTGCTCGGCGCGCTCGGCAGCGGACGCCATCAGCGCTACGTCGACGAACCCTCCGCGCTGGACGACCCCGAGACCGTGCAGGACGGCAACGCCATCCTCGGTCACATGTTCGGCAGCAAGGAGGTCAGCCGCGAGGTCGCGGCGCGCGCGTCGGCGCAGACGGGCATCGGCGCGGACATCCTGAAGCAGATGCTCCCGCTGCTGGCGGCCCTGCTGATGGGCGGGCTGAGCAAGGGCGCCTCGGGGGGCGGACTGGGCGCCGCGCAAGGCTCGGGCGGCGGCATGTTCGGCGCACCGGATGCGAACGGCGGGGGACTGGGCGGCGCCATGGGCGGCGGCCTCGGTGACGTGCTCGGCGGCGTCCTCGGGGGTGCGCGGGGCGATCGTGGCGGCGCCGGCGGTGCACCGGCCGGCGGACCGGGGGGCGGTCTGCTGGACATGCTCCCGCCGATGCTGGACCGCACCCGCGACGGCTCCGCGCTGGACGACATCCCGGGCATGGCGGCGCAGTACCTGAACCGCCGCGGAGCCCGGCGCGACCGGGCGGGCAGGTCCCGCCGCGGCGTCAGCCGCGCGGGCCCGTGGCGCTGCGCGCCTGTTCGAACGCCGCGCACAGCGCGCCGGCGCCCTGCGCGCCGCT
>JAKOZT010000116.1 GCA_029779845.1 Pseudomonadota bacterium | reverse complement strand
CAACAACACCACCTTGCGCCATTGGCTGCTGCCCGAATCGACCACCGACCGCCGGGCGCGCGCGACCGATCTGGCGCGTGCCGCTGGCGAACTGGGCGTGTCCTACCTGCTGGTGACCGGCATTCCCGCCGTTGGCGATCAACTCGGCAACGTGCTGGCCTCGGCACAGGGCGAGCTGTTCAGTCAGTCGTACGAGCGCATCGACGCCGGCTTCCTCGGCGCGGGCGATATCCTGTCGGCCGCGCTGACGGCGCTCATCGCCACCGGCTCCGAACTCACCGAGGCCGTCGCCGAAGCCCTGCAATACCTTGATCAGGCGCTCGACCACGGCTTTCGCCCCGGCATGGGCCGCGCGGTCGCCGATCGCCTGTTCTGGGCCGAATCGGACGACGCCGACCGCGCGGACGACGACGCGCCGCCGTCCTTTGACATTCCACACCCCTTCACTGAAACCAAGCACTGATCTCAACGATGCGCTGATGGCGCGCGCGCGCCAGGTGATTCCCGGCGGCGTCAACTCGCCCGTGCGCGCCTTTCGCGCCGTCGGCGGCACGCCGCGCTTCGTGCAGCGCGCGCACGGCGCCTACTTCTGGGACGCCAACGACACCCGCTACATCGACTACATCGGCTCCTGGGGCCCGATGATCCTGGGCCACGGGCACCCCGCCGTGCTCGAAGCGGTGCAGCAAGCCGCCACCGAAGGCTTTTCCTTCGGCGCGCCGACCGAACGCGAGATTGAGCTGGCCGAAGAAATCCTCTCGCTCGTGCCCAGCATGGAGATGGTACGACTGGTCTCCAGCGGCACCGAAGCCGGCATGACCGCCATCCGCCTGGCGCGCGGGGCCACCGGGCGCAGCAAGATCATCAAATTTGAAGGCTGCTACCACGGCCACGCCGACGCGTTGCTGGTCAAGGCCGGCTCGGGCCTGGCCACCTTCGGCCACCCGACCAGCGCCGGCGTGCCGCCCGAGGTGGTGCAGCACACGCTGGTGCTCGAATACAACAACATCGCGCAGTTGGAAGAAGCGTTTGCCCAGCACGGCGCCGAGATCGCCGGCCTGATCATCGAGCCGATTGCCGGCAACATGAACTTCGTGCGCGCCAGTGTCGACTTCACGCGTCGCGCGCGCGAGTTGTGCTCGCAGCACGGCGCGCTGCTGATCTACGACGAGGTCATGACCGGCTGCCGCGTGGCGCTGGGCAGCGCGCAAAGCGTGTACGCCAGGTTGATTCCCGGCTTCGAGCCCGACATCACGGTGATGGGCAAGGTCATCGGCGGCGGCATGCCGCTGGCGGCGTTTGGCGGCAAGCGCGCGGTGATGGAGCAACTGGCGCCGCTCGGGCCCGTCTACCAGGCCGGCACGCTGTCCGGCAACCCGGTCGCCACCGCCTGCGGGCTGGCCACGCTGCGCGAGATCAAGAAGCCCGGCTTTTTTGAAGCCCTGTCGGCCAAGACGCAGCGCCTGGTCGATGGCCTGGGCGCCGCCGCGCGCGAGGCCGGCGTGCCGTTCAGCGCCGATAGCGAAGGCGGCATGTTCGGCTTCTTTTTGTTGCCCGAATTGCCGCAGAACTACACGCAGGTCATGAAGACCGACGGCTTGCGCTTCAACCAGTTGTTCCACGGCCTGCTCGAGCGCGGCGTGTACATCGCCCCCGCGCTGTACGAAGCCGGCTTTGTCAGCGC
>JAKOZT010000106.1 GCA_029779845.1 Pseudomonadota bacterium | reverse complement strand
CCGCTGCCAGTCGTCGAGCGTCCGCTCCTGCAGGCGGGCGAGCATCAGCGTGCGGAAGTGCTCGCGCTTGTCCTCGGGCCACAGGCTGGTGGGACCGGTTTCGCCGAGCGCGTCGTACTCGGCCTCCAGGCCCACCGCGCGCACGAAGTTCAGGAACAGGTGCGGCAGCAGGTTGCCCATCTGCAGCCAGCGGCCGTCGCGCGTGCGCAGCGGGTGGTAGTTCAGCGAGGGCATCGCCGTGGCGGGGTCGGGCAACGGCGGCAGCGGCGGCTCGCCGCGCGACGCCAGCCAGCGGTCGACCTGGGGCAGCAGCACGCCCCCCATGTCGTAGGCGAGCAGGCCGCGCAGCAGCGACGTCTCGAGCACCTGACCGACGCCGTCGCGCGCGCGGGCGTGCAGCGCCGCCAGGACGCCCGAGAGCAGCGACTGCGACGCGGCATGGGTGGCCACCTGCAGCGCCGCATACACGGGGCCGGCACGCGACGGCACGCCCCGGAACTGCAGCATGCGTCCGGCACGCGCCGCCACGATCGCCTCGTGGGCGGGGTAGGCCGCATACGGGCCGCTGCGCCCGAACGCCGTCACCCAGCCGACGATCAGGCGGGGGTTGGCCTGCATCAGGGCGTCGTCGGACAGGCCCGCGTCGTCGGGCTCCGGCCCGCGCACCCAGACGTCGGCGCGTGGCGCCAGCGCCAGCAGGCACGCGCGGTCGGCCGCGTCGCGCACGTCGAGCACCGCGCTGCGCTTGCCGCGCAGCCACAGCGGCGCCGACGGCTGCGCGCGGTACGGATCGCCGCCCGGCGGCTCGACCTTGATCACCTGCGCGCCGAAATCGGCCAGCACCATCGTGGCCAGGCCCGCAACCGGGCCGCGGCTTTCATCGACCACCACCGTGCCCGCCAGGGGCAGTCCGGCGCTCACCGCGGGCTGCCCGGCGTTCACTGCGCGCTGCCCGGCGCTCACCGCGCGCTCCGTGTCATCGTCGTCATCCTCGTCTCCTGCGTGTTCGCCGTCGTCTTCGTCGCGCGGCCCGGTTGCGATGATGGCAGGATCGCGCTCGTCATACACTCGACGTCATGGTGGCACCCCATGCAACCGGGCGCTGCCGGAACGACAACGCACAGAGGAGACCGTTTCATGAACAGCAACCCCTTCGATCTCACCGGCAAGGTGGCCCTCGTCACCGGCGGCAGCCGCGGCCTCGGCCATGCGATGGCGCTCGGTTTTGCGGCGCACGGCGCCGACGTGATCATCGCGTCGCGCAAGTTCGACGCCTGCGAAGCCACCGCGGCCGAGATCCGCGCGCTCGGTCGTCGCGCACTGCCGGTGGCCGCGCACGTCGGCCGCTGGGACGACTGCAACGCCCTGATCCAGATCGCCTACGACAAGTTCGGCAAGGTCGACATCCTGGTGAACAATGCCGGCATGTCGCCCACGTACGCGAAGCTGTCGGACGTCGGCGAGGATCTCTTCGACAAGGTCATCGACGTGAACCTGAAAGGCCCGTTCCGTCTCAGCGCCGTGATCGGCGAGCGCATGGCCGCCGGCGACGGCGGCAGCATCATCAACGTGTCGTCGACGGCCGCCGCGAACCCGGCCCCGCATGCCGAGCCCTACGGCGCGGCCAAGGCCGGCGTCATCAACCTCACGCGCTCGTTCGCATTCGCCTTCGGGCCCAAGGTGCGCGTCAACTGCATCCAGGCCGGCCCGTTCCTGACCGACATCTCGAAGGCCTGGGACATGGAGAAGTTCAAGGCGCGCGCCGCGCAGAACATCGCGCTGGCGCGCGGCGGTGAAGCCGAGGAGGTGGTCGGCGCGGCGCTGTACTTCGCGAGCGCGGCGTCGTCGTTCACCACCGGCGCCACGCTGCGCGTCGACGGCGGCGCGCGCGCCTGAGCGCGGCCGGGCGCGGCCGGCCGCGCGTACCGGCGCAACGGCGCGCGCCCGCCAGAGCGAGGCCTGGCGCGCGCACGCCATTCCTGATCCGATCCAGAGGTTTCC
>JAKOZT010000085.1 GCA_029779845.1 Pseudomonadota bacterium | reverse complement strand
CTGCCCCAGTGCAGCGGTCAGGCCCGTGCCGATCATGCGCGCGATCATGTCCGATGCGCCGCCGGCGGCGTTCGTCACGATGATGCGGATGGGGCGGCTCGGATAGCGGTCCTGCGCCCATGCGCCAGGAACGGCAGCCGCCGCGAAGGCGGCCAGGGCGTTGCGTCGATTCATCTGCATCGTCATTCCCCGAACTTGACGGTTGTCGTTTCCATGATGGTCTTGAGAAAGGTACGCACGTTCATAGGAGGCTTTCGTTACGTGTTTCCAGTGCCGCCGCGGATCCGGCTTTGCCGGTCCGCTGGGGGCGACCCCTTGAGGGGGTAGCGCCGCAGGCGCTTCGGGGGTGGGTCGACCTCACTCGAACTTGATCGGCACGGTTTCCATGATCTTCTTGATGTTGTTCGACTCGCGCGTGGTGATGCGGGTCACTTCATCGGGCCCGGCCACTGCAAGCGGCACGGAGAACGCGACGAACTTCTCGGCCATGCCCGGTGCCGACAGGCCCTTGCGCACGGTCTCGGTCAGCTTGGCGGCCACGTCGGCCGGCGTGCCGGGCGGCGCCCACAGCGCGAAGTTGATGTCCTGCACATAGCCCGGCACGAATTTGTTGAGCGGCACCGCGCCAGGCACCGCGGGGCTGGGCTGCGCGCTCGTCACGCCGATCACCTTGAGCTTGCCCTGCTTGATGAACTCCATCATCTGCACCGACGGCGCCTGGAAGATGACCTTGGTGTCGCCGGCCAGCACCGACTGCAGCGCGGGGCCGCTGCCGCGGAAAGGCACGTTCACGAGATTGAGCTTGGCCTGCTGCGCGAGCAGCGCGGTCGCCACCTCCGGCGTAGGGCCGGCGACGGCGATGTCCACGCCCTTGGCCTGCTGCTTCGCCCACGTGACGAAGCCCGGGAAGTCGTTGGCGGGAACGCTCTGGTGCACGAGCAGAACCATTGGCGCCATTGCGAGGTTGGCGATCGGCGTGAGGCCCTTGACCGGGTCGAAGCTCGCGTCCTTGGTCACCATCGGCGCCAGCACGACGGTGCCGATGGTCGTCACCAGCAGCGTATGGCCGTCAGGGGGTGCCTGCTTCACGGCCATGGTGCCGATGGAGCCGGAAGCGCCGGTCTTGCTTTCCACCACCACCGGCTGGCCGAGCAGCTCGCTCATCGACGTGGCAAGCGTGCGCGCGATCACGTCAGCCGTGCCGCCGGGCGCGTACGTGATGACGATCTTGATCGGCTTCGTGGGGAAGCCTTGCGCGTGGGCGAGAGGCGCGAGGGGCGCGAGCGCCAGCAGCGATGCCGCCAGCAAGAGGGAACGTCGGAAGCCTTGCATGAGAGAGTCTCCAGGATGAGGATCTAGTTGGAATGAAACAGCCGGATCAACGAGGCAGGTCCAGCCCTCGCAGCGCGATCAGGGTGCGCTGGATCTCGTTGGTGCCGCCACCGATCGTGTAAAGCAGCGCATCGCGCACGCCGTACTCGAACACGCTGTCGCACAGCGCGCCTTGCGCGCCCTCGGCGAGCGTGGCGCCGGGGCCGAGCAGGTCGAACGCCGTCTCGGACAGGCGCTCCATCAGCTCGCTCGCGTACACCTTCAGCATGGCGGCCTGCCACAGCGGCACCTCGCCCTGCTCCACCACCTGCGCGGTGCGCACGGCGAGCAGGCGCGACGCCTCGATCTCCGCGCCCAGCCCGCCGATGCGGTCGAGCACCAGCGGGTCGCTGCGCAGCGAAGCGTCGGCCTTCACGTGCGCGAGCAGCTTGTCGAAGTAACCCCGCGCACGTGCGCCGATCGCGCCCACCGTTTCGCGCTCGAAGGCGAGTGCATCGGTGATGAGCTTCCAGCCGCCGTTCTCCGGCCCGACGAGCGCGTCGGCGGGCAGCTTCACGTCATCGAAGAACACCACGTTCGCGCGGTGGCCGTTGAGGCCGCTCATGGGCTGGATCGTGATGCCGGGCGTGTCCAGCGGCACAAGGAAGACGCTGATGCCGCCGTGCCGCTGGTTGGCCGGGTCGGTGCGCGCGGCCAGCCACACGTATTGCGAGAACCCGGCGGTCGACGTGAATATCTTCTGACCGTTCACCACCCAGCCGCCGTCCTCGGTGCGCTTCGCGGATGTTCTGATGCCCGCGAGGTCGGAGCCGTGGTCCGGCTCGCTGTAGCCGAGGGCGATCGAGATGTCGCCGCGCGCGATGCCGGGCAGGAAGAACGCCTTCTGCGCGTCGCTGCCGTGGATGACGAGCGTCGGGCCGATCATGTTGGCCGAGGTGTTGTGGAAGGTGACGGGCGCCTCCGCGTAGGCCATCTCCTCCTCGAAGGCGAGATGTTCGAAGGCCGTGCGTCCCTGTCCGCCGTAGGCCTTGGGCCAGTTGACGCCGAGCCAGCCCTTGGCGCCCACCTTGCGGCTGAAGTCCTGACGCGCCTTGCGGTGATTCACCGGGAGCGCATACGTTTCGGGCGGATAGGCATGGTCCCAGTTGTGCGCCAGCCACTCGCGCACCTCGGCGCGGAAGGCATCGGCCGCCGGCGTGAGCGCCATGTCGGGGACGGCGCCGCGTTCGAGCAGCAGGGCCGCGACGTCGCGCCGGGCCTGCTGCACGCCACCGAGCCGCGTGAGGTCGCCGTGGATGCGGCGGAAGTGGCGCGGCAGCTCGTGCTCGTCCCAGAACGAAATGCCGCCGAAGCCGTGATGCAGTTCGCGCACCACGTCGCGCAGCAGCTGGCCCGCATTCGCGGCCGCGACGGCGGCGCTGTAGGCGCGCTCGTGCTGCGATGCACGGCCCGCCGCGACGAGCGCGAGCCGGCAGATCTCCACGCTGGTGAAGCAGTTCGCGAGCTTGTGCTGGATGGCCTGGTAGCTGCCGATCTTGTGGCCGAACTGCGAGCGCACCTTGGCGTAGTCGGTCAGCAGCTCCAGGCCATAGCCCGCCGAACCCGTGGCGCGTGCTGCAAGCAGCAGGCGCATCAGGGGCGTGAGCGTGCCGACGTCGAACGACGTGGTGACGCGCTGGAACGTGTCCACCCGCGTGAAGCGCAGCTGCGACAGGGGCGGCACGTTCAGGCCGGGCGTGGCATCGATCGCGAGCCCCGCGGCCTCGCGCGGCACGATCGCGATTTCGCCTTTGCCGGTCGCGACGAGAAAGTGCGTGGCGATGGCGCCGTGCTCGACGAAGGAGACGGTGCCATCGAGTGTGGCCCCATCCGTCACCCTGCCGCCGTGCGGATCGGCCGCCCACGCGACGATGGCCTCGCCCGACTGCACGCTTGCCAGCAGTTGCGCGGCCGCCTCGCCCTGCGCCTGGGCGAGCACCGCGTTCGCGAGCACCGCATCCGCCAGCGGCAGCGGGCAGGCCGCACGGCCGAGTTCCTGCATCAGCACGATGGACGCGGCAAGTCCCATCTCGTCCTGCGACGGCGCGAGCGCAGTCCAGCCCTGCAGCGCGGCCTTGCGCCACATGTCCTTCAGCGCGGCCGCGTCCTTCGCAGCGGCGACGGCGCGCGATGCGGGCCAGGCGTCCTGCAGCAGGCCGCGCGCCGAATCGCGCACGAGGACGAGGTCCTCGCTCTCCACCAGGGGAAGGGCCTCGCTCATGTGTTGGTCCAGTTCGGCTTGCGCTTCTCGGCGAAGGCGCGCGGGCCTTCGACGTAGTCGTTGCTGGTGCGCAGGCGCTTGGCCGCCGGGAACTCGCGCGCGTCCACCAGCTTGCGCTCGAAGTCCTCACCCAGCATGGTCTTGCGCGCGACTTCCTTGGTGGCGCGCAGCGCGAGCGGCGAGCACTCCAGCATCTGCGCGGCCCACTTGCGCGCCTCTTCCATCGCGCCGCCTGCCGGCGCCACCGCGGTGACGAAGCCGAGTTCGTAGCCCTCTTTCGCCGGCACGCGGCGCCCCGTGAGCAGGATGCCCATGGCGCGCGGCAGGCCGATGGCGCGCGGCAGGTACTGCACGCCCCCCGCGAGTGCCGACAGGCCCACGCGCGGCTCGGACAAGGCGAAGAACGCGTTCTCCGCCGCGATGACGAGGTCGCACGCCAGCGCGAGCTCGAAGCCACCGCCCATGGCGATGCCGTTCACCGCGGCGATGACGGGCTTGTCCAGGTCGAATCGCGTGGTCAGGCCGGCGAAGCCGCCCTTGGGAATCTGCCGCACGCCGCGCTTGGCGTGCATCTTCAGGTCGTTGCCGGTGCTGAACGCGCGGTCGCCCGCGCCGGTGATGATGCCGACCCACTGCTCGGGGTCCTCTGCGAACTCGTCCCACACCTGGTCGAGTTCGAGGTCCGCCTCGTAGTGCGTGGAGTTCATCACGTCGGGACGGTTGATCGTGACGATGGTGAGGTGTCCGTCTTTCTCGACGGTGCAGAACTCGCGTTGCGTGATGGCCATGGTGTGTCTCTTTCAGTGGTTGTAGGTGGCGAGGGCATCGAGTGCCTCGATGCGCGCGCCGTCGGCGAGCAGCGGGTTGACTTCCAGCGT
>JAKOZT010000080.1 GCA_029779845.1 Pseudomonadota bacterium | reverse complement strand
TGAGACAGTTTGGTCCCTATCTTCCGTGGGCGCTGCAAGATTGAGAGAGCCTGCTCCTAGTACGAGAGGACCGGAGTGGACGCACCTCTGGTGTATCGGTTGTCACGCCAGTGGCATTGCCGAGTAGCTATGTGCGGAAGAGATAACCGCTGAAAGCATCTAAGCGGGAAACTCGTCTCAAGATGAGTCTTGCCGGGGCCTCGAGCCCCCTGAAGAGTCGTTCGAGACCAGGACGTTGATAGGCCGGGTGTGGAAGCGTAGTAATGCGTTAAGCTAACCGGTACTAATTGCTCGTGAGGCTTGACCCTATAACTTTGACGAAAGTCGAAGTTTGAGTGCAAGCTGTTATGCCGATCTTCGATGAAGACGGTACGCAATCAAGCTGATTCAGACTCTGCGAATTGGCTGCGGCGCCTCACGGCGGCGCGGCAACAAGTTAAGCCTGATGACCATAGCGAGGTGGTCCCACTCCTTCCCATCCCGAACAGGACAGTGAAACGCCTCAGCGCCGATGATAGTGCGGATTCCCGTGTGAAAGTAGGACATCGTCAGGCTAATAACCAAGGAAACGCCCCGATCATGATTGATCGGGGCGTTTTTCTTTGCCCGAAGCGGATGCGCCGGATTCAGTTTCTCAATTCGCGGCGCAGGATCTTGCCGACATTCGACTTCGGCAGCTCGTCGCGGAATTCGATGTGGCGTGGGCGCTTGTAGGCCGTGAAGTTCTCGCGGCAGTAGTCGGCAAGGTCGGATTCGCTGAGCGAGGGGTCGCGGCGCACCACGTACAGCTTGACTGCCTCGCCCGACTTCTCGTCGGACACGCCGACCGCAGCACACTCCAGCACGCCAGGGTGCAGGCTCACCACCTGCTCGATTTCGTTCGGGTACACGTTGAAGCCCGAGACCAGGATCATGTCCTTCTTGCGGTCGACGATCTTGATGGAGCCGTCCGGCGCCATCACGCCGATATCGCCCGAGCGGAAATAGCCGTCCTCGGTCATCACCTTCGCGGTCTCGTCGGGGCGGTTCCAGTAGCCGGCCATCACCTGCGGACCCTGGATGCAGATTTCGCCCGGCTCGCCGAGCGGCAGGTCGTGGCCGGCATCGTCGCGGATCGCGACCGAGGTCGAAGGCACCGGCAGGCCGATGCTGCCGCTGAAGTCGGCGTCGTCGAAGCGATTCACCGTCACCACCGGCGAGGTCTCGGACAGGCCGTAGCCTTCCACCACCACGCAGCCCGTGACCTTGCGCCACTTCTCGGCCGTCGCGCGCTGCACCGCCATGCCGCCGCCGTTGGAGATCACCAGCTCCGAGAAGTCCAGCCGCGTGAAGTCGGGGTCGTTGGCGAGCGCGTTGAACAGCGTGTTGACGGCCGGGAACATGTTCACCCGATGCCGGGCGAGCGTCTTCACGAAGCCGGGGATGTCGCGCGGGTTCGGGATCAGCAGGTTCTTCATGCCCAGCCGTGCACCGAGCATGAAGCAGGCCGTCAGCGCGAAGATGTGGTACAGCGGCAGCGCGCACACCACGGTGAGCTGGCGGCCGGGCGGCAGCGTCGCGAGCTTGGGCTGGAACCAGGCTTCCGACTGCAGCACGTTGGCGACCACGTTGCGGTGCAGCAGCGTGGCGCCTTTTGAGACGCCGGTCGTGCCGCCGGTGTATTGCAGGAAGGCGACGTCGTCGGGGCCGACATCAACGCGCTTCAGGTGCAGCCGCGTGCCCTCGGCCAGCGCCATGTTGAAGCGGATCACCGTGCGGCCCTCGCCCAGCGGCAGGCTGAACTCGGGCACCATCTTCTTCACGTGGCGCACCGCGAGGTTCACCAGCTGACCCTTCCAGAAGCCGAGCAGGTCGCCCATCGCCGCGAGCACCACGTGCTTCACCGCCGTGCGCGCTATCACCTCGGCCAGCGTGGCGGCGAAGTTCTCCAGCACGATGATCGCCTCGGCGCCCGAGTCCTTCAGCTGGTGCTCCAGCTCGCGCGGCGTGTACAGCGGGTTGACGTTGACGACCACATAACCGGCGCGCAGCACCGCGGCGATCGCCACCGGGTACTGCAGCACGTTGGGCATCATCAGCGCGACGCGCGCGCCGCGCGCCAGGCCGCGCGCTTGCAACCAGGCGCCGAGCGCGGACGACAGCTCGTCGAGCTGCGCGAAGCTCAGCTCGCTGTCCGTGCACACCGCGGCGCTGCTGCGCGCGTATTGGCGGAACGCCTCTTCGAGCAGCTCGTTGAGCGAGCGGTACTGCGAAGCATCGATTTCGGCGGGCACGCCGCTCGGGTAGCTCGCCAGCCAGGGCGAGGCAACAGGGGTGGTCAAGAGGCAGCTCCTTCGGAAACGAACGCACGATGCTCCCGGCGTCGGCACGCGCCGGCTACGGGAGTTGTCCTAACGATGGATCCTCCGGCGTGACATCGGCACGCCACGCGAACAAGGCCGCGGCCAGCGCGCGTTCGCGCTCGCCGACGGTGGCGAGGAAGCTCTCGGCGCCGCCCATCGCCTTGAAGGTGTCGAAGCCGCTTTCGAGGAACTGCTGCAGCGCCGGCAGGCCGGCCGCGCGCGCCGGGCCGCGCATCAGGTGCAGGCTGGTGCGCAGCAGCGGCTTGCGCGTCAGGCGGTCGAGGTCGCGGCCGACGGCGATCGTCTGGCGGATCTGCTCTTCGCGCGCTTCGGGCTGGCCGGTGCGCTGCCAGGCGGTGGCGTAGGCGGCGCGATCGAGGGGCTGCCCGAGCAGATGGCGGCCCATCTCGCTGTCCAGCGTTTCCGACAGCGCATGCAGTCGGGCGAGCAGCGCCACCGTCTCGACCAGCTCGTGCGGAAAGAGCCGCACCAGCGCCGGCACGACACGCGCGAACTGCGCATCGCGTTCGCTGAAATCCTTCGGTCCGTACAACTCGTCGAGGAAAAAGCGCGCGGCTGCCGCGTAGCGCGCGCTCGCCAGCAGATCGGCATAGGTGCGCGCGAAGCGCTGCTGCTGATAGCGCTTCAGTGCCTGCACGGCGGCGCCCAGCGCGGCGTCGGCGGTACGCGCCTCGCGTTCGCGAGCGACGACCGCCAGCTGCGCCAGGATGGATTGCGCGTCGACCGCCATCCCCGCAGCATGCCGGGTTTCCGAGTCCTGCGGTTAGTCTTCGCGCTCTAGGCCCCCCGCGTCCATCGGTGCAACACTCGCCATGCATGCAACGGCGCACTCTTCTCAAGCTCGGCATCGGCGCGGCGGTGACGCTCGCGCTCGCCGGCGGCGGCGTGGCGCTGATCCGGCCCGGCCTGCGCAGCGCGCAGCTGAGCGACGCAGGCCGCGAGGTGATGCGAGCCGTCGCGCGCGCGGTGCTCGATGGCGTGCTGCCCGCCGACGCTGCGGCGCGTGAGCAGGCGCTCGAAGCGCACCTGCAACGCCTGGACGCCGCCATCTCTGCCTTCCCCAGCGCCACGCGCGCGGAGCTGTCGCAACTGCTCGCGCTGCTGGCCAGTGCACCCGGGCGCGTGGCGCTCGCCGGCCTGAGCACCGCGTGGCCGCAGGCGAGCGTCGAGGCGGTCCAGCAGGCGCTGCAAGGCCTGCGCGTCTCGCGCCTCACGCTCAAGCAGCAGGCCTACCACGCGCTGCGCGACCTGAGCAACGCGGCCTATTTCTCCGACGCATCGGCCTGGGCGCACCTGCGCTATCCGGGACCTTCCGACATCTGAGAGACACAGCAATGAGCCGCCTGCCCGACCCCGTTCGCGAAGGCCTGACGCGCGGCTGGCGCGTGCTCGGCGGGCCGCACGGGCCGCTGCCCGAGCGCGTCGAATGCGATGTCGCGATCGTCGGCAGCGGCGCCGGCGCCGGCATCACGGCCGAACTGCTCGCCAGGGCCGGCCTGCGCGTGCTGATCGTCGAAGAAGGCCCGCTGCGCAGCAGCACCGATTTCCACCAGCGCGAGAGCGAGGCCTACCCGCAGCTCTACCAGGAAAGCGCCGCGCGCAAGACGGCCGACAAGGCGATCACCATCCTGCAAGGGCGCTGCGTCGGCGGCTCGACGACGGTGAACTGGACCAGTTCCTTCCGCACGCCGGTGGCGACGCTCGCGCACTGGCAATCGCACTTCGGCCTGGCCGACTACGGCTACGACGCGCTGGTGCCCTGGTTCGAGCAGGCCGAGCGGCGCCTGAACGTCGGCCCCTGGCTGATGCCGCCGAACGACAACAACGAGCTGCTGCGCAAGGGCGCCACCTCGCTGGGCATCACCGCGCCGATGATCAAGCGCAACGTCAAGGGCTGCTGGAACCTCGGCTCCTGCGGCATGGGCTGCCCGACGAATGCCAAGCAGTCGATGCTGGTGACGACGATTCCGGCCGCGCTCGAACACGGCGCGACGCTGTTCGTGCAGACGCGCGTCGAGTCGCTGGCGATCAAGGGCGATCGCATCGAGGCGCTGCGCTGCGTGCCGGTGGCGCTCGACGGCTCTCCGGCCGGCGCGCCGGCGACGACCGTCAGCGCGCGCCACGTGGTGGTGGCCGGCGGCGCGATCAACTCGCCGGCGCTGCTGCTGCGCTCCAAGGCGCCCGATCCGCACGGCCTGCTCGGGCGGCGCACCTTCCTGCACCCGGTGGTGATCTCGGCGGCGCTGTTCGATCGCCCGGTCGAAGGCTGGCACGGCGCGCCGCAGACGGTGTACTCCGACCACTTCCTCGAAACCCAGCCGCTGGCCGGCGCGATCGGCTACAAGCTCGAGGCGCCGCCGATCCACCCGGTGATCTTCGCCTCGACGCTGCCCGGCTACGGCCGCGAGCAGAGCGATCTGCTGGCGCAGTTCGCCAAGACGCATGCGCTGCTGGCGCTGCTGCGCGACGGCTTCCACGAGCAGTCGCCGGGCGGGCGCGTGACGCTGCGCGACGACGGCTCGCCGCTGCTCGACTACCCGCTCAACGACTTCGTGATGGACGGCGCGCGGCGCGCCTTCCTCAGCATGGCCGAGATCCAGTTCGCCGCCGGCGCGACCGCCGTGCTGCCGGTGCACGAGATGGCGCGCCGCTATGCCTCGTGGAAGGAAGCGCGCGAGGCGATCGCGGCCTTGACTATGCAGCCGCTGCTGACGCGCGTGGTCAGCGCCCACGTGATGGGCGGCTGCGGCATGGCGGCCGACGAACGGCGCGGCGTGCTGCGGCCCGACGGCACGCACTGGCAGATCGCGAACCTCTCGGTGCACGACGGCTCGATCTTCCCGACCAGCATCGGCGCGAACCCGCAGCTGTCGATCTACGCGATCGTCAACCGGCTCGCGACGCAGCTGGCGCTGCGGCTCGGCGCCGCCGCGGTGACGCTCGCCTGAGGCCAGGCGGCATGCTCGCGCGCCTGCAGCAGGCCATCACGCTCTCGCTGCTGGCGCTCGCTGTCGGCTGGGCGGCGTGGTTCGGCGAACAAGGGCGCTGGGCCTGGGCCTTCGGCGGTGCGCTGCTGATCCTGTTCGGCTACGCGATCTTCCTGGCCATCGAGTTCGTGCTGCTCGCCTTGATCCACGGCGACGACCCCGCGCCGCGCGCGAGCCCGGCGCAATTGCTGCGCGCCTGGTGGGGCGAGGTGCTCAACGCGCCGCGCGTGTTCTGCTGGCGCCAGCCGTTTCGCTCACGCGCCGAGCCCGACCACCTGCCCGCCGATGCGCGCGGCCGCCTCGGCGTGGTGCTGGTGCACGGCTTCGTCTGCAACCGCGGCTTCTGGAACCCGTGGATGCGGCGGCTGCGCGCGGCGGGCGTGCCCTTCGTCGCGGTGAACCTCGAGCCGGTGTTCGGCCGCATCGACGACTACGCGCCGATCGTCGCCGACGCGGTGGCGCGTGTGCGCGCCGCCACCGGGCGCGCGCCGCTGGTGGTGGCGCACAGCATGGGCGGGCTGGCGGTGCGGCGCTGGCTGGCGCGCTGCGACGAGGCCGATGCCGTCGAGCACGTGTTCACCATCGGCTCGCCGCACCAGGGCACCTGGCTGGCGCGCTTCGGCCACACGCCGAACGGGATGCAGATGCGCCGCGCCAACGACTGGCTGGGCGCGATGGGCCGCGACGAGAGCGCGCGCACGCCGCAGGACTGCTACGCGCGCTTCACCTGCTTCTACAGCCACTGCGACAACATCGTCTTCCCGCCTTCGACCGCGACGCTGCCGGGCGCGGACAACCGCCACGTGGCGGGCAGCGCGCACGTGCATCTGGCGTTTCAGCCCGAGGTGTTCGACGCGGTCTGGTCGCGGCTGTCGTCGGCCTCGAATTCCGGCATGCCGGCCACGCGCGCGTAGATCGGCGCGAAGTCGGGCCGCGTCGCGTCGAACAGCTGCCCGAAGCTGTCGATCACGAAGTAGGTGGCCTGATAGTCGTCGATCTTGTAGCGCGTGCGCATGATGCGCTCCAGCTCGAAGGGCCGGCGCCGCGGCTGCGGGCTCGTGACGCTGTGGCGCAGCTCGCCGGCCGACGACAGGATGCCGGCGCCGTAGGCGCGCAGGCCCGCCGGCGTGGCGATCAGGCCGAACTCCACCGTGTACCAGTACAGGCGCGCGAGGTACTCGCAGGCCGCCAGCCGGCTCGCCTTCAGGCCGCCTTCGCCGTAGGCCTGCATGTAGTCGGCGAACACCGGGTTGAAGAGCAGCGGCACGTGGCCGAACAGGTCGTGAAAGACGTCGGGTTCGACCACGTAGTCGAACTCCTCCGGCGTGCGGATCCAGTTCGTCACCGGGAAGCGGCGCGCGGCAAGCAGCGCGAAGAAGGCTTCTTCCGGAATCAGCCCCGGCACCGCCACCACCTCCCAGCGCGTGGCGCGGTGCAGGGCTTCGCTGAGCGCATCGAAGCGCGGGACGCGATCCGGCGCGCCGAGGTGCTTCACCGCGGCGATGAACTCCTCGCAGGCCAGGCCGTTCAGCTGCGCGGCCTGGCGCTCGTACAGGCGGCGGTAGAGATCATGCTCGGCCGCCGTGTAGCGCTGCCACTGCTGGTCGCAGGTGTAGTCGCTGCGCGCCTGGGCATAGTCGCCGCGCGGCGGCCGCTCGCCCTGGCCGTAGGTGACCGGGGCGACGCCCTGGTTGACGCCCGAATGGAAGTCCGGCTGCGGATTCATCGCCGGTCCCTACGCCGCGCTCTTGTTCTGCAGCACGCCGCGGCGGATCTGGTCGAGCTCGATGCTCTCGAACAGCGCGCGGAAGTTGCCTTCGCCGAAGCCCTCGTCGCCCTTGCGCTGGATGAGCTCGAAGAAGATCGGCCCGATCACCGTCTGCGTGAAGATCTGCAGGAGCAGTTCGTTGGGCGCGCCCTGGTGCGTCGCGCCGTCGATCAGGATGCGCAGGCGCTTCAGTTCGGCGAGCTTCTCGCCGTGGTTCGGCAAGCGCTTGTCGACCAGGTCGTAATAGGTTTCGATCGTGTCCTGGAACTCGACGCCGGCCTTCTTCATGCCGTCCACCGTGCGGTAGATGTCGTTGGTGCCCAGCGCGATGTGCTGGATGCCTTCGCCGTGGTAGAGGTCGAGGTACTCGGCGATCTGGCTCTTGTCGTCGCTGCTCTCGTTGATCGGGATGCGGATCTTGCCGCAGGGGCTGGTCATCGCCTTGCTCTTCAGCCCGGTGAGCTTGCCCTCGATGTCGAAGTAGCGCACTTCCTTGAAGTTGAACAGGCGCTCGTAGAACTCGGCCCATTCCTTCATGCGGCCGCGGTGCACGTTGTGCGTCAGGTGGTCGATGTAGGTCAGGCCGTGGCCGGGCACCACCGCTTCGGCCTCGGCCAGCGGCACGAAGTCGACGTCCCAGATCGCGATGTTGCCGATCGCGCCGGGCTTGGCGCCGTCCTTGCCGTGCCAGCGGTCGACGAAGTAGATCAGGCTGTCGCCGATGCCCTTGATGGCCGGGATGTTCAGCTCCATCGGGCCGGTCTTGTTGTCGAAGCCCCAGGCGCCGAGCGAGAGCGCGCGTTCGTAGGCCTGGCGGGCGTCCTTCACGCGGAAGGCCATCGCGCACACGCACGGTCCGTGCAGCCGCGCGAAGCGCTGCGCGAAGGAATCCGGCTCGGCGTTGACGACGAAGTTCACCTCGCCCTGCCGGTACAGCAGCACGTTCTTCGTGCGGTGCTTCGCGATGGCGCGGAAGCCCAGCTGCTCGAACAGCTGGCCCAGCGCCGCGGGATCGGGTGCCGCGTACTCGATGAACTCGAAACCATCGGTGCCCATCGGGTTGTCCCAGGGGGTGAACTTCATGCGGCGCTCCTCGCGGGTGGATGCGTTTTGACCTGCCTCAACGCTGTCGGGCACTGTAGAAGCGAGTGGGCGCAGTTTTCGTGCGAAATCCAGCCCTGAACTGGATGCTGGCGCAGGAAAGCTGCAGAATTCGATGCATGGAAAACGAGATTCCGCTCGATGCGATCGATCGGCGCATTCTTCGCGCGCTGCAGGCCGATGGCCGCATCACCTACGACGTGCTGGCTTCGCAGGTGAGCCTGTCGCCGTCGGCGACGCTGCGGCGCGTCAAGCGCCTCGAAGAGTCGGGCGTGATCGCGCGCTACGTCGCGCTGGTGGCGCCCGAGAAGGTCGGGCTCGGCCTCACGGCGTACCTCAACGTGCGGCTCGAGAAGCATGCCGAGGTGCACAAGCGCAACCCGATGGACCTGTTCCGCGCCGCGGTGCAGACCTGGCCCGAGGTGGTGGAGTGCGCCGCGCTCACCGGCGAGATGGACTATCTGCTGCGCGTGGTGGTCGAGGACATGGCGCACTACTCGCGCTTCGTGATGGACACGCTGCTGCGCCACCCGAGCGTGGAAGACTGCAAGACCAGCTTCGTCCTCGACCGGGTCAAGAACACGACGGCGCTGCCGCTGTGACACGGGCCGCGCCGTCGTGTCGGCGTCAGTTCTGGCTGCCGATGACCTTGTAGACCGCCGCGCCGAGCAGGGCGCCGGCGATCGGCGCCACCCAGAACAGCCACAGCTGCTCCACCGCCCAGCCGCCGACGAATACCGCCACGCCGGTGCTGCGCGCCGGGTTCACCGAGGTGTTGGTCACCGGGATGCTGATCAGGTGGATCAGCGTGAGCCCGAGGCCGATGGCGATCGGCGCGAAGCCCCTCGGCGCACGCTCGTCGGTCGCGCCGAGGATGATCACGAGGAACATCGCCGTCATCACCACCTCGCAGACCAGCGCGGCGAGCAGCGAATACTGTCCCGGTGAATGTGGGCCGTAGCCGTTGGAGGCGAAGCCGGCCGAGACGTCGAAGCCTGCCTTGCCGCTGGCGATCAGGTACAGCACGCCGCCGGCGGCGATCGCGCCGAGCACCTGCGAGACGATGTAGGGCAGCAGCTTGCCGGCCTCGAAGCGGCCGCCGGCCCACAGGCCGATCGACACGGCCGGGTTCAGGTGGCAGCCCGAGATGTGGCCGATGCCGTAGGCCATGGTGAGCACGGTCAGGCCGAAGGCGAGCGACACGCCCGCCAAGCCGATGCCCACCTCCGGAAACGCCGCGGCGAGGACTGCGCTGCCGCAACCGCCGAGCACGAGCCAGAACGTGCCGATGAACTCCGCGAACCAAGCCTTCATGGTCTTCTCCTGTGTGATGCGTCCGCGTGACCCCGATCCCGCGGCGCGTGGTGTGAACGCGAGGCGCACTATCGCGAGACGCGTTCGTGCAGGCTACGGCCGATGGCGGCCGCGCGTGACATCTTCACAGGAGTGGCGCCGCAGCGCCACGAGGCAAGGAATCAGGCCTCGACGCTGCGCACCAGCTGCGAGGCGGCGGCCGGCGAGAGGTTGAGCAGCGTGGCGATGTCGGCCACGTCGTCGGGCAGGGCGGCGTTGTCCCAGCCGGCCGCGGTGTGGCGCGCCAGGCGCACCGCCAGCAGCACGTTGCGCACGTTGGCCTGCTCGGTGTGCCGGTCGTCGCTGATGCGACGCAGCATCTCGGGCAGGCGCCAGGCCTTCATCAATGCCTGCTGCAGGTCGTGCAACTCGATGCCGAGTACCTCGCGCTGGATGGCCGCGGAGCGCAGCGTCGGGTCGGCGCGCTGCGCGTCGCGGATGCGCAGCGCCAGCGCCGGCGCGTGGCACCACAGCAGCATCTCGGCGAAGTCGTGCAGCAGCGCGGCCTCGTGGATCAGCGGCGCGTCCGGGTCCATACGGTGCACGGCGAAGGCCAGCGCGAACGTCGCGCCGCGGTGGGCGCGGCGCATCACTTCGGAGAGCCCCGCCAGCGCTTCGGGCTGCTCGGCCAGCCGCTCCTCGAGCGTGGGCTGCGGGCCGAAGGCGCGGAAGAACGGCGAGATGCCCATCATCACCAGCGCGGCGGTGACGGTCTCGGTGTCGGTGATCATGCGCGCCGGCCGGTGCGTGGCCGCATAGGCGAGCACCTTCAGTGTCATCAGCGGATCGCTGGACACCATCTCGCCGATGGCATTGGCGTCGACATCGTCCTCGTTGACGCGCAACGCCTCGATGGCCTCGGCGGTCTGGGCGAGCACCGGGATCTCCGCGCGGCGGAAGTGCTCGGTCCAGGCGTCCAGGTCGCGAAGCGGTCGTGTCAGTGCGGCGTGCAGGTCCGGCATGGCGAACCCCGATGTCAGTGATCGTGATCGGTTATCGGCAGAACCGCGGAGGCCTTGAGCGGTGCTACTTTCCGCCGAGGCGGGCCTTCACGTCCAGCCCGACCTTCCTGTTCACGAACTGGAAGGTGGCGACCTTCGCGAGATCGACCTCGCCCGGCTTGTACAGGCCCGCCTTCACCATCTGGGCGTAGAAGTCCTGGATGCGCGCCGCGCTCATCGCGCCGATGCCGTTGGCCAGCGCCTCGCCGGAGTCGACGATGCCCTGCTGCTTCATCAGCGCCACCGAGGCCTCGAGTTCCTCGGGCGTCATCTCCGGGTTGTCTTTCAGCATCAGCGCGTTGGCCGCGCCGCGGTTGCCGTAGAGGTAGTTCACCCAGCCGAGGATCGACGCGTCGACGAAGCGCTGCACGAGATCGGGCTTGTTCTTCACCGTGTCGAGCCGTGCCTCGATCACGGTCGAGTAGGTGGAGAAGCCATGGTCGGCCAGCAAGTGCACCACCGGCTTGAACCTGCCCTGGGTCTCGACGTAGATCGGCTCGGCCACCGAGTAGCCCTGCTGGATCGCCTTCGGGTTGGCGAGGAAGGGCCCGAGGTTGTAGTTGTAGGGCTTGAGCGCCTCGTCGCGGAAGCCGTGCGTCACCTTCAGCCACTGCCACCAGGAGAATTGGCCGTCCTTCGCGATCAGCGCCACCGGCGCGTTCTTCAGCGCCTCGAAGCGCTCGTAGCCCTGGCCGGGGTGCGCGATCAGCGCCTGCGGGTCCTTCTGGAACATCGCAGCCACCACGACAGTGGGCACGCCGTTCTTCACGTTGTCGAAGTTGTGCAGCAGGTTGCCGGTCATCAGGAAGTCGATGCGGCCGGCCGGCAGCAGCGGCCGGTTGTTGACCTGCGGGCCGCCGGGCTGGATGGTCACGTCCAGGCCGTACTTCCTGTACGTGCCGTCGGCCACGGCCTGGTAGAAGCCGCCGTGGGCGGCCTGCGCCTTCCAGTTGGTGGCGAAGATCACCTTGTCCTGCGCGAAGGCGGGCGCGGCGGCCAGCAGGGCCGCGAGCAGCGGCAGTGCGGAACGAGCGGGCATCACGGGCTCCTTCAATCAGGCTGCTCGCTAGCATGCCACCGGCCGAGCAGCGCCTTCGACAGCGCCTCGAAAGACCAGAAGATCAGCACGCCCGTCAGCACCAGCAGCAGCAGCGCGGCGAACATCTTCGGCGTCTCGGTGCGGAAGCTCGCCTCGAGGATGCGCGAGGCGAGGCCGGTCTCGCGGCCCGCCGCGCCGGCCACCATCTCGGCGGTGACCGCGCCGATCAGGCTCAGCCCGCCCGACACCTTCAGCCCCGCAACGAAGTAGGGCAGCGCGCTCGGCACGCGCAGCAGTCGCAGGCGCTGCCACGGCGTCGCGCGATAGAGGCGGAACAGGTCGCGCAGGTTCGCGTCGGCCGCGCGCAGGCCGATCACAGTGTTCGAGAGGATGGGGAAGAAGGCCACGATCCAGGCGCACAGCAGGAGCGCGGCGGTGGTGCTCTCCACGTAGATCAGGATCAGCGGCGCAATCGCCACCACCGGCGTCACCTGCAGCACCACCGCCACCGGGAACAGCGCGCGCTCGAGCCGGCTCGACAGCGCGAAGGCCGAGGCGATCAGCACGCCGCCCGCGCAGGCCAGCGCCAGCGCGCCGAGCGTGATCTTCAGCGTGAACCACCAGCTCGCCGCGAGCGAGCCGAAGTTCGCCGCCAGCGTCTGCAGCACCAGCGAGGGCGCCGGCAGCGTGTAGTGCGGGATGTGCGCAAGCCGCACCAGCGCCTCCCAGCCGAGCAGCACCGCGGCCAGCGTGACGAAGGGCAGGGCGCGCTCGGCCTTCATGCGTGCGCGGCTTCCAGTGCCGACGAGAGCGCGGCGCAGGCCTCGTTGAAGGCCGAGGAGCGGCGGAAGGCGGCGTCGCGCGGATACGGCGCGGCTATGGCCAGCTCGGCGACGATGCGGCCGGGCCGCGCACCCATCACCAGCACGCGCTGGCTGAGGTACACCGCCTCGTAGACGCTGTGCGTCACGAACAGCGTCGCGAAGCCCTGCGCCTCGCGGGCCGCAAGCAGGTCGGCATTGAGCTTCTGGCGCGTGATCTCGTCGAGCGCAGCGAAGGGCTCGTCCATCAGCAGCAGCGTCGGCTGCGTCACCAGCGCGCGCGCGATCGACACGCGCATCTTCATGCCGCCGGACAACTGGCTCGGGTAGGCCTGCGCAAAGTCCGACAGGCCCACGGTGGCCAGCGCGTGGTCGATGCGCACCTGCGCCTGCGCGCGCGACTGGCCGGCCAGCCGCAGCGGCAGCCAGACGTTGTCGGCCACTCGCGCCCAGGGCATCAGCGTCGCCTCCTGGAAGACGAACGCGGTCTCGGCCGTGCCGCCGCGCAGGGCCGGCGCGTCGACACGGCCGGCGCTCGCGCGCTCCAGCCCGGCCACGAGCCGCAGCACGGTGCTCTTGCCGCAGCCCGAGGGGCCGAGCAGCGTGACGAACTCGCCCGGTGCGATCGTGAGGCTCACGCCGGCCAGCGCCTGCGTGCCGCCCTCGAAGCGCTTGTCGACGTCCTGCAGCGAGACCAGCGCGCCACTCATGCGCGCAGCGTGACGATGTGGCCGTCCTGCGGCGCGGCCGTGCCGTCGAGCAGCGAGCGGTACACCGCTTCGGCCGCGCGCAGGCCGCGGTGCTCGACCACGCGCAGCCACGGCGGGTCGGCGCGTGTCACCGGCTGCATGAAGGCCACCCAGGCCTCGGCCAGCCGCTGCTGCAGCCCGGCGGCGCCCCATTGCTCGATGCGCTTGCTGGCCTGCGCCGGTGCGAAGAAGAGCGTCGGCTTCGGGCCGGGCAGGTCGCGGCTGGCGCCCTTGGCAGCCAACTCGTCCCAGTGCGTGCCGCCGACCGAGCAGCTGTAGGCGAGCCGCTCGCCGAAGCGCTCATGGATCGCGCGGCGCAGCGGCGCGCTGCCGCTGAAATCGACGTAGACCGTGGGCGTGCCGGCGTCGAGCGCGTCGAGATCGTCATAGGCGTGCCCCGCGTCGTAGCAGCCCAGCGAACGCGTGAAGCCGACGTGCGCGGCGGACGTGAGCCCGACGACACGCAGCGCTCCCGGCTGCCCGCGGCGGCGCGCGAGGCAGAAGGCCGTGCCGTAGGCCGTCTTGCTCGACGCGCTGGAGAGGATCACCTGCGCCGCGCCAAAGCCGCCCTGGTCGGCGAGGAAGTCGTCGATCAGGAACGAAGTGGTGAACAGCGGCCGCAGCAGCGCCTGCACCGCCTCGTGGTCGGCGTGGTAGCCGGGGTCGGCGCTGCAGCGCACGTAGTGGTTGTAGATCGTGTGCAGCGCACGGCGGTGCTCGGCGCCGTCGAGAAAGCCGGCTGCGTTCGCGCGCGCCGGTTGCACGATCAGCTCGTCGGCCAGCGGGAAGTAGCCGTAGACGCGCTCGCCGGGCTGCACTGCCTCGTGGCGCGATTCGGCCACCTCGGCGAAGCCCCACACCGGCAGGCAGCCGGTGGCGGCGTCGCCGGTGGGGAAGAAGTCCCAGTAGCGCATCGCGTCGCCGAAGGCGGCGTAGGTGATGTTGTTGGCGGTGAGCGCGACGCGCTCGATGCGCAGCCGCACTTCTCCGTCGTCGAGGGCGCGGGCCGGGGACTCGTCCCAGCGGGTGCGGTGCAGGTCGCGCCGCTCGATGCTCAGGCGCAGTGTCATGGGGTCTCCTGATGGCTGCCGCACGCGGCGACTAGCATCGAGTATCGCGTCTGGAGGCTCCCCATGCAGCACGTCCGCTTTCCCGATGGCAGCACCCGCCCGTCGCTCGGCCTGGGCACCTTGCGCATGGGCGAGTCGGCCCGCGAGCGAGCGCGCGAGGTCGCGGCGGTGCGGCTCGCGCTGGAGATCGGCTACCGCGTGATCGACACCGCCGAGATGTACGGCGAGGGCGGCGCCGAGGAGGTGGTCGGCCAGGCGCTGGCCGAGGCGCTGCGCGCGGGCACGGTGTCGCGCGACGAGCTGTTCGTCGTCAGCAAGGTCTACCCGCACAACGCCAGCCGCGCCGGTGTGGCGGCGGCCTGCGAGCGCAGCCGCCAGCGCCTCGGCCTCGACCGCATCGACCTCTACCTGCTGCACTGGCGCGGCGCGCACCCGCTGGCCGAGACGGTGGCCGGCTTCGAGGCGCTGTGCGCGCGTGGCCACATCGGGCGCTGGGGCGTGAGCAACTTCGATGTCGACGACCTGGACGAACTGCTCGGCGTGCCCGGCGGCGGGGCCTGCGCCGCGAACCAGGTCTATTACTCGCTGAGCGAACGCGGGCCGGGCCATTCGCTGCTGCCCTGGCAGCAGCGCCACCGCATGCCGTTGATGGCCTACTGCCCGATCGACCAGGGCGTACTGGCCGGCCATGCGCGGCTGGCCGCGCTCGCGCGCTCGAGGGCGTGCACGGCCGCGCAGCTGGCGCTGGCCTGGGCGATGCGGCAGAGCGGCGTGATGGCGATCCCGAAGGCGGTGCGCGAGGCGCACCTGCGCGAGAACTTCGCCGCGGCGGCTCTGGTGCTGGGCGACGACGACATGGCCGCGCTCGATGCGCTGTTCCCGCCGCCGCGCCGCAAGCCGCCGCTGGCCATGGTGTGAAGAAAGGCGCCCCGCGCGGCAGGGCCGGCGGGGCGCAGGGTGCGGCTCACAGCCGCGTCACGCCGGGCAGCCAGCCGATCAGCTGACCGTCCAGGTACAGCGCGCCTTCGGGCGCGCCGGCCTCGGCGTAGAACTCCAGGCGCGGATCGGTGCGATGCCGTGCGCTGCGCACCGCCAGGCGGCGCGCCAGGCGGGCCAGCGTGGCGCTGGCGCTGCGCAGCGTCGACGCCGCGGCATGCCGGGCGAGGGAGGCGGGGCTCGTCGTCTCGGCGACGGGGCTCCAGCGGGTGGCTTTCGGACTCATGGTCGTCTCCAGGGCGCGGACCGGCCGCGCGGTGTGGTCGTTCAGGGGCTGTGGGTCATCTGCTTCATCTCGCGCTGCAGCGCGCGCTGCCCTTCCTGCCGCGAGAAGCGGGGGCCGGGCCGGTGCGAGCCGGCACGGCGGAAGTGCGCAGGCGCCACCAGCGGATTGCGGGGCTTGAGGGTCTTAACGGCGATCTTCATGACGCTTCTCCTGTGGGCTATGGCCACGAAGGGCCGGAAAGCACGACGGCCCGGGTGCTTGCGCATCCCGGGCCGTCGAGGGCTGACGTGCCGATGGCGGCGGTCAGCCCGGTGCGGGACCGGGTTGCGCGAGGCGCACGCCCGAGGCCTGGAACGGGACGGCCATGCCGCGGGCGGGGCGGCGCAGACTGTCGGTGTTCAGGAAGTTCGGGCGGCTCATCGGGCAGGCGTGGGTGGACGGGCGGGGTGTCGTCGCCACGGGAGTCCGTTTGCGACTTGCGCGCATGATAAAGGATTGATTATCTTTGGCAAGATCCCTTGACTTAGGGATCAACCCGGAGCCGCGGGCTCAGCGCTTCTTCTTCAGCGGGCCGACCCCGGCCTGCGAGCGCGCCCACAGCTCGGCGGTATCGGCGCGCGCCGGCGCGCCGGGCTTCGGCGCCGGGGCCGCGGCCGCGGCCGACACCGGTGCCGGTGCTGGCGCCAGCACCTCGCCGAGCAGGTCGAGCAACCGCGTGCGGGCGCGCTGCGGCTGGCGCCGGTAGTAGGTGAGCACGAGGCCGCCGATGAAGCGCTCGTCGTCGTCCTGCGGCACGTTGTGCGGCGGCTCCTCGGGCGCAGGGGCGGC
>JAKOZT010000069.1 GCA_029779845.1 Pseudomonadota bacterium | reverse complement strand
ACTCGCGGCTGAAGCATCGCAGAGTCCCTCCGCCCCAGCCCATACACACTACGTCGGCTGCGCTGCCTGTTCCAGTTCACGAAGAACCATACAAGCATCGCAGCGCAGTCGGTGCGCAGCGCCGACCGCCACCGCAGGAGTCCCCACGGGGCCGTGCCTGCCGCGCCGCTGCGGCGCATCCCCGACAAGAACACGCCAGCCACGAGCTGCGCTTTGATGCCATTGATCGCAACGTCGTATGAGCCCCGAGTGGAAGGCGCTGTTGAGCGAACACAGCGAGCGCTTCCTGGTCGGCTCCGGCACCTGGATCAACGCACGCTGGGCCGGCTACGAAGGCCTGATCGGCGACGCGCGGCGCTGGCTCGCCGACCTGAGCGAGCCCGCCGCGCGGCGCATCGCCTGGGAGAACGGCGCCGCGCTGTTCGGCCTGCCCTTGACGCCCGACAGGCGCTGACGCGCGCGCCTGCTGCGCCACAATCGGCGCATGGTCAGCGCGCCCGTCCCGCCCGAGCCTCCGCTCTCCGACGACGAGCCCTTGCGTCTGGCCACGCTGCGCGAGCTGGCTGTGCTCGACACGCCGCGCGAGGCGGCCTACGACGCGCTGGTGGCCGCAGCCGCCGCGGCCACCGGCTGCGCGATCGCGGCGTTCTCGCTGATCGACGCCGAGCGGCAGTGGGTCAAGGCGGCGCACGGCATCGCGCTCGCCGAGGTACCGCGCGCGCACAGCCTGTGCGCGCAGGCGATCCTCGGCGACGGCCCGCTGGTGATCGCCGACACGCACGCCGATGCGCGCTGCCGCGGCAACCCCTATGCCGCGGGCGAGGACGGCATCCGCTTCTACGCCGGCGTGCCGCTGGTGCTCGACGGCCGCAGGCTCGGCGCGCTGGCGGTGATGGCGCGCGCGCCGCGCACGCTGGACGCCGCGCAGCTCGGCGCGCTGGTCGCTCTGGCGCAGGTGGGCAGCGAGCTGCTGCGCAGCCGGCGCCGCTTGCGCGCGCTGCACGAAGAGCGCACGCGGCTGCACGACCTCGCGCGCGCCAGCGGCGACTGGATGTGGGAGCTGGACGAAGCGCTGCGCTACCGCTGGATCTCCGGGCAGTTCGAGCCGCTGACCGGCCTGCCGAGCGAATCGCTGCTCGGGCAGACTATCGCCGACGCGCCGCTGCTCGATGCGCAGGGCCGGCCGCTGCAGCCGCCGATCACGCTGACCGAGCTGCTGCGGCGCGGCCAGCCCTTCAGCCGCGCGATCACCGCCAAGCACACGCCGCGCGGCCGGCTGCTGGTGTCGCGCAGCGCGCTGCCCATCCTCGACGCCGAGGGTCGCCTGCGCGGCTGGCGCGGCACCGCGCGCGACGTCAGCGCGCAGGTCGACGCGCAGAGCAGCGCCACGCGCCACGACGAGCTGCTGCGCAAGCTGTCGTCGCAGATCCCGGGGATGATCTTCCAGTTCGTGCGCCACGCCGACGGGCGGCGCTCATTCCCGTATCTCAGCCGCGGCGTCGAGGAGGTGTTCGGCGTGCCGGCCGCGCAGGTGATGGCGCACCCCGACCACGCCTTCGAGATCGTTCACCCCGACGACCTCGCGCGCGTGCTGGCCGGCATCGAGCGCTCGGGCCGCGAATTGAGCCTGTGGCACGACGTCTACCGCGTCACGCGCATGGACGGCCGGCTGCGCTGGATCGAGACGCGCGCCTCGCCCGAGCGCCTGGCCGACGGCGCGACGCTGTGGCACGCCTTCAGCGCCGACGTCACCGAGCGCGAGCAGACCGCGCACGCGCTGCGCCGCGTCGAGGCGCGCTGGGAGATGGCGGCGCGCAGCACCGGCCTGGGCCTCGCCGAGCTGGACCTCGCCAGCGGCCGCCTCGAGTTCGACGAGCGCGCCTGCATCAACCACGGCCTGCCGTATCCGCAGCCGGCCTGGACGCTGGCCGACTGGGCCGCCGCGATCGTGCCCGAGGAGCGCGAGCGCGCCGTCGCCGCGGTGCAGCGCGCCATCGCCACCGGCGGGCCGCTGCATGCCCGCGCGCGCATGCGCCGCCCCGACGGCAGCGTGCGCACGCTGGAGTTCGTCGGCAACGCGCTGCTCGATGCCAAGGGCGCCGCCAGCGGCATGGTGGCCACCTGCCGCGACGTCACCGAGCAGGCCGAGACCGAGCGGCTGCGCCGCGACAAGGAAGACGCCGAGCGCGCCAACCGCGCCAAGAGCGAATTCCTCTCGCGCATGAGCCACGAGCTGCGCACGCCGCTGAACGCCATCCTCGGCTTCGCGCAGCTGATGGCGCTGGACCGCCGCGCGCCGCTCGCGCCCGACCAGCAGCGCCGCATCGACAAGGTGGTGCAGGCCGGCACGCACCTGCTCGCGCTGATCAACGACGTGCTCGACCTCGCGCGCATCGAGCACCAGCGCGACGCGGCCGCGCTCGCGCTCGGCCCGGTGGATGCCGACGCGGCGCTGGCGCACTGCCTCGCGCTGGTGGCGCCGCTGGCGCAGGCGGCAAGGGTGCGCCTGCCGGCGCCCGACAAGCTGGCGCGCTCGCCGTGCCATTGGGTGCGCGCCGAGCGGCGCGCGCTCGAGCAGGTGCTGGTGAACCTGCTGTCCAACGCGGTCAAGTACAACCGGCCGGGCGGCGCGGTGCGGGTCGGCGTCGCGCGCATCGACGGCCATGTGCGCATCGACGTGCACGACGAAGGCGCGGGGCTCTCCGCGCAGCAGCAGGCGCGGCTGTTCCAGCACTTCGATCGCCTCGGCGCGGAGGCCAGCAGCGTGCCCGGCAGCGGCCTCGGACTGGTGATCACGCGCGAGCTGGTGCAGGCGATGGGCGCAGCGCTGCAAGTGCGCAGCGCGCCGGGCAGCGGCTCGACCTTCAGCGTGGTGCTGGTGGCCAGCGAGCCGGGGGAGGCCGAGGCGCAGGACGCGCCGATGGCGACGCGCTCCGCGCCGCCGACGGACGCGCTCGCCGAGCCGCCCGCCACGCCGCGCTGCGTGCTCTACATCGAGGACGAGCCGCTCAACGCGCTGCTGATGCAGGAGGTGTTCCGGCTGCGCCCGGCGTGGTCGCTGCACGTGGCGGCCAACGGCCGCGACGGCCTGGCGCGCGCCGCCGCGCTGCACCCCGACCTGGTGCTGATCGACATGAACCTGCCCGACCTGAGCGGCGCCGAGGTGGTACGCCGCCTGCGCGACGAGCCGGCGACGCGCGCGCTGCGCTGCATCGCGCTGTCGGCCGACGTGATGGCGCCGCAGATCGCGGCGGCGCGCGAAGCCGGCTTCGACGACTACTGGACCAAGCCGATCGACGTGCGCGAGGTGCTCGAGGGCCTGCAGCGCGTGTTCGGCTGAGCATCGCGGACGCCCAATAAAAAACCGGCCACGAGGGCCGGCCTTCCAGTCTGCGCGGCCCCGCGGGGCCGGCGCAGCACGCTCACTTCAGGTGGGCGTTGACGTACTTCGTCAGCTCGAACATCGAGACCTGCGCCTGCTTGGTGACTTCCTTCAGCTTGGCGTCGGCGTTGATCAGCGTGCGCTTGATCTTGTCCTGCAGGCCGTGCTTCTTGATGTACTCCCAGACCTTCTTGGTCACCTCGGTGCGCGGCAGCGGCTTGTCGCCGATGATCGCGGCCAGGGCG
>JAKOZT010000066.1 GCA_029779845.1 Pseudomonadota bacterium | reverse complement strand
GCTCGTCTCCCGCCTCGATGAGGTCAGCCGCTTTCTCGCCGACCACGATCTCGCCGACGCGGCGGTGCAAGGCCACCTCGACGGCCTGCGCGAGCAACTCGGCCAGCAGAAGCTGGTGGTGGCCTTCGTCGCCGAGTTCTCGCGCGGCAAGTCGGAACTGATCAACGCGATCTTCTTCGCCGACGCCGGCCGTCGCATCCTGCCGGCCACGCCGGGGCGCACGACGATGTGCCCGGTCGAACTGGCCTGGGACGCCGACGAGCCGCCGTCGCTGGCGCTGCTGCCGATCGAGACGCGCCTGACCGGCCCGTCGCTCGGCGAACTGCGCAACTTCGCCAAGGCCTGGAAGACCATCAAGCTCGACGTCGGCAACCCCGAGAAGCTGGCCGAATCGCTGCGCGAGGTGATGCGCACCTCCTGGGTGACCAAGGACCAGGCGCACGAGCTGGGCTTCTGGAACGACGACACGCCCGACGAGAACCCGCCGCTGGACGATGCCGGCCGCGTCGAGGTGCCGGCCTGGCGCCATGCGCTGATCAACTACCCGCACCCGCTGCTCAAGCAGGGCCTGGTGGTGCTCGACACGCCGGGCCTGAACGCGATCGGCGCCGAGCCGGAGCTGACGCTCAGCCTGCTGCCCACCGCGCACGCCACCGTCTTCATCCTCGGCGCCGACATCGGCGTGAGCAAGTCGGATCTCGCGATCTGGCGCGATCACCTCAGCGGCGACGCGTTGTCGCGCTTCGTCGTGCTCAACAAGATCGACGCGATGATCGACCCGCTGGCCACCGCCGAGCAGGTGGCCGAGCAGATCGAGCGCCAGCGCAGCGAGACCGCGCGCACGCTGGGCGTGCCGGCCGGGCGCGTCTACCCGCTGTCGGCGCGCCAGGCGCTGGCCGCGCGTGTCGAGGGCGATGCCGCGGGTCTCGCGCAGAGCCGTCTGCCGGCGCTGGAAGCCGCGCTCGGCGGGGAGCTGATGCCGCAGCGGCGCACCCTGCTCGAGCACGTGGTGACCGAGGCCGCGCGCCAGATCGAGATGCACGTGGCGCGGCGCCTGAACGACAACCGCCGCCAGCTCGCCGAGCAGACGCTCGAACTGCGCGGCCTGCGCGGCAAGAGCGGCGCCAAGCTGCAGATGATGCTGCAGCGCGTCGATGCCGAGACCGCCGAGTTCGAGGCCTGCACCACCAAGCTGCAGGCGATGCGCGTGGTGCACAGCCGCATGCTGAAGGACGCGATGGTGGGCCTGTCGTCGGACCGGCTGCGCGAGGAAGTCTCGGCGATGCAGCAGCAGATGGCGGCGTCGCTGCTGAACCTGGGCGCGAAGAAGGCCTTCGTCGCGCTGTGCCAGCGCCTGCGCGCGCTGCTCTCGGCCGGGCAGAAGAATTCGCTCGAGATCCGCCACATGCTCGAGGCCTCGTTCAGCCGGCTCAACGCCGAGTTCGGCTTCGGGCTGGTGCTCAACCCGGGGCCGGACCTGGACCGCTTCTCCGCCGAGCTCGACCTGATCGAGAAGAGCTACGTGCAGTACCTCGGGCTGACGCAGGCGCTGCGGCTGTCGCAGCCCAAGTTCATGGAGCAGTTCCGCCGCATGCTGATGTCCAAGCTGCGCGTGGTGTTCGAGAACGCGAGCGCGGAACTGGAGATGTGGAACAAGTCGGCCTCGGCCCAGGTGGATGCGCAGCTGCGCGAGCGGCGCCGCAACTTCCGTCGCCGGCGCGAATCGCTGGAGCGCATCCAGGCCGCGGCCAGCGAGCTGGAGACGCGGCTCGCCGAACTCGACGCGCAGGACCAGCGCCTGCAGGGCTTCCACGGCCGCTGCAACGAGCTGATCGACGAGCTGCGCCAGCAGGCGCGCACCGGCACGCGCGGCGAGCTGTCGAGCGCGATCACCATCGACCTGCCGCTGGACGACTCGCCAACCTCGATGCCGCTGCGTCTTGTCAAGGCCTGAAGCCGCGTCAGCGGCGCCTCGCGACGCCTTCGCCGCGCGGCTGATCGCCTGGCAGCGCGAGCACGGCCGCCACACGCTGCCCTGGCAGCGCACGCGCGATCCGTACCGCGTGTGGCTCTCCGAGATCATGCTGCAGCAGACGCAGGTGGCCACGGTGCTGGGCTACTACGAGCGCTTCCTGCAGCGCTTTCCCGACGTGCGCGCGCTCGCCGCCGCCTCGCAGGACGAAGTGCTGGCGCTGTGGAGCGGCCTGGGCTACTACAGCCGCGCGCGCAACCTGCATCGCTGCGCGCAGGCGGTGGTGGCCGAGCATGGCGGGCACTTCCCGCGCGCGGCCGCGCAACTCGCCGAGCTGCCCGGCATCGGCCGCTCCACCGCGGCGGCGATCGCGGCCTTCTGCTTCGGCGAACGCGTGGCCATCCTCGACGGCAACGTCAAGCGCGTGCTGACGCGCGTGCTCGGTTTCGACGGCGATCTCGCCGAGGCAGCGCACGAACGGCAGTTGTGGGAGCAGGCTACCGAACTGCTGCCGCACGAGGGCATCGAAGCCTACACGCAGGGGCTGATGGACCTCGGCGCGACCGTGTGCCCTGGCGGCCACCCAAACTCCCCCACCCATGGCCACCGCAAATTCCCCCACCCTGACCGCGCTTCGATGAGGCGCTGATCGGGCCGGCAAGGCCGGCTGGTCAGGGCCGAGCAGGACGTTACTTTCCCCCCTCAACCCAGAGGGGACACAAGGAGTGAACGTCTTGAAGCCACATTTGCAGACAACGATCTGGACGCTG
>JAKOZT010000058.1 GCA_029779845.1 Pseudomonadota bacterium | reverse complement strand
CCTCGGCGGAGGCATCGCCCGGGATCTCCGGCGCCGGCAGCACGTGCACGACGAAACCCGCCCCGCCGGGCAGGCGCTCGCCCCAGATCAGCAGCAGCGCCGCGCCGGTCTGCTGCACCAGCCGGGCGGCCAGCGTCATGGTGTAGGCCGGCCGGCCGAAGAACGGCGCCCAGACGCCCAGGCCGTCCGGCGGCACCTGGTCGGGCAGCAGGCCGATGACCTCGCCGCGACGCAGCGCACGGATCATCTGGCGCACGCCGGCCAGCGAGGCCGGCGCCGTCGCCAGGCCCGGCCGCTCGCGCGAACCGGCCATCACGTCGCGCAGCGAGGCCTGGCGCGCCGGGCGGTAGAGCACGGTGATGGGCGCCTCGGGCGTCGTGAAGCGCTCGGCGATGGCCTGGGCGCAGATCTCGAAGCAGCCCATGTGCGGCGTCAGCATGACGAGCCCGCGCTTCTCGGCCAGGGCCTCGGCGATGCGCTCGCCGCCGTCCCAGCGCAGCGCTTCACCCAGCGGCTTGCCGCGCTGGCCGACCCACAGCCACGGCAGCTCCGCGGCCATGCGCCCGGCCGCGGCGATGGCCGGCCGGGCCGCCGCCCAGGGAATGCCGGCCTGGGCCACGTTGGCCCGGAAGCGCCGCCGGTAGGTGGCCGACGCGAGGTAGACGACCCAGCCCAGGGCGGCGCCCAAAGCGTGCAATACCGCCAGCGGCAGCCGGGAGAACAAGCGAAAGAGCTGGGCCATGTTTCCTATAATTCGCAAATCGCCGAGTTACTGAACTACTTGCGGGGCGATTCACAAATCCCGCTAAAGCGTTCGCCGCACCTCCTGGAGCCATGGCGACGCCGTCATCAATGCAACCGGAGTTTAAAAGTGGCAAACGACTTCCTCTTCACGTCTGAATCCGTCTCGGAAGGACACCCCGACAAGGTGGCCGACCAGATCTCGGACGCCATCCTCGACGCGATCTTCGAGCAGGACCCGCGCAGCCGCGTGGCCGCCGAGACGCTGTGCAACACCGGCCTCGTGGTGCTGGCCGGTGAAATCACCACCAACGCGCACGTCGACTCCATCCAGGTCGCGCGCGACACCATCAAGCGCATCGGCTACGACAACACCGAGTACGGCATCGACTACAAGGGCTGCGCCGTGCTCGTGGCCTACGACAAGCAGAGCAACGACATCGCCCAGGGCGTGGACCACGCCTCCGACGACCACCTCAACACCGGCGCCGGCGACCAGGGCCTGATGTTCGGCTACGCCTGCGACGAGACGCCCGAGCTGATGCCCGCGCCGATCTACTACGCGCACCGCCTCGTCGAGCGCCAGGCGCAGTTGCGCAAGGACGGCCGCCTGCCCTTCCTGCGCCCCGACGCGAAGAGCCAGGTGACGATGCGCTACGTCGACGGCAAGCCGCACAGCATCGACACCGTGGTGCTGAGCACGCAGCACCACCCCGACCAGAGCGAGACGGCTACCAAGCTGAAGGCCAGCTTCTACGAGGCGGTGATCGAGGAGATCATCAAGCCGGTGCTGCCCAAGGAGTGGCTGAAGGACACGCGCTACCTGGTCAACCCGACCGGGCGCTTCGTGATCGGCGGCCCGCAGGGCGATTGCGGCCTGACCGGGCGCAAGATCATCGTCGACACCTACGGCGGCGCCTGCCCGCACGGCGGCGGCGCCTTCTCGGGCAAGGACCCGAGCAAGGTCGACCGCTCGGCCGCCTACGCGGCGCGCTACGTCGCCAAGAACGTGGTCGCCGCCGGCCTGGCGCGCCAGTGCCAGGTGCAGGTGGCGTATGCGATCGGCGTGGCCAAGCCGATGAACATCACCGTCTACACCGAGGGCACCGGCAAGCTGAGCGACGACCAGATCGGCAAGCTGGTGGCCGAGCATTTCGACCTGCGGCCCAAGGGCATCATCCAGATGCTGGATCTGCTGCGCCCGATCTACGAAAAGACCGCGGCGTACGGGCACTTCGGGCGGGAGGAGCCGGAGTTCACGTGGGAGCGCACGGACAAGGCCCAGGCGCTGCGTGCAGCGGCCGGGCTGTAAGGCCCGCCGTGCGCCGTCGGCGCACGGTTTGTCCGTGCGTCGGCGCAGGCCGCGAGGGCCGCCTCCGCGTCGCGCCTCATTCAAGCGGAAACCGCAGCAGTTCCGCTTTCAGCCGTTCGGTCAACGGCGGCAGATCGCGGCGCACGGTCTCGGCCACCACCTCGTTCTCGATCCGGTCGTAGCCGTGAATGATCCGGTTGCGCAAGCCGATCGCCAGGATCAGGTCAGGAATCCGATCGCGCAGGCTGGAGTCGCTCTCGAGTGCCCGCCGACTCGCCTCGCCAAGAATCTCCAGCTGCCGCTCCACCGCGGAGCGGACCAGCAGATTGCCAGCATAGGCAGAGTCATCCACTCCCTGGAGAAACGTCACGGCGTGTGTTGCCGCCATCAGCGCGTCATGCAGATGCTTCGGCAGTCGGCTCGACATAGAGTGAGCGGCGCGTCGCTTCGACGCTTCGGCGCAGGTAGGGGTTCTCTATCGCGTGGTCGGTCATCAGGTCGACACGGCGTCCGAGCAAAGACTCCAGTGCTTCGGCCAAGCCGAGGAAGCGCCGGGCCAGCGAGTCGCCATCGCCCGACGCGAAGCGGACGATGAAATCGAAATCGCTGCGCACCGGGTCGAAGCGCCCATCAGCCGCCGACCCGAACACTTCGAGTCGATCGACGCCATAGGCACGGCACAGCCGCGCGATCTCGTCGCGGTGGTCGATGAGCGGCTGAGCCAAGGCAGACACGTTGCGATGATCGGCGCTCTCAAGCCTCCGCGCAACTGCGTCACGGCGCATCCAGGATCCGCCCTCCCTCGCGCCGCAGCGCCCCCGAGCCCACCAGCTCGTCGACCAGCAACGCACACCACCCCTGCGCCGACCCCGCCTGCGCACGCCCATACCGCTGCCACACGCCGGTGAACAGCGGCGTCGCCAGCGCCCAGCGCAGCAGATCCTCGTGCGACTGCTCGCGCACTTCCATCAGGTGGTACTTGATCAGCACCTTCACGCCGTGCTTCGCGTGGCGCGCCGGCTCGGCGCGGAACGAGGCCAGGCGCGAACGCGCGCGCGCCAGCGCAGCCTCCACGTCGGTGAACGGCGCGCCGTGCCCCGGCACGACCAGCCGCACCGGCAGTGCCTCGATCGCATCGAGCACCGCGCCCACGTCGTCGAAGCCCGGCTCGCCGTCCATCTCCGGGAAGACCACGCCGAAGCCCTGCTCCCACAACGCATCGGCCGAGATCAGCAGGCCGTGCGCCGCGTCGAACAGCATCACCGAATCGGGATCGTGCCCCGGCGCGGCGAGCACCTCGAAGCGGCGGCCGCCGGCTTCGAGCACGTCGCCGGGCGCCAAGGTCGCATGCACCTCGAAGCGCTCGCACAGCTGGCCGGTGGCTTCGTAGCTGAGCGCGTCGCCTTGCCAGGCGCGCACCGCGTCGGCCAGTCCGGGTGGAATGGCGATGCGCGCGCCGAATTCGCGCGCCAGCATCGCGTTGCCGCCGCAATGGTCGCTGTGCAGGTGGGTGTTGACGATGCGCGCCAGCGGTGCCTCGTCCAGCGCATGCCGCAGCAGCGCGACGGTCTGCGCCGCATGGTTGACGTGGCCGGTGTCGATCAGCGTCGCGCCGGCTTCGCCTTCGGCGGCGGGCACGAGGATGTTGTTCGACGACAGCCAGCCGCGCTCGAAGACGCGCAGGCCGGCCAGGGCGGGATGGTCGTGCACGGAAGCCGTCATGCGCCGCATTCTCGGCGAGCGCGGCGCGCGGCATCATCCGGACATGCCCAAGCCCTTGCTCACGCTGGCCGACCTGCGCCGCCATGCGATCGCGCGCACCTTCTTCACGCCGACCACGCTGCCGCGCGCCATCACGAAGCTCGGCTTCGTGCAGGCCGACCCGATCCGCGCGCCGGCGCGCGCGCAGGACCTGACGCTGCGCCAGCGTGTCGCCGACTACCGCGCCGGCGACCTGGAGCGCCGCTACCCGAAGCTCGCGATCGAGGAGGACTTCTTCGTCAACTACGGCTTCGTGCCGCGCGCGATGCACCACCTGATGCATCCACGCCAGGCGCGCGCGGCCTGGACCGCGGCGCGTCGCAAGCAGGCCGACGCGGTGCTGGCCTTCGTGCGCGAGCGCGGCGTGGTGCATCCGCGCGAGGTCGATGCCGAGTTCGCGCACGGCAAGACGATCAACTGGTTCGGCGGCTCCAGCAACGCCAGCACGCAGCTGCTCGACGCCATGCACTACCGCGGCCTGCTGCGCGTGGCGCGGCGCGAGGGCGGCATCCGCCTGTACGCGGCGCGCGAGGCGTTGCCGCCGCCGGACGACCCGCGCGCCGCGCACGATGCGCTGGTCGACGCGGTGGTGGCCAAGTACGCGCCGCTGCCGCTGGCCACGCTCGGGCAACTGCTCAGCCACCTCGGCGGCGGCGTGCCGCAGTGGCGCGGCGAGCGCGGCGCGGCCCTGCAGCGCGCCAGGGCGCGGCTCGCGCAAGCGCGCATAGCCGGCGTCGAGTGGTACTGGCCAGCCGGCGAGCGCTTGCGGCGCACGCGCAGCGACGACGGCGACGAGCGCGTGCGCCTGCTCGCCCCCTTCGATCCGCTGGTGTGGGACCGGCGCCGCTTCGAACTCTTCTGGGGCTGGGCCTACCGCTTCGAGGCCTACACGCCGCCGGCCAGACGCCAGCTCGGCTACTACGCGCTGCCGCTGCTGTGGCGCGACGAGGTGATCGGCTGGGCCAACGCCGGCGTGCGCGATGGCGCGCTCGACGTCCGCTGCGGCTACGTCGCCGGCCGCGCGCCGCGCGAGGCGGCGTTCCGGCGCGAGCTGGAAGCCGAAGTGGAGCGGCTGCGCGAATTCCTGCAGCCGCGCTGATCAGTTCGGTGTCGACGACGCGGGCAAGGCGCGCTGGCGCGTCGCCAGCACGGCGCCGAAGGCCAGCACCGCGGCCGACACCGCCAGCCCGCGCGCCAGCCCGCCGCTGCCGTCGGCCACGCGGCCGACCAGGCTGGGCCCGACGATCTGCCCGGCCGCGAAGATGCTGGTGAAGGCGGCGATGCCGGCCGGCCACCCCGCCGGCGGCAGGTTGTGGCGCACCAGCGCGGTGGTCGACGCCACCACCGAGAGGAACACCGCGCCGAACAGCGCGCCCGAGGCGAACACCGCCAGCGGGTGCGCGCTCAGCACCGGCAGCAGCGTGGCCGCGGCCAGCAGCGCGTTGAGCAGCGCCAGCGGCTGCCCGCCGCGAAAGCGCTGCAGCAGCGGCGCCCACAGCCACGACGAGGCGATCACGCCCAGCCCGAGCAGCACGTAGAACGCCACCACCGTGGCGGTGGACGCGCCCTGCTCGCGCAGCAGCGTGACGATGAAGGTCATGTAGCCGATGTAGCCCAGGCCGAACATCAGGTAGCCGGCCAGGCCGAAGGCGAAGTCGCGCGCGCGAAAGCCCGCGCCGCGCGCAGCCGCGGCGGCCGGCGGCGCGGCCAGCGCCCGTGTGCCCCAGGCCATCGGCAGCGTCGCCGCCAGCGCGGCGAGCGCGAGCGCCTGCCACGCGACCGGCCACGTCAGCGGCGGCACCAGCAGCGACGAGGCGACGATGCCCAGCCCGGTGCCGCCGTAGTACAGGCCAAGCACCAGCGAGGGCTTCGCGCCTTCGCGCTGGCCGAGCCGCGCGGCCAGCAGCCCGCCGCTGGCGAAGGTGGCGGCGCTGGCGATGCCGGTCAGGCCGCGCAGTGCGTAGAGCAGTGCATCGCTGCGAACGAGACCGTGCAGCGCCAGCAGCGCCGCCGCGCCCCAGCCGCCGGCGAGGAAGAGGCTGCGCGCGTCGACCCTCGCCAGCGCGCGCGGCAGCAGCAGCGCGCCGACGAGGTAGCCGGCGGCGTTGACGGTGTTCATCGCGCCGGCGGTGAAGTAGCTCCAGCCGAGTTCGGCGCGCATGGCCGGCAGCAGCAGCGCGTAGGAAAAGCGCGCCAGCCCCAGCGAGACCGCGGCGCCGAGCGCGAGCGCCAGCGCGGTGGCGAAGAGGCGCCGCTCGTTCATCGCCCGCGCGCCGCCAGCAGCCGCCGCACCACCTCGGCGAAGCCGATGCCGCGCTCGCCCTCGGTGATCCACGCCGGCCAGGTGTGCAATTGCGCCGCGAAGCGCCGCAGGTTGGCCACGCCGATGCTGAGCGGGAACAGCTCGAACATGCGCTGGTCGTTGGTCGAGTCGCCCACGTAGAGCCAGCGCTCGCGCTCGGCGTCCAGCGCGCGGCCGAGCAGGCGCCGCACGATCCAGCGCGCGCCGCTGGCCTTGTCGTGATCGCCGAACCAGCCGTTGACGTGGATCGAGCTGACGGTGGCGTGCATGCCCTCGGCGCGCATCAGCGCGACCACCTGCGCGATGGCCGCCTCGTCGAGCCGCGCGAATTCCGAGTGGTCGACGGCGATGTCGGTCACGCGCCCGGCGCTGTCGCGCGCCAGCGTCGCGCCGGGCACCTCGCGCTGCACGCGCTGCGCCACCTGTGCCAGGCGCTGCGAATGGCGCGCGCGGGTCGCCTCGTCCTGCGCGTACTCGATGCGCAGCGCGCCGTCGCGCATGAACAGCGCCACCGCGCCGTTCTCGGCGACGATCGCATCCACCGGCCACTCGCGCGCGAACGGCTCGCTCCAGCCCATCGGCCGGCCGGTGATCGCGATCGCCGGGATGCCGGCCTCGCGCAGCGCGGCCAGCGCGGCCAGCGCCTCGGGCTCGATCGCGCCGTCGCGCGTCAGCGTGTCGTCGATGTCGGTGAGCACGCCGCTGATGCCGGCGAGCAGCGCAGCGGGGCAGTCGGCGAAGGGCTGGGAAGGCATGGCGGCGAGTCTCGCATGGTGGCGCGGCGCTATGCTGCGGCCATGACCGAAGCGAAGCCTGGCTGTTCATGAACCGCGCCGCGGCACGCGCGCTGCGCTCGTTCGCGGCCTGGCTGCCCGCCGTGTTTCGCGTCGACGCGCGCGAACGCTGGCGCGCCGTGGGCGGCGCCTCGCTCGGGCTGCTGGTCGCCGCGCTGGGCAGCCGCTGGGTGGGCGCGCAGCTCGCGATCCCGACCTGGCTCGCCGCGCCGCTGGGCGCCAGCGCCGTGCTGGTGTTCGCCGTGCCGGCCAGCCCGCTCGCGCAGCCCTGGGCGGTGATCGGCGGCAACACGCTCTCGGCGCTCGTCGGGCTGGCCTGCGCGCGGCTGCTGCCCGACACCGCGCTGGCCGCCGCGGCGGCGGTGGGCGCGGCGATCGCGCTGATGTTCCTGCTGCGCTGCCTGCATCCGCCGGGCGGCGCGACGGCGCTGCTCGCGGTGCTGCTGCACGCCACCGACTGGCGCTTCGCGCTGCTGCCGGTGCTGCTCAACTCGGCGCTGCTCGTGCTGGTGGGCGTGGCCTACAACTCGGCGACGGGGCGGCGCTACCCGCACGTGCAGCTGCCGCCGCCGCCCGCGCCCGGCCCGCCGGACGGCGCGCGCTTCACGTCGGCCGACCTCGACGCCGCGCTCGCCCACTACAACCAGGTGCTCGACGTCAGCCGCGACGACCTGGAGGAGCTGCTGCACCACGCCGAATCCGCCGCCTACCAGCGCAACCTCGGCGAGCTGCGCTGCCGCGACATCATGTCGCGCGAGCCGCTCACGGCGAGCCACGACACGCCGGTGGTCGCGGCCTGGGTGCTGATGCGCGAGCGTGCCGTGAAGGCGCTGCCGGTGGTGGACCGCTCGCACCACGTGATCGGCATCGTCACGCTGGCCGACTTCGTGCGCGCGCTGGTGGGCGACGACTCGACGCCGCGCGCCACGCCCGGGCGCGTCGGCGACATCATGACGCGCCGCGTGCGCGTGGCCAGCGAGGATCTGCACGTGATCGAGCTGCTGCCGCTGTTCTCCAAGGGGGGCCATCACCACCTGCCGGTGGTGGACGCGCAGCAGCACCTGGTGGGCATCCTCACCCAGTCGGACCTGGTGCGCGCGCTGCACCGCGCGGTGCGCCCCGATTGAGGAAATCGCCCAGGCGCTATGCTTTCGAGATGAATTCGCGTTACGCAGGCTGGTGGCTGTTGCTCGCCGGCACACTCTTCGCGCTGGCCCACGTGGCGATCTACTCGCCGCGGGAAGTGATGGCCATCATGAGCGAAACCGGCTGGGTCGAGCGCTCGACCGCGGCCGCCTGGTTCCTGCTCGCCCCGCTGGTGTGGCTGCTGCGCCGCCGCGGCGATCCGCCGGCCACCTCGGCCGCGCTGTCGGTGATGTTCCTCGCCTTCGGCGCGCGCGAGCTGGACTGGCACAAGGCCTTTACCGGCACCACGGTGCTGCGCGTCAGCTGGTACTTCGGCCCGGCGCCGCTGCAGCACAAGCTCGCCGCGCTGGCGGTGCTGTCGGTGGTGTCGCTGGCGATGCTGCGGCTGCTGCTGGCGCATGCGCGCGCGTGGTGGCGCGCGCTGCGCGGCGGCGACACAGTGGCGGTCTCGATCGCCGCCTTCGTCGTCACGCTGGTGGTCTCCAAGCTGCTCGACCGCAGCTACAACGTGCTCAACGAAGACTTCCACATGGGCCTGTCGATGTCGACCAAGGTGGTGGTGTCCGCGCTCGAAGAGACGCTGGAGCTGACGCTGGCGCTGATCGCGCTGCTGGCGCTGTGGCAGCACCGGCGCAAGCTTCGGTAGTCTTCAGTAGGTGGCACGGCCGCCGGAGATGTCGAACACCGCGCCGGTGGAGAACGAGCAGTCTTCCGAGGCCAGCCAGGAAATCAGCGCGGCGATCTCGCCTACCTGCACGAAGCGGCCCATCGGGATCTTCGAGAGCATGAAGGCGATGTGCTGCTCGGACATCTGCTCGAAGATCGCCGTCTTCGCCGCCGCCGGCGACACCGCGTTGACCAGCACGCCCTGCGTCGCCAGCTCCTTGGCGAGCGACTTGGTCAGCGCGATCAGCCCAGCCTTGGCCGCGCTGTAGTGCGAGGCGTTCGGGTTGCCTTCCTTGCCCGCCACCGAGGCCACGTTGACGATGCGCCCGTAGCCGCGCTGCAGCATCTGCGGCACCACCGCGCGGCAGGTGAGGTAGGGCGCGATCAGGTTGACCTCGACGACGCGCCGCCACACCTCGGGCTGCAGCTCCCAGGTCGTCGCGTTGCCGCCGGTGATGCCGGCGTTGTTGACCAGGATGTCGATGCGGCCGTGCGCGCGCATCGCCGCGCCGGTGGCGGCGTTGACCGCGCCGTCGTCGGTGAGTTCGACCACGACGCTGTCGACCGCGCCGAGCGCGGCCAGCGATTCCTTCGCCGCGGCCAGCGCCTTGGCGTCGATGTCCCACAGCACGACGCTCGCGCCCGAGAGCAGCATGCGCTCGGCCGTCGCATAGCCGATGCCTTGCGCGCCGCCGGTGACGATGGCGACGCGGCCGTTCAGGTCGAGCTGGTTCATCGCGCGAGCCCCTTCAGCGCATCGGCCGCGTTCGGCCCCTTCTCGCAGTCGTCGATGTACTGGCGGATGATGTCGGCGAAGGAGTCGTCGGCCTGCAGCCCCAGCGCCGCGGCGCGCGCCGCGCTGGCGCCGCCGGGCCAGTTGGCGACGATGCCGGCGATGCGCTCGTCGCGCTCGAAGCGCACGCGCGCGCGCACCGCCTGGCCGGCGACCTGCTCCAGCGCGGCGAGCATCTCGCCGACCGTCACGTTGAGCGCCGGCAGGTTCAGCGCGAGCCGCCCCTTGAAGGCTTCGCGGCTCGCTTCGAAGACGGCGATCAGCCCGGCCACCGTGCGCCCCGGCGACGAGACCGGATGCGACACCTCGGGCGCCACCGGGCACACCGATTCCACGCCGGCCAGCGGCTCGCGGATGATGCCGCTGAAGAAGGACGAAGCCGCGCCGTTCGGCTTGCCGGGGCGCACCGTCACCGTCATCAGCCGCGCGCTGCGGCCGTCGATATAGCCCTTGCGCGTGTAGTCGGCGATCAGGTACTCGCACATCAGCTTGTGCGTGCCGTAGCTGGTCTGCGGCGCGGGCAGCGTGGTGTCGGCCACCACGGCGGGCAGCGGCACGGCCGGGTCGGGGCCGAACACCGCCACCGAGCTGCTGAACACGAAGGTGGGCTTCTTGCCGGCCAAGCGCAACGCATCGAGCAGCGCGCGCGTGCTGTCGAGGTTGCTGCGCAGGCCGAGATCGAAATCCAGCTCGCATTCGCCCGACACCGCCGAGGCGAGGTGGAACACGCCGTCGAAGCCTTCGTCGGCGAGCGCCGCGCACTGCCCGAGCAGCGCGCCGGTGCGCGCCGTCACGCGCGCGTCGGCGAGCAGGTCGGCCGGCGGCGCGAACTGGTCGGCCAGCACGATGCGCTCGATCTTCCTTTCCGCCAGCGTGCCGCGCGCCAGCAGCGTGCGCGCCAGCCGCGCGCCGACAAAACCGGCGCCGCCGGTGATCAGCAGCTTCATCGTTCAGCGATCCTTCTTCCAGGGTTGGAACCAGCCGAGCCCGGCCGAGGTGGCACCCTTCGGCCGGTACTCGGCGCCGATCACGCCGGTGTAGCCGAGCGCATCGATGCGCTCGAACAGGTAGCGGTAGTCGACCTCGCCTTCGTCGGGCTCGTGGCGATCCGGCACGCCGGCGATCTGGATGTGGCCGACGCGGCCGCCGGGCAGGTAGGCCTCGAGCTTCTTCGCCAGGTCGCCCTCGACGATCTGGCAGTGGTACAGGTCCATCTGCACCTTCAGGTTGGGCGCGCCGACGCGCTGCACGATGCGGTGCGCCTCGTCCTGGCGATTCAGGAAGAAGCCCGGCATGTCGCGCGGATTGATCGGCTCGATCAGGAAATCGATCTCGCGCGAGCGCGCCGCCGCCCAGGCGAGGTTGCCCTCGTAGACGGCGGCGAGCGCGGCGCGCGCCACGCCGGCCGGCGCGAGGCCGGCCATCAGGTGGATGCGCGGGCAGTCCAGCGCGAGCGCGTACTCGATCGCCTTCGCCACGCCGGCGCGGAACTCGTCTTCGCGCCCGGGCAGGCAGGCGAGGCCGCGTTCGCCCGCCACCCAGTCGCCCGGCGGCGCGTTGAACAGCACCTGCTGCAAACCGTGCTCGCGCAAGCGCCCGGCGATCTCGGCGGCGGGGAAGTCGTAGGGGAACAGGTACTCGACCGCGTCGAAGCCGTCCTTCGCCGCGGCGGCGAAGCGATCCAGGAAGGCGTGCTCGCCGTACATCATCGAGAGGTTGGCGGCGAAGCGCGGCATGGTTTCAGTCCTTGCGGCGCGGCTTGCCGCTGCGCAGCACGCCGCCTTGCTGCAAGCGCCGCTCGCCGTGCAGGATGTGCTGCGTGGCGCGCCGGCGCGCGGCGGCCGGGTCGTGCGCGGCGATCGCATCGACGATGGTGCGGTGCTCGTCGCGCACCTGCTGCATGAAGTCGCGCCGGCGCGCCTCGTTGCCGCGCGTGATGCGCATGCCCTCGCGCAGGTACTGCTCGAGGAAGCCGAGCAGCCGGCTGAACTGCGGGTTGCCGGTGGCCTCGCCGATGGCGCGGTGGAAGGCCAGGTCTTCGGCGACGCCGTCGCGGCCCTCGGCCTCGGCGCGGTCGATCTCGGCGAGCGCGCGCTTGAGCCCGGCGATCTGCGCGCGCGTGGCGCGCTGCGCGGCCAGCGCGGCGATCTCGCCTTCGAGCACGCGCCGCACCTCGACCACGTGCACCACCGCCTCCACCGATTCAAGCACGCTCGGGTCGAACGCCAGCGGCCGGTTCGCCTCCGGCGAGGAGACGTACACGCCCGAGCCCTGGCGCGACACCAGCAGCCCGCGCGACTTCAGCTGGTGCACCGCCTCGCGCACCACGGTGCGCGACACGCCGTGCGTCTCGGCGAGCTGCTGCTCGGAGGGCAGCCTGTCGCCCGGCTTGAGGTGGCCGCCGTCGAGCTGCGCGGCCAGCAGCTCGGCGAGCCGGTCGGACAGGCGCTGCGCCACCAGCCGGCCGCCGCCCGGCGCGGCGGCCGCCATGGGGGCGAGGCTGATTGACATGGTCATCAGGTTATCATACAACTTTGCGCCAGATCAACGCACGACGGCGCGGGCCACACGCGCGGCGGGCAAGGCAAGGAGACGAGCCGCATGGCCAGCGTGAGCATCCGCGGCGCGAAGAAGCGCTTCGGCGAGGTGGAGATCCTCCACGGCGTCGACATCCAGATCCCCGACGGATCCTTCACCGTGCTGGTCGGGCCCTCGGGCTGCGGCAAGTCGACGCTGCTGCGCATGATCGCGGGCCTGGAGCACATCAGCGGCGGCGACATCCTGATCGGCGACACGCGCGTCAACGACGTGCCGCCCAAGCAGCGCGACATCGCGATGGTGTTCCAGAACTACGCGCTCTACCCGCACATGACGGTGCGCGACAACATGGCCTTCGCGCTGATGCTGGCCAAGGCCGACAAGTCGGTGATCGACAGCAAGGTCGGCCGCGCCGCGGAGATCCTCGGCCTCGCGCAACTGCTGGACCGCTATCCGCGCCAGCTCTCCGGCGGCCAGCGCCAGCGCGTCGCGATGGGCCGCGCGATCGTGCGCGATCCGCGCGTGTTCCTCTACGACGAGCCGCTGTCCAACCTCGACGCCAAGCTGCGCGTGGCGATGCGCACCGAGCTGAAGGAGCTGCACCAGCGGCTGAAGACCACCTCGATCTACGTGACGCACGACCAGATCGAGGCGATGACGATGGGCGACCAGATCGTCGTGATGCGCGACGGCCGCATCGAGCAGACCGGCAGCCCGCTGGAGCTGTACGACCGCCCGGCCAACACCTTCGTGGCCGGCTTCATCGGCTCGCCGGCGATGAACTTCCTGCCCGGCACGCTGCGCCGCAGCGGCGGCGCGGCCAGCGTGCAGCTCGCCGACGGCACGCAGCTCGCCGCGCCGGCGGACGCCGCCGGCAGCGACGGCCAGCCGGTGATCTTCGGCACGCGGCCCGAGCACTTGACGCTGATGAACGACGCCAACAAGGGCAGCGGCATCCCGACCCAGGTGGTGGTGGTCGAGCCCACCGGCGCCGACACCTTCGTCTCGTGCCGCCACCAGGGCAGCGAGATGTCGGTGGTGTTCCGCGAGCGCCATGCCTTCGCGCCCGGCGCCACCATCCATCTGCAGCCCGACCCGAGCCGGGCCCACCTCTTCGATGCGCAGTCCGGCCGACGGCTCGTGGCCTGAGGCTTTCTTTCAACCCAGGAGACAAGGCATGCAAGACCAGAACCGTCGCAAATTCCTCGAAAGCTCGGCCGGCGCGGCCGCCGCCACCGCGCTCGGCGGCGGCGCGCTGTGGACGCCGTTCGCGGCCCAGGCGCAAAGCCTCGCCTACAAGCCGGAGAAGGGCGCCAAGCTGCGCCTGCTGCGCTGGAAGCGCTTCGTGCAGGGCGACGAAGACGCCTTCATGGCCAACATCAAGAAGTTCAGCGACAAGACCGGCGTCGAGGTGCGCGTCGACAACGAGGGCTGGGAAGACGTGCGCCCGAAGGCCGCGGTGGCGGCCAACATCGGCAGCGGGCCCGACATCATCATCGGCTGGTTCGACGACCCGCACCAGTATCCCGACAAGCTGATCGACATGACCGACCTGGCCGACTACCTCGGCAGGAAGTACGGCGGCTGGTACGACGTGTGCAAGAAGTACGCGCAGCGCAACGGCACCACCAAGTGGATCTCGATCCCCTGGGGCATCGTCGGCAACGCGCTGGTCTACCGCGACAGCCACGTCAAGGCGGCCGGCTTCGACGCGATCCCGAAGGACACCGCCGGCTTCCTCAAGCTCTGCCAGGGCCTGAAGGCCAAGGGCACGCCGGCCGGCTTCGCGCTCGGCAAGGCGGTGGGCGACGGCAACAACTGGGTGCACTGGCTGCTGTGGTCGCATGGCGGCAAGCTGGTCGACAAGGCCGGCAACGTGGCGATCAACTCGCCCGAGACCATCGCCGCGCTGGAGTACGCCAAGCAGCTCTACGAGACTTTCGTGCCGGGCACGCTGTCGTGGCAGGACCCGAACAACAACAAGGCCTTCCTCGACGGCCAGATCTCGCTGACGGCCAACGGCATCTCGGTGTACTACGCGGCGAAGAACTCGCCCGACGCCAAGCTCAAGGAGATGGCCGCCGACATCCAGCACGCGCGCTTCCCCATCGGCCCGGCCGGCAAGCCCACCGAGCTGATGCAGATCACGCAGTTCATGACCTTCAAGCACACCAAGTACCCGCAGGCCGCGAAGGAACTGGTGCGCTTCCTGATGGAAGAGGAGCAGTACGCGCCGTGGATGCAGGCGGCGATCGGCTACGTGTCGCAGCCCTTGCGCGCCTACGAGAAGAACCCGATCTGGACGGTGGACCCGAAGCACACCGTCTACCGCGACGGCGGCTCGATCATGCTCGACCACGGCCACGAGGGCCCGCTGGGCTACGCCTCGGCGGCGGCGATGGCCGACTACATCGTGCTCGACATGGTGGCCGAGGCCTCCAGCGGCTCGAAGACGCCGAAGGAAGCGGCCGAGCGTGCGGAAGCCCGCGCCAAGCGCTACTACAAAGTCTGAGAACGAAGCGCTCCGGCCCCGCGCGATGAGATTGCTCGAACGACTGCAGAACAGCCGCAACGCGCTGGGCTGGGCCTTCATGCTGCCGGCGGCGGTGCTGCTGATCGGCCTGCTGGCCTACCCCCTCGGGCTGGGCACCTGGCTGGGCTTCACCGACGCGAAGATCGGGCGGCCCGGGCAGTGGGTGGGGCTGGAGAACTTCAGCTACCTGGTGGGCGACAGCGTCACGCAACTCGCCCTCTTCAACACGCTCTTCTATACCGTGGTTGCGAGCATCCTGAAGTTCGTGCTCGGCCTGTGGCTGGCGCTGCTGCTGAACAAGAACCTGCCCTTCAAGAGCTTCTTCCGCGCCGTGGTGCTGCTGCCGTGGATCGTGCCGACCGCGCTGTCGGCGATCGCCTTCTGGTGGCTGTACGACGCGCAGTTCTCGGTGTTCTCCTGGGTGCTGACCCGGCTCGGCCTGATCGACCGCTACATCGACTTCCTCGGCGACCCGTGGAACGCGCGCCTGTCCACCATCGCCGCCAACGTGTGGCGCGGCGTGCCCTTCGTCGCGATCTCGCTGCTGGCCGGCCTGCAGACCATCTCGCCCTCGTACTACGAGGCCTCGGCGATCGACGGCGCCACGCCCTGGCAGCAGTTCCGCCACGTGACGCTGCCGCTGCTGACGCCGATCATCGCGGTGGTGATGACCTTCTCGGTGCTGTTCACCTTCACCGACTTCCCGCTGATCTACGTGCTGACGCGCGGCGGCCCGCTGAACGCCACGCACCTGATGGCGACGCTGTCGTTCCAGCGTGCGATCTCGGGCGGGGCGCTCGGCGAGGGTGCCGCGATCGCCACCGCCATGGTGCCGTTCCTGCTGGCGGCGATCATGTTCAGCTACTTCGGCCTGCAGCGCCGCGCGTGGCAGCAGGGGAGCGACAAATGAGCGACAAGACGACCGACTCCCAGGGGATGGACTTCCTCACCTCGACGCCGCGGCGCTGGGTCACCACCTACATCCCGCTGCTGGTGTTCATGTTCGTGCTGCTGTTCCCGTTCTACTGGATGGGCATCACGGCATTCAAGCCGAACAAGGAGCTCCTGTCGCGCGAGGGCAACCCGTTCTGGGTCGAGAACCCCACGCTGGCGCACTTCAAGAAGCTGTTCTTCGACACCGCCTACCCCGACTGGCTGTGGAACACGATGCTGGTGTCGGTGGTGGCCACGTTCGCGTCGCTGGCGGCAGCGGTGTTCGCGGCCTACGCGATCGAGCGGCTGCGCTTCACGGGCTCGCGCCAGGCGGGCCTGGCGATCTTCTTCGCCTACCTGGTGCCCCCGTCGATCCTGTTCATTCCGCTCGCCACCATCGTCTACAAGCTCGGCCTGTTCGACACCCGCTGGGCGCTGATCCTCACGTATCCGACGTTCCTGATCCCGTTCTGCACCTGGCTGCTGATGGGCTACTTCCGTTCGATCCCGTTCGAGCTGGAGGAATGCGCACTGATCGACGGCGCGACGCGCTGGCAGATCCTGGTCAAGATCGTGCTGCCGCTGGCGGTGCCGGGGCTGATCTCCGCCGGCATCTTTGCGTTCACGCTGTCCTGGAACGAGTTCATCTACGCGCTGACGTTCGTGTCCTCGTCCGAGGTCAAGACCGTGCCGGTGGGGGTCATCACCGAGCTCGTCGAAGGCGACGTCTACCACTGGGGCGCACTGATGGCCGGCGCGCTGATGGGGTCCCTGCCGGTGGCGGTGATGTATTCGTTCTTCGTCGAGTACTACGTGTCGGGCATGACCGGCGCGGTGAAGGAGTAGGGCGCCGCGGCACCGGCTGCGCCGCGATAGCGCCGGGGTGCGATCGCACCGGCTGCGCCTTGATCGCACCGGGAGTGCGATCAAGGCGCGTCCGTTGCCTGCGCGTCAGGAACGACGCCGTCGGGCCGACCGTGTCCGATTCCGCCCGTTTCGAGTTCCCCATGTCCACACGACCGCGTCCGACCACACTGCTCGCCTTCGCTGCCGCCCTGCTGCTGGCCGGCTGCACCGCGGTCAACCCGTACTACGACGCCACGCGGCCGCATCATCGGCCGGACGGTTTCGCCAACAACTACGGACCGGCAGGAGGAAAACCGTTCGGCGAGCTGCTCGCCTGGTACGTCGAGCGCACGCGCAACGGTGACCCGAAACCGCCGTCCACACACGTCAACGGGTACGACTTTCCGGTGGTGAAGCCCGATCTCGCCATGCTCCAGGCCAACCGCGAGCGGATCACGGCGACCTGGATCGGGCACTCGACGCTGCTGCTGCAGATCGCAGGACTCAACATCCTCACCGATCCGCAGTTCTCGGCGCGCGCGTTCCCCGTGCAGTGGGCGGGGCCGAAACGGCGCGCGCCGCTGCCGATGACGATCGCGCAGCTGCCCCGCATCGACCTGGTGCTGATCTCGCACAACCACTACGACCACCTCGACCACGACAGCGTGACGGCGCTGCAGGCGCAGGCCGGCGGGCCGCCGCTGTTCCTGGCGCCGCTGGGCGTGGACCTCTGGCTGAAGGACCAGGGCGTGACACGCGTCGAGCGCTTCGACTGGTGGGATCGGCGCACGCTGCTGGGCGTCGAGGTGCACTTCGTGCCGGCGCAGCACTGGAGCGCACGCGGACTCTTCGATCGCAACGCGTCGCTGTGGGGCGGCTGGGTGGTCCGGGCGCCGGGCTTCGACTTCTACTTCGCGGGCGACACCGGCTACTCGCGCGACTTCGCCGACATCGGCGCGCGCTTCGGCGGCTTCGACTTGGCGGCGATCCCGGTCGGCGCGTATCTGCCGCGCTGGTTCATGAAGGAGCAGCACGTCGATCCGGCCGAGGCGGTCCGGATCCACCGCGACGTGAAGGCGCGCCGCTCGATCGGCATCCACTGGGGCACGTTCGAGCTGACCGACGAGCCGCTCGACGCCCCGATCGGCGAGCTGCCCGAGGCCCTGCGGGCGCAGGGCGTGCCCGCCGAGGCGTTCGTGCTGTTCCGGCACGGCGAGACGCGGGTGTACGAGCGCCGGCCCTGAGCGGGCGGCGCGGACCGGGGCGCGGTCCACCGGGGCGCGGTCCGGTTAGGATTGCGGATTCCCGTCCCAACCCACGACACCCCATGAGCGAACTCCCTGTCCTCTTCGAAGAGCGCCGCACGGCCAACGGCCGGCGCATCGGCTTTGCCACCCTGAACCGCCCCAAGCAGCTGAACGCGATCAACCTGCAGATGTGCGAGCTGCTGCTCGCGCAGTTCCGCACCTGGGTGTCGGACGAAGGCATCGCGGCCGTGGTGCTCGACGGCGCCGGCGAGAAGGGCTTCAGCGCCGGCGGCGACGTCGCCGAGGTGGTGCGCAACGTGCGCGGCGGCGGCGATCAGCGCTACGTGTACGGTGACGCGTTCTTCGACGTCGAGTACCAGCTCGACCGCCTGATCCACGAGTACCCGAAGCCCCTGATCTCCTACGCGCACGGCATCACGATGGGCGGCGGCGTCGGGCTCACCGTGGGCGCGAGCCACCGGCTGGTCTCCGACCGCGCGCGCATCGCCATGCCCGAGATCCACATCGGCCTGTTCCCGGACGTCGGCGGCGGCTGGTTCATGAACCGCGTGCCGTGCGGTGCGGGCATCCTGATGTCGCTCACCGGCCTGACGGTCAACGAAGCCGACGCGCTGTACGCCGGCCTCGTCGACTATTTCGTCCCGGTCGAAGCGCGTGACGACGTGTACGCGGGCCTGCTCGACATCCACTGGAGCGACAACGCCGCGCTGAACCGCGAACTCGTCTCGGCCTTCCTGATGGCGCAGCACCGCCGCTTCAAGGCGGGCCTGCCGATCTCCAACCTGATGCAGTACCAGGATGCGATCCGCTTCATCGCGATGCAGCCCAACGTGACGGCCATGCGTGATGCCCTGCGTGCGGCCGCTGCCGAGGATCCCTGGTTCAAGGTGCCGGCCGACAGTCTGAGCAACGGCTCGCCGACGGCGGCTCACGTCACCTGGGAATACCTGCGCCGCACCCGCCGCATGTCGCTGGCCCAGACGCTCGAGCTCGATCTGGTGCTGGCCCGTCAGTTCCAGCGTCACGCCGACTTCCCCGAGGGGGTGCGAGCGCTGCTGATCGACAAGGACCGCAAGCCCGACTGGTCGATCAAGCGCTTCGAGGACGTGACGCCGGCGGTGGTCGCCGAACACTTCGTCTGACGCGCGTCTCA
>JAKOZT010000042.1 GCA_029779845.1 Pseudomonadota bacterium | reverse complement strand
CTGCGCAACACGCAGCAGCTCGGCGACTACGTGCTCGCCCACGGCTACGTGCGCGAGGACCACGTGCTCGACGAGGAGCTGCCGCTGTGGGTGCCGATCCCGCCGCTGGCCGAGGTGCAGGTGGCGATCGAGTCGGCGGTGGCCGAGATCACGCAGCTGCAGGGCTACGAGCTGAAGCGCCTGATGCGCACCGGCACCGTGGCGACCACCGACAACCGCAACTGGGAGCTGCTGCCCTCGCACAACGTGCCGACCACGCCGGAGCGGCGTTTCTCGCAATCGCGCGCGATCGCGCTCGACATGGAAAGCGCCACCATCGCCGCCAACGGCTTCCGCTTCCGCGTGCCCTACGGCACGCTGCTGTGCGTGAGCGACAAGCCGCTGCACGGCGAGATCAAGCTGCCGGGCATGGCCAACACCTTCTACCGCGAGCGCGTCGACCAGCACCTGCGCATCGGCATCCGCGCCATCGAGAAGCTGCGCGACCAGGGCGTCGACCGCCTGCACAGCCGCAAGCTGCGCAGCTTCGCCGAGGTGGCGTTCCAATAGGTTCCACTGCAATCGTGTCGGAGCTTTACACAGCTTGACAGCGCGCAAGCATGCGCGCAACGCGGCCGACCGAGACTCCCTCGCATGCTTAGCATCCCAACAACGCTACGGGCGAGCGCGCTGGCGATGGCCCTGGCGATGGCCGGTTGTGCGTCCTTGCGCGTCGAACCCACCGATGCCTCGGCCGGCGTGACGCTGCCGCCGGCCTGGAGCGCCGGCGCGGCGGCGCGTGACGCCACGCCGCTGGCCCAGTGGTGGCAGCGCTTCGGCGACGCGACGCTGACCTCGCTGATCGAGCAGGCGCTGGCCGCCAACACCGACGTCGCCTCCGCCCAGGCCGCCTTGCGCCAGGCGCGTGCCCTGGCGCAGGTGCAGCAGGCGCGGCTCGGGCCGAGTGTCGGCGCATCGGCCTCGGCGCAGCGCAGCCAGAGCGACGGCGGCGGCGGCAGCAACCTGTTCCGCGCCGGCTTCGACGCCAGCTGGGAGCCCGACATCTTCGGCGGCCAGCACGCCGCGCGCGATGCCTCGGCGCTCGACACCGAGGCCAGCGCCGCCAGCCTGGGCGACGTGCAGGTGTCGGTGGCCGCCGAGGTGGCGCAGGGCTACATCGCGCTGCGCAACGCCGAGCGCCGCCTCGCGATCGCGCGCGAGAACCTCGCCAGCCAGCAGGAGACCTTGCAGATCACGCAGTGGCGCGTGCAGGCCGGCCTGGCCACCTCGCTCGAAGCCGAGCAGGCGCGCACCTCGGTCGAGCAGACGCGCGCGCAGATCCCGGCCTTGCAGACCACGATCGCGCAATCGCGCCACGGGCTCGCGCTGCTGACCGGCCGCACCGTCGCCGAACTGTCGCTGCCCGAAGGCGGCGCGCTGCCGCAGCCGGCCGACGACCTCGCGCTCGCCTTCCCGGCCGACACGCTGCGCCAGCGCCCCGACGTGCGCGCCGCCGAGGCGCGTGTCGGCGCGGCGGCGCAGCGCGTGGTGCAGGCCGATGCGGCGCGGTATCCGAGCTTCAGCCTGTCCGGCACGCTGGGGCTCTCCGCGCTGACGCTGTCGGGCCTGACCGGCGGCGGCGCGCTCGCCGCCTCGCTGCTCGGCGGCGTATCGGCGCCGATCTTCGACGGCGGCGCGGCACGCGCGCAGGTCTCGGCGCAGCAGGCCGCGCTGGACCAGGCACGCGCCGCGCACCGCGCCAGCGTGCTCACGGCGCTGAAGGACGTGGAAGACGCGCTCGTCGCGCTGCAGGGCGACCGCGAGAAGCTCGCGCGCCTGCGCGACGCCGCCGAAGCCGCCGACAACGCCGCGCTGCTGGCGCGCCAGCGCTACGCCAGCGGCCTGGTCGACTTCCAGACCGTGCTGACGACGCAGCGCACGCAACTCAGCGCGCAGGACAGCGTCGCCGCCGGCGACGCCGACGTGGCCAGCGACCACGTGCGCCTCTTCAAGGCCCTGGGCGGCGGCTGGACGCCCCTGCCGCCCGCTTCCTCCGCCGCCTCCGCTTCGAACGACAAGACCTCATGAACACCAACGCCAAGGTCGGCGCGGACCAGATCGCCGCGCTGCTCGACGAACCCTCCGCCCGGCCGTGGTGGAAGCGCGGCACGCTGTGGGGCGGGCTCGCGGCGCTGATCGTCATCGCGCTCGCCTTCGCGTGGTGGCAATCGGGCCGGCGCGCCGCGGCGGCGCCGAGCTACGTCACCGAGCCGGTGCAGCGCGCCACGCTCAACGTGACCGTCAGCGCCGACGGCACCTTGCAGCCGACGCGCTCGGTCAACGTCGGCAGCGAGCTGTCGGGCACGGTGGCGCGCGTGCTGGTGGACGTCAACGACGCGGTGAAGAAGGGCCAGGTGCTGGTCGAGCTCGACACCGCCAAGCTGCGCGACCAGATCGCGCGCTCGCGCGCGGCGCTGGCCACCGCGCAGGCGAGCGTGGCGCAGGCGGCCGCGACGCTCACCGAGGCGCAGGCCACGCTGGCGCGGCTGGAGGAGGTGCAAAAGCTCTCCGGCGGCAAGGTGCCGGCGCAGACCGAGATCGACACCGCGCGCGCCGCGCTGGAGCGTGCCCGCGCCGCCGAGGCCAGCGCACGCGCCGGCGTGACCAGCGCGCAGGCGCAGCTGTCGACCGACGAGACCAACCTCTCGAAGGCCTCGATCCGCTCGCCGATCGACGGCGTGGTGCTGACACGCGCGGTCGACCCCGGCAACGCGGTGGCCGCCTCGCTGCAGGCGGTGACCCTCTTCACCATCGCCGAAGACCTGCGCAAGCTCGAACTCGACGTCAACGTCGACGAGACCGACGTCGGCCTGGTCGCCAACGGCCAGAAGGCCACCTTCACGGTCGGCGCCTACCTGAACCGGCGCTACCCGGCCACGGTGACGCGCGTCGCCTACGGCTCGACCAAGACCGACAACGTGGTGACCTACACCACCGAACTCGAGGTCGACAACCAGGACCTGACGCTGCGCCCCGGCATGACCGCCACCGCGACCATCCAGACCAGCGAGCGCGCCCCCGCGCTGCTGGTGCCCAACACCGCGCTGCGCTTCACGCCGGCGGGCGCCGCGGCACCGGCCGCGCCGGCCGCCAGCGGCGGCGGCGGCATCGTCTCCAAGCTGATGCCGCGCCCCCCCGGCGGCGTGGCGCGGCGCAGCGTGGCCGGCAACGGCGGCGCCAGCGGCGGCAGCCGCCAGCTCTGGGTGCTGCGCGACGGCGCGCCGGTGGCGCTGCGCGTGACCGTGGGAGCAACCGACGGCAAGCGCACCGAGGTGTCGGGCGGCGGGCTGGCCGAAGGCGACGCGGTGATCGTCGACCAGCGCAGCGGAGCGCCGAGGTGAGCGAGCCTCTGATCAGCCTTCGCGGCATCACCAAGACCTACGGGCAAGGCCAGGCCGCGTTCCAGGCGCTCAAGGGCGTGGACCTCGACATCGAGGCCGGCGACTTCGTCGCGATCATGGGGCCGAGCGGCTCGGGCAAGTCCACCGCGATGAACACGCTCGGCTGCCTGGACGTGCCGACCACCGGCGACTACCTGTTCCGAGGCATCGCGGTGCAGAAGCTCAGCCGCGACCAGCGCGCGCGGCTGCGCCGCAAGTTCCTCGGCTTCGTCTTCCAGGGCTTCAACCTGCTGGCGCGCACCAGCGCGCAGGAGAACGTCGAGCTGCCGCTGCTGTACCGCGGCGAGCCGGCCGCGGCGCGCCATGCGCAGGCGCGCGCCGCGCTCGCGGCCGTGGGCCTGGCGGGCTGGGAGCATCACACGCCGGCCGAACTCTCCGGCGGCCAGCAGCAGCGCGTGGCGATCGCGCGCGCTCTCGTCACCAATCCGGAAGTGCTGCTCGCCGACGAGCCCACCGGCAACCTCGACAGCCAGCGCGGCCGCGAGATCATGGAGCTGCTGACGCGATTGAACGTCGAGCAGGGCATCACGGTGATCATGGTCACGCACGAGCCCGACATGGCGGCGTATGCGAAGCGCATCGTGCGCTTCGTCGACGGCGTGGTCGACAGCGACGTGCGCAACGCGCCGGTGCCGGCGGGCACGCCGGCCGAAGAGGCGGCCTGACCATGTGGCTCAACACCCTGCTGCTGGCGCTGCGCGAGATCCGCCGCAACCTGCTGCGCTCGTTCCTGACGATGCTGGGCATCGTGATCGGCGTCAGCGCGGTGATCACGATGGTGACGCTGGGCAACGGCGCGACGCGCTCGGTGCAGGCGCAGATCGCGAGCCTGGGCAGCAACCTGCTGATGCTGATGCCGGGCCAGCGCATGGGCCCGGGCGGCGGCGGCGGGCCGCCGTTCGCTGTCGCCGACGTGGAGGCGATTTCCGCGCAGATCGGCGGCGTGCGCCTGGTGGCGCCCGAGGTGCGCAGCAGCGCCACGCTGGTGGCCAACGGGCGCAACTGGTCGGCGATGGTGACGGGCTCGACGCAGAACTGGTTCAGCGTCGCCAACTGGACGATCGCCTCCGGCCGCGGCTTCGAGCCCGACGAGGAGCGCGTCGGCGCCGCGGTGTGCGTGATCGGCGCGACGGTGCGCAGCGAGCTGTTCGGCAGCGCCGACCCGATCGGCGAGCAGATCCGCGTCAAGAAATTCTCCTGCACGGTCGTCGGCCTGCTCGGCAGCAAGGGCCAGGGCGCGATGGGCAACGACCAGGACAACCTGCTGGTGCTGCCGCTGGCGACGATGCAGCGCCGCGTGGTCGGCCACACGCGCATCAACACCATCCTCGTCTCGATGAACGAAGGCGCCGACACCGAGCGCCTCAAGGCGAGCCTGGAGCAGCTGATGCGCGAGCGGCGCAAGCTCGCCGACGCCGACGACAACAACTTCAACGTGCTGGACACGCGGCAGATCGCCGACACGATGTCGGGCACGACGCAGATCATGACGATGCTGCTCGGTGCGGTGGCGGCCGTGAGCCTGGTGGTCGGCGGCATCGGCATCATGAACATCATGCTGGTCAGCGTGACCGAGCGCACGCGCGAGATCGGCGTGCGGCTGGCGATCGGCGCGCTCGAGCGCGAGGTGCTGCTGCAGTTTCTCGTCGAGGCGGTGGTGCTGGCCGCGCTCGGCGGGCTGATCGGCATCGCGCTGGCCACGGTGGCCTCGCTCGGCTTGGCGCAGCTGATGCAGATCCCCTACGTGTTCGACGCGCCGATCAACCTGCTCGCCTTCGCCTTCTCGGCGGCCATCGGCGTGGTGTTCGGCTACTTCCCGGCGCGCCGCGCGGCGCGGCTCGATCCGATCGAGGCGCTGCGCCACGAGTGAGGCGGTGACGGCGCGCGCTTGACGCGCAGGCTTGCTCCGGCACGGAGGCAGGAGTACGCTGGCTGCAACCTTCCCGCCCACCCCCAGGCGCAGGACGCGCCTAGCACAGGAGCGCGTCATGCCCGCCAACCACACCGCCCCGGCCTCCCCCGATACCCGCGCCATCGAGCGCATCCGCACGCTGGCGCTCGTCGGCCAGTCGGCCGCGGGCAAGACCAGCCTCGCCGAAGCGCTGCTGCACAAGGCCGGCGCGATAGTCGCGCAAGGCAGCCTGGAGCGCGGCACCACGGTGAGCGACTACGACCCGATGGAGCGGCGCGCGCAGCACTCGCTGAACACCGCGCTGATGCACCTCGAACACCGCGGCACGCGCATGCATTTGCTCGACACGCCGGGCTATCCGGACTTCGTCGGCCAGTCGATGACGGCGCTCGAAGCGGTGGAGACCGCCGCGGTGGTGATCAACGCGTCCACCGGCATCGAGATGATGAGCGCGCGCATGATGGAATGGGCGCGCGAGCGCGGCCTGGACCGCATGGTGATCGTCAACAAGATCGACGCGCAGGGCGTCGATCTCGCCGCGTTGCTGGCACAGATCCGCGAGGCCTTCGGCAAGGAATGCCTGCCGCTGAACCTGCCGGCCGCTGGCGGCAGCAAGGTGGTCGACTGCTTCTTCAACACCGAGGGCGAGAGCGACTTCGGCTCGGTGGCCGAGGCGCACCGCGCGCTGGTGGAGCAGGTGGTGGAGGTGGATTCGGCCTTCGTCGACCGCTACCTGAACGATGGCGACGTCGACACCAAGGAATTGCATGCGCCGCTCGAACAGGCACTGCGCGAAGGCCACCTGATCCCGGTGTGCTTCGTCTCGGCGCGCACCGGCGCCGGCGTGGCCGAGCTGCTCGACGTGATCGAGTTGCTGCTGCCGAACCCGACCGAGGGCAACCCGCCGCAGTTCTACAAGGGGGAAGGTGAGGCGGCGAAAGAACTGCACGCCGACCCCGACCCATCCAAGCACGTGATCGCGCACGTCTTCAAGGTGACGGTCGATCCGTACGTCGGCCGCATGGGCATCTTCCGCATCCACCAGGGCACGGTGACCAAGGACAGCCAGCTCTACATCGGCGACGGCCGCAAGCCGTTCAAGGTGGGCCACCTCTTCATGCTGCAGGGCAAGGAGCACGTCGAGGTGCCCTGCGGCGTGCCGGGCGACATCTGCGCGGTGGCCAAGGTCGACGAGATCCACTTCGACGCGGTGCTGCACGACGCCGCCGAGGACGACCACCTGCACCTGAAGCCGCTGCCCTTCCCGGTGCCGGTGCACGGCCTGGCGATCGAGCCCAAGCGGCGCGGCGACGAGCAGCGCATGTGGGAGATCCTCACCAAGCTGGTCGACGAAGACCCCTGCCTGAAGGTCGAGCACGTGGCGGTGACCAACGAGACGGTGGTCTACGGCCTGGGCGAGCTGCACCTGCGCACGCTGCTCGAGCGCATGACCGAGGTCTACAAGTGCGAGGTCAACACGCGCCCGCCGCGCATCGCCTACCGCGAGACCATCACCGCGCCGGCCGAGGGCCATCACCGCCACAAGAAGCAGAGCGGCGGCGCCGGCCAGTTCGGCGAGGTGTTCCTGAAGGTCGAGCCGCTGGCGCGCGGCACGGGCTTCGAGTTCGTCGACCAGGTCAAGGGCGGCACCATCCCGACGCAGTTCATCCCCGCCGTCGAGAAGGGCGTGCGCCAGGCGCTCGATGCCGGCGTGGTGGCCGGCTACCCGGTGAAGGACGTGCGCGTGATCGTCTACGACGGCAAGTCGCACAGCGTCGACTCCAAGGACATCGCCTTCGCCACCGCCGGGCGCAAGGCCTTCGTCGACGCGGTGATGAAGGCGCGGCCGATCGTGCTGGAGCCGATCGTGAAGGTGGAGATCACCGCGCCCGACGGTGCGATGGGCGACATCACCGGCGACCTGTCCGCCAAGCGCGGGCAGGTCAGCGGCACGCAGAACCTGGCCGGCGGCAGCATCGTCGTCAACGGCCACGTGCCGCTGTCGGAACTCTCCGGCTACCAGGCGCGCCTGAACGGCATGACCGGCGGCCAGGGGCGCTACACGCTGGCACTCAGCCACTACGAGGCGGTGCCGCCCACCGTGCAGGCGCAGCTGGCGGCGCAGTTCAAGCCGCGCGAGGACGAGTGAGCGCGATCCTTTGATCCGGCTCAGCGCTTCGCGGCCGGCCTCTTGAAGCCGGCCGGGTCGCGCCCTATCTCCTGAGCATCGGCGGCACCCGAGCCGCCTTGCTCACGAAGGAGGTTGTCCATGTCCATGTTCTCTCTGCTGTCCCGTCCCGTTGCCCCGGGCGCCGTCGCGCGCGATCCGTTCAGCCTGGTCGACGCGATGTTCAACGAGCTGGCCAACCAGCGCGCCCCGTCCGGCCTGGTCTCGCGCGCACGCATCGACGTGTCGGAGCGCAGCGGCGCCTACGAAGTGCGCGCCGAACTGCCCGGCGTGAAGAAGGACGACATCGCCATCGACGTCGACGGAGCCACGGTCTCGATCAGCGCCAGGCTCGCGAGCCAGAGCGAGCGCAAGGAAGGCGAGCGCGTGCTGTACAGCGAGCGCAGCCACGAGTCGTACGCGCGCTCCTTCGAGCTGCCGCAGGCGGTGGACACGCAGGCCGCCGAGGCGAAGTTCGAAGACGGCGTGCTGACGCTGACGCTGCCGAAGAAGGACGCGCCGAAGTCGACGCGCTTGGCAGTGCGTTGACTGCCCCTCGCCCGCCGGGTACGGCGGGCGATCCCCCGAGGGGATGGCCGGCCGGCTTGGGGCGGCCCCGCGCTCGGCCGGCCCGCGTTATACGACGTTGCGATCAATGGCATCAAAGCGCAGCTCGGGGCGGGCGTGTTCTTGTCGGGGATGCGCCGCAGCGGCGCGGCAGGCACGGCCCCGTGGGGGTTCCTGCGGTGGCGGTCGGCGCTGCGCACCGACTGCGCTGCGATGCTTGTATGGTTCTTCGTGAACTGGAACAGGCAGCGCAGCCGACGTAGTGTGTATGGGCTGGGGCGGAGGGACTCTGCGATGCTTCAGCCGCGAGTAGCGGACTGACCGAACGAGTGGTCTCCCACCCCGCCCGCCC
>JAKOZT010000024.1 GCA_029779845.1 Pseudomonadota bacterium | reverse complement strand
TGCTGCAGCTGAAGGCGCAGGCCGGCAAGATCAGCCAGGTGCTGGGTCTGGACGCGGTGCGCACGCTGGTCGGCCAGGTCGCGGGCGACCAGCGCGTGCTGGCGCCGGTGCGCGAGGCCTTTGTCGCCATGGAACCGGCGCTGCTGCGCATGGCCATGCACGATCCGCGCTTCTTCGGCGACGACCACCACCCCGCGCGCCGCCTGATCGAGGGCGTGGCGCAGCGCAGCTTCAAGTACAACGACGAGTTCGCGCCCGAGTTCGAGCAGTTCATGGCGCCGGTGCGCCAGGCGGTGCGCGAACTCAACCAGCAAACCGAAGCGCGCGCAGACAACTTCAATGCGCGCTTGCAGTCGCTGGAAGCCGACTGGCAGCAGCAGGACACTTCGGACGAGCGCGCGCGCGAGGACGGCCTGCGCTCGATGCATTTCGCGCAGCAGCGCCAGGCGCTGGCCGACAAGGTGGCGTGGGAATTCAGCCTGCGCTCCGACCTGGACCGCGTGCCGGCTGTGGTGGCCGACTTCCTGTTCAAGGACTGGTCGCTGGTGATTGCCCACGCGCAACTCACCGATCAGCGCGGCCAGCTCGACCCGGGCGGCTATCTGACCGTCGTCTCCGATTTGCTGTGGAGCGTCAAGCGCGAGGCCGCACTGAAAGCGCCGGCTCGTCTGTTCGAAGTGGTGCCCGGTCTGGTGCAGACGCTGCGGCGCGGTCTGCAGATGCTGGGCAAGGAGCCGCACGAGACCGAAACCTTCTTCGACGCGCTGATGCGCCACCACGACCCGGTGCTGCGCCTGCGCCGGTTGCGCAGCGCGCGCGACGCGGAGGCCTCGGGCTTCTCGCGGCTGGCGGACGAATCTGCGCGGTTGCCGCTGGAGACCGATCCGGCACCGCTGGAAAGACCGCAGCCGCGCGCGGCCGAGCAACCGTGGCTGGGCCGCCACGAACTGGCGGCCGCCGGCTTCGAGGAGCTGAGCGAGGGCGAATCTGCGCAGGCGCCGCTGACCGAGAGCGCGCCGCTCGAAGACGAGTCCGTGCAACCCTCGGACAAGGACGACTTTGCCTCTACCGAACCGCTGGAGACGGCCCAAGAGCCAACGCACGTCCCTGCGCAGGTTGAAGGTTTCGTGCCACTGGACTTGTCCATGGCGGATGTGGTGAAGCCGCCGGCCGCGGCCCCACGCGCAGCCGCGGCCAAGGCGGCCGAAACGCCAGAAGACATCGAAGCCCGCACGCGCGCCCAGCTGGCGCGCCTGCGCACCGGCGACTGGGTCGATCTGAAGGTGCGCGGCCACTGGCGGCGCGCGCAATTGCACTGGACCAGCGAGAACGGCACGCTGTTCATGTTCATCAGCCGCGGCGGGCGGCCGCACAGCATGACGCGGCGCACCTGCGAGAAGCTGATCCGCGAGCGCCAGTTGCGCCCGGTCGATGCCGGCGCGGTGGTTGACAAGGCGCTGCGCCAGCTGGGCGAGGCCGCGCGCGCCGAGCGCGAGCGGGCGCTGGCCTGAGCGCCCCGCATTCCAGGTACTTTAGTTTTGAGAGCTGTCCGCGCTTGACTGGCAAGCGCTGGGGCCGTATTTTTCCTGCAATCCAGCAGCGTTGCCGACGCACGGTT
>JAKOZT010000023.1 GCA_029779845.1 Pseudomonadota bacterium | reverse complement strand
GCCGCCACAAGGCATTTACGTGAACAAGGAAATCGGCTCCGTGGCCGAAATGCGCGGCCTGAAATGGCGCGCCTACAGCCCGGCCACCGCCAAGATCGCTGAACTCGTCGGCGCCCAGCCGGTGACGATCCAGGCGGCGGAACTGTCGCAGGCTCTGGCCACCGGCGTGATCAACAGCTACATGAGCTCCGGTTCCACCGGCTACGACACCAAGACCTACGAGAGCATCAAGTACTGGTACGACACCCAGGCTTGGCTGCCCAAAAACGCCATCATCGTCAACCAGAAGGCCTTCGCCGCGCTGGACGCCGGCACGCAGTTGGCCCTGCTCAAGGCCGCCGCGGAGGCTGAAGCTCGCGGCTGGAAAATCAGCCAGGAAAAGAACGATTGGTATGCCAAGGCGCTCGTCGACAAGGGCATGAAGATCATGAAGCCCTCGCCCAAGCTGATGGGCGACCTCAAGCAGGTGGGCTCCATCATGCTGGCCGACTGGGAGAAAAAAGCCGGCGCCGATGGCGCGGCTGTGATCTCCGCCTTCCGCAAGAACTGATCGCGACCCATGCGCCGATTTCTCGACCGCTTGTATCTGGCCTCCGGGGCACTCGGGGGCTGCTTCATCGTTCTGATCTGTGTGGCGATGATTGCGCAAAGCGTGCTGCGTGAATTCGGCGTTCGCACCGGGGCCGTGAACGACGTGGTGGCGTGGATGTGCGCCGCCGCATCGTTCTTTGCCATGGCGCATGCGTTCAAGCACGGCGACTTCGTGCGCGTGACGCTGCTGCTGGAGCACCTGCCGGCGCGCACGCGGCGCGTGTTTGAAATCACGGCGCTGTTGATTGGCACGGTGTGCGTGGGCTATCTGGCGTATTGGGCGGTTCACTTCACCTACGAAAGCTGGCAGTTCAACGAGCTGGCGCAGGGCTTGCTCCCGATCCCGATCTGGATTCCGCAAAGCAGCTTCGCCCTGGGCGCATTGCTGCTGTTCGTGGCCATGGTTGATGAACTGATTCTGGTGCTGCGCGGCGCCCGACCGACGTACGTGGTCGCCGTGGAAGAGCGGCACGCACAAGGCGATTTTTCCTCCGACGTCTGAACGTCAACCCGGCCCAATCATGGATATTCTGCTCGTCGGCGGCCTGCTGCTGCTCATCATGATGCTGCTGCTTTCGGGCGGCGTCTGGATCGCCATGACGCTGGCCATTTGCGGCTGGGTCGGTCAGGCGTTTTTCACCAACACCTCGCCAGGCAACAACCTGTTCTCCGCGTTCTGGGAAAGCAACGCCAGTTGGGAACTGGCTGCGCTGCCTCTGTTCATCTGGATGGGCGAAATCCTGTTTCGCACACGCCTGAGCGAGGAAATGTTCGAAGGCTTGCGCCCCTGGCTCAACCGGGTGCCTGGGCGCTTGATGCACACCACCATTCTCGGTTGCGGCATCTTTGGCTCGGTGTCGGGTTCGTCCGCCGCTACTTGCGCGACGATCAGCAAGGTGGCGCTTCCTGAGCTCATCAAGCGTGGCTACAGCGAGAAGATTGCCCTGGGCTCGCTGGCAACGGCGGGCACGCTGGGCATTCTGATTCCGCCTTCCATCACGATGGTGGTGTACGCCGTGGCGGCCGATGCCTCCATCATCCGCATCTTCCTGGCCGGTTTTCTTCCGGGCTTTCTGCTGATGGCGCTGTTCTCCGGCTACATCATGTGGTGGAGCGTGCGCAACCCCGATCAGGTTCCAGCCGCCGATCCGCCGACGAGCTTTCGCGAGAAGATTCGCCAATCCGGCAATCTGATTCCAGTCACGGTGCTCATCATCTTCATCGTCTGGGTGCTGGTGGCGGGCTGGGCGACGGCCACGGAATGCGCGGCCTACGGCGTGGCGGGTTCGCTCGGCCTGGCGTGGTGGAGCAAGAGCCTGACGTGGCAGAACTTCAAGGAAGGCGTGATGGGCACCACGCGCACCAGTTGCATGATCATGTTCATCCTCGCGGGCGCGGCTTTCCTGACCAAGACCATGGCCTTCACGGGCATCCCGCGTGAGTTGGCGGAATGGGTGAACGCCATGCACCTGTCGCCGTTCGCCTTGATCGGGGTGCTGACGGTGGTCTATCTGATTCTGGGCACAGCGCTCGACGGCATCAGCATGATCGTGCTGACCAGCGCCGTGGTGCTGCCGATGATCCAGAAAGCCGGCTTCGACCTGGTCTGGTTCGGCATTTTCATCGTGCTGCTGGTCGAGATCGCCGAAGTCACGCCGCCGGTGGGCTTCAACCTGTTCGTGCTGCAGAACATGACCGGCAAGGACAGCAACACCATCGCGCGCGCGGCGATCCCGTTCTTCGCCTGCCTGGTGGTGTGCATCGTGCTGATCACGCTGTTCCCGGCGATCGTCACCTGGCTGCCCGATGCGGTGATGGGCGTGGCGAAGTAGGCGGCCGAAAGCGTCTTTTTCGCGGCATCACGGCGGCGCCGTCGCCCCAGCATCGGGGCCATGACCGACCTGTCCGCCCCTCTGGAGTGGCAAGCGCCCGAGAGCAAGCTCGCCCGCGAGCCCTTTGCCTGGCCGACGCCGCCGTTCGCCAGCTACCCCGCGCCGGCGCCGCAGACCGACCCGCTGCCCTGCGAGATCGTCGGCCTGAACGACAGGCAGATGACCGGCCGGCTGACGTTCTTCGTGCCCGACGAGGCGGTCGCGCACGTGCAGATCCCGCCGGCGCGCACCACGCTGCCGCTGCGCTTCGACCAGTTCCGCACGCTGGCGCTCACCGAGCCGCTCGCGCCGCGTTCGCCCGCGCCGCAGGATCCGCACTCCGACATGCTCGACCAGCGCATCCGCAGCGATTTCCGCATCGAGTGGGCGGGCGGCGGCGAGCTGCGCGGCCAGACGATCGGCCACGTCGAGACCGAGCTGGGCCTGTTCCTGTTCCCGCCGGTGGACGAAACCGGCAGCGTGCGCCGCCTGTTCGTGCCGCGCGCGGCGTACGCCAGCCACGAGGTCGGCGCGCGCATCGGCGAGCTGCTGGTGCAGCATGCGCGCGCCACGCCGGCGCAGGTGGAGCAGGCGGTGGATGCGCAGAAGAGCCTACGCAGCCAGAAGATCGGCGAGATCCTGCTGATGCGCCAGGTGGTGACGCCGGCGCAGCTGTTCGAGGCGATCGACCGCCAGGCGAAGATGCCGATGGTGCGCATCGGCGACGCGCTGATCTCGCTGGGCATGATCACGCAGGCGCAGCTCGACGAGGCGCTGGGCCAGCAGAACAACGACCGCAGCACGCCGCTGGGCGAGCTGCTGGTGCGCATGGGCGTGGTGTCGCGCGCCGATCTGCAGGTGGCGCTGTCGCGCAAGATGGGCTACCCGCTGGTCGACATCGACGCCTTCCCGGCCGAGGGCGACGCGCTGCGCAAGGTCCCGTTCGCGGCGGCCAGCCGCCTGCGGCTGATGCCGCTGCTGATCCGCGACGGCCGGCTGATCGTCGCGCTCGACGACCCGGCGCGGCGCCGCGCGGCAGTGGAAGAGGCCGAATTCATCGCGCAGATGAAGGTGGTGCCGGTGCTGGCGCAGAGCCGCCGGCTGGAAGACGTACTGCACGCCGCCTACGAGAAGATCGGCGGCCTGCAGTCGGGCCGCTTCCCCGAGGCCGAGGCGCTGCAGCCGATCGAGTTCCAGCTCACCGGCACGGCCGACCTGGTCGAATCGCTGGAGCGCGAGAACTCGGCCGGCACGCTGGCGCTCGAGGAAGAGGCGCAGATCGAGCAGAGCGACAACTCGCTGGTGCGGCTGATCAACACGATGATCGCCGAGGCGCACAAGGACGGCGTCTCCGACATCCACGTCGAGAGCTACCCGGGGCGCGAGAAGATCCGCATCCGCTTCCGCAAGGACGGGCTGCTGCGCACCTACCTCGAGCTGCCGGCCAGCTACCGCAACGCGATGATCGCGCGCATCAAGATCATGTGCGACCTCGACATCAGCGAGAAGCGCAAGCCGCAGGACGGCAAGATCAACTTCGCCAAGTTCGTCGCCCAGCACCGCATCGAGCTGCGCGTGGCGACCATCCCCACCACCGCGGGCCTGGAAGACGTGGTGATGCGCATCCTCGCTTCGGCCAAGCCGATCCCGCTGCCGCGCATCGGCCTGTCCGACCGCAACCTCGCCGAGCTGCAGCGCGTGGTCGAGCGGCCCTACGGCATGGTGCTGTGCGTCGGCCCGACCGGCTCGGGCAAGACGACGACGCTGCACTCCGCGCTCAGCCACATCAACGTGCCCGAGCGCAAGATCTGGACCGCGGAAGACCCGGTGGAGATCACCCAGCCCGGGCTGCGCCAGGTGCAGGTCAATCCGAGGATCGACTGGACCTTCGCCAAGGCGCTGCGCGCCTTCCTGCGCGCCGACCCGGACGTGATCATGGTCGGCGAGATCCGCGACCACGAGACCGCGCAGACCGCGGTGGAAGCCTCGCTGACCGGCCACCTGGTGCTCTCGACGCTGCACACCAACAGCGCGCCCGAGACGGTGACGCGGCTGCTCGACATGGGCATGGACCCGTTCAACTTCGCCGACTCGCTGCTCGCCGTGCTGGCGCAGCGCCTGGTGCGGCGGCTGTGCGGCGAGTGCCGCACGAGCCGGCCGGCCAGCGACGAGGAGGTCGAGGAATTGCTGACCGACTATCTGGGCAGCTTCGACGAAGCCGCCGCGGCGGCGCTGCGCGACGAGACGCGGCGCGGCTGGGTCGAACGCCACGGCCGCGAGGGCCGGCTGCAGCTGTTCCACGCGCCGGGCTGCACGCACTGCGGCGGCAGCGGCTTCCGCGGCCGCGCCGGCGTGCACGAACTGATGGTGGTGTCGCGCGCGCTGCGCCGCCTGATCCAGACCGGCGCGCGCGCCGAGGCGCTGCAGGAAACGGCGCTGCGCGAAGGCATGCGCACGCTGCGGCAGGACGGCATCGAGAAGGTCTGGGCCGGCGTCACCTCGATCGACGAGGTGCGCGCGATCAGCAATAGTTGATGGTGTCAGCGGCGGCGCCGGCCGAGCGCCGGGCCGCTGCCAAGCCGGCCGGCGATCCCCTCGGGGGATCGATCGCCGTACCCGGCGAGCGAGGGGCAGACATCCCCGCCGGGGAAAACCCTGGCGCGCTGTTCCAGCCCGCTACACCGCGCGCCAGGCCAGGTTGCCCTGCGCGAAGATCTCGGCCAGCCGGCCGCCGGCGGCGAGCTGGTCGAGCGCGCCCTTGAGCGCCTGCGCGAGCTCGCCGGCGTCCTTCTTCACCGCCATGCCGACCGCCCAGCCGTCCTTGGGCGCACGCGGCGCGGGCAGCGGCTCGATCGCGAAGCGCGCGTCGCCGCGCAGCACCGATTGCAGCTCCGACAGCAGCCCGGCGGCCACCGGCACCTCGCCGCGCCGCAGAGCCTGCGCGGCTTCGACGCCGTCGGCCCAGTGCGTCTGCAGGCTGTCGCGCAGCGCGCCCCCCTCGGCGCCGATCAGCAGCCAGCCGGCCAGCGACTGGCCCGGCACGGCCACCGGGGTGCCGGCGAGCTGCGCCAGCGAATCGAGCGAAGGCACCCGCTCGATGCGCCGCGCGATCGCCACGCGCTCGCGCCAGTACGGGCCGAAGATCGCCACCTGCGGGTTGGCCTGCATCAGCGGCCGGTCCACCGGCACGTGCAGCAGCACGTCGGCCGGGCCGAAGCCGAGGTAGTGGCCGCGCCAGACCATGTTGCGCAGGTCGTCGTCCATGTTCTCGCCGGCCGAGAACGGCAGCGGCGAGAACTTCAGGCCCAGCGCCTCGGCCAGCGCGCGGCCGAGCTCGACATCGATGCCCGCGCCGCCGGCGTTGAAGGGCGGCATCTCCTTGTAGAGGCCGACCACCAGCGCGCCGCGCGCCTTCACCTTGTCCAGCGGCGTGGCCGAGAGCATCCCCGGCAGCGCGCCGAGCGCGGCCGCCCCGAGCAGGTCGCGGCGCCGCATCACAGCGGCTTCTCGCGGCGCGTTTCCAGGTAGGCCTTGATCGACCACATCGCCTCCTGGTTGAGGATGCCCTCGAAGGGCGGCATGTAGACCGCGCCGTTGCGCGTCTTGCCGCGCCGCACGCTGCCGAGGAAGTAATCGTCGATCTCCTTCACGCAGGCGGCCTTCTTCTTCTCGTCCTTCTGCGTGGCGCACTCGTTGTCGAGCTTGCGCAGGTCGGGCGCGATGCCGCCCGAGATCGCTTCCAGCCCGTGGCAGCGCGCGCAGTTCTGGTTGTAGGCCGAGCTGCCGATCTTGACGGCCGCGTCGTTCTTGCGAAACGGGTTCTCGCCGCGCCAGTTGTCGCCCAGCTTGGGCAGCGCGCTGGTGTCGACCGCCTGCGGCGTGACGTCGCCATGCGCCCAGGCGCCGGCCTGGAAGGCGGCCGCCAGCACGGCGGCGGCAAGGCGGGATCGCGGGTGCTTGAAGAGGGTGGCGTGCATGAGCTTGTCTCCTGTGGCTCGTTCGTGGACTGCGCCCCCCGACTGCAAGCACCATGCCACTGGAAGTGTTTCATCCTCGAACACTCGGGGCCGCCGTGTCGGGGCAGTCCCTTGGTGGACAATGCCGCGCGCCTGCCCGACAGTGCGCTACCCAGGAGACGACCTGCCGCGCCGGCAGGCAGCCAAGCCCTCATGCCTACGAGCCGGAACCCGAGCCCGCGCGGCTGGAACAGCGCCGACGCCGCCACCGCGCCGCTGCCGCGCAACGCGCACCACGTCGACCTGATCCAGCAGTCGCACGAGCGCTGCACCGCGCTCGGCCTGACGCGCATCGAGCGGCCCGACTACGCGCCGCTGCTGCGCAGCGACCTGAGCGTCGCGAAGGACCGCAACCAGCGCCTGTTCACGCACGCCGCGCCGGTGATGGAGATGCTGTTCGAGCAGATCGTCGACACCGAAAGCATGATCGTGCTGACCGACGCGCAGGGCACCATCCTGCACGCGGTGGGCGACAACGATTTCCTCAGCCGCGCCGGCAAGGTGGCGCTCGCGCCGGGCGTCAACTGGGCCGAGACGAGCAAGGGCACCAACGCGATCGGCACGGCCCTGTTCGAGGAGCGGCCCACGCTCGTGCACGCCGACGAGCATTTCATGCACGCCAACCACTTCCTGACCTGCTCGGCGGCGCCGATCTTCGACCCGCGCGGCAACATGCTGGGCGTGCTCGACGTGTCGGGCGACCAGCGCAGCTACCACCAGCACACGATGGGGCTGGTGCGCATGTCGGCGCGCATGATCGAGAACCACTGGCTGTCCGACGACTTCAGCAACCGGCTGCGCCTGCACTTCCACGCGCGCGCCGAGTTCATCGGCACGCTGCTGGAGGGCATCATCGTCGTCGGCGCCGACGGCAAGATCCTCGGCGCCAACCGCAGCGCGCTCGATCAATTGGCGATGACGGGCATCTCGCTGCGCGGCCACACGCTGACGACCCTGTTCGGCACCACCGTGGCGGCGGTGCACGACCACTTCCGCATGCCGCTGCCGGTGCCCATGAAGCTGAGCCTGCCCAACGGGCTGCACTTCCACGCCAGCGCGCGCTTCGACTGGGGCACGCGGCGCGTTTTCGGCGGGCTGCCCGAGGGATTCGACGACAACCCGCGGCGCGACGAATCGCGCGGCGAGGCCGCCCCCGCCGGCGCAGCCGCACCGCACAAGCCGCCCAGCGGTCTGCAGTTCCTGCAGACCGGCGATGCGCAGGTCGAGGCGGTGGTGCAGAAGGTGCGCCGCGTGATCAACCGCGACATACCGCTCTTGATCCTCGGCGAGACGGGCACCGGCAAGGAACTGCTGGCGCGCGCGGTGCACCAGGAATCGAACCGCGCCAAGCAGCCCTTCGTGGCGGTGAACTGCGCCTCGATCCCCGAGTCGCTGATCGAGGCCGAGCTGTTCGGCTACGAAGAAGGCGCCTTCACCGGAGCGAAGCGCAAGGGCGCGGTCGGCCGCATCGTGCAGGCCAACGGCGGCACGCTGTTCCTCGACGAGATCGGCGACATGCCGCTGCCGCTGCAGGCGCGGCTGCTGCGCGTGCTGCAGGAGCGCGTGGTCACGCCGCTGGGCAGCCACAAGCACATCGGCGTGGACATCGCGGTGATCGGCGCGACGCACCGCAACCTGCGCGAGATGATCGAGCGCCAGCAGTTCCGCGAAGACCTCTACTACCGCCTCAACGGCCTGGTGCTGAAGATGCCGCCGCTGCGCGAGCGCAGCGACCTCGCGGTGGTGGCGCGCCGCATCCTGCAGGGCGAGTGCCCACAGGGCGCCCCGGAGATCAGCGCGCAGGTGATGGACCTGCTGCTGCGCTACCAGTGGCCGGGCAACATCCGCCAGCTCGCCAACGTGCTGCGCACCGCGGCGGTGATGGCCTGCGGCGAGGCGCAGATCACCGAGGCGCACCTGTCGGACGACTTCCTCGAGGATGCGCGCCGCATGCCGCCGCGCGCGGCGGCGCCGGTGGCCGTGGCGGCGCCGGCCGTGATGCCGATGGCCGCGCCGGCGCCGGTGGCGGCGCCCGCCGCACCCGTGGCCGCCGCGCCCGCCCCTGCAGCAGCAGCAGCGGCCGCGCCGAACCGCACGCTCGAAGAAATCGAGATCGAGATGATCCGCGCCGCGCTCGATGCCACCGGCGGCAACATCTCGGAAGCCTCCAAGCGCCTGGGCATCAGCCGCAACACCATCTACCGCAAGCTGCGCTGGAACAAGAGCGGCTGAGAGCCCGGGTCAACCCTGTGCCCGGCTGGAACAGCGCACAGCGGCACATGTCTTGCAGCGTCACGCTGCATGAAGATCATCGAGATCGACACCCGCGCCGTCGCGGTCGGCGACGAACATGATCACTGGCTGCTGCTCAGCGCCGCCCCCGAGATCGCACGGCATGCGCTGCTCGACGCCGCCGCGCAGGACGGCCGCCTGGCCGGCGTGGTGCTGCTCGACGCGCAGCTCGAGCACGCCGCGCGCCTCGCGGCGCTGAGCCGCGCGCATCCGCTCGCGCTGTACGCCACGCCGGGCGTGTTCGAAGCCCTGACGACGCGGCTGGCGCACCTGGGCGACCTGCGCTGGCACCCGCTGCCGGTGGCCGGCGACGTGCGCAGCGCCGAGTTCGGCGTCGAGGGCATGGCGAGCCTGCGCTGCATCGCGGTCGACGAGGAGCGTGACGAAGGCGAGGCGCGTGTCGGCGACCGCCTCGCACTGATCGTCGAAGACCGGCTCAGCGGCCAGCGCCTCGCCTTCTCGGGCGCGGCCACGGAGATCGTGCCGTGATGCCGCGCAGTTCCCTCGCCATCACGCCGCCGCGCGGCACGCCGGCCGTCGAGCCGTTGTGGCTGGAATGGGCCGCGCTGGCCGGGATGTTCGCCTTCGCCGCCTGGCTGCTCGGCGCACGCGGCGTGTGGGGCCTGCTGCTCGCCTCCGACCCGACCGGGCTGACGCTGGTGATCAGCATCGTCTTCGCCGCCGCGACGCTGTGGTGCGGCGTGCGCGCGCGCGAGCTGCAGCGGCAGCGCCGGCTGTTCGAAGCCGCGCGCAGCGGCGGCGGCAACGAAGGCTGGGCCGCCGACTACTGGGCCGCCTTGCGCAACGCGCCGCGCGACGCCGACGCGCCGCTGGACGTGCTGCTCGAACGCAGCCACGGCCCGCACCACACCGCGTGGTGGGTCAACGGCATCCAGCTCAAGCTCGGGCTGCTCGGCAAGGTGATCGGCTTCTCGATCCTGGCGCTGGAGATCGGTTCGATCCAGAACTTCGACGCCACGCAGTCGCAGGAGCTGCTGCGCAGCCTGACCACCGGTCTGGGCGTCGCGCTGTTGACGACGATGGTCGGGCTGGTGGGCAACATCCTGCTCGGCCTGCAGCTGACGCGGCTGGACCGCTACGCCGACGCGCTGGTGGCCGACGCGCAGCAGCACGGCACGACGCTTTGAACGCACGCTGAAATCATGCGGCGCAAACGTTTCGCCCGCGAGGCCGAGGTCGATCCGTTCTACGACATGTTGTTCAACATGCTGATCGCCTTCGTGTTCTGCTTCATCGTCGCGCTGCTGGCGATGAACCCGAAGGCGCTGAAGGCGGGCGACATTCCGTCCAAGGCCGAGTTCATCGTCAACGTATCGTGGCCCGACATGAACCCGAACGACATCGACACCTGGGTGCAGGACCCGGCCGGCAACCTGGTGTGGTTCCGCGCCCGCGAGGCCGGGCTGATGCACCTGGACCGCGACGACCGCGGCCTGGCCAACGACGTGATCGTCGTCAACGGCCGCCAGGTGGTGAATCCGCTGAACCAGGAGGTGGTGACGATACGCGGCATCGCGCCGGGCGAGTTCACCGTCAACCTGCACTACTACGACTCGAAGGACGGCCAGCCGGTGGAGGTCACGGTCTCGGTGATCAAGGTGAACCCGCGCGCCGAGGTGGTCTTCTACGGCACGGTCACGCTCGCGCGCAAGGGCGACGAGGCGACCGCCGCCCGCTTCACCGTGCTGCCCGACGGCACGGTGACCAACGTCAACACCCTGCCAAAAACCCTGGTGCAACGCCTATGACGACCGCCGTGGTGCTGAGCTTCGCCGCCCTCGTGCTGCTGTGCGCGCTGGCGCTGCTGTGGTCGCGCTGGCCGGCCTGGCTGAAGGGCCTGCTGGTGCTGGCCGTGACGGCCTTCTACTTCTACGCCGACGACGCGCTGCACGCGCTCTCGGGCCTGCCCAGCCGCGATGCGCTGCCCGAGCGCTTCGTGCTGCTCGCCGCGGTGATCGAGGAGCCCGGCGCGAAGGGCAAGGGCGCGCTGCACGTGTGGGTCAACGAGCTGCACGACGGCAAGCCCGCCGCGCAGCCGCGCGCCTACCGGCTGCCGTACCGCAAGGACCTGCACGCGCTGCTCGACGAGGGCATGAAGAAGGTGCGCCAGGGCGTCAGCCAGATGGGCACGGCCGAGCCGAAGAGCGGGACCAAGGGCTTCGCCTGGCTGCGCCCGGGCAGCGACGAGCAGGCGGTGAAGATCCGCGACCTGCCGGTGCCTCAGCTGCCCGAGAAATGAAGCGCATCGCCCTGTGCCTGCCGATGCTGCTCGCCGCCTGCGGCGCGCCGCACGACGATTCGTACTTCCCGCTCGCGGCCGGCCACCGCTGGGCCTACGACGTGAGGACCGAGTGGGAGAACAACCTCGTCGAGCACGAGCCGCGCGTGCTCGAGACCCTGGGCCGCGAGACGCTCGCCTCCGGCGCGGCCTGGCGGCGCCGCAGCGACAGCGGCGTCGACTACTGGTTGAAGAGCGACGCCGGCGGCATCTACCGCGTCGCCACCAAGAGCGAATTGCAGGAGGAGCCGCAGCCCGACGCCGAGCCGCGCTTCGTGCTGAAGGCGCCGCTGGTGGTGGGCACCAGCTGGCGCAGCAGCACCACCGCCTACCTGCTGAAGCGGCGCCAGGAATTCCCGCCCGAGATCCGCCACAGCCATCCTGCGGTGACCATGAACTACCGCATCGAGGCGATGGGCGAAGCGGTGACGGTGCGCGCCGGCCGCTTCGAGAACTGCCTGCGCATCAAGGGCGTGGCCGCGCTGCGCCTGTTCGCCGACCCGGTGGTGGGCTGGAAGGACATGCCGCTGGTCACCACCGAGTGGTACTGCGCCGGCGTCGGGCTGGTGAAGCTCACGCGCGAGGAGCCCGCGGAGTCGACCTTCCTCAGCGGCGGCACGCTGACGATGGAGCTGGTCGAGTGGCGCTGAGCCATGCCGCAAAAACCCTGAGCGCGGGCATCGCGCGCACCGCGCGGTCGCGACAACTTGTCGCGCCGCCTTGGCGCCCGCGCACGACAAGTTGTCGCGCGTCTTGTATGCATCCATATTCATAAGGGTTCCCTGCGTCGAGGCGCGCAAACGTCTCGGGTTCAATCGCCTCAGCTCTGCCGTGAAGCAGGCGTTTTGCGCCGGGCGCCAAGGCCCGCAGGAGATCAAAACGATGGACATGAACCGGAGGCAATTCTTCCGGGTCAGCGGAGCGGGGCTGGTGGGGTCCAGCCTCGTCGCGTTGGGCTTCTCGCCCACGGCGGCACTCGCCGAAACGCGCAACTTCAAGCTGGCCAGGACGACCGAGACCCGCAGCACCTGCCCGTATTGCTCGGTCAGCTGCGGCCTCGTGATGTACACGCTGGGCGACAAGGCGAAGAACGTCAAGTCGACCATCATCCACGTCGAGGGCGACCCGGATCACCCGGTCAACCGCGGCACGCTGTGCCCGAAGGGCGCCGGCGTGATGGACATGATCCAGTCGCCCGACCGCACCAAGGTTCCGCAGGTGCGCGAGGCCGGCACGAACGAGTGGAAGCGCATCGGCTGGGACGAGGCGCTGACACGCATCGCCAAGCTGATGAAGGCCGACCGCGACGCCAACTTCATCAAGACCAACGCCGCCGGCGTCACGGTGAACCGCTGGAACACCACCGGGTTCCTGATGTCCAGCGCGGCGTCCAACGAATCCGGTTATCTGTCCGTCAAGGTCGCTCGCGGCCTGGGGATGGTCGCACTCGATACGCAAGCACGTATCTGACACGCGCCGACGGTGTCCAGTCTGGGCCCGACTTTCGGTCGCGGAGCGATGACCAACTCGTGGACGGATATCAAGAACACTGATCTCGTCCTGATCATGGGCGGCAATGCCGCCGAAGCGCACCCCTGCGGTTTCAAGTGGGTGACCGAGGCCATGCAGCACCGCAAGGCCAAGCTGATCGTCGTCGACCCGCGCTTCACGCGCTCGGCGGCGGTGGCCGACGTCTATGCGCCGATCCGCAACGGCACCGACATCGCCTTCCTGGGCGGCGTCATCAACTGGCTGCTTTCCAACGACAAGATCCACCACGACTACGTCAGGTTCAACACCGACGTCGCCTTCCTGACCAAGCCCGACTTCAAGTTCGACAACGGCCTGTTCAGCGGCTACGACGAGGCCAAGCGCAGCTACAACAAGGCCACGTGGGGCTACCAGCTCGGCGAGGACGGCTACGTCAAGGTCGACGAGACCCTGCAGGATCCGCTCACCGTCTACCAGCAGCTCAAGAAGCACTACAGCCGCTACACGCCCGAGATGGTCAGCCGCATCTGCGGCACGCCCAAGGACAAGTTCCTGCAGATCTGCCAGATGCTGGGCGAGATGTCGGCGCCCACCAAGACCAGCACGATCATGTACGCGCTGGGCTGGACGCAGCACTCGGTGGGCAGCCAGAACATCCGCACGATGGCGATGATCCAGCTGCTGCTGGGCAACATGGGCCGCCCCGGCGGCGGCGTGAACGCCTTGCGCGGCCACGCCAACGTGCAGGGCATCACCGACATGAACGCCTACTCGGAGGTGCTGTCGGGCTACCTGTCCGCGCCGACCGATGCCGACGACACGCGCGAGAAGTACCTCGCCGCGCGCACCGGCAAGCCGCTGCGTCCGAACCAGATGACGTTCACGCAGAACTTCCCGAAGTGGTTCACCAGCCTGATGAAGTCGTACTACGGCGCGGCGGCCACCGCGGAGAACGGCTTCGCCTACGACTGGGTGCCCAAGCGCGACGCCGGCTACGACATCCTGCACATCTTCGAGCTGATGCACCAGGGCAAGATGAACGGCTTCATCGTGCAGGGCTTCAACCCGCTGGCCGCGGTGCCCAACAAGAAGAAGCTCTCGGCCGCCTTGTCCAAGCTGAAGTACCTCGTGGTGATGGATCCGCTGGAGACGGAGACCAGCGAGTTCTGGAAGAACTTCGGCCCGCTCAACGACGTCAAGCCGGAGGAGATCAAGACCGAGGTCTTCCGCCTGCCGACCAGTTGCTTCGCCGAGGAGACCGGCAGCTTCACCAACTCCAGCCGCGTGATCAGCTGGAAGGAGAAGGCCGTCGATCCGCCGGGCGAGGCGAAGGTCGATTCGGAGATCATCGCGCGGCTGTTCCTGAAGATCCGCGAGATGTACGCCAAGGAAGGCGGCGCCCTGCCCGAACCGGTGGCGGCGCTCACCTGGCCGTACCTGAACGCCAACGTGCCGACCTCGGCCGAGCTGCTGCGCGAGATCAACGGCAAGGCGCTGGCCGACGTGCTGGGCCCGCCGGCCGACCCGAAGGACCCGAAATCGCCGCGGCCGGTGCTGGTGAAGGCCGGCGAGCAGATGCCCAACTTCGCGCTGCTGCAGGCCGACGGCTCCACCGCCTGCGGCAACTGGATCTACGCGGGCTGCTGGCAGCAGTCGGGCAACATGACGGCGCGGCGCGACAACTCCGACCCGACCGGCCTGGGCGTGTTCCAGAACTGGGGCTGGTCGTGGCCGGCGAACCGGCGCATCCTCTACAACCGCGCCAGCGCCGACAAGGACGGCAAGCCCTGGGATCCGAGCCGCAAGTACCTGGCCTGGAACGGCACGAGCTGGGCGGGCGGCGCCGACGTGCCCGACATGCGGCCCGACGCCGCGCCCGACCAGGGCGTGGGCTCGTTCATCATGAACCCCGAGGGCGTGGCGCGGCTGCACGCGATCGGCATGGCCGAAGGGCCCTTCCCCGAGCACTACGAGCCCTTCGAGACGCCGCTGGGCGTGAACCTGATGTGCCCGGACAACCCGAAGGCCGTCAGCAACCCGGCCGCGCGGGTCTACAAGGGCGACCTGGAGGCCTTCGGCAAGAAGGAGGAGTTCCCCTACGCGGCATCGACCTACCGCCTGACCGAGCACCAGCACTTCTGGACCAAGCACGCGCGCAGCAATGCCGTGGTGCAGCCGGCGCCCTTCGTCGAGATCGGCGAAGAGCTGGCCAAGGAGAAGGGCATCAAGCAGGGCGACAAGGTCAAGGTGCGCAGCAACCGCGGCGAGGTCGTGGCCTCGTGCGTGGTCACCAAGCGCATCAAGGCCTGGGACGTCGACGGCAGGAAGATCCACATGGTGGGCATCCCCATCCACTGGGGCTTCAAGGGCGTGACGCAGAACGGCTACCTGGCCAACGCATTGACACCCTTCGTCGGCGACGCCAATTCGCAGACGCCGGAGTTCAAGGCGTTCCTCGTCAACATCGAGAAGGCGTGAGGTAGCACGATGGCCAGTCTGCAATCCCAAGACGTGGTGGCGCGCTCCGCCACCACCACGCCCACGCCGCAGGTGCGCTCGGCCGTGCCGCAGGTCGCCAAGCTCATCGACGAGTCCAAGTGCATCGGCTGCAAGGCCTGCCAGGTCGCGTGCATGAACTGGAACGACCTGCGCGACGAGGTCGGCACCAACATCGGCGTGTACGACAACCCAGCCGACCTGACGCCCTCGTCGTGGACGGTGATGCGCTTCTTCGAGGTCGAGCCCCAGGAGGGCCACCTCGAGTGGCTGATCCGCAAGGACGGCTGCATGCACTGCGAGGACCCGGGCTGCCTGAAGGCGTGTCCGTCGCCGGGGGCGATCGTCAAGTACGCCAACGGCATCGTCGACTTCATCTCGGAGAACTGCATCGGCTGCGGCTACTGCGTCAAGGGCTGCCCCTTCGACGTGCCGCGCATCAGCGAGAAGGACAACAAGGCCTACAAGTGCACCTTGTGTTCCGATCGCGTCGGCGTGGGCCTGGAGCCGGCGTGCGTGAAGACCTGCCCGACCGGGGCGATCGGCTTCGGCACCAAGGACGACATGGTGGCCTACGGCGAGAAGCGCGCGGGCGAGCTCAAGGAGCGCGGCTTCCAGAACGCGGGGCTCTACAACCCGCCAGGCGTGGGCGGCACGCACGTGATGTACGTGCTCAAGCACGCCGACCGGCCCGAACTGGAGGAACTGCCGAAGGATCCGTCGATCAGTCCGATGGTGTCGCTGTGGAAGGGCATCGCCAAGCCGCTCGCGGTGGCCGGCATGATCGGCGCGGTGCTGGTCGGCTTCCTGCACTACATGAAGGTCGGCCCGATCGAGGAGAAGAGCGAAGACGAGAAGGAGAATGCGTGATGAGACGAGACAGCCTCCTGCTGCGCTACACCGACAGCGAGCGCATGAACCACTGGGTCATCGCGATCTTCTTCGTCTTCGCCGGCCTGTCCGGCCTGGCGTTCTTCCACCCGGCGTTCTTCTTCCTGACCAACCTGTTCGGCGGCGGTTCGTGGTCGCGCATCCTGCACCCGTTCTTCGGCGTGATCATGTTCGTGTCGTTCCTCGGGCTGTTCTTCCGCCTGTGGCGCGCCAACGTGATGACGCCGGCCGATCGCGAATGGCGGCGCCACAGCGCCGACATGCTGCGCGGCGACAAGTCGAAGATGCCGCCGGTGGGCAAGTACAACGCCGGGCAGAAGGGCATCTTCTGGGCGATGGCGGTGAGCCTTCTGGTGCTGATCGTCACCGGCGTGATGTTCTGGCGGCCGTGGTTCGCGCCCTACTTCCCGATCGTCGTCGGGCGCGCCGCGGTGCTGCTGCATGCGGTGGCCGCGGTGGTGCTGATCCTCGCGACCATCATCCACATCTACGCGGCGATCTGGGTGAAGGGCACCTTGCGCGCGATGACGCGCGGCACCGTCAGCGAAAGCTGGGCGCGCCAGCACCACGCGCTGTGGCACCGCGACATGACGCAGGGACGCCGATGACCGCAAGCGCCAGCGTGCGGGTGATGACGCCCGAGGAGATCGCCGCGCGCGGCGGCGGCGAGACGGCGTTCCTGCACCCGCCGCAGCGCGCCACGCTGTTCGCCGAGCGCGCGATGCGGCTGCGCCAGCTGGCGCGCGGCCATGCGATGGGCGACTACCTGCAGTTCATGGCCGAGCTGGCGCAGGCGCAGCAGGCGCGGCTGGCGGACTTCCCGGCCGTGCCGCTGCCCGACGCCGATGCACTCGAACGCGCCTTCGGCCTGGGCCGGCCGCCGCTGCCGGCGGCCGACTGGCCGCGCGACCCGGTGTGGCACGGCGTGGCCAAGGTGATCGCCGCCGACCTGCAGCGCAGCGCGCCGGCCGGCGCCAAGGCGGCGCTGGAAGCCATCGCCACCGCCGGCGGCGACTGGCTGGAGCGCCAGGCCGACTGCCTGCTCACCGGCGTGATGCAGGGGCTGGACCTCGCCACCGCGCCCATCGTCGCCGCCGCCTTGCAGGTCTACTGGACGCACATGGCCAGCGCGCTGCTCGCGCGGCCCAACGAGCGCGGCGCGCCGTTCGGCCGCACCGACGACGAAACCGCCTGCCCCTGCTGCGGCAGCCGGCCGACCGCCAGCATCACGCGCAGCAGCGGCGAATCGCTCGGCCAGCGCTACCTGCACTGCTCGCTGTGCGGCATGCAATGGCACATGGTGCGCATCAAGTGCCCGAACTGCCTGTCGACCAAAAGCCTGGCCTATCACTCGCTCGATGCAGCCGGCAGCAGTGAGGAAGGCGGCAGCCGCGCCGCCGGCGCCGCGCTGCAGGCCGAGACCTGCGACGACTGCCACGGCTACCTGAAGATCATGCACAGCGACCGCGACCCGTTCGTCGAGCCGGTGGCCGACGACCTGGCAAGCGTCACGCTGGATCTGCTGGTTTCCGAAGCCGGCTACCAGCGCCACGGCGTCAACCTGATGCTGCTGTTCGGCGCGCCCGAGGCGCCGCCCGACCCCGGCGGCCCATGAACGCCCGGCCCGACGAATCCGTGGTGCACGGTTCCAAGGCCAGCGCGAAGGACCTCCCCTCCGTCGACCGCCTGATCCGTTCGCCCGCCAGCGCCGCGCTGCTGGCCGAGCACGGCCACACGCTGGTTGCGGGCGAGGCGCGCGCGCTGCTCGATGCACTGCGGGCGCAGGCGCTGGCGGGTGAGTTGCCGGCTGCCGCGGTGCAGCCCGCTGCGTTGGACGCGGCGCTGCGCGCGCGCATCGAAACGCGCCTCGCGCCGCGCATGCGCCGCGTGCTCAACCTCACCGGCACGGTGATCCACACCAACCTCGGCCGCGCGCTGCTCGCCGAGCCGGCCTTGCAGCACCTGCTGGCGATGATGGCCGGGCCGAACAACCTCGAATACGACCTGGCCGGCGGCGGGCGCGGCGACCGCGATGCCATCGTCGAGGAGCTGCTGTGCACGATCACCGGCGCGCAGGCCGCCACGGTGGTCAACAACAACGCGGCCGCCGTGCTGCTGACGATCGCCGCGCTGGCGCGCGGCAAGGAGGTGATCGTCTCGCGCGGCGAGCTGGTCGAGATCGGCGGCGCCTTCCGCATGCCCGACGTGATGGCCGCCGCCGGCGCCACGCTGGTGGAAGTGGGCACCACCAACCGCACCCATGCGCACGACTACGAACGAGCGATCACCGAGCGCACCGCGCTCTTGATGAAGGTGCACACCAGCAACTACGCGGTGCAGGGTTTCACCTCCTCCGTGGACGAGGCGGAGATCGCACGCATCGCGCATGCGCAGGGCCTGCCGATGGCCACCGACCTCGGCAGCGGCGCGCTGGTCGACCTCGCCGCCTACGGATTGCCGCACGAGCCGCTGCCGCAGGAGAAACTCGCCGCCGGCTGCGACGTCGTCAGCTTCAGCGGCGACAAGCTGCTCGGCGGCCCGCAGGCCGGCCTGATCGTCGGCACCAAGGACGCGGTGGGCCGCATCCGCAAGTTCCCGATGAAACGCGCGCTGCGCATGAGCAAGCTGCCGCTGGCGGCGCTGGAAGCCACGCTGAGGCTCTACCTGCGCCCCGAGCGCCTCGCGCAGGATCTGCCGGCGCTGCGCCTGCTGACGCGGCCCGAACCACAGATCCGCGCCCTCGCGCAGCAGCTCGCGCCGGCCGTGGCGCAGGCGCTCGCGCCGCGCTTCACGGTCGAGGTGGCGGCGATGCAGGGCCAGATCGGCTCCGGCTCGCTGCCGGTCGAGCGCCTGCCCTCGGCCGGCCTGGCGATCGCGCCGGCGCAGAAAAAAGGCGCCGGCCGCGCGCTCGACGAGCTGGCCGCCGCCTTGCGCGCCCTGCCCCTGCCGGTGATCGGCCGCATCGCCGACGACCGATTGCTTCTCGATCTGCGCTGTCTCGAAGAGACGCGGGACGTGCAGCCTTTCCTCGCCCAACTGACTCACCTGGAGGCAACGACGCCATGACACTCGACAGACGCCAGTTCCTCGCCGGCGCGGCCGGCGCCTCGGCCACGCTGCTCGCCGGCTGCGCGGCCCCCGCCCCGAGCGCGGCGCCCACCGCCCTGCCCTCGCTGGTCACCACGCCAGCGGAGGTGCTGATGCCCAAGGGCAAGGCCCCGCGCATCGTCGTGATCGGCGGCGGCTGGGGCGGGCTCACGGTCGCCAAGCAGTTGCGCCGCCTCGCGCCGCAGGCCGAGGTGGTGATGCTCGAGCGCAACCCGGTGTTCTTCTCCTGCCCGCTGAGCAACAAGTGGCTGATCGACGTGGTCGACACCAGCTTCCTGACCTTCGACTACCTGCGCGTCTCCGAGCGCCACGGCTACCAGTTCATCCAGACCGAGGTGCTGGAAGTGGATCGCACGGCGCGGCGCGTGACCACCGCGCAAGGCTCGCTGGACTACGACTACCTCGTGATCGCCGCGGGCATCCGCTACAACTACGAAGCCTGGTTCGGCAACGACCGCCGCGCCGCCGACGCGGCGCGCGCGCGCTTCCCGGCCGCCTACGTGCCGAACGCCGAGCACGTGGCGCTCAAGCGCGCGCTGCACGACTTCAAGGGCGGCGACTGGGTGATGAACCTGCCGCCCCCGCCGCAGCGCTGCCCGCCCAGCCCCTACGAGCGCGCCTGCATGGTGGCCTGGCACTTCAAGACGAACAAGATCCCGGGCCGCGTCACCATCCTCGACCACAAGCCGCGCATCATGCCGATCGGCGCGGGCTTCAAGGCCGCCTTCGACGAGCTCTACAAGGACTACATCACCTACGTGCCGAACGCGCAGGTGCAGGAGGTGGACCCGTTCGCCAAGCGCATCAAGACCAGCGCCGGCGACATGCGCTTCGACCACGCGGTGCTGATGGCGCCGCACCAGGCCGCCGACATCGCGTGGAAGGCCGGCGCGATCGGCACCAACGCGCAAGGCAAGCCGACCGGCTGGGCCGACATCGAGCCGCGCCGCCTGCACCTGAAGCGCGACGACCGCGTCTACGTGATCGGCGACGCGGTGGGCGAAGTCGCGCCGACCTTCCGCTTCTATCCGAAGAGCGGCCACGTGGCGAACTCGCACGGCCACATCGTCGCCGGCTACATCGCGCAGCGCCTGGCGGGCAAGGAGCCCGAGCTGAAGCTGCCCGATAACCTGTGCTACATGCTCGTCAACGGCAGCCCGCGCGAGGCGATCAGCGTGCAGTTCGACTACACGGTGAACGCGCAAGGCGTGATCGAGCAGCAGCAGATCGACGACAACGAGCGCCGCGCCGGGCTGGTGGCGGAGAACTTCCGCTGGGCCGGGTTGAAGTTCGAGGACATGTTCGCCTGACAAGCGCGATGCCGCCCCGCCGCCTGCTGCTCGGTGCGCTCGGCGCGCTCGGCACGCTCGGCGCGCTGCTGGCGCTGCCGTCGCCGGCGGCCGACCCGCCGGCGCGGCGCGTGCCGTGGCCGCGCGGCGCGGCGACACCCGCGCTCGACCTGCCCGACCTCGACGGCCGCCCGTGGACACTCGCCGGGCAGCGCGGCCGCGTCGTCGTGCTGAACTTCTGGGCCACCTGGTGCCCGCCCTGCCGCGAGGAGATGCCCTCGCTCGAACTGATGGCGCAGCGCCACGAGGCCGACGGCTTGCGGGTGATGGCGGTGAACTTCAAGGAAGGCGCCGCCACCATCCGCCGCTTCATGGAGCAGGAGGCGATGAGCCTGCCGGTGCTGCGCGATGCCGATGGCGCGGCGGCCCGGGCCTTCGGCGCGCGGGTATTCCCGAGCACCGTCTTCATCGGCCGCGACGGGCGCGCCGCCTTCAGCGTGATCGGCGCCGCCGACTGGACCGGCGAGCCGGCGCGCGGCTGGGTGCGCGCGCTGCTTTGAACCCTTGTTGTGAAAGGACTGCCATGACCACCACTCTCCAACGCCGCACGCTGCTGCAAGCCGGCGCCGCGATGCTCGCCGCGCCGCTCGCGCTGCGCGCGCAGGAACGCCGCTTCGAGCCCCGGCCTGGCCCCTGGCGCACCTTCGAGCTGACCACGAACGTGAGCGTACCGGAGGCGCTCGGCACCACGCGCATCTGGCTGCCCATCCCCGACGTGGCGAGCGACTGGCAGCAGCCCGGCGAGAACGGCTGGAGCGGCAACGCCAGCGCCGCGCGCATCGTCGCCGACCCGGCGCGCGGCGTGCGCATGCTCTACGCCGAGTTCGCGCCCGCCGCCGGCGCGCCCACGCTGACGCTGACGAGCCGCCTGCAGACGCGCAGCCGCGCGGTCGACTGGAACGCGCGCAGCAAGGTGAACGAAGACCCCGCGCTGCTGCGCGCCAGCCTCGCGCCGACCGAACTGCTGCCCACCGACGGCATCGTGCGCAAGACCGCGCTGGAAGCCACCAAGGGCGCGAAGACCGATGTCGACAAGGCGCGCGCGATCTACCGCTGGGTGGTGACGAACGCGCACCGCGAGCCCAAGGTGCGCGGCTGCGGCAACGGCGACATCAAGGCGATGCTGGAGAGCGGCAACCTGGGCGGCAAGTGCGCAGACCTGAACGCGATCTTCGTCGGCCTGTGCCGGTCGGCCGGCGTGCCGGCGCGCGACGTCTACGGCCTGCGCCTCGCGCCCTCGGCCTTCGGCTACAAGGAGCTGGGCGCGAATTCCGCCAGCCTGCAGGGCGCGCAGCATTGCCGCGCCGAGGTGTTCCTGCGCGAGCACGGCTGGGTGGCGATGGACCCGGCCGACGTGCTGAAGGTGATGCGCCAGGAGACGCCGGAGTGGATCAAGGACACGGCGCACCCGGTGGCCGCGCCGGTGAACCGGGGCCTGTTCAGCAGCTGGGAAGGCAACTGGGTCGGCTGGAACACCGCGCACGACGTGAGACTGCCCGGCAGCGAGCGCAAGGGCACGCTGCCTTTCCTGATGTACCCGAACGGCGAGAACGACGCCGGGCCGTTCGACGAACTCGCGCCGGACAGCTTCAAGTACACGATGAGCGCGAAAGAGATCGTCTGATCCGATCATGATCGTCGGCACCGCAGGCCACATCGACCACGGCAAGACCACGCTGGTGCGCGCGCTCACCGGCGTGGACACCGACCGCCTGCCGGAGGAGAAGAAACGCGGCATCAGCATCGAGCTGGGCTATGCGTTCCTCGACGTGCCCGGCGCTTGCGAACGCATCGGCTTCGTCGACGTGCCCGGCCACGAGCGGCTGGTGCACACCATGCTCGCCGGCGCCACCGGCATCGACTTCGCGCTGCTGCTGGTGGCCGCCGACGACGGCGTGATGCCGCAGACGCGCGAGCACCTCGCGGTGCTGTCGCTGCTCGGCCTGGCGCGCGGCGCGGTGGCGGTGACCAAGGCCGACCGCGCCGACGCGGCGCGCGTGCGGGCGGTGAAGGACGAAGCCGCCGCGCTGCTGCACGGCACGCCGCTGGAAGGCGCGCCGGTGCTGGCGGTGTCGGCCACCAGCGGCGAAGGGCTGGATGAACTGAAGGCGCTGCTCTTCGACGCGGCGCGCACGCTGCCGCCGCGCGCCGAGGCCGACGCGGCGTTCCGCCTCGCGATCGACCGCGCCTTCACGCTCGACGGCGTCGGCACCGTGGTGACCGGCACGGTGCACGCCGGCACCGTGAAGGTGGGCGACACGCTGCGCCTCGTGGGCGGCGAGCGCGAGGCGCGCGTGCGCAGCCTGCATGCGCAGAACCAGCCGGTGCAGGCAGCGCATGCGGGGCAGCGCTGCGCCGTGGCGCTGGTGGGCGTGGCGAAGGACGAGATCACGCGCGGGCAGTGGCTGACGACACCCGCCGCCGCGCTGGCGACGGATCGCCTCGACGCGGTGCTGACGCTGTGGCACGAAGAAGCCAAGCCGCTGCGCTCGGGCACGCCGGTGCACGTGCACCTGGGCGCGGCGAGCGTGCCCGGCACGGTGGCGGTGCTCGATGGCGACACGCTCGCGCCGGGCGCCAGCGCGCGCGTGCAGCTGGTGCTGCGCCATGCCGTCGGCGCCTGGCACGGCGAGCGCGTCGTGCTGCGCGACGCCTCGGCGAGCCGCACGCTGGCCGGCGGCACGGTGCTCGATCCGTTCGCGCCGCAGCGTTATCGGCGCACGCCGCAGCGCCTGGCCGAACTCGACGCGCTCGCCTTGCCCGCGCCCGAGGCGCGCCTGGCCGCCGTGCTGGCGCACGCGCCGAACGGCGTCGACCTGCGCCGCTTCGCCGCCGCGCAAGGACGAACCATCGCGCTCGACGAGCGTCTCGGCGCGCTGCGCCACAGCGATGCCCACGGCGACTGGGCCCTCGGCGCCGCGCACGCCGCCGCCGCGCGCAGCGCGGTGCTGGCCGCCCTCTCGGCCTACCACGCGCGCCAGCCCGACGAGATCGGCCCCGACGCCGCGCGGCTGCGCCGCCTCGCCTTGCCGCGCCTGGCCGAGCCGCTGTGGCGCGCGCTGCTGGACGCGCTGCGCGCCGAGGGCGCGCTGGCGCTGCGCGGCGCCTTCGTGCACCTGCCCGAGCACGGCGTGCGCCTGTCGGCCGGCGAGGAGCGCATCGCGCAGAAGGTAGCGGTGCCGCTCGCGCAGGCCGGCTTCGAGGGCGCCTGGGCGCGCGACCTGGCGCGCGACGGCGGCGAATCCGAGGCGCTGATGCGCACCACGCTCGCGCGGCTGGCGCAGCGCGGCGAGCTGCACCAGGTCGTCAAGGACCTGTATTACCCGATGGCGACGATCGCCAAGCTCGCTAGCATCGCGCGACGGGTTGCCGCCGAGCAGGGATCGGGCGAGGTCAGTGCCGCGTCGTTTCGCGACGCGACGGGCCTCGGCCGCAAGCGTGCGATCCAGATCCTCGAATACTTCGACCGCATCGGCCTGCTGCGCCGCGTCGGCGATGTGCACAAGCTGCGCGCCGACTCGACGCTGTTCGCCGAAGCGGCATCGTCATGAGCAGGAACACGGAGGGGAAACGATCCTGGTGGATCGGCCGGGCTTCAAACCCGGTGGGTGGCGCCATGCGCTGCCGGGCGGGTTCGACTCCCGTTCCCCTCCGCCGCTGGCCGCCCATCCGGCGGCTGCGCACGCCGATCTCGCGCCTGCGCTGCTCGCCGTACCCGAGTACGGCTGCGCTGCTCGGCGCGACCTCGGCGCGCTCGCTTCGCCGGCTGGGCGACCAGCGCTTTAGAGTAGGCAAGGTGTGAGAGCAATCGGGCTGGATTTCCCCGACGAGCTGCACTACCTGATCGAACATCAGGTATGGGCCCGGCTGGAGAGCGACGGCACGGCGACGGTGGGCATCACGGCGCTGGGCATCGCGCAGGCCGGCGAGATCTACATGTGCCGGCCGAAGACGGTGGGCAGCGAGGTCGAGCAGGGGCGTTCGATCGCGGTGGTGGAGCTGGCCAAGTCCATCGTCTCGGTGAAGTCGCCGCTGCGCGGCACGCTGGTGGCGGCCAACGAACGCCTCGCCGCGACGCCCGAGCTGGTGCACCGCGACCCCTACGGCGAAGGCTGGCTGGCGCGCGTGCGCCCGGCCGACTTCGAAGCCGACCGCGCCGCGCTGCTGCACGGCGAGCCGGTGATCGCGGCGATGGAGCATCATGCGTGGCTGTCGCGCATCGAAAAGGACGATGCATGAGCTTCGTCGAAGAGCCGGTTGCCGGCCTCGCCATCCTGCTGTGGGCCGCCGACCCCGGCGACCCGCAGCGCCTGGCCACGCCCTTCTTCCACGCCGCCGCAGCGGCGGCGATGGACATCCCGGTGGAGATCTACTTCAGCGCGCGCAGCGTGCACCTGCTCGCCCCCGGCGTGGCCGCCGCGCTGCGCGCCAGCGAGCGCCACGCCAAGACCGTGCTCGACGCGATGCGCGAGGCGGTGGCGCACGGCGCCAAGCTCTATGCCTGCGGCGACGCGCTGGAAGCGCAAGGCATAGCCCCCGACACGCTGATCGCCGAATGCCACGGCCGCGGCGGCGCGGTGCAGTTCATGGCGCGCGCGGCGGATGGGCGCTGGCGGGCGCTGGTGTTCTGAGTCGCCGCCATGAGCCTCACCCGCAACGTCCGCATGCTGACGCGCTACAACGCCTGGGCCGGCCAGCGCTTGTTCGAGATGTTGCGAGGGCTGCCCGAAGACGTCGTCACCGCGCCGCGCCCGACCGGCTCCGGCAGCATCGTCGACACGCTCAGCCACGCGCACGTGGTCGACCTGATCTGGCAGGCGCACCTGCTGGGCCGGCCGCACGGCTTCACCACGCGCAACATCGAGACAGCGCCTCCGCTGCGCGAGCTGCACGACGCGCAGACGCAGATCGACCGCTGGTATGTCGACTACGCCGACACGCTGTCGGATGCGGCGCACGACGAGGTCGTGCACTTCCGCTTCGTCGACGGCGGCGCCGGCGCGATGTCGCGCGGCGACATGCTGCTGCATACCGTCAACCACAAGACCTACCACCGCGGCTACGTGGCCGAGGCGCTCTACCACGCCGGGCTCAAGCCGCCGGTGATGGATCTGCCGGTGTTCCTGCGCGATGCGGCGCCGCGGCTGTGACGGGCCCTCAGCCCCACCGCTCCCACAGCGCCATTCCCCACACCAGCACGCACCACAGCAGCGCCAGCAGCACCGCCGCGCTGCCCATGTCCTTGGCGCGCTTGGAAAGCTCGTGCCGCTCGGGCGAGATGCGGTCGATGGCCGCCTCCACCGCCGAGTTCAGCAGCTCGGTGATCAGCACCAGCAGCACCGAGCCGGTCAGCAGCGCGAACTCCACCCAGCCGCGCGCGACGACAAAAGCCGCCGGCAGCAGCAGCACGGCCAGCAGCGCCTCCTGACGGAAGGCGCTTTCGTGGCGCAGCGCGGCGGCGAAGCCGGCCAGCGAATGGCGCAGCGCCCAGGCCAGGCGCACGAGGCCGGTGCGGCCCTTGTGCGGATGCGGTTGCGGCTGCGTCGCCTCGTTCATCCGTTCGCCCCGCTGCGCCGGCACGGGGCGATCAGGTCGCTGCCGGCCTGGTAGCTGGGCGTCTCGATCTGCATCAGGCCGAGCACCGAGTGGTAGATGTTGTCGTGCCGCGCCGGGCGGCGCGCGCGCTCGCGCAGGCAGGCGGCGTCGAGCCCGTCCCAGCCGCGCGCGCCGGCGCCGCCGAACCACCAGAGCATCGGCACCGCGAGCTGCTCGCGCGGCGCCACCGCGTAGGGCATGCCGTGCAGGTACAGGCCCTTCTCGCCGAGCGATTCGCCGTGGTCGGAGACATACATGAGCCCGACATCGTAGCGCGGCTGCCAGCTCTTCAGCATGCCGATCGCCTGCGCCAGCACGTGGTCGGTGTAGCGGATCGCGTTGTCGTAGGAGTTGACGATCTCCTCGCGCGAGCATTCGCGCAGCTCGTGCTTCGTGCACTCCGGCTGGAAGTGCGCGAACTCGCGCGGGTAGCGCTTGGAGTACGCCGGGCCGTGGTTGCCGAGCTGGTGCAGCACGACGACGGTGTCGCGCGCCGGCGCCTCGCCCTGCCCGTCGACCACGCGGCGCAGGCCGTCGAGCAGCACGCCGTCGAGGCATTCGCCGCCCGGGCAGAGCTGCGCGTCGCTGCCGCTGGAGACGTCGACGAACTCCAGCCCCGCGCACACCTTCTTGCAGCCGGCCTGGTTGTCCAGCCACACCACGCGCATGCCGGCGCGCGCCAGCAACTGCGGCAGCGATTCGCTGGCGCGGATGCGCGCCTCGTCGTAGCTGGCGCGGCCGAGCGCGGAGAACAGGCAGGGCACCGACACCTCGGTGGAGGTGCCGCAGGCCGTCACGTCGGCGAAGTTGATCACCGGCAGCGCGGCCAGCTCGGGATTCGTCTCGCGCGCGTAGCCGTCGAGCGAGAAGTTCATCGCCCGCGCGGTCTCGCCGACCACCATCACCAGCAGGCGCGGCTTGCGTCCGCTCGCCGGGGCGGCGGCGCGCACCGGCAGCAGCGGCTCGCGCGTGCGCGCGGCGTCGCGCATGTCGGCGGCGAGCACGCGGCCGGTCGAATACAGCAGGTTGGCCGGCGTGATGCGGTAGCGCAGCTCGCGCTGGTTGCGCATCGTCGACGAGAAGTCCTGGAACACCAGCAGCAGCGCGGCCACGCCGATCGCGGCCGCGCCGAGCACGAAGCCCAGCCGCCGCGCCAGCGCCGGCAGCAGCGCCGGCGCGCGCCGGATCGGCACGCGAAACAGCGCGACGAAGGCCAGCACGCCGAGCCCCACGTTGACGAGCAGCCACGGCGACACCAGCTCGGAGGCCTCGCGCGTCTGCGTGCGCAGCGCGTTGCGCATCATCGAGGGGTCGAGCACCACGCCGTAGCGCTGCATCAGGTGCTGCGCGACCAGGCTGGCGATGATCAGCAGCCCGAGCAGCGGCCGCACCGTGGCGCGCGTGGCCAGCAGCAGCACCACCGCGGCCTGCGCCGCGACCAGCAGCACGCTCGTTCCCGCGATGAAGCGCCAGGTGCCGAAGTCGGCCGCGCTGCGCCCGGCCAGCGCCTCGCGCCAGAACGGCAGGTTGGCCAGCAGCACCAGCAGCGCGGTGGCGGCCAGCACCAGCGCCTCGACCGACCAGCCCTTGTTGCCGTCCTGCTTCATCGCGCCTGGCCCTCGCTGGCGGGCTTCAGCAGCGCAAAGGCCAGCGCCGCGCTGGCCAGGTCGATCGCGGCCGACCACAGGTTGTGGCTGAGGAAGTGCGCGCCCTGCGCGATGCGCAGCAGGCTGAACGCGGCGCCGATACCCAGCCCGAGCCACAGCCCGAGGCGGCGCAGCGCCGGCCGGTTCATCGCCTCGCCGGCGAAGGCCAGTGCCACGAGCGAGAAGCCGCCCGCCGCATGCCCGCCCGGAAAGCAGCGCCCCGCCTCCAGGCTGGGCACGAACCACTCGGCGCTGTAGTCGGCGCTGCCGCCGAAAGCCTTCAGGCTCCACGGGCAGGCGTGCGAGTTGATGTCCTTGAGCAGCGTCACCAGCGTCGGGCCGGCGCCCATCGCCAGCACCAGCGTCCACAGCAGCCGCCGGTGCGCGGCCAGGCGCGGCACCCAGTGCGAAGCCACCGCGGCCGCGCAGATCAGCAGCCACAGCGCCAGCACCAGCGACTTGCCGAGCCGGTGGCCGACCAGATCGAGCCAGCCGCTGCTGCCGACCAGGAAGTGCTGCGTCTGCGCGTCGTAGAAGGCCGCGCTCAGGCCGGCGTCGATGCCGATGCGCGGCACGGCCGCGGCCGCCGCGGCGAAGGCCAGCGGCAGCAGCAGCCCGACCTGGAGGAAGAAGCGGTGCCGGCTCGACAACAACATGCCGCCAGCGTAGGCAGCCGCGCGTCAGCGGCGCGTCGAGGCGGCGTCAAGGGCGCGTCAAATCACAGCGGCGCGATCACGAAGCGCGTGCCGCGGGGCTGCTCGGCTTCGACCGTCAGGCTCCAGCCGTTCGCTTCGGCCACGCGGCGCGCGATCGCCAGGCCGAGGCCGCGCTGGTAGTCGTTGCCGGCGGGGTGCGCCGGCGCGGAGGAATCGGCCAGCCGCCCGCGGTAGTAGCGCTCGAACACGAAGGCCCGGTCTTCCGGCGCGATGCCGGCGCCGTCGTCGGCCACGATCAGGCGGCCGTCGGCATAGCTCACGCGCAGCTGCGCCGGCGCGGCATGCTCGGCGGCATTGCGGAACAGGTTGCGCAGGATCGCCATCAGCGCCTGCCGGTCGACCAGCGCATGCGCCTGCGCACCCACCTCGTTGCGCAGGCTCAGGCGGCGCTGCTCGGGCAGCTCACCGAGGCTGGCCCAGGCGTCGTCGACGCAATCGAGCAGCGGCACGCGCTGCGGCTGCCCGGCACGGCCGCTGTGCAGCGCGCGCATCGACTCGAGCGCGCCGGCGATCGCGTCCACCGCGGCCAGCGAACGGCGCAGCCTCTCTGCCTGCGGCGCGCCGGCCGCGCCCGCTTCGAGCATCTCCAGATCGGTGCGCAGCGCGGCCAGCGGCGTGCGGATCTCGTGGTGCATGTCGGCGAAGCGCTCGCTTTCGCGCGCCACGCCCTGCTCCCAGCGCAGCTGCACGCGCGCGAAGGCGTCGAACACGCGGCGCTCCTCGTCGACCGCGAGCGCCGCGCCCGGCTCCGACGCCGGCGCCCAGTGGTCGAGCAGGCGCGCCACCTTCTCCAGCGGCGCCACCAGCAGGCCCGACACGTAGCGCGAGATCCACGCCGCCATCGCGATGAAGAACAGCGCGAGCGCGAACACCTGCACGGCGAAGTCCTTGACCTTCTGCTCGTTGCGCTCGGCGTTGTAGCGCACGAACAGGCGCCCGCCGGCGGCCGGGGCGACGAGGATGTGGTACTCGTCGAAGAGCGCGCTGTCGATGTGCGGGCCGTCGGCAAGCGTGCGCATCGATTCGGGCAGCGGGCCCGGCAGCACGCGCCCGTCGGCGGCGATCCACCAGGCTTCGTAGCCCTCGGGCAGCAGCACGCGCCGGCGCCCCGCGCCGAGCACCTCCGGGCCGCTCTGCTCCAGCTCGCGCGCCAGGTGGCGGCTCGCGGCGAGCACCAGGTCGTCGACCAAGTCGTCTTCCTGCTCGTGCATCGCCAGCACGGCCAGGCTGCACTGGACGATGGTGAACAGCGCCGTCAGCACCACCATCGCGACGCGCACGCGGCGGCGCAGCGTCATGCGCCGGCCTCCGGCCGCAACCGCCAGCCGATGCCGGGGCGCGTTTCCAGCCCGTCGAAGCCGGCCTGGCCGAGCGCGCGGCGCAGCAGGTGGATCTGGCTGCGCAGCGCGTCGCTGTCGGGCGGGCCCTCGGGCCACAGCGCGGCCTCCAGCTCGGCGCGCGGCACCACGCGGCCGGGGTCGCGCAGCAGCAGCTCGAGAATCTGCAGGCCACGCGGCGGCAGGTGCACCGGGCGCTCGCCGACGAACACCTGGCGCGCGCGCCGATCCAGCCGCAGCGCGCCGGCCACCAGCGCGGCCTCGGTGACCGACTTGCTGGCGCGGCGGTGCAGCGAGCGCACGCGCATCGCCAGCTCGGCCAGCGAAAAGGGCTTGACGAGGTAGTCGTCGGCGCCGGCGTCGAAGCAGGCCTGCTTGCTGGAGATCGCGTCGCGCGCCGTCAGCACCAGCACCGGCAGCGTCAGCCCGAGGCGGTGGCGCAGCTGCTCGAGCACCTGCTGGCCGTCCAGGCGCGGCAGGCCGAGGTCGAGCACCAGCACGTCGAAGGTGCGGCGGGCGAGCTCGGCCAGCGCCGCCTGGCCGTCGTAGGCGATGTCGACGAGGAAGCCGCCCGCTTCGAGGTATTCGACCACGTTGCGCGCGATGGTCTGCTCGTCCTCGACGACCAGGACATGGCAGGCGGGGTCGGACGACGAGGTCGGAACGGGCGGGCGCGGCACGCGGCGAGTCTACGGCGGCGCGAGGTGCCGGCGTGTCACTGCTCCGCTTCGTGACAGCGCCGTGCCACGCGGCAACAGCGCCGAGCCCGGCGCATGCCGACAAACCCGAATCTTTCTTGCCCGGGATCAGGCGAACCGCCTCGAAACCGGGCTTGGCACGCTCCGTGCGGATCTGCGCTCCGGTTCCGCGCCGCATCCGGGTTGCGCGGGCATCCACTTCCACACCCTCCGGACGGAGACAGCCATGATTTACGCCCAGCCCAACAGCGCCGGCGCGCCGGTCGAGTTCAAGCGCGCCTACGACAACTTCATCGGCGGCAAGTTCGTCAAGCCGGCCGACGGCCAGTACTTCGACGTCGTCACGCCGATCAGCGGCAAGGTGTTCACGCAGGCCGCGCGCTCGAACGAGCGCGACATCGAGCTGGCCCTGGACGCGGCGCATGCCGCCGCCGCCAAATGGGGTGCCACCGCGGCGGCCGAGCGCGCCAACATCCTGCTGAAGATCGCCGACCGCATCGAGCAGAACACCGAGCGCCTGGCCTACGCCGAGACGGTGGACAACGGCAAGCCGATGCGCGAGACGCTGAACGCCGACATCCCGCTGGCGGTCGACCACTTCCGCTACTTCGCCGGCTGCGTGCGCGCGCAGGAAGGCGCGATCAGCGAGATCGACGCCAACACCGTCGCCTACCACTTCCACGAGCCGCTCGGCGTGGTCGGCCAGATCATCCCGTGGAACTTCCCGATCCTGATGGCGGCGTGGAAGCTCGCGCCGGCGCTGGCCGCGGGCAATTGCGTGGTGCTCAAGCCGGCCGAATCGACCCCGATCAGCATCCTCGTGCTGACCGAGCTGATCGCCGACCTGCTGCCGCCGGGCGTGCTGAACATCGTCAACGGCTTCGGCCGCGAGGCCGGCATGCCGCTGGCGCAGAGCAAGCGCATCGCCAAGATCGCCTTCACCGGCAGCACCGCCACCGGCCGCGTGATCGCGCAGGCCGCCGCCGGCAACCTGATCCCGGCGACGCTGGAGCTGGGCGGCAAGAGCCCGAACATCTTCTTCGAGGACATCGCCTCGGCCGACGACGCCTTCTTCGACAAGGCGATCGAAGGCCTGGTGCTGTTCGCGTTCAACCAGGGCGAGGTCTGCACCTGCCCGAGCCGCGCGCTGATCCAGGAGTCGATCTACGACAAGTTCATGGCGCGCGCGCTGGATCGCGTCAAGGCCATCAAGCAGGGCAGCCCGCTGGACACCGACACGATGATGGGCGCGCAGGCCTCGGCGATGCAGATGGACAAGATCCTCAGCTACCTCGACCTTGGCAAGCAGGAAGGCGCGCAGGTGCTTTGCGGCGGCGCCAAGGCGCAGCTCGGCGGCGATCTGGCCGGCGGCTACTACATCCAGCCGACGCTGTTCAAGGGCAACAACAAGATGCGCATCTTCCGCGAGGAGATCTTCGGCCCGGTGCTGGCCGTGACCACCTTCAAGGACGAAGCCGAGGCGCTGCAGATCGCCAACGACACGCCCTACGGCCTGGGCGCCGGCGTGTGGAGCCGCGACGGCAGCCGCGCCTTCCGCATGGGCCGCGCCATCCAGGCCGGCCGCGTGTGGACCAACTGCTACCACGCCTACCCGGCGCACGCGGCCTTCGGCGGCTACAAGGAATCGGGCATCGGCCGCGAAACGCACAAAGCCATGCTCGACCACTACCAGCAGACCAAGAACCTGCTGGTGAGCTACTCGCCGAACGCGCTCGGCTTCTTCTAGGAAGGGGTCGGCGATGGAACCGCTGCCGCGCGTGCGAACCACCGCGGCGGCGCGCGCGCTCGTCGAGCAGCTGCGCGTGCGGCACGGTGCGATCCTGTTCTACCAGTCGCACGGCTGCTGCGCGGGCAGCGCGCCGATGTGCTTCGCCGCCACCGAGCTGACCCTCGGCCAGGGCGACCGGCTGCTCGGCCGCCTCGACGGGGCGGCCGACGGCGTGCCGGTGTTCGCCAGCGCGGCGCAATGCGAATACCTCGGCGGCCTGGCGATGACGCTGGACGTCGCCCCCGGCGACAGCGGCAGCTTCGGGCTGGAAGACGGCTCGGGGCAGCACTTCACCGCGCAGCTGCGCTTGTGGAGCGACGACGAGCTGGCGCGGCTGGCGCCGATCGAGCCTGCGCCGGTATCGCGTTAGCCCTGCGGTGCCTCCACCCGCAGCGTCGCCGACAGCTCCAGCCCCGGCCGATCCTGCCCGGGCCGCGCCGGGCGCAGCGCGAGGTCGCCGCCGAAAGCCCACACACGCTCCTTGATGCCGGCCAGGCCGTTGCCGCGGCGCAGCGCCGCGCCGGCATCGGCCAGGCCGACGCCGTCGTCGGCCACCGACCAGGCGATCGCCCCGCTGCCATCGGGCCAGCGCAGCACGATCGTCACCTCGCGGGCCTGCGCGTGGCGCGCCACGTTGGTCAGCGCCTCCTGGCTGACGCGGTACAGCGCCAGCGCGAGGTCGCGCGGCATCGTGCGGTCGCGGCGCGCCTCGATGGCCAGCTCGACGCGCAGCGCGCCGCTGCCGCTCTTGCGCCAGCCCTCGGCCAAGCCTTGCAGCAGCTCGGCCAGCGTAGCCACGCTGACCGCGCCGCCGGCCTCCTCGCCGACGCCGGCCAGTGGCTGCAATCGCGCCAGCAGGCCGCGCACGTCGCCCTGCACCGCGGCGCACTGCGCGAGCATGCCTTGCAGCACCGGCTGCGCGTCGGCATCGTCCTTCAGCCGCTGCGCCAGCCAGGCGGCGTCGACGCGGATCGCGGTCAGGCGCTGCCCGAACTCGTCGTGCAGCTCGCGCGACAGGCGCATGCGCTCCTCCTCCTGCAGCGACTGCACCTTGTGGCCGAGCAGGCGGCGCTCGGCCTGCGCCGCGTCGAGCGCCGCGGCCAGCGAGCGCAGCGCGGCGGCGATCTGCTCCAGCTCGCCGATCGGCATGGTCGGCATCGCGCGCGCCGCCGCCGTGTCGCCGGCCTGGATGCGGCCGATCGCGGCGAGCATGCCCTCCAGCGGACGGAACGCCGAGCGCACGTTCCAGCGCAGCACCACCAGCAGCAGCGCGAGGCCGGCCACCAGCACGCCGAGCAGGCTGCCGAGGTAGACCACCGCCTCGTGGCGCTCGCTGTCGGGCTGCGCGGCGAGCGTCAGCACCCAGGGCAGGCGGCCGCCCGGGCGCGGCAGCAGCCAGGTCACCGGCTCGATCGCCTCGCCGGGGCGCCAGCGGCGGTGCCAGTCGGTCAGCGTCTCGACGAGGGCGTTCGACGAGGGCTCGGGCAGCCGCCCCACCACCAGCCGGCCGGTGCCGTCGCGCACCGACAGCGAGAGGTGCCGCAGCGGCGTGTCGTCGTCGCGCGCGGCGAGCAGGGCGACGAGCTGCGCGTCGCTCAGCTCGCCGGCGCGCGAGAGCCGCTCCATCGTCGCGGCCAGCGACATCGCCGCCTGCACCTCGCCGTCGATGTCGGCGTCGGTGCGCGCCAGGCCGAAGCCGAGCGCCGCCAGCAGCGTCAGCACCGCGACGGCGAGCGCGCGCCGCATCACGCGGCGCGGCAGGTCGAGCGGGATGCGCGTTTCGCTTGTCACGTCTGCCCCTCGTCCGTCGAGTACGCCGGCCGATCCCCCGAGGTGATGCTGGCCGGCGTGGGAGCGGCCCGGCGCCCGGCCGGCGTCACAGGTCGTACCACGCCAGACCCAGCACGAGGCCGCTGCCGCGCGCTTCGTCGCTGCGCACGCGCTGCCAGGCGATGTCGAACGCCAGGCGCTCGCGGCGGATCCAGTGGCGTACGCCGGCGTGCTGCATCGTGCCGTCGGCAAGGCGCGCCACTTCGGCGAACAGCGAGGTCCGCCGCCACACCTCGTGCTCGGCGCCGAGCGCGGCGGTGAAGACGCGGCGCTCGCGGCGCGGCTTGGCCACGCCGAGGTTGAGATGCGCGAGGCTGTTGTCGCGCTCGCCGAGCTGCAGCGTGACGGGCAGGCTCAGCGACACGGCGCCGCCCTCCCACGGCCCGCCCTCGGGCCGCTCGACGTCGAGCGCGGCCACCACGCCCCAGCCCCAGCCGTCGCGCGCGATGCGGTTGAAGAGGTGCTTGAACTCCAGCTCGACCTCGTGGCCGTTGCCGTTGCGGCGGTCGACCACGCGGCGGAATTCGGCCTGCAGCGAGTTGGCGGGATCGAAGGCGTATTCGGGCGCGATCGTGAAGCCCTTGCGCGATCCGGCGTGGCGATACCAGTTCTCCACCGACCAGACCTGCTCCTCGTCTTCCTCGGCGGCGGCGCTGTTGATGAACACATAGGGGCGGTCGGCGGCAGCGGCCGCCTGCGACAAGGCGGCCAGCGCGAGGGCGATGAGCAGGCGCATGGCCCATCGTGCCACGCCATGCCGCGGCGTCTCGTCGTGGAAGATCCAGCTTGACCACGGCAAAGAAAACCGCTGTCGGGGAGATAGACATCCGACAGCGGTTCAAATCAGCTCGATGCCGATGATGCGAATGTGCTCAGGGCAAACCAAAGCCCGGCGCACGGGCGCAGTGTGGCGCGGCGCGCGACGGCAGGCCAGGGAATGATTCCCGCCGTGAGCCAGCGCAAGCCACGGCGGCAGGGTCAGGTGCAGCCTGCAACCGGGGGTTGCTGCACCGCAACGTAAACTGGCATCCCCGGCCCGTTCCAACGACAAGGAGTACTCCATGAAGCGAATCGCCCTCATCGCCACCCTCGCCCTCGCCGCGGGCGCCGCCTTTGCCGCCGACGTGGCCGCCCCGACCGAAGAGCAGGTCGGCCCGGCCTTCGAGAAGGCCGACAAGGACAAGAACGGCACCGTCAGCCTCGCCGAGGCCAAGGCCTTCGGCATCGCGGCGAAGTTCTTCGCCCAGGCCAACCCCGACAAGGACGGCTCGCTCGACAAGAAGGAATTCGCCGCCGCGATCGGCCTGCAGTTCAACGCCGCCAACCCCGACAAGGACGGCACGCTGGACCCGAAGGAGGCGAAGAAGGCGGGCGTCAAGTCGAAGAAGACCTTCGAGGCGGCCAACCCCGACAAGGACGGCACGCTGGACATGGCCGAGTACCTGGCGGCGCTGATCGCGCAGGCGAAGTAGGCCGAAGCGGCAACGAGGCCGCATGAACGAAGGCCGCCCGAGGGCGGCCTTCGGCTTTCAAGACCGCGCGCGCGGCCTCAGCACGGCAGCGCGCCCGCCACCCCCAGCCCGGCCACGCCGTGCTGCTCGGCCAGCCGCATCAGGCGGAAATCGTTGCGCACGTCGAGCTTCTGGCGCACCTGCGACATGGTGTTGAGCACGGTCTTCGGGCTGACGTGCAGCGAGCGCGCGATCACGGCCGCGTCCTCGCCCGAGGTGGTCAGCCGCAGCACCTCGAATTCGCGCGGCGTGAGCTGCGCGAACGGGTCGAAGGCCTCGCCGGCCTGGGCCTGCGCCAGGCAGGCCTGGGCGATCTCGCCGGCGAACACGCGCCGCCCCTGCGCGACCTGGCGCAGCGCGTCGATCAGCTGCTGCGGCTCGCTGTCCTTGGTGACGTAGCCCATCGCGCCCAGGCGCAGCGCCTGCAGCGCGAAGCCGGGGTGCTCGTGCATCGTGAACACCAGCATCTTCAGGCGCGGCTGGCGCTCGCGCATGCGCCGCATCGCCTCCAGGCCGCTGTCGTTCTTCAGGCTCAGGTCGACCACGGCGATGTCGACGTCCACCTCGCGCAGGCATTCGCAGGCCTGCGCCGAGGTGGCGGCCTCCGCGACGACGCACAGGTCGCCCTCGCCGTCGATCAGTCGCCGGTAGCCGTGGCGCACCACCGCATGGTCGTCGAGCAGCAGCACCTTGATGCAGTCGGACAGCAGCTTGTTGTTCATCGTCGGCGGCTCGTTGTCGGCTCGTGGGTTCAGGGTTTACGCGCGCTTCGCGGGGCTTTCTGTGCCACGCCGAAGCAGGCTTCCAAAACTGCAATCCGCATGCCCGGCGCGGCGGCGCGCGGCAGGAAGAAGTCCCGCCACCGGTGGGAGCGCCTCCTGGGGCGCGGCGCGGGTCGATTCCTAGACTGCCGCCGCAGATCCGTTCCACCACAACGAGGAGACCGACAGATGAGACACACGATCCTGGCGCTGGCATGCAGCGCCGCGCTCGCCGGCGGCGCGCAGGCCGCGGGCAAGAACGTCAGCTGGGAAGACATCGCCAACGACCACCGCACCACCGGCGACGTGCTCACCTACGGCCTGGGCCTGAAGGCGCAGCGCCACAGCCCCGCCAAGCAGATCAACACGAAGAACGTGAAGAACCTGCTGCCGGCCTGGAGCTTCAGCTACGGCGGCGAAAAGCAGCGCGGCCAGGAGGCGCAGGCGCTGGTGCACGACGGCGTGATCTACGTGACCGCTTCGTACTCGCGCTTCTTCGCGCTCGACGCGAAGAGCGGCAAGCAGCTGTGGATGTACGAGCACCGCCTGCCCGACGACATCCGCCCCTGCTGCGACGTGATCAACCGCGGCCCGGCGATCTACGGCGACAAGGTGTTCTTCGGCACGCTGGACGCGCGCATCGTCGCGCTCGACAAGAACACCGGCAAGGTGGTGTGGAACGAGAAGTTCGGCGACCACAAGGTCGGCTACACGATGACCGGCGCGCCCTTCGTCGTGAAGGACGCCAAGAGCGGCAAGGTGCTGCTGGTGCACGGCAGCTCGGGCGACGAGTTCGGCGTGGTCGGCTGGCTGTACGCGCGCGACCCCGACACCGGTGCCGAGGTGTGGGCGCGGCCGATGGTCGAGGGCCACATGGGCCGCCTGAACGGCAAGGACAGCACCACCACCGGCGACGCCAAGGCGCCGAGCTGGCCGCGCGACAAGGACGGCAACCTCGTCGAGGCCTGGAACCACGGCGGCGGCGCGCCGTGGCAGACGGCGAGCTTCGACGTCGAGACCAACACGGTGGTGATCGGCACCGGCAACCCGGCGCCGTGGAACACCTGGAAGCGCACCAAGGAAGGCGACGACCCGCGCAACTGGGACAGCCTGTTCACCAGCGGCCAGGCCTACGTCGACGCCGGCAGCGGCGACCTGAAGGGCTTCTTCCAGCACACGCCCAACGACGCCTGGGACTTCTCGGGCAACAACTCGGTGCTGCTGTTCGAATACAAGAACAAGGACGGCAAGCTCGTCAAGGCGAGCGCGCACGCCGACCGCAACGGCTTCTTCTTCGTGACCGACCGCGAGAAGCTCGCCAACGGCGCGGGCATGTACGGCAAGCCCACCGGGCTGATCGGCGCGTGGCCGTTCGTCGAGGGCATCACCTGGTCGACCGGCTTCGACCTGAAGACCGGCAAGCCCGAGGTCGTCAAGGGCCAGCACCCGCCGCTGCCCGAGGCCGGCGCCGACAAGGGCAAGTCGATCTTCGTCTCGCCGCCCTTCCTCGGCGGCACCAACTGGATGCCGATGTCGTACTCGCCCGACACGGGGTTGTTCTACATCCCCGGCAACCACTGGGCGATGGACTACTGGACCGAGCACCTCACCTACAAGGCGGGCAGCGCCTACCTCGGCCAGGGCTTTCGCATCAAGCGGCTGTACGAGGACCACGTGGGCATCCTGCGCGCGATCGACCCGAAGACCGGCAAGATCGCCTGGCAGCACAAGGAGAAGTTCCCGCTGTGGGCCGGCACGCTGACCACCGCGGGCGGGCTGCTGTTCACCGGCACCAGCGACGGCTGGGTGAAGGCCTTCGACGCCAAGACCGGCGAGGAGCTGTGGCACTTCCAGACCGGCTCGGGCGTGGTCAGCGTGCCCATCACCTGGGAGCAGGACGGCGTGCAGTACCTCGGCCTCTCGTCGGGCTACGGCGGCGCGGTGCCGCTGTGGGGCGGCGACATGGCCGAGCTGACGCGCCAGGTGACGCAGGGCGGCAGCTTCTGGGCCTTCCGGCTGCCGCCGCGGTGATGACGGCGCGCGCAATCCTCGCAGCCGTGGTGGTGGCCGCGGCTGCGGCCGCCACGGCAGCGCAGGCGCAGGCGCAAACGACGCCAGCGCCGGCACCGCAGGTGCGTGTCGTCAACGGCTGCCACCTGTGGCCGTACGCGCAGTGCCCCGGCGCCGACCTGCGCGACGCCGACCTGGTCGGCCTCGACCTGCGCGGCGCCGACTTCACCGGCGCGAACCTGGCCGGCGCGCACCTGCGCGCCGCCAACATGGCCGGCGCGCGCCTGGACGGCGCCGACCTGAGCGGCGTCGAGGGCTACGCGCTGAACGCGCCGGGCGTGTCGATGCGGGGCGCCCGGCTCGTGCAGGCGCGCTTCGTCCAGGCGCGCTTCTTCCGCGCCGACCTGAGCGAGACCGACTGCAGCGGCGCGAGCTTCGAGGCCGCGCGGCTGAACCTCACGCAGTTCGTCGGCGCGCGCATCGTCGGCGCCAACCTGCAGGAGGCGAAGTTCGTCGCCGCCAACCTGCAGAAGGCGGTGTTCCAGGACAACCTGCTGCGCTACACGATCTTTCCCGACGCGGAGATGGGCGGCTGCCAGGGCTGCCCGGAGGGCTGGTAGCGATGGATGCAACGATGAGCACACGCAGCGCCTGCATTCTGCTGCTCGCCCTCGCCGCGGCGAGCAACGCGTGCGCGCTCGAAGCGGTGCCCGAGGGCCTGCCGCCGCTGGCCGCGGCGAGCGCGCCGCCCAACCCCTACCGCGGCAACGCCGCGGTGCTGGAGGCCGGCGGCGCGGCCTACGAGCGCTACTGCGCCGAGTGCCACGGCGAGCGCGCCAGCCGGCCGGTGGCCGAAGGCCCCGACCTGCGCCGCCTCAACACCTTCTGCAAGCAGCTCGAAGACGGCGCGCTGAAGGCGCACTGCCTGGCCGACGTCGACACCTACTTCCTGTACTCGGTGCGCGAAGGCAAGCTGCGCGCCGGCCAGATGCACATGCCGGCGTGGAAGAACGTGCTGCCGGCCGAGACGATCTGGGCGATCCGCAGCTTCACCGAGACGCGCGCGCTGCCGCCGCCGCGCACGCTCCCGGATCTGCCGCGGCGCTGATGAGCCAAGGCAATGGCCTCACTTCATCAGCTTGAACACCCACACCGAGCCGCCCTGCTCGAGGTAGTTGACCTTCTTGGCCACGTCGCCGCCCCACAGCGGCACCGCGCCGCCCCAGCCCGAGACCACGGCGACGTACTGCTCGCCCTTGTCCAGCCAGGTGACCGGCGGCGCCACCACGCCCGAGCCGGTCTGGAACTTCCAGACGATCTTGCCGGTCTTGGCGTCGGCGGCCTGCAGGTAGCCTTCCGGCGTGCCCCACCACACCAGGTTGCCGCCGGTGGTCAGCACGCCGCCCCACAGCGGCGCGTTGTTGGGCGCTTCCCAGACGATGCGGCCGGTCTTCGGGTCGATCGCGCGCAGCGCGCCGATCGGGCCGTCGTCCAGCGTCTTGATCGTGAAGCCGGCGCCGAGGTAGGCCGCGCCCTTCTTGTAGGTGATCGGCTCGTTCCAGATCTCCATGCCCCACTCGTTGGCCGGCACGTAGAACAGCTTGGTCTCCGGCGAGTAGGCCATCGGCATCTGGTTCTTGCCGCCCAGGAAGCTGGGCGCCGAGAACACCGACTTGCCCTTGCCGGCGTCGGCCGCCGTGGTCGGATCGCCCGGGCGGTTCTCGGGCACGAAGTTGGGCCGGCCGGTCTTCAGGTCGATGCCGGTGGCCCAGGTGATCTTCTTGACGAAGGGGAAGGCGTTCTCGAGGTGCCCGTTCTTCGCGTCGATCACGTAGAAGAAGCCGTTGCGGTCCGCCTTGCCGCCGAGGATCTTGCCGCCCTCGTCGTAGGTGACGAACTCGTTGACGCCGTCGAAATCCCAGCCGTCGTTGGGCGTGGTCTGGTAGTGCCAGACGATCTGGCCGGTCTTCACGTCGATCGCGACGGTCGAGCAACTGAACAGGTTGTCGCCCTTGCGCAGGTGGCTGTTCCACGGCGCCGGGTTGCCGGTGCCGAAGTACGCGAGGCCCGTCTTGGCGTTGTAGGTGCCGCCCAGCCAGGTGGCCGCGCCGCCGGTCTTCCACAGGTCGCCGGGCCAGGTCTTGCCGGCGGTGCCGGAGACGCCGTTCTCGGTCTTGTTGCCGTCCTTGTCGTACTTGTAGCCCATGTGGCCCTCGACCACCGGGCGCACCCAGACCAGCGCGCCGGTCTTCGGGTTGCGCGCCTCGACGCGGCCGACCACGCCGAACTCGCCGCCCGACACGCCGGTCAGCAGCAGGCCGCCGGCGATCAGCGGCGCGGCCGAAGCCGAGTAGCCGGCGGCGTAGTCGTCGATCTTCTCCTTCCACACCACGTCGCCGGTGTTCTGGTCGAGCGCGACGAGCTGCGCGTCGAGCGTCGCGAAGATCACCAGGTTGTCGTACAGCGCGGCGCCGCGGTTGATCACGTCGCAGCAGGGCATGATGCCGTCGGGCAGGCGGTGCTCGTACTTCCAGAGCTTGCGGCCGGTGTGTGCGTCGAGCGCGAAGATGCGCGAGTACGAAGCGGTGACGAACATCTTGCCGTCGTGGATCAGCGGCTGCGACTCCTGGCCGCGCTGCTTCTCGCCGCCGAACGAGAACGACCACACCGGCGCGAGCTTGCCGATGGTCTGCGCGTTGATCTGCTTGAGCGGCGAGTAGCGCTGGCCCTGCTGGCCGATGCCCCACGAGACGATGTCGCCCGGGGTCTTGGCGTCGTCTTCGATCATCTTGTCGGTCACCGCCGACTGGGCGTTCATCGTGCCCAGCGCCAGCGCGACCCACAGGCTCAGTTGCTTGATTCGCATCCTTGTCTCCTCGAGGTTTGAGAGATCCGGGGCGCGGGTTGCGGCCCGCACCTCCGGGGCACGGTTGGGCAACATGCGTGCCAATGCCTTGCGGCCGCCGCGCGCGCTCCAAACGGCCCGCGGCCTCAGGGTTTGCCCCGCCGCGCTGTGCCAGCGCGTGACAGTCTTCCCGCATCGCCCTGGCACAGGCACACTCGCAGCGCATCACGACCGGGAGCAACTCATGGCCACGCTGCGCGAGCGTCCCTACAACCGCTTCAACTTCCTCGTCGACCTCGGCGACGGCAACACCGAGGGCCCCGACGCCGGCTTCGCCGAGGTGAGCGGGCTCGCGATGAACGTCGAGGTGATCGAGTACCGCAACGGCAATTCGCGCGAGAACGAGACCATGAAGATCACCGGCCTGGCGCGCGTCGGCGACGTGACGCTGCGCCGCGGGCTGATCGGCTCGCTGAAGCTGTACCAGTGGATCAACCAGATCCGCAACGGCGAGCAGAACGCGCTGCGCACGGTGACGATCCAGCTGCTCGACGAGCAGCACACGACGGTCGTGATGAGCTGGAAGCTGCTGCGCGCGCGCATCGTCAGGCACGCCAGCGGCCCCTTCAACGCCAAGGGCGGCGACGTGGCGATGGAGGAGATGGTGCTCGCCTTCGAGCGGCTGGAGATCGAGTGAGCGCGGCGCACGATGCGGCGCCGGTGGCGGGCTGCCACTTCGTCGTCGAACTGGTGGACGGCAACGGGCACGCGACGGAAATCGGCTGCGCTCAGGTGCTGTTCCCGACGCTCGCCGCGCACGCCGACGCGCAATCGCCGCCGGCCGAGGAACTGCTGGTGCTGCGCCGCGCCGCCAACGGCGAGCGCACGCTGCACGACTGGTGGGACAAGGCCTGCAAGGGCCGCGCGCCGCAGCGGCGCAGCGTGCGCATCAGCCTGCTGGCGCCGGACCGCGAGCGCGTGGTGATGCGCTGGCGCTTTCGCAACGCGCGGCCGGCGAGCCTGCACTACTCGCCGCTGGACGCGATGGCCAATGCGCTGGTGATGGAGTCGCTGGCGGTGGCGTTCGACGGCGTCGAGATCGACTGACGCCTCATACCGACCGGCGATCAATCGTTCAGAAAGCCGGCCGCGTGGTCCAAGCGGCAAAGGGCCGTGCGGGCCGCCCGCGGCGCTTCGATGAGACGGTCGGCCCTGCGGGCCGACTGCCTTGCGCTGCTCGGTCTCGCGGCCCCGCCGCGGAACTCGCTTCGCGCGCTTCGCCCGCTGCGCTCGATCACCCGCGGCGAGCATGAGGACGAAGCGCGCGGGTACGCGCGCGGGCCACGAGCCCTGCGCTGCTCAGCGTCTCATAGGCGCGCAGCGAGCGGCCCGCACGGCCCTTTGCAGAACCAGAGGTGGCATGCCACCTGATTGCATGCCACCTGATTGCATGCCACCGTAGGTTCAGCGCGGCAGGC
>JAKOZT010000020.1 GCA_029779845.1 Pseudomonadota bacterium | reverse complement strand
CAGGCGCTGCACGACCTGCTGCTCGGCGCCTGGTACGGCGACGAAGCGCACTGGATGGCGATGGGATACGGCGGCCCGGTCCGGCTGTGACGGCGGGCGCCACGCACCGCGCACCACGCACGACACGACACGACACGACACCACGAGCATGAGCGCATTTCCCGACCCGATCGCAGCCGGTCTCGCCCGCGGATGGAAGGTCCGCGACACCGGCGCCTCCACGCCGCCGCCCACGCGCATCGAGTGCGACGTGGCGATCGTCGGCTCGGGCGCCGGCGGCGGCATCACCGCCGAGATCCTCGCCGAGGCGGGGCTCGCCGTCGTGATCGTCGAAGAGGGCCCGCTGCGCAGTTCGCGCGACTTCGATATGCGCGAGGCCACCGCCTATCCGGCGCTCTACCAGGAGTCGGCCGCGCGCAAGACGCGCGACAAGGCGATCACCATCCTGCAGGGGCGCTGCGTCGGCGGCTCGACCACCGTCAACTGGACGTCGAGCTTCCGCACGCCGGCGCGCACCTTGGAGCACTGGCGCACCCGCCACGGCCTGGACGGCTTCACGCCGGAGGCGCTCGCGCCGTGGTTCGAGCGCGTGGAGCAGCGGCTGTCGATCGCGCCGTGGGCCGTCCCGCCCAACGAGAACAACGACGTGCTGCGTCGCGGCGCAGCGGCCCTGGGCATCCCGACCGCGGCGATCCGGCGCAACGTCAGCAACTGCTTCAATCTCGGGTACTGCGGCATGGGCTGCCCGACCAACGCCAAGCAGTCGATGCTCGTCACCACCATCCCGGCGGCGCTCGAGCGGGGTGCCACGCTGTTCGTGCAGACGCGCGTCGAATCACTGCAGCTGCAGGGCGATCGCATCGAGTCGCTGCGCTGCCTGCCCGTGGCGCTCGACGGCTCGGCTGCCGGCGCGCCGGCTACCAGCGTGCGCGCGCGACATGTCGTCGTCGCCGGCGGGGCCATCAACTCGCCGGCCCTGATGCTGCGTTCGAAGCTGCCGGATCCGCATGGCCTGCTCGGCCGCCGGACCTTCCTGCACCCGGTCGTGATCTCCGCCGCGCTGTTCGACGAGGCCGTCGAAGGCTGGAAGGGCGCGCCGCAAACGGTCTACTCGGACCATTTCCTCGAGACCCAGCCGATCGACGGCGACATCGGCTACAAGCTCGAGGCGCCCCCCATCCACCCGGTGATCTTCGCGTCGACACTGCCAGGCTACGGCCGCGAGCAGAGCGACCTGCTCGCCCAATTCCCGAAGACGCATGCGCTGCTCGCGCTGATGCGCGACGGCTTCCACGAGCAGTCGCCCGGCGGGCGGGTCATGCTGCGCGACGACGGGTCGCCGGTGCTCGACTACCCCCTCAATGACTTCGTGATGGATGGCGCCCGGCGCGCCTTCCTCAGCATGGCCGAGATCCAGTTCGCCGCCGGCGCGAAGGTCGTGCAGCCGGTGCACGAGATGGCGCAGCGCTACACCTCGTGGGCCCAGGCGCGCGAGGCGATCGCGGCGCTACCGATGAAGCCGCTGCTCACGCGGGTGGTGAGCGCGCACGTGATGGGCGGCTGCGGCATGGCTGGCGACGAGCGCCGAGGCGTGGTGCGGCCCGATGGCTCGCACTGGCAGGTGGCGAATCTCTCCGTGCACGACGGTTCGATCTTCCCCACCAGCATCGGCGCGAATCCGCAGCTCTCGATCTACGGCATCGTCAACCGGCTGGCGACCGGCCTGGCCAAGCGCCTCGCGGGGCGCGACGTCGCGCTGGCCTGAACCGGATCATGCTCGCCCGCCTGCAGCAGGCCACCACGCTCTCGCTGCTGCTGATCGCGCTCGGCTGGGCCGCCTGGTTCGGCCGCGACGGCCGCTGGGGCTGGGCGATGGCCGGAGCGGCGCTCGTGCTGTTCGGGTACGCGCTCGTCCTCGGGCTCGAGTTCGTGCTGCTGGCGACGGCCCACGGCGACGACCCGGCGCCGCGTGCCACGACCGCGCAGCTCGTGCGCGCGTGGTGGGGCGAGGTGCGCTCGGCGCCACGGGTGTTCTGCTGGCAGCAGCCCTTCCGCTCCCATGCCGAGCCCGACCATCTGCCGGTCGACTCACAGGGCCGTCTCGGCGTCGTGCTCGTGCACGGCTTCGTCTGCAATCGGGGCTTCTGGAACGCGTGGATGCGCCGCTTCCGCTCGGCCGGCGTGCCCTTCGTGGCCGTCGACCTCGAGCCTGTGTTCGGCCGCATCGACGACTATGTGCCCATCGTCGACGCCGCCGTCGCGCGCGTGCGCGCGGCCACCGGTCGCGCACCGCTGGTGGTCGCGCACAGCATGGGCGGGCTCGCGGTGCGCACCTGGCTCGCCCGCAGCCAAGAGGCCGAGCCGGTGGAGCATGTGGTGACCATCGGATCGCCGCACGCCGGCACCTCGCTGGCGCGCTTCGGCATCACGCCGAACGGCCTGCAGATGCGGCGGCCGAACGCCTGGCTGGATGCGCTGCGCGACGACGAGGCGCGCCGGCGCGGCGCGTCACCCTACGAGCGCTTCACCTGCTTCTACAGCCACTGCGACAACATCGTGTTCCCGCCCTCGACGGCGACACTGCCGGGCGCTGACAACCGCCACGTGAGCGGCAGCGCGCACGTGCACCTCGCCGATCAGCCGGCGGTGTTCGAGGCGGTCTGGTCCCGCGTGTCGTCCGCGGCGTCGGCCTCGAACTCGGGCGCGCCGGCCACGCGGCGGTAGATCGGCGCGAAGTCGGGGCGCGTGGCGTCGAACAGCTGGTCGAAGCCGTCGATCACGAAATAGGTGGCCTGGTAGTCGTCGATCCTGTAGCGCGTGCGCATGATGCGCTCGAGGTCGAACGGCCGGCGCTGCGGCTGCGCGCTCTCCACGCTGTGGCGCAGCTCGCCGGCCGACGACAGGATGCCGGCGCCGTAGGCGCGCAGCCCGGCGGGCGTCGCGATGAGCCCGAACTCCACCGTGTACCAGTACAGCCGCGCGAGCAGCTCGCAGGCCTGCAGCCGGCTCGCCTTCAGGCCGCCTTCGCCGTAGGCCTGCATGTAGTCGGCGAACACCGGGTTGAACAGCAGCGGCACGTGGCCGAACAGGTCGTGGAAGACGTCGGGCTCGACGACGTAGTCGAACTCCTCGGGCCTGCGGATCCAGTTCGTCACCGGGAAGCGGCGCTTCGCGAGCAGCGCGAAGAAGGCCTCTTCGGGGATCAACCCCGGCACGGCCACCACCTCCCATCGCGTGGCCTGGTGCAGCCGCTCGCTCAGCGCATCGAAGCGCGGGATGAGTTCCGGCGCACCGAGGTGCCGCACGGCGTCGATGAACTCCTCGCAGGCCAGCCCCGGCAGCTGCGCGGCCTGGCGCTCGTAGAGCCGGCGGTACAGGTCGTGATCCTGCGCCGTGTAGCGCTCCCAGCCCTGGTCGCAGGTGTAGTCGGCACGTGCGTGGGCGTAGTCGCCGCGCGGCGGCCGGTCGCCCTGGCCGTAGGTGACGGGCGCGACGCCCTGGTTGATGCCGGCGTGGAAGTCCAGGGCGGCGTTCATGCGCGTCTCCTTGCGGTCAGGCGGCCGTCTTGTCCTGCAGCACCCCGCGGCGGATCTGGTCGAGCTCGATGCTCTCGAACAGCGCGCGGAAGTTGCCTTCGCCGAATCCCTCGTCGCCCTTGCGCTGGATGAGCTCGAAGAAGATCGGGCCGATCACCGTCTGCGTGAAGATCTGCAGCAGCAGCTCGTTGGGCGCGCCCTGATGCGTGGCGCCGTCGATCAGGATGCGCAGGCGCTTGAGTTCCTCGAGCTTCTCGCCGTGGTTCGGCAGCCGCTTGTCGACGAGGTCGTAGTAGGTCTCGATCGTGTCCTGGAAGATCACGCCGGCGCGCTTCATGCCGTCGACCGTGCGGTAGATGTCGTTCGTGCCGAGCGCGATGTGCTGGATGCCTTCGCCGTGGTACAGATCAAGGTACTCGGCGATCTGGCTCTTGTCGTCGCTGCTCTCGTTGATCGGGATGCGGATCTTGCCGCAGGGGCTGGTCATCGCCTTGCTCTTCAGGCCGGTGAGCTTGCCCTCGATGTCGAAGTAGCGCACTTCCTGGAAGTTGAAGAGGCGCTCGTAGAACTCGGCCCATTCCTTCATGCGGCCGCGGTGCACGTTGTGCGTGAGGTGGTCGATGTAGGTCAGGCCGTGGCCGGGCACGGCGGCTTCGGCGCCGTCGAGCGGCACGAAGTCGACGTCCCAGATGCTGATGTTGCCGATCGCGCCGGGCTTGGCGCCGTCCTTGCCGTGCCAGCGGTCGACGAAGTAGATCAGGCTGTCGCCGATGCCCTTGATCGCCGGGATGTTCAGCTCCATCGGCCCGGTCTTGTTGTCGAAGCCCCAGGCGCCCAGCGACAGCGCGCGCTCGTAGGCGGCGCGCGCGTCCCTGACGCGAAAGGCCATCGCGCAGACGCAGGGCCCGTGCAGGCGCGCGAAGCGCTGCGCGAAGGAATCGGGCTCGGCGTTGACGACGAAGTTCACCTCGCCCTGGCGGTACAGCAGCACGTTCTTCGTGCGGTGCTTCGCGATGGCGCGAAAGCCGAGCTGCTCGAAGAGCTTGCCCAGCGCGGCCGGATCGGGCGCGGCGTATTCGATGAACTCGAAGCCGTCGGTGCCCATCGGGTTGTCCCAGGGAGTGAACTGCATGCCGTGTCTCCAGTGCGTATGCGTTTTGACCTGCCTCAACGCTGTCCGGCACTGTAGAAGCGCAGCGGCGCAGTTTTGATGCGAAATCCGGCTCGACTCTGGCAGGAAGCGCAGGAAAGCTGCAAACTTGGGCTCATGGAAAACGCCATCCCGCTCGATACCATCGACCGGCGCATCCTTCGTGCGCTGCAGGCTGACGGGCGCATCACCTACGACGTGCTGGCCGCGCAGGTGAGCCTGTCGCCCTCGGCGACGCTGCGGCGCGTCAAGCGGCTGGAGGAGGCGGGCGTGATCGCGCGCTACGTGGCGCTGGTCGCGCCGGAGCGTGTCGGTCTCGGGCTGACGGCGTATCTCAACGTGCGCCTCGAAAAACACGCCGAGACGCACAAGCGCAACCCGATGGACCTGTTCCGCGCCGCGGTGCAGACCTGGCCGGAAGTGGTGGAGTGCGCCGCGCTGACCGGCGAGATGGACTACCTGCTGCGCGTGGTCGTGGAAGACATGGCGCACTACTCGCGCTTCGTGATGGACACGCTGCTGCGCCACCCGAGCGTGGAGGACTGCAAGACGAGCTTCGTGCTCGACCGCGTCAAGAACACGACGGCGCTGCCGCTGTAGAGCGGGCAGCGCCGTCGCGCGTGAGCTGAAGAAGGATCAGTCCTTGCTGCCGATCACCTTGTAGGCAAACGCCCCGAGCAGCGCACCGACGATAGGCGCGACCCAGAACACCCACAGCTGTGCCACCGCCCAGCCGCCCACGTAGACCGCGACGCCGGTGCTGCGCGCCGGGTTCACCGAGGTGTTGGTGACCGGGATGCTGATCAGGTGGATCAGCGTCAGGCACAGGCCGATGGCGATCGGCGCGAAGCCGGCCGGCGCGCGCGAGTCCGTCGCGCCCAGGATCACGATCAGGAAGAACGCCGTCATCACCACCTCGCAGACCACCGCGGCGAGCATCGAATACTGGCCGGGCGAATGCTCGCCGAAGCCGTTCGAGGCGAAGCCGGCCGAGACGTCGAAGCCGGCCTTGCCGCTGGCGATCAGGTAGAGCACGCCGCCGGCGACGATGCCGCCGAGCACCTGCGCGACGATGTAGCCGGGCAGCTTGCCGGCCTCGAAGCGGCCGCCGGCCCACAGGCCGATCGACACCGCCGGGTTCAGGTGGCAGCCCGAGATGTGGCCGATGGCGAAGGCCATCGTCAGCACCGTCAGGCCGAAGGCGAGCGCGACGCCCATCAGGCCGATGCCCACCTGAGGGAAGGCCGCGGCCAGCACCGCGCTGCCGCAACCGCCGAGCACCAGCCAGAAGGTGCCGAAGAATTCGGCGAACAAGGCTTTCATGGGAAATCCTCCTCGTTGAACTGCAAAACGAGTGCGGACTATCTCCAGCGGGCCGCGCGCAGGCCACGGTCGCCGGGGCGCCGGCGTGACTTCTTACCGCCGCCGGTGCCGCCGCGCCACGATGCAAGGAACAAGCGCGTCAGGCTTCGATGCTGCGCACCAGTTGCATCGCCGCGCCGTGCGAGAGGTTGAGCAGCGCGGCGATGTCGGACACGTCGTCGGGCAGCGCGGCGTTGTCCCAGCCGGCGGCGGTGTGGCGCGCCAGGCGCACCGCCAGCAGCACGTTGCGCACGTTGGCCTGGTCGGTGTGGCGCTCGTCGCTGATGCGGCGCAGCATCTCGGGCAGCCGCCAGGCCTTCATCAGCGCCTGCTTCACTTCGTACAGCGCGATGCCCAGCACCTCGCGCTGGATGGCGGTGGAGCGCAGCGTGGCGTCGGCGCGCTGCGCGGCGCGGATGCGCAGCGCCAGCTCGGGGGCATGGCACCACAGCAGCATCTCGGCGAGATCGTGCAGCAGCGCGGCCTCGTGGATCAGCGGCGCGTCGGGATCCATGCGATGCACCGCGAAGGCGAGCGCGAACGTGGCGCCGCGGTGCGCGCGGCGGATCACCGAGCGCAGGCCTTCGAGCGCCTCGGGATGCCCTTGCAGCCGCTGCTCGATCGTCGGCTGCAGGCCGAAGACGCGGAAGAACGGCGAGATACCCATCATCACCAGCGTGGCGGTGACGGTCTCGGTGTCGGTCACCATGCGCGCGCTGCGGTGCGTGGCGGCATAGGCCAGCACCTTGAGCGTCATCAGCGGGTCGTTGGCGACCATCTCGCCGATCGTGTTGGCGTCGACGTCGTCTTCGTTGGCGCGCATCGCCTCGATCGCCTCGGCGGTCTGCGCCAGCACGGGGATCTCGGCACGGCGGAAGTGGTCGGTCCAGGCGCCGAGATCGCGCAGCGGTTGGGTCAGCAATTCATTTGGATCCGGCATGGTCCAGCTCCGGATTCATGGTCGTGATCGGTTTATCGGCCGGCCGGCGCCGCGCTTGAGCGTGAACGAGGGCTCACTTGCCGGTGAGCTTCGCCTTCACGGCCAAGCCGACCTTCTTGTTGACGAACTGCAAGGCTGCCACCTTCGACAGATCCACCTCGCCCGGCTTGTACAACCCCGCCTTCAGCATCTGCGCATGGAAGTCGGCGATGCGCGCCGCGTTCATCGCGCCGATGCCGCCGGCGAGCGCCTCGCCCGAGTCGACGATGCCTTGTTTTTTCATCAACGCCACCGAGGCTTCCAGCTCGGCCTCGCTCATCTCCGGGTTGGCCTTCAGCATCGCCGCGTTGGCGGCGGTGCGATTGCCGTAGAGATAGTTCACCCAGCCGAGGATGCTGGCGTCGACGAAGCGCTGCACCAGCTCGGGCCGGTTCTTCACGGTGTCCGCTCGCGCCTCGATCAGCGTCGAGTAGGTCGAGAAGCCGTGGTCGGCCAGCAGGTGCACCACCGGCTCGAAGCCGCCCTGGTTCTTCACGTAGATCGGCTCGGCCACCGAGTAGCCCTGCTGGATCGCCTTCGCATTGGCGAGGAAGGGCCCGAGGTTGTAGTTGTAGGGCTTGAGCGCCTCGTCGCGAAAGCCGTGCGCCACCTTCAGCCATTGCCACCAGGAGAACTGGCCGTCCTTGGCGATCAGCGCCACGGGCGCGTTCTTCAGCGCCTCGAAGCGCTCGTAGCCCTGGCCCGGGTGCGCGATCAGCGCCTGCGGATCCTTCTGGAACATCGCGGCGACGACGACCGTGGGCACGCCGTTCTTGACGTTGTCGAAGCTGTGCAGCAGGTTGCCGGTCATCAGGAAGTCGATGCGCCCGGCCGGCAGCAGCGGGCGGTTGTTGACCTGCGGGCCGCCGCTCCGGATCGTCACGTCCAGCCCGTACTGCCTGTACGTGCCGTCGGCCAGCGCCTGGTAGAAGCCGCCGTGCGCGGCCTGCGCCTTCCAGTTGGTGGCGAAGATGACCTTGTCCTGCGCCAGCGCCGGCGCGGCGATCCACAGGGCGGCGAGCAGCCACGGCAAACGCTTCATCGGCATCGGAGCCCTTCCTTCAATCCGGCGACTCGCCAGCATGCCAGCGGCCGAGCAGCACGCGCGACAGCGCCTCGAAAGACCAGAAGATCAGCACGCCGGTGAGCACGAGCAACAGCAGCGCGGCGAACATCTTGGGCGTCTCGGTGCGAAAGCTCGCTTCGAGGATGCGCGAGGCCAGGCCGGTCTCGCGCCCGGCCGCGCCGGCCACCATCTCGGCGGTTACCGCGCCGATCAGGCTCAGCCCGCCCGACACCTTCAGCCCGGCGATGAAATAGGGCAGCGCGCTCGGCATGAGCAGCAGGCGCAGGCGCTGCCACGGCGTGGCGCGATAGAGGCGGAACAGGTCGCGCAGCTGCGGGTCGGCCGCGCGCAGGCCGGCCACGGTGTTCGACAGGATCGGGAAGAACGCGACGATCCAGGCGCACAGCAGCAGCGCGGCGGTGGTGCTCTCCACGTAGATCAGGATCAGCGGCGCGATCGCCACCACCGGCGTCACCTGCAGCACCACCGCGAGCGGGAACAACGCGCGCTCGACGCCGCGCGAGAGCGCGAAGACGGCAGCGATCGCCACGCCGCCCGCGCAGGCCAGCGCCAGCGCGCCGAAGGTGATCTTCAGCGTGAACCACCAGCTCGCGGCCAGCGAGCCGAAGTTGCCGGCGAGCGTTTGCAGCACGAGCGAGGGCGCCGGCAGCGTGTAGTGCGGGATCTGCGCGAGCCGCACCAGTGCCTCCCAGGCGAGCAGCAGCGCGAGCAGCGTGGCCAGCGGCAGCAGGCGCTTCATGCGTGCGCGGCTTCCAGTGCGGCCGAGAGCGCGGCGCAGGCTTCGACAAAGGTCGGCGAGCGCCGGAACGCCGCATCGCGCGGATAGGGTGCGTCGATGGCCAGCTCGGCGACGATGCGCCCCGGCCGCGCGCTCATCACCAGCACGCGCTGGGCGAGGAACACCGCCTCGTAGACGCTGTGCGTGACGAACAGCGCCGCGAAGCGCTGCGCGCCCCAGGCGGCGAGCAGGTCGGCGTTGAGCTTCTGGCGCGTGATCTCGTCGAGCGCGGCGAAGGGCTCGTCCATCAGCAGCAGCACCGGCTGCGTGACCAGCGCACGGGCGATAGACACGCGCATCTTCATGCCGCCGGAGAGCTGGTTCGGGAAGGCTGCGGCGAATTCGGAAAGGCCCACCGTCGCGAGTGCCTGTTCGATGCGCGGCCGCGCCTGCGCGCGGCTCTGGCCGGCCAGGCGCAGCGGCAGCCAGACGTTGTCCGCCACGCTCGCCCAGGGCATCAGCGTCGCGTCCTGGAACACGAAGGCGGTGTCGGCACTGGCGCTGCGCAGCGCGGGGCTGTCGATGCGGCCGGCGCTCGGCGCATCGAGCCCGGCCGCCAGGCGCAGCACCGTGCTCTTGCCGCAGCCGGAAGGGCCGAGCAGCGCGACGAACTCGCCGGGGGCGATCTGCAGGCTCACGTCGGCGAGCGCCTGCACGCCCCCGTCGAAGCGCTTGCCCACGCCGGCGAGCGAGACGAGGGCTTCGTTCATGCGGACAGGCGCGGCATCGGCATAGCATCGAGTATCGCGTTTCGAGGGCTGCTCCATGAGGCACGTCGTCCGCTTCCCCGATGGGCAACTCTGCCCCGCGCTCGGCCTGGGCACGTGGCGCCTGGGCGAATCGGCGCGCACGCGCCAGGCCGAGGTGAAGGCCCTGCGCCTCGCGCTCGAGATCGGCTACCGCGTCATCGACACCGCCGAGATGTACGGCGAAGGCGGCGCCGAGGAGGTGGTCGGCCAGGCGCTGGCCGAAGCGCAGCGCGCCGGCACGGTGACGCGCGACGAGTTGTTCATCGTCAGCAAGGTCTATCCGCACAACGCCAGCCGCATCGGCGTGCGCACCGCCTGCGAGCGCAGCCGGCGCCGCATGGGGCTGGACCGCATCGACCTCTACCTGCTGCACTGGCGCGGCGCGCATCCGCTGGCCGAGACGGTGGCCGGCTTCGAGGCCTTGATGGGCCTGGGCCACATCGCGCGCTGGGGCGTCAGCAACTTCGACGTGGCCGACATGGAGGAGCTGTCAGCGGTGCGCGGCGGCGCGGCCTGCGCGGCCGACCAGGTGTACTACTCGCTCGGCGAGCGCGGCGCCGGCCATGCGCTGCTGCCCTGGCTGCAGCGCGCCGGCATGCCGCTGATGGCCTACAGCCCGATCGACCAGGGCGCGTTGGCCGGCAGCGCGCCGCTGGCCGCGCTGGCGCAGCGCCTCGGCGCCAGCGCCGCGCAGCTCGCGCTCGCCTGGGCCTTGCATCAGGGCGGCGTGATGGCGATCCCGAAGGCCCAGCGCGAGGCGCATTTGCGCGAGAACTTCGCCGCCGCGTCGCTGACGCTGACGGTGGAAGACCTCGCTGCGCTCGACGCGATCTTCCCGCCGCCGCGGCGCAAGACGGCGCTGGCGATGGTGTGATGACAGCCCCTCGTCCGGCGGGTACGCCGGCCGATCCCCCGAGGGGATGCGGGCCGGCTTGGGAGCGGCCCGGCGCTCGGCCCGCCACGCTCTACAGGCGCGTTACGCCGGGCAGCCAGCCGACCAGCTCGCCGTCGAGGTAGAGCGCGCCTTCGGGCGCACCGGCCTCGGCGTAGAACTCCAGGCGCGCATCGGCGCTGTGCCGCGCGGAACGCGCCGCGAGGCGGCGTGCCAGGCGGGCCAGCACGGCGCTGGCGCTGCGCAGAACGCCGGCGGCGGCATGCCGGGCGAGGGTGGCGGGGCCGGTCGTCTCGGCGACCGGGCTCCAGCGGGGGACTTTGGACGTCATGGTGGTCTCCGGCGCGGCATCGCCGCGCGCGTCGTCAAGGGCTGTGTCTCATCTGGGTGATCTCGCGCTGCAGCGCGCGCCGGCCTTCCTGCCGCACGAAGCGGCTGCCCGGCCGGTGCGAGCCGGCGCGGCGGAAGTGGGCGGGCGCCACCAGCGGATTGCGGGGCTTGGGGTTCTTCAGGGTGATCTTCATCGGTCGCCTCCTCGGGCTGCGAGGCGCGAATGATAAAGACTTGATTATCTTTGGCAAGATCCCTTGATCTAGGGATCAACCCGGGCCCGCGGCCCGAGCGGCCCGGGCGCGCGCTCAGCGCTTCTTCTTCAGCGGCGCGACGCCCGCCTGCGAGCGCGTCCACAGCTCGCCGCTCTCCTCGCGCGCCGCGGGCGGGGCCTTGGTCGCGGGCGCGACGGCCGGCGGCGCCGGCGCCAGCACCTCGCCGAGCAGGTCGAGCAGCCGCGTGCGCGCGCGCTGCGGGTGGCGCCGGTAGTAGGTCAGCACCAGGCCGACGATGAAACGCTCGTCGTCATCCTGCGGCACGTTGTGCGGCGGCTCCTCGGCAACAGCGCCCGCGGCCGCGCCGCCCGCATGCGGCTGGTCCATCCAGCCGTGCGGCTTGTGGCACAGCACCTCGAACTGGCGCGCCAGGCGCTCGCCGATCTGGCGCGCGCGGCCCTTGATCTGGCTCCAGTAGCTCGGCTGGATCTGCAGGCGCTCGGCGAAGCGCCGCTCCAGGCCGCGCAGCGTGGCGGCGTCGGGGTGCTTGACGGTGGCCTGCACAAATTCGTCGAACAGCCGCATCGCGTTGTCGAGGCGGATCTGGGCGACATCGCGCACTCCTGAGGTCATGCCTCGATGATAAAGGCTCGTTCAGCTTCGCGAGCGGGGACAATCCGCCCCGTCCACGACAAGGCGCAAACCACCATGACGACGCTCGGCACCCCGCTCTCGCCCTCCGCCACCAAGGTCATGCTGCTGGGCAGCGGCGAGCTGGGCAAGGAGGTGCTGATCGCCCTGCAGCGCCTGGGCGTCGAGACCATCGCGGTGGACCGCTACGAGCACGCGCCCGGCCAGCAGGTGGCGCACCACGCGCGCACCATCACGATGAGCGACCCCGCGCAGCTCGAAGCGCTGATCCGCGCCGAGCGGCCGATGCTGGTGGTGCCCGAGATCGAGGCGATCGCGACGCCGGTGCTGGAGCAGCTGGAGGCCGAAGGCCTGGTGCGCGTGATCCCGACCGCGCGCGCCGCGCGCCTGACGATGGACCGCGAAGGCATCCGGCGTCTGGCCGCCGAGACGCTGCGCCTGCCGACCAGCCCGTACCGGTTCTGCGATTCGCTGGAGGAACTGCAGGCGGCCATCGACGGCGAAGACGGCAAAGGGATTGGCTACCCCTGCATCGTCAAGCCGGTGATGAGCAGCTCGGGCAAGGGCCAGAGCAAGCTCGACGGCCCGGCCGACGTGAAGAAGGCGTGGGACTACGCGATGGCCGGCGGCCGCGTCGCCAAGGGGCGCGTGATCGTCGAGGGCTTCGTCGACTTCGACTACGAGATCACGCTGCTGACGGTGCGCGCGATGGATGCGCGCGGGGGCGTCGAGACGCGGTTCTGCGATCCCATCGGCCACCTGCAGGTCAGCGGCGACTACGTCGAGAGCTGGCAGCCGCACCCGATGAGCGCGGCGGCGCTGGAGCGCGCGCGCCTGATCGCCGAGGCCGTCACCGGCGATCTGGGCGGGCTCGGCCTGTTCGGCGTCGAGCTGTTCGTCAAGGGCGACCGGGTGTGGTTCAGCGAGGTGTCGCCGCGCCCGCACGACACCGGCATGGTGACGATGGCCACGCAGTGGCAGAACGAGTTCGAGCTGCATGCGCGCGCCATCCTCGGCCTGCCGGTGGACACCACGCTGAAGTCGCCCGGCGCGAGCGCGGTGATCTACGGTGGCGTGGACGCGGGCGGCATCGTCTTCGACGGCGTGGCCGACGCGCTGCGCGTGCCCGGCACCGAGCTGCGCCTGTTCGGCAAGCCGGAGAGCTTCGCCAAGCGGCGCATGGGCGTGGCGCTGGCGCGCCACGACGAGGTGGCGGTGGCGCGCGAGCGTGCCCGGCAGGCGGCCGCCTGCGTGCGGCCGCGCCGCGCCTGAGTCGCCCTGGAGCTGCGCGCCCGCCGCATCGCACAGCATTCCGTCACGCCGCGGGGCGCCCGCGCTCGCCGCGCCCTTTCTTTCCGCGGCGGATTCGCTACGCTGGCGGACATAAGAAGTGACACAGAGGACAGCAGGATGGACGTCGGTACTTCCTTCGGCCTGGCCGGCGCGGGGCTCGCGGTGGGCGTCGCGCTCGGCTGGGTGCTGGCGCGCGGACGCGGCGCCGTGGCGCCGGCCGCCAACGCGGCCGGGCCGATGATGCAGCAGGAACTCGCGCGCCTGCAGGCGGCGCTGGCCGACGTCGAAGCGCGCGCCAAGCGCGATGTCGCGGCCTTGCAGGCCGAGATGGCGACGCGCGTCGAAAAGCTCGACAGCGAGCACCGCGCCGAGCAGGAAAAGCTGGCGCGCCACCTCACCGAGGCATACGACGAACTCGATGCGCTGCGCGCCAACGCCGATGCCGCCAAGGGCCTTCGCCCCGGCGACACCGGCCACGGCTTCGCGAAGACGCTGCCCTTGGGTGACCTTTAATACCGACCAGCGATCAATCGTTCAGAAAGCCGGCAGCGTGGTCCAAGCGGCAAAGGGCCGTGCGGGCCGCCCGCGGCGCTTCGATGAGACGGCCGGCCCGGCGGGCCGACTGCCTTGCGCTGCTCGGTCTCGCGGCCCCGCCGCGGAACTCGCTTCGCGGGCTATCGCCCGCTGCGCTCGATCACCCGCGGCGAGCATGAGGACGAAGCGCGCGGGTACGCGCGCGGGCCACGAGCCCTGCGCTGCTCAGCGTCTCATAGGCGCGCAGCGAGCGGCCCGCACGGCCCTTTGCAGAACCAGAGGTGGCATGCCACCTGATTGCATGCCACCTGATTGCATGCCACCGTAGGTTCAGCGCGGCAGGC
>JAKOZT010000150.1 GCA_029779845.1 Pseudomonadota bacterium | reverse complement strand
CCCTGCGGGCCGACTGCCTTGCGCTGCTCGGTCTCGCGGCCCCGCCGCGGAACTCGCTTCGCGGGCTATCGCCCGCTGCGCTCGATCACCCGCGGCGAGCATGAGGAATGAGGACGAAGCGCGCGGGTACGCGCGCGGGCCACGAGCCCTGCGCTGCTCAGCGTCTCATAGGCGCGCCGCGAGCGGCCCGCACGGCCCTTTGCTGAACCAGAGGTGGCATGCCAGCTGATTGCACGCCACCGTAGGTTCAGCGCGGCAGGCGCGGCCCCGTGGGGGCGACTTGGGTGGCGGCGAGAAGCGCAGGCGCCGGGGTCGGCGCGCGTACCCGCGCGCTTCGTCCTCAAGCTCGTGGCCGGTGTCTGAGCAGAACGAACGAAGTGAGTGGCGCGAGTTCGGCGACGCGACCCCGGTGTCGAGCATCGCAGCGCAGTCGGTGCGCAGCGCCGACCGCCACCGCGGAAGCCCCCACGGGGCCGTGCCTGCCGCGCCGCTGCGGCGCATCCCCGACAAGAACACGCCCGCCCCCAGCTGCGCTTTTATGCCATTGATCGCAACGTCGTATCAGGCGCGCAGCGCGCGCGCCTGGTCGCGCAAGGCGCGCACCTGGTCGTGGTTGCGGCGCGCGCCTTCGGCCTGCAGCTGCACCACCGCGTGCACGTGCGGCGGCAGGTTCTGCTTCAAGGCGGCGCGGTAGCGCGCCACCGCCACGTCCTCGGCGCGCTCGGTGTCCTCGAGGATGTCGCAGTCGCTGTAGTCGACGATCTTCGACTTCACCGCCACCCAGCCGCGGTGCACCGCGCCGGCGGCCGTGCCGCCGTCCTCGGCCTTGCCGCCGAGTTCCCGCACCAGCGCCTGCAGGCGCGCGGCGGCGTCGCGGCACTCCTCCGCGCGCGCCAGCAGCAGCTGCTGCGTCTGGCGGTCGCGCATGTATTCCGCGCTGGTGCGAAAGCCGTACTCGCCGTCCTTGCTCGTCTCGATCAGGTCGTTCAAGGTGTCGATCACGTCGTCGTTGGCCATGATGCTGTCCTTTCGGTGGTTCGGGGTCGGTGGCAATTCCCGGCGCGTGCGGCAGGCGGCGTGCCCGCCGCGGCAATGCGCTGCAGCTGCTGCGTCAGCCGCTGGCCGGACTCCACCGCGTGCAGCGTGGCGCGCACCGGCAAGGCCAGCGCCGGCTGCGCCGCGACGTGGCGCTCCACCAACCGCGCGCTGTTGGCCACCACGCCGAGCAGGTTGTTGAAGTCGTGCGCCATGTCGCCGGCGCGCGGCGCCGGCAGGTCGCCCGGTGCGGCCAGGCGGCGCAGCACGCGCGCGGCGGCGGCCAGCGCCAGCGCGAACAGCAGCAGCGCACCCGGCGCCACGCGCGCGGCGCGCGCCGGCAGCGAGCCGGCGAAGGCCGCCTGCGGCATCGCGACCACGGCGCTGCGGCCTTGCGGCAGGCGGATCGCGTAGGCGGCCATCGCACCGCCTTCGAAAGCGAGCGTGTGCTCGACCAGGCCCTCGGCGCCTCCGGGCAGGCGCGCCGAATCGACGCGCAGCGCCACCCAGCCGGGCGGCAGGCGGGGCGCGAGCTCGGCGCCGGCGGCCAGCGCGAGCGCGGCGTCGCGCAGGCGCTGCTCGTTGGCGGCGCGTTCGGCACGGCCGAGCAGCGCGATCACTGCCCCGCCGGCGATCACCGCCAGCAGGGCCCAGGCCAGCGCCAGCAGCAGCAGCGCGCGCCGCAGCGGCGCGGGAGTCGAGGTGTCCATGCCCGGCCACCGGCAAGCCCGGTGCCCGCGCGGGCAAGGCCTTTGCCGTTCGCCGAGCACGCGCACGAGAACGGCAGCCGCGGCCTGCCGCTTGCGGGCGCGGCTGCGGCGCTGAGCCTTCCGCAATCTTTGCGGCAATTCGCGTGCCGCGCGGCCGCAAGTGCCCGTCGCGCCGGGGCGCGGCGATTGGCATGCGGCTTGCGAACCAGGCATGCATCGCGACCCCGACGAGGCCCGCCATGATGGACATGCGCATCGGCGCCGAACGGCGCCAGACCACCACGCTCTCGCCGCGCCTGCAGCAAGCGGTGCGCCTGCTGCAGATGTCGTCGACCGAGTTCGCCGCGCTGCTGCGCGACAAGGCCGGCGCCAACCCCTTCCTCGAACTCGAGCTGGACGACGGCGCCGAAGGCGAGGCGCCCGGCGCCGCCGCCGATGCCGACGCCAACGCCGTCACCGACGAGCACGACCGCGATCTCTGGCACGCCGCCGCCAGCAGCAGCGCGCCGCGCGGCGACGGCGAGGCGCTCTCCGCGCTCGAGCTGATGGCCGCCGAGCGCTCGCTGGCCGCGCACCTGCACGAGCAGCTGTCGCTGCTGCCGCTGCCGCCGCGCGACAGCGCGCTGGCGCACGCGATCGCCGAGTCGCTCGACGACGACGGCTACCTGCGCACGCCGCTCGAAGAGCTGCTGGGCGCGCTCGTGCTCGACCCGCCGGCCACGCTGGCGGAACTGACGATCGCGCTGCGCCGCGTGCAATCGCTCGAGCCGGCCGGCGTCGGCGCGCGCAGCGTGGCCGAGTGCCTGCGCCTGCAGTTGCCGCAGATCGAAGACGAACGGCTGCGCGCGCTGGCCGCCGCGATCGTCGACGAGCACCTCGCCGCGCTCGCCGCGCGCGACATCGCCGGCCTGGCGCGCGCGCTGGGCGAAACGGCGCAGCGCATCGACGCCGCGTGCGAGCGCATCCGCCACCTCGACCCGCGCCCCGGCTGGCGCATCGGCGCGAGCGCCGCCGCCTACATCGTGCCCGACGTGATCGTGCGCAAGTCCGGCGCCGTCTGGCAGGCGCAGCTCAACCCCGCGGTGCTGCCGCGCATGCGGCTGAACCGGACCGTGGCCGAACTGTTCCAGCGCCACCGCCGCGCGCAGGACGCCGCGCTCGCCGAGCACCTGCAGGACGCGCGCTGGACGCTGCGCAACGTCGAGCAGCGCTTCTCGACCATCCTCGACGTCGCGCAGGCGATCGTGCGGCGCCAGCGCCACTTCCTCGACTTCGGGCCGATGGCGATGAAGCCGCTCGGGCTGAAGGAGATCGCCGACGAGGTCGGCGTGCACGAGTCGACCGTCTCGCGCGTCACGCACGGCAAGTACATGGCGACGCCGCAGGGCGTGTTCGAGCTGAAGCACTTCTTCTCGCGCGCGATGCTCAGCGCCAACGGCCGCGCCTGCTCGGGCACGGCGATCCGCGGCCTGGTGAAGGACATCATCGAGGCCGAGTCGCCCGCGCAGCCGCTGTCGGACGTGGCGATCACGCGCGCGCTCGAACGCCAGGGGCTGACGGTGGCGCGCCGCACCGTCACCAAGTACCGCCAGATGCTCAAGATCGAGGCGGTGGAACGGCGGCGCCGCTGCGCGGCCGGTTGACCGCGGCGGTCGGCTCGCTGATGTCGCTGACGGTCGGCCCGACCGCCTGCGGCCGCTCGAGCGCGAGATCGCCGAGCGCGACGATGCCGACCAGGCGCTTGTCCGCGTCCACCACCGGCAGGCGCCGCACCTGGTGCTCGCCCATCAGGCGCAGCGCCTCGGCGATGTCCTGCCCGGGCGAGCAGCACAGCGCCTCGCTGCTCATCGCATCCGACACGCAGCCGGTCTCGGCGCCCAGGCCGGCGGCGACGCCGCGCACGACGATGTCGCGGTCGGTCAGCATGCCCAGCAGGCGGCTGCCGTTGCACACCGGCAGCGCGCCCACGTCGAGGCGCGCCATCAGTTCGGCGGCGCGGCGCAGCGTCTCCTGCGGCTCGACCACCTGCACGTTCTTGCTCATCACGTCGGCGACACGGGTTGCGCTCATGTTCATCTCCAGGAAGTGAATGAAGGGCCGCCCCGGCCTGCAAGCCGCGCGCCCGGCACGGGCACGCGGCCTGCCCTGCGGGGCCATGAGAAGACGCTCGCGCCGTGTCCTGATCGCCGGCGGCTCGCTGTTCGCGCTGCTGGCGCTCGGCCTGGCCACCGGCGAGGCGCTGGGCTGGCCGTGGCTGCAGCAGCCGGCGCAGCGCGCGCTGCAGCGCGCCGCCGGCGCGCCGGTGCGGCTGGACGGCAGCTTCCATCTGCGCCTGCTGCCGCAGCCGCGGCTGCGCGCGCAGCAGGTGACGGTCGGCGCGGCGCATGCGCTGCCGGTGCCGCATCTGCTCGCCGCCGAGGGCGTGCTCGTCGAAGCGGCCTGGGGCGATCTGTGGCGCTGGCGGCGCGGCGCGCCGCTGGCGCTGCGCACGCTGGCCGCCGACACGCTCGACGCCAACCTGCTGCGCCAGATCGACGGCCGCGCCAGCTGGCAGCTCGGCCGGCGCGACGCGCACGGCGCGCAGCCGCCGCGCGAGCCGCCGCGCATCGCCACGTGGGTGGTGCGGCGCGGCGTGCTGCGCTGGCGCGATGCGCTGCGTGAAGCCGACCTGGAACTGCGCCTGAACGCGCTCGCCGAGCCGGCCGGCGGCTACGAAGGCACGCTGCATGGCCGCTACCGCGAACTGCCGCTGCAACTGGCGCTGCGCTCCGGCGGGCTGCTGCCGCTGGTCGACGCGCGCGCCGCCGCGCCGGTGGCGCTGCGCGTCGAGGGTACGGCCGGCGCCGGCAAGCTGCTGTTCGACGGCCGCGCCGGCGCGCTGCTCGACGCGCGCCGGCTCGATGGCCGCATCGACGTGGCCGGCCCGTCGCTGGCGCGCGTCGGCGCGCCGCTCGGGCTGACGCTGCCGCAGACGCCGCCGTTCCGCCTGCAAGGCCGGCTCGCGCATGGCGGCGGCGATGCCTGGACCCTGAACGGCGCCCAGGTGCACCTGGGCGGCACCGCCTTCGCCGGCGACTTCCGCTACGACCGCGCCACCGCGCCGCCCACGCTGAGCGGCCGCGCCGCCGGGCCGCGCCTGGCGCTGGCCGACCTCGGCGTCGCGGTGGGCGTGCGCGGGCAGGAGCCCGGCGCGCGCGTGCTGCCGCAGCGCCGCTTCGACCTGCCGGCGCTGCGCGTGATGCAGGCCGACGTGACGCTCGCCTTCGAGCAGCTGCTGCTCGGCGCCGAGCGCCTCGGCCCGATCGCCGACGCGCGCGCGCATCTGCTGCTGAAGGACGGCGTGCTGCGCATCGAGGACTTGCAGGCGGTCGTCGCGCAGGGCCGGCTGCGCGGGCGCAGCCAGCTCGACGCCAACAGCGCCACCGGGCGCTGGCAGGCGCAGCTGGCGATGGACGACGTGGACATCGCGCGCTGGATCCACCTGCCGGCCACGCGCGGCCGCGCGCCCGCCGGCGCCGCCTCGGCCCCGGCGCAGCAGCCGCTGACGGGCCGCTTCGACGCTTCCTTCGACGTGCGCGGCGAAGGCGTCTCGACCGCCGCCATCCTCGGCTCGCTCGACGGCCAGGCGAAGGCGCGGCTGAGCCACGGCACGCTCTCGCACCTGATCACCGAAGGCGTCGGGCTCGATCTGGCGCAGGCGCTCGGCGTCGCGCTGCGCGGCGACCAGCCGCTGGCGCTGCGCTGCGCGATGCTCGATCTGGCCTTCGAAAACGGCCGCGCCACCATCCGGCGCGGCATCGTCGACAACAGCGACAGCACGATCGCGGTCGGCGGCCGCGTCGACCTGCGCAACGAGAAGCTCGAACTCGCGCTGCGCGCGCGGCCCAAGGACTTCTCGCCGCTGTCGCTGCGCTCGCCGATCACCGTGACGGGCAGCTTCGAGAAGCCGCAGCTCGGTATCGACGCCTCGCGCCTGTCCAGGCGCGTGCTCGGCAGCGTGGCGCTCGCCGCGGTGGTGGCGCCGGTGGCGGCGCTGATCCCGCTGATCGACCTGGGGGACGAGCCCAAGGTCGATCCCTGTGCCTCGCCGCCGGCGAAGTAAGGCCGCCGCGCCGGAACGACGGCGCACGGATCATAGATGCGAATCGTTCGCATTATAGAATCCACCTCGCGGCCGCCGACGGCGGGCCGGACCCGGCGCGGACCCGCCGCAGCACCATGCACGACAACCCCAACCTCGCGCCGCCCCTGCTGGCTGCACTCGAACGCCACTACGACGAGCTGGTGGACCACGTGCGCCGGCGCTTCCGCGAACGCAGCGGCGACGGCGGCTTCGCGCGCGAGGTCGTGCACGACGTGTGCGTGCAGGTGCTCGAGTCGCCGCCCGCCACCGCGGTGCACACGCCGCTCGCGTGGCTGCGCACGGCCACCAGCCACCGCGCCATCGACCGCTGCCGCGCCGACGACCATCGCCAGTCCGTCGTGCAGGAGGTGAGCGACCTGCCCGAGCACCACGCCGATCCGGTCGACGGCGCCGAGGCGCTGCACTGGCAGCAGCAGCTGGCCGCGCTGGTGCGCAGCGTCGAGGCGCTGCCGCCGCGGGCACGCCAGGTGTTCCTGCTTCAACGCCTGCACGGCATGCCGCAGCAGGAGATCGCCGACGCGATGGGCATCTCGCGCAACATGGTGGCGCAGCACCACGCGCGCGCGATGCGCGCGATCGAGGCCGACTGCGAGCCCGCGCTGCGCCAGGCCTTCCCGTCGTGCGAAGCGCTGCTCGACGAAGCGCGCGCCCAGGCCGCCCGCCGGCGCGGCCGCAAGCGCGCGGCCTCGGCGGCCGGCGGCGCGCTGGCCGCGAGCGCACTGGCGCTGCTGGCGTGGCTGGATCCGGCCTGGCGGCACGAGACCCTGCGCACCGCCATCGCCGAGCGCAGCACCCTCACGCTGGCCGACGGCAGCACGCTCATGCTGGCGCCCGACACGGTGCTGCTGGCGCAGACGCGCCTCTTCAGCCGCCAGTTCACGCTGACGCGCGGCGAGGCGATGTTCAGCGTGGGCAAGGGCGCGCTGCACGCCTGGCGGCCGTTCATCGTGCATGCCGCCGGCGCCGATGTGCGCGACATCGGCACGCGCTTCAACGTCAAGCTGGGCGAGCACGGCCTGCAGGTGACGGTGACCGAAGGCAGCGTCGAGATCAGCGCGCCCCGGCCGGGTGCCGCGCCGCAACGGGTGCTCGCCGGCCAGGCCTGGACGCTCGATGGCCGCAGCGCGCCGAACGGGCCCGCGCTCGTCGCCCCCGCCGACGTCGCGCAGGCCACCGCCTGGCAACGTGGCCGGCTGGTCTTCGACGGCATGCCGCTGGCGCAGGCGCTGGCCGAGGTGCAGCGCTACCGCCACGCGCCGCTGCGCGTGCTCGACGAGCGCGCGGCGCGCATGCGTCTGTCGGGCGAGTACGACGCCGCCGGCGTCGAGGCGCTCATCGACGCGCTGCCGGCGACGCTGCCGGTGCGCGTGCAGCGCGCCGCCGACGGCAGCGTGGCGGTGCACAGCCGCTGAAGGATCGTTTTCGGCGGCCGACCTCAACAAATCGCGCGTCCATCCGCCAGCCCCTCGGCTGCGCTGCCGCGTGCAGCGCCTTCCACCATCCAACACCGAGGGACACCATGACCGATCACCCGCCGGGCCGCCGGCCCCAGCGCACCGCCCTGTCTTCCATCGCCGCCGCCGTGCTGCTGGCCTGCGCGCTCGGGGCGCGGGCGCAGACGGCCGTGCACGAGATCGACCTGCCCGCGCAGCCGCTGGACAAGGCGCTGCGCGCCCTGGCCAGCCAGACCGGCACGCGCATCCTCTTCAGCACCGAGCTCACCGAGCAGAAGCAGGCACCCGCGCTGAAGGGCCGGCTGGCGCCGCAGGAAGCGCTCGAACGGCTGCTCGGCGGCTCCGGCCTGGTGGTGCGCCCCACGCCGGACGGCGGCTTCACCGTGGCGCCCCGGCCCGCCGAGCCCGGCGAAGCGACGCTGCCGCCGGTCCGGGTGAGGGCGCGGCAGGAGGGTGCCACCGAGGGCACGCGCTCCTTCACCACCGGCAGCACCAGCGCCGCTACCGGCCTGAACCTGCCGCTGCGCGAGACGCCGCAATCGCTGACCGTGGTCACGCGCGAGCGCATCGACTCGCAGAACCTCGGCTCGCTGGCCGAGGTGTCCGAGCAGGTGCCGGGCCTGCACTTCGTCGGCCACGGCACGCCGGTGGGCGGCCGCTCGCAGCTGATCTCGCGCGGCTTCCTGATCAACAGCTTTCAGGTCGACGGCGTCAACGTGCCGTGGGAACTGCTGGGCGAGTCGTACCGCTACAGCCACGCCTCGCTGGACACGGCGGTCTACGACGCCATCACCGTGGTGCGCGGCGCCACCGGGCTGATGACGGGCGCCGGCGACCCGAGCGGCAGCATCGCCCTGACGCGCAAGCGGCCGACGCGCGAGTTCCAGGGCTCGGTCGCGGTGTCGCTGGGCCGGTGGGACCGCCGCCGCGCGGTCGCCGATGTCGGCGCCGCGCTGAACGCATCGGGCAGCGTGCGCGGCCGCGTCGTGGGCGCCTACGACGAGGGCAAGACCTGGGTCGACCGCTACAGCGACGACCGCAGCACCCTCTACGGCATCCTGGAAGCTGACCTCACGCCCGACACGCTGCTGAGCGTGACGCTGGAGCGCGCGCGCAGCCGCAGCAACGGCACCTACTGGCACGAGGCCTTCGGCCCGCCGCTGTTCTTCGCCGACGGTGTGACGCGCATTCCGGCCGGCCGCAGCGACAACATGGCGCCCCCCTGGACCTCCACGGACAGTACGCGCACCGGGGTGTCCGCCTCGCTCCAGCACCGCTTCGACGAGGACTGGAACGCCACGCTCAGCTACGGCCAGAGCCGCTTCGAGATCGACAGCCGCCGCGGCATGGTCTACGAGGTGCCGGCGGACGGCGTGCCGACCGACACCCGCCTGCTGGTGACCGACCAGCGCAACAAGGTGCAGTTCGCCGACCTGAGGTTCGAAGGCCGCTTCACGCTGCTGGGCAGGAAGCACGACGTGGTGGGCGGCTTCAACGCCTCCAGCGTGCGCCTGCGCTTCCCGTTCAGCCACATCAGCGACGACGGCACGCACGGCCAGGCCTGGTGGGCCGACGGGCGGATGAACTACGACACGCCGGTGTGGGCCGACCTCGAGAACGCCCCGTACCGGAGTTCGACCGACCAGCAGGGCGCCTACCTCGCCACCCGGCTGCGTCCGACCGACGCGCTGTCGGTGATCCTGGGCGGGCGCATGAGCTCGTGGAAGACCTTCAGCGCCTACACCGCCCCGTACGTCGTCTCGGACGACCGGCGCTACGACCGCGAGTTCACGCCCTATGTCGGCGTGGTCTACGCGCTCGGCGAGTCGCTGTCCGCCTACGCCAGCTACACGGAGATCTTCAACCCGGCCAACGACAAGGACGTCAACGGCCGGCTGCTGGATCCGGAAAGCGGCAAGAACCACGAGCTGGGCCTCAAGGGCGAATGGTTCGACGGCCGCCTGAACGCCAGCGCGGCGGTGTTCCAGACGCGCAAGGACAACCTGGCCGTCGAGGACGGCAACAACACCACGCCCGACGGCGACCAGGCCTACCGCGCCGAAAGCAACACCAAGGGCCGCGGCTGGGAGCTCGAGGTGGCCGGCGAGCCGCTGCGCGGGTTGCAGATCCAGGGCGGCTACAGCCAGTTCCGGATGCGCGACAGCGCCGGCGCCCGGCTGAACACCGGCACGCCGATCCGTCAGCTCAAGCTCTACGTCAGCTACCGGCCCGCCGCGCTGCCGCGCCTGACGGTGGGCGGCGGGCTGCGCTGGCAGAGCAGCACGTATGCGGACTGGGTCGATCCCGCGGTTCGCCCGGCCTACACGCTGCACGACTATGCCGTCGCCAACCTGCACGCGAGCTACGAGCTGACCGACGCGCTGGGGCTGTCGCTGAGCCTCAACAACGCGCTCGACAAACGCTACCGCACCGATACCGACACGCAGAGCTACGGCGCCCCGCGCAACCTGTACGCCACGCTGAAGTACCGGTTCTGAAGCGCGCCAAAAAAAAAGCGCCGGCCACGCGCGGGGAACGCGTGAGCCGGCGCAGGCGGGGGGCTGTGGAACTTCGGGGAGGCGGGTCAGTGGAACAGGCGCGAGCGCTCCGAGCCGCGCGAGGGACGGTGCCGGCCCAGCCACTGCACCAGCAGCAGCGCGCCGGCGCCCAGCGCGGCGGCGAGCAGCACGGCCTTCACCGGCTCGTCCTTGATGCGCCAGCGGGCGGCATCGCCCGCTTCGGCCACCCGTTCGAGGCCGCGGCGCGCCAGGTCTTCGGCCTGCGCGGTGGCGCGCGAGAGCGCCTCGGGCACGCGCTCGCGCAGGCCGGCGACGCCGGACTGCACTGCGTGCAGCGCGTCGTCGGCATGTTCGGCCGCGCGCTCGGCGATGTCGCCGGCCAGCGCGGGCGTGGGGGTCATGGTTCGGATATTCATGGCCGTGCTCAGCGCTTGCGGATCAGGCCGAACAGGAAGGACGCGACGGCCAGGACCAGGAACACCACGAACAGGATCTGCGCGATGCCCGCGGCGCTGGCGGCGATGCCGCCGAAACCGAACAGCGCGGCGATCAGCGCGATCACCAGAAAGACGACGGCGTAGTGCAGCATGGGTGTCTCCGGAAGGTTGAACAGGTGAGCCCAATTTAGGGGGCGCCCTGGACTGGGTATGCCGGGCGCAGCCGCGCCGGCGGGTAGGACGGCGCTGACGACGGCGCGCTGTGCGGCTGCGCCGCCGCCGCGGCCCGCGCCAGGCGCGCCGCCGCGTCGGCCATCGTCGCCACCACCGCGCCGGCCGGGGCGCCGCCTTCATCCACCGTCTCCGCGAGCGCATCCGCCGCCTCGGGCGGCGCGGCCCAGGCGGCCAGCATCACGCCCAGCTGCGGCGCGCGCGCACGCAGCGCGGCGCCGGCGGCGCGCGAACGCCGCAGGGCCTCGGCGCTGCAGCTGCACAGCAGCACGACATCGATGCCGTCGAGCACCAGGCCGGCCAGGCGCCGCTCGGCCACGGCGGAGGCCGGCAGCGAGCGCGCCGGCAGGCCTTCGCGGGCGAGCGCATGCGCGAGCATCTCGGCCGAGAGGGTGTCGAACGCATCGTGCGCGCCGACGCACAGCACGCGAGCGTCGGGCGACTCGGCGCCGGGGTGGCGCTCGCGCAGCGCCTCGACGATGCGCGAGCCCGCCGCCAGCACGCGCTGGCGCTGGCGCGCGCTCGCCTGCGGCGCGGCGCGCGCGGCGATCGCGAGCAGCGGCAAGGCGGTGGCGTCGTAGAACTCGCGCAGGCCGTCGCGCGCGGCTTCCTCGGCGGCCAGCGCCACGGCCTCGTCGCGATCGCCCGAGATCATGCGGCGGTACAGCAGCGTCGGCCGGTCGAAGGCCGGCGCGTCGCCGAGCAGCACGTCGAGGAAGCGCAGGTCGGCCACGTGGCGGCCGAGCACGACCAGGCACACCGTCAGCGGCGTGGCCAGCACCAGCCCCATCGGCCCCCAGATCAGCGCCCAGAAGCCGGCGGACACCAGCACCGCCACCGGCGAGATGCCGCTGATGCCGCCGTAGGCGAGCGGCTCCACCACCTGGTTGACGAGCAGCTCCAGCACCAGCACCAGCGCGGCCGTCCACAGCACCATGCTCCAGCCGGGGTCGACCGCGAAGGCCAGCAGCAGCGGCACCGCGCCGGCGATCAGCGGGCCGAGGTAGGGCACGTAGCGCAGCAGCGCGGCGGCCGCGCCCCACAGCCAGGCGCCGGGCACGCCGATCCACCACAGCCCGAGCGCCAGCGGGATGCCGTAGCCGATGTTGACCAGCAGCTGCGCCAGCAGGTAGCGGCTGACGCGCTGCGCCGCGTCGTTCAGCGCCTCGGCCATGCGGTGCATGTCGCCGCCGGCCAGGCGCACGAGGCGGTCGCTCAGCTCGCGGCGCTGGCCGAGCAGGTAGGCCAGCAGCACGACGACCAGGCCGGCGGTGGCCAGCGGCACCAGCAGCGCCTCGGCCACGCCGGCCAGCGTGCGCAGCGGCGACTTCGGCGCCGGCTCGACCAGCACGCGCGTCGGCGTGCGCGACGGCCCCGACTTCAGCGCCGCGCCGGCGGCGGCGATCTCGCCTTCCACCACCGCCATCAGGCGCGACGCCGCCGCCACCGCGCTGCGCCCGTCGGGCGCGGGACGCAGCTCGCGCAGCTTCTTCTGGATGGTCGATTGGTACGTGGGCAGCTCGCGGCTCAGCGCGGCGAGCTGCTGCGCGCCGAGCGCCGCGAGCGCGGCGAGGATCGCCAGCGTCAGCGTGACCACCAGCGCCACCGCCAGGGCGCCCGGCCAGCCGCGGCGCGTCAGGGCGGCGACCAGCGGGTCGAGCACGAAGGCGAGCAGCGCCGCCAGCGCGAGCGGCATCAGCAGCAGCTGGCCGAAATGCAGCGCGGCGATGACCAATGCGGCGGAGGCGCAAATGAGGAAGAAGCGCAGCGGCCCGGCGGTGCTCGATGGGTTCGGCGGGGGCAGTGGTTCTGCGCTCATGGCCGCGGAATCTTCGGCGCGGCGCGTGCGCCCGCGGTGTAGTCGCAGATGCCATCGCGGCGTAGGAAGCTCGTCCTACAGCGCGACGGCGCTGCCGCCGACGCGCCCGCCCGAGGCGCGCCTCGGACACTGGCGCCCATCATGAATCGCCTGCTTGCGCTGATGATCGCCGCCTTGCTGAGCGGCTGCGCCTCGCTAGCCCGCGAGCCCGCGCGCAGCCTCGCGCCGGCCGACCCGGCGCGCGTGACGGTGCACGGCGCGGCCGGGCCGGTGAGCGCGGCGCAGGGGGCGCAGGCGATCGCCGAGGTCGGCGCCGAGGGCGCCGAGGGCCTGCTGCGGCGCCAGCTCGCGGTGCTGACACAAAGCGGCGACGTCGACCTCTACCGCGGCAACCAGGCGCGATTGCTGGTCGACGGGCCGGCCACCTTCGCGGCGATGAAGGCGGCGATGGGCAAGGCCAAGCGCCGCATCCTGCTGGAGAGCTACATCGTCGAAGACCAGGGCGTCGCCGCCGAGATCGCCGCGCTGCTGCGCAGCAAGGCCGCCGAGGGCGTGCGCGTGGCGATGCTGTACGACGCGGTCGGCTCGATCGGCACGCCCGAGGAGTTCTTCCGCGGCCTGGCCGGCGACGGCATCGCCACCTGCGCCTTCAACCCGGTGAACCCGGTCAGGCGCCCCGGCATCTGGGGCATCAGCCACCGCGACCACCGCAAGATCCTCGTCGTCGACGACGAGGTGGGCTTCGCCGGCGGCATCAACATCAGCCGCGTCTACGGCTCGGGTTCGGCGTCGCGCCGCAAGGCGCGCGCCGCCGACGCGCTGGCCGACGGCTGGCGCGACACCCAGATCGAGCTGCGCGGCCCGGCCGCGCCGGCGCTGGCGCGGCTGTTCGAGCAGACCTGGCGCGAACAGCAATGCCGGGGCGAGCTGGGCCGCGAGGCGCCGCCGGCGGTGCGGCGCGAGCCGGGCGAGCGCATCGTCAAGCTGATCGCCAGCGACCCGCGCGACCAGGGCAACCGCATCTACGCCGCGCTGCTCGGCGCGGTGCAGGCCTCGCGGCGCAGCGTGCACCTGACGATGGCCTACTTCGCGCCCGGCGAGGAGTTCGTGCAGGCGCTGGCCGACGCGGCGCGGCGCGGCGTCGCGGTGGAGATGGTGCTGCCCGGGCGCAGCGACTTCGCGCTGATCCTGCACGCCGGGCGCTCGTACTACACGCAGCTGCTCGAGGCCGGCGTCAAGCTCTACGAGATGGAGTACGCGATGATGCACGCCAAGACGGCGGTGATCGACGGCGTGTTCTCCACCGTCGGATCGAGCAACCTCGACTGGCGCAGCCTGGTCTCGAACAACGAGGTCAACGCGATCGTGCTGGGCGAGGATTTCGGCGCGCAACTGGAGGCGGTGTTCCAGAAGGACCGCGCCGCTTCGGTGCCGATCGACCCCGAGCGGTGGGAACAACGCGGCATCGGACAGCGCGCGCTCGAATGCATCGGGCGGGCTGCGGAGCGGTGGTTGTAGCGAGGCTTGGGTCGGCTTGGCGCGGCGCGGCAGGCGCGGCCCCGTGGGGGCGCCTGCGGAGTCGGTCGGCTGCGCCGACTCCCCTGCGGTGCTCGCGGCGGGGTCGCGTCGCCTAACTCGCTACGCGAACTGCGTTCGCTGCGCTCGGACAGAGGCGACGAGTCAGTTCACGAAGCGCGCGAGTACGCGCGCCGACCCCGCCGCTGCGCTCCTCGGCGACTCCCAAGTCGCCCCCACGGGGCCGCGCCTGCCGCGCTGAACC
>JAKOZT010000126.1 GCA_029779845.1 Pseudomonadota bacterium | reverse complement strand
TGCAGTTCGTGCTGCACGAACTGGCGGGCCTCGACGCGATTGCCCGGCTGCCCGGCTACGGCGACGTGAGCACCGAACTCGTCGATGCGGTGCTCGAAGGCGCCGCCACCTTCTCCAGCGAGGTCTGGGGGCCGCTGAACAAGGTCGGAGACCTGCAGGGTCTGAAGCGCCACGACGACGGCCGCGTCACCACGCCCAAGGGCTTCGTCGAGGCCTATGCCAAGTTCGTCGAGTCGGGCTGGAACGGCCTGCGCTTCGACCCCGCCTTCGGCGGCCAGGGGCTGCCCAAGCTGGTCGACACCGCGGTGATGGAGATGTGGAACGCGTCGAACATGGCGTTCTCGATGGCACCGCTGCTGACCCAGGGCGCGATCGAGGCGGTCTTCCTGCGCGGCAGCGACGCGCAGAAGCAGCGCTACCTGCACAAGATGGTCTCGGGTGAGTGGACCGGCACGATGAACCTGACCGAGCCGCAGGCCGGTTCCGACCTCGGGCTCATCCGCAGCAAGGCCACGCCCGAGGGCGATCACTACCGGATCCAGGGCCAGAAGATCTTCATCAGCTTCGGCGAGCACGACCTCACCGACAACATCGTCCACCTGGTGCTCGCGCGCACGCCCACGGCGCCGGAGGGCGTCAAGGGCATCTCGCTGTTCCTGGTGCCCAAGTTCCTCGTCAACGACGACGGCTCGCTCGGCGAGCGCAACGACGTGCGCTGCGTGTCGATCGAACACAAGATGGGCATCCACGCCAGCCCGACCGCGGTGCTCGCGTTCGGCGACGGCCCGGGCGCGATCGGCTACCTGATCGGCGAGGAGAACCGCGGTCTCGAATATATGTTCATCATGATGAACGAGGCGCGCTTCGGCGTCGGCGTGCAGGGGCTGGGCGTGGCCGAGCGCGCCTACCAGCAGGCCCTGGCCAATGCCAAGGATCGCGTCCAGGGCAAGGACGCCACGGCGCCCAAGGGCCCGAGCGTGCCGATCATCCGCCACCCCGACGTGCGGCGCATGCTGATGAGCATGAAGTCGCGCGTCGAGGCGATGCGCGCGCTGGCTTATGTGGTGGCGGCGATGTTCGACCAGGCGCACCGTGCCAGTGATGAGGCGGCACGCAACGCAGCGCATGCCGGCGTCGACCTGCTGATCCCGATCCTCAAGGGCTGGTGCACCGAGACCGGCGTCGAGGTGGCTTCGACCGGTATCCAGATCCACGGCGGCATGGGTTTCATCGAGGAGACCGGCGCGGCGCAGCACCTGCGCGACGCGCGCATCACCACGATCTACGAGGGCACCACGGGCATCCAGGCCAACGACCTGATCGGGCGCAAGGTGCTGCGCGACGGCGGGCGCTCGATGCAGGCGCTGCTGTCGCAGATCGACGCCGTGTGCGAGCAGCTCGAGGCCGGCGACGATGCTCAGCTTCACGCGATCGGCGCACGCCTGCGCGAGGGTTCGAAGAGCCTGGCCGACAGCGTGCGCTGGATTCTGGCAACCGGCATGCAGGACCTCAACGCGGTGCTGGCTGGCGCGGTGCCGTTCCTGCACCTGTGCGGCGTGGTGTGCGGCGGCTGGCAGATGGCGCGCGCCGCGCTGGCGGCGCAGCGCAAGCTTGCGGCCGGCGACAGTGATGCGGCGTTCTACCGCGCCAAGGTCGCCACGGCGCGCTTCTTCGCCGACCAGGACCTGTCGCGGGCGCGCGGGCTCGCCGAGGCGACCATGCACGCCGGCGCCAGCACGATGGCGCTCGCCGAAGAACAGTTCTGACCTGGGGGCCCTGCCATGAAGATCCTCGTCGCCGTCAAGCGGGTCGTCGACTACAACGTCAAGGTGCGCGTCAAGGCCGACGGCACCGGCGTGGACATCGCCAACGTCAAGATGAGCATGAATCCCTTCGACGAGATCGCCGTCGAGGAGGCGGTGCGGTTGAAGGAAAAGGGCGTGGCGAGCGAGATCGTCGCCGTCTCGTGTGGCGTGGCGCAATGCCAGGAGACGCTGCGCACCGCGATGGCGATCGGCGCCGACCGCGGCATCCTGGTCGAGACAGGCGACGAGCTGCAGCCGTTGGCGGTGGCCAAGCTGTTGAAGGCACTGGTGGAGCAGGAGAAGCCCGCGCTGGTGATTCTCGGCAAGCAGGCGATCGACGACGACTGCAACCAGACCGGCCAGATGCTCGCCGCGCTGCTGGGTCGGCCGCAGGGGACCTTCGCGAGCAAGGTCGAGGTCGAGGACGGTCGTGTGCGCGTCACGCGCGAAGTCGACGGCGGGCTGGAAACAGTGAGCCTCGCCACGCCGGCGGTCGTGACCACCGACCTGC
>JAKOZT010000103.1 GCA_029779845.1 Pseudomonadota bacterium | reverse complement strand
ACTCGCGGCTGAAGCATCGCAGAGTCCCTCCGCCCCAGCCCATACACACTACGTCGGCTGCGCTGCCTGTTCCAGTTCACGAAGAACCATACAAGCATCGCAGCGCAGTCGGTGCGCAGCGCCGACCGCCACCGCAGGAGTCCCCACGGGGCCGTGCCTGCCGCGCCGCTGCGGCGCATCCCCGACAAGAACACGCCAGCCCCGAGCTGCGCTTTGATGCCATTGATCGCAACGTCGTATCAGTCCCAGCCCTGCAGATGCCGGATCGCGAGCGCCGCCAGCGCGGCGATCCACGGGTGGCTGTCGTTCAGGCAGGGGATGTAGCGGAACTCGCTGCCGCCGGCGTGCAGGAAGGCTTCGCGCACTTCCTGGTCGATTTCCTCCAGCGTCTCCAGGCAGTCGGCGGTGAAGCCGGGGCACATCACGTCGACGCTGGCGGTGCCTTGCCGGGCCAGTTCGATCAGCGTCGGCTCGGTGTAGGGCTGCAGCCACGCGGCCTTGCCGAAGCGGCTCTGGAAGGTGACGACGAACTGCTCGGGCTTCAGCGACAGCCGCGCGGCCAGCAGCTTCGCCGTGACCTGGCACTCGTCGTGGTACGGATCGCCGAGCGTGCGCGTGCGCTGCGGCACGCCGTGAAAGCTCAGCACCAGCTTGTCGGCGCGGCCGCTCGTCTGCCAGTGCGACAGCACGCGCTGCGCCAGCGCCTCGATGTAGCCGGCGTCGTCGTGGTAGCGGTTGACGAAGCGGAATTCGGGCAGCGCGCGTATCGTCTTCGCCCACTGGTACACCGCGTCCCAGGCGCTCGCGGTGGTGGTGCCCGAATACTGCGGGTACATGGGCAGCAGCAGGATGCGCGCGGCGCCCTCGGCCTTCAGCGCATCGAGCACGTGCCCCACCGAGGGGTTGCCGTAGCGCATCGCGCAGCGCACCGGCACCGCGCGGCCGCGTTCGCCGAGGTAGCCCTGCAGGAGCTTCGCCTGCTTCTCGCTCCAGGCCAGCAGCGGCGAACCCTCGGGCGACCAGATGCCGGCGTATTTCCGCGCCGACTTGGCCGGCCGCACGCGCAGGATCACGCCGTGCAGGATCGGCAGCCACAGCGCGCGCGGGATCTCGATGACGCGCGGATCGGCGAGGAACTGCGCGAGATAGCGGCGCAGCGCGGCCGGTGTCGGCGCGTCGGGCGTGCCGAGGTTGACGAGAACGACGGCGCTGCGTTGCGCGGCGCCGGCGGGCAGGGCAGGTTCGGGGGCGAAGCTCATGCGGTGGGCGGCGAAGGCGGGCGCAAGGCGGCCAGCGCCTCGCTGACCTTGGCCATCTCGATCGGCTTGGTCCAGTAGCCCTGGAAGCCGCTGGCGCGGGCGCGCTCCAGGTCCTCGGGCATCGCGTCGGCCGAGCACATGAAGGCCGGCACGCCGGGCAGCCCGGGCTGCTCGCGCAGGCGCCGCAGCAGCTCGTGGCCGTTCATGTCGGGCAGGTTGGCGTCGAGCACCAGCACCTGCGGCGTCCAGCGCTGCAGCAGCGCGAGCGCGGTCGCGCCGTCCTCCGCCACCTGCAATTCGATGCCGCCGAGCAGGCGCATCGCCTCCTCGAACAGCAGCGCGTTGATGCGGTTGTCCTCGACGTAGAGCAGGCGCAGCGGCTCGGCTTCGGCGGGCACGCCGACCGGCGCCTGCGGCATTGCGATCGCCGCGGCGCCTTCGCCGGCGGCGGGCGGGTCGGCCGCGGGCAGCTCGATGCGCGCCAGCGTGCCGGCGCCGGGCACGCTCTCGAGCGTCACCGTGCCGCCCATGTGTTCGATCAGGCTGCGCGTGATCACCAGGCCGAGCCCGCTGCCCTCGATGCCGCTGCTCTCGTGGCCGAGCCGCTCGAAGGGCTGGAACAGGCGCGCCAGCTGCGCGTCGGTGAGGCCCGAGCCGGTGTCCTCGATCGCGATGGTGCAGCGGCCCGGCGGTGCATCGAGCAGCGTCAGCACCACCCAGCCGCCGGCGCGGTTGTACTTCACCGCGTTGGAGACCATGTTCATCAGCACTTGGCGCAGGCAGCGCTCGTCGGACCACACCGCGCGGCCGCGCGGCACCTGGTTGGCCAGCGCGATGCCCTGCGCCTCGGCCACCGGCCGCAGCAGCTCGAGTGTGGCGTCGATGAAGGGCGCCAGCTCGATGGCGCGCGGCTCCAGCGCGGCGCGGCCTTCCTCGACGCGCTGCAGGTCGAGTACCTCATTGACCAGGCCGAGCAGGTGCTCGCTGGCGCGCAGGATGTGGTCGGCGTACTCGGCCACCCGGGCCGGCTCGCCGTCGGGCTGCAGGCGCAGCAGCTGCGCGAAGCCGATCACCGCGTTCAGCGGCGTGCGCATCTCGTGGCTCATGCGCGAGAGGAAGGCGCTCTTGGCGCGGCTGGCCAGCTCGGCGGCCTGCTTGTCGAGCAGCGCCTGCGCGGCGGCGTGGCGCTCGGTCACGTCGCGAAAGCTCACCAGGCAGGCCGGCCCCGGCGCGCCGTCGGCGCCGCGCAGCGGCAGCGCGGTGAGCAGCGCGCGGCGCAACGTGCCGTCGGGCCGGTGCAGCAGCAGCGGCAGCTCGCGCACCGGCTCGCCGCCGCCGAGCACGCGGCGCACCGGATGCGTCTCGGGCGTGAAGGCACGGTCGTGCTCGTCGTGCAGCCGGTAGCCCAGCTCGCTGAGGCGGTGCCCGGCGAGGCGCCCCGGCTCGACGCCGAGCATCTCGGCGGTGGCCGGGTTGCCGGTGACGATGCGGCCGTCGGCGCCGACCACGAGCAGCCCGTCGCTGATGGTCGTCGCCACCGAGCGGTACAGCTCCTCGCTCAGGCGCAGCCGCTCGGCGTCGCGCTCGCGCTCGGTCACGTCGGTCAGCGTGCCGATGTGCTGCACCACCGTGCCCTTGGCGTCGCGGATCGGCACGATGCTCACTTCGTTGAGGAAACCGCTGCCGTCGCGCCGCCGGTTGGCGAGCACCACGGTGCAGGGCCGGCCCTCGGCGAGCGCGGCGCGCAGCGCGGGCAGCTCCGGCTGCTCGCGCGACGGGTCGAGCAGGAAGCGACAGTTGCGGCCGATCGCCTCGCGGCGCGGGTAGCCGGTCAGGCGCTCGAAGGCCGGATTGACGTAGACGATCGGCTCGTCGGCGTGCAGCGCGTCGGTCACCACCACCGGCATCGCCGCGTCGGCCTCGACGGCGCGCTGCAGCAGGCGCAGTTCGCGCTCCAGGCGGCGCACGTCGGTGAGGTCGCGCGTCAGGTAGAGCACGCGCCCGTCGGCCATCGGCGCCACGCGCGCCTCGAAGGCGTGGGCGCGGCCGTCGGGCATCGCGAGCTCGTATTCGAGGCGCTGCAGCTCGCCGCTGGCGCGCGCGCGCCGCACGGTCTCGAGCGCGAGGCGGTCGTAGGGCGGCGGCAGCGCGGCGGCGAAGGGCTTGCCGAGCTGGCGCTCGATCGGCTCGATCAGCGAGGGGTGCGCCCGGTCGCTGCACATCAGGTAGCGGTCGTCGCGGTCGACCACGAACCACAGGTCGGGCACGGCCTTGAGCACCGCGCCGAGGTCGGCCTCGGCGTCCATCGAGCGCAGCCAGTCGTCGCCGGCCATCGTCAGAGGTACAGGTCGTGCGGCTGCGTGTCCGCGAACTTCATCACCTCGAAGCGCACGCAGGGGCCGTCGGCTTCGGTCGGCGGCGTGCCCAGCCCGATCAGGCCGCTGCCGTGCAGCGTGCAGGTGCCGCGACGCAGGCTGATCACCTCGGGATCGTGATCGAAGCGCACATAGGTGCCGTTGTAGCTCAGGTCGGTGAGCTGGAAGGTGCCGCCGTGCCAGTCGATGCGCGCGTGCGAGCGCGACACGCGGGTGTCGTCGATGCAGTAGGTGACCTGCGGGCTGCGCCCCAGCACCACCGGCAGGCTGGCGCCGCTGTAGACGCGGTTCTGGGTCATCCACACCAGCCGGATGCCCTCCGGCTCGGGCGCCGGCAGCATGTCGCCGAAGGCGGTGGCGGCGGTGTCGCCGGGGTTGCGCTGCGCTTCGAGCAGGTAGACGTGCACCGGCTCGACGCGCCCGCGCAGCTGCATGCGCTCCAGGCTGCGGAAGCGCCCGCGCTGCGCCGGCGGCAGCCCGGCGAGCACCGCGGCGGTGAGCAGCGTCTCGTTGTCGCCGGCGTGGTCGAGCAGCCGCGCGGCGACGTTGACGGCGTCGCCGAACACGTCGCCCGACATCTGCACCACTTCGCCGCAGGCCAGCGCCACCTGCACCTTCAGCGCCTGCGGCAGCGCGCCGCCGCGCCCGCCGATGCGTTCCATCGAGTCGTGCATCTCCTCGGCGGCGGCCAGCGCCGCCTTGGGCAGGATGAACATCGCCATCAGCCCGTCGCCCAGCGTCTTGACCACCTGCCCGCCCATCGCCTCGACGATGCGCGCCAGCAGCGCCACGCTCTGCGTGACCACCGCGGTGGCCTCCGCGTTGCCCATCGATTCGTACAGCGAGGTGCTGCCGCGGAGATCCGCAAACAGGATGGTGCGCTCGACAATTTGAGTCATGGCGCGCCCGCCGGGCCTCAGAGGTTGTCGAGATACGTCCGCAGCTTGTCGGAGCGGCTCGGGTGCTTGAGCTTGCGGATCGCCTTGGCCTCGATCTGGCGGATGCGCTCGCGCGTCACGTCGAACTGCTTGCCGACTTCCTCCAGCGTGTGGTCGGTGCTCATCTCGATGCCGAAGCGCATGCGCAGCACCTTGGCCTCGCGCGGGGTGAGGCTGTCGAGGATGTCCTTGACCACGTCGCGCAGGCCGGCCTGCATCGCCGCGTCGATCGGCGCGGTGTTGTTGGTGTCCTCGATGAAGTCGCCCAGGTGCGAGTCGTCGTCGTCGCCGATCGGCGTCTCCATGGAGATCGGCTCCTTGGCGATCTTCATGATCTTGCGGATCTTGTCCTCGGGGATCTCCATCTTCTCGGCCAGCGTCGGCGCATCGGGCTCGTAGCCGAACTCCTGCAGGTGCTGGCGCGACAGGCGGTTCATCTTGTTGATCGTCTCGATCATGTGCACCGGGATGCGGATGGTGCGCGCCTGGTCGGCGATCGAGCGCGTGATCGCCTGGCGGATCCACCACGTCGCGTAGGTCGAGAACTTGTAGCCGCGGCGGTATTCGAACTTGTCGACCGCCTTCATCAGGCCGATGTTGCCCTCTTGGATGAGGTCGAGGAACTGCAGGCCGCGGTTGGTGTACTTCTTGGCGATCGAGATCACCAGGCGCAGGTTGGCCTCGATCATCTCCTTCTTGGCGTCGCGCGAGGCCTTCTCGCCCTCGTTCATGCGCTTGTTGATCAGCTTGAGGTCTTCCAGCGGCACCACCGCGCGCGCCTGCACGTCGGTGAGCTTCTTCTGCAGCTCCTGCACCGGCGGCAGGTTGCGCTGCAGCACCACGCTGTACGGCTTGCCGGCGGCGGCTTCCTTCTCGGCCCACTTCAGGTTCAGCGCGTTGGGCGGGAAGCTCTTGATGAAGTGCTCCTGCGGCATGCCGCACTTGTCGACGATGATCTTGCGCAGCTCGCGCTCGTAGCGGCGCACGTCGTCGACCTGCGAGCGCAGGATGCCGCACAGCTTCTCGATCGTCTTGACCGTGAAGCGGATCGTCATCAGCTCGCTGCTGATCGCGTGCTGCGCCTTGTCGTAGGCGCTCGACTGGTAGCCCTCCTTCTCGAAGGCCTTGCGCATCTTGTCGAAGTTCACGCGCAGCGAGTCGAACTTGACCATCGCCGCGGCCTTCAGCTCCTCGAGCTTCTTGGTCAGCGCCTTGCTGCCGCCGGCGCCGTCGTCGTCGTCCTCGTCGTCGAAGAAGTCGACGTCTTCCTCGGCCACGTAGTCGTCGGCCTCGTCCTCGCTGACGAAGCCGTCGACCACCTCGGAGATCTGCATCTCGCCGGCGGCGATGCGCTCGGACATCGCGAGCAGCTCGGCGATGGTGGTCGGCGAGGCCGAGATGGCCAGCATCATGGCCTGCAGGCCGCCTTCGATGCGCTTGGCGATCTCGATCTCGCCCTCGCGCGTGAGCAGCTCGACCGTGCCCATCTCGCGCATGTACATGCGCACCGGGTCGGTGGTGCGGCCGAACTCGGAATCCACCGTCGACAGCGCCGCCTCGGCGGCCTCCTCGGCCTCTTCCTCGGTGGCGGTGGTGGTGCCGCCGCCGGCGATCAGCAGCGTGGCCGCATCGGGCGCCTGCTCGTAGACGGCGATGCCCATGTCGTTGAGCATCGAGACGATGGCCTCGAGGATCTCGTTGTCGACCAGCTTCTCGGGCAGGTGGTCATTGATTTCCTGGTGCGTCAGGAAACCTCGCGTCTTGCCCATCTTGATGAGCGTCTTCAGCTCCTGGCGGCGCTTGGTGACCTCTTCCTCGGTCAGCTGCGTCTCGTCCAGGCCGAATTCGCGCATCAGCGCGCGCTCCTTGGCGCGCGAGACCTTCATGCGCAGCGGCTTGGCCTTCTCGGCCTTGGCACCGCTGTCGTCGGCCGCCTCGGCCTCCGGTTCGCCCTCGAGCTCGGCGTCGATGTCGGAGAAGTCCTCCTCGATCTCCTCCTTCTTGCCCTTGCCGTCGTCCTTGGCCTTGCGCCCCGGCTTGCCCTTGGCGGGGACCTCGGCCTTGGCGGCCTTCGCCGGCTTGGCGGCCGCCTTGGCCGGCTTCTCGGCCGCAGCAGCGGTGGCGGGCTTGGCCTTCTTCTTGTCCTCGACCGCGGCCTTGGCAGGCTTGGCGGCGGCCTTCACGGCCTTGGCAGGAGCGGCGCTCTTCTTCGCGGTCATGCGATTCCTCGGATGGTAGGGGGCCATGCGGCCGACGCGCCCCCGCGGGCGGCGCCGAGCCGGTACCAATGCTCAAGCGGAACGGCCGCCTCGGGCGCATGGAGGCGCACGAACGGCCGGTCGGCATCGGGCGGGCAAGCTGGCGTGAACAGTCCGGAGGGTGCAGCCCTTGCGGGTAAGGGGTGGCCTTC
>JAKOZT010000092.1 GCA_029779845.1 Pseudomonadota bacterium | reverse complement strand
ATGACCGCCATCGGCCTGGACTCGGCCAAGAGCGGCATCGCGCACAGCTGGGACGAGGCGCAGAGGGTGCAGCGGCGCATCGCGCAGATCACCGGCGGCACCGGCTTTCCCATCGTCATCCGGCCGAGTTTCACGCTCGGCGGCACGGGCGGGGGCATCGCCTACAACCCCGAGGAATTCGAGACCATCTGCAAGCGTGGGCTGGACCTCTCGCCGACCAACGAGCTGCTGATCGAGGAGAGCCTGATCGGCTGGAAGGAATTCGAGATGGAGGTGATCCGCGACCGCGCGGACAACTGCATCATCGTCTGCTCGATCGAGAACCTCGACCCGATGGGCGTGCACACCGGCGACTCGATCACCGTCGCGCCGGCGCAGACGCTCACCGACAAGGAATACCAGCTGCTGCGCGACGCCTCGATCGCGATCCTGCGCGAGATCGGCGTGGACACCGGCGGCTCCAACGTGCAGTTCTCGATCAACCCGGCCAACGGCCGCATGGTGGTGATCGAGATGAACCCGCGCGTCTCGCGCTCCTCGGCGCTGGCCTCTAAAGCCACCGGCTTCCCGATCGCCAAGGTGGCGGCCAAGCTGGCGGTGGGCTATACGCTCGACGAGCTGAAGAACGACATCACCGGCGGCGCGACGCCGGCGAGTTTCGAGCCGAGCATCGACTACGTCGTCACCAAGATCCCGCGCTTCGCGTTCGAGAAGTTCCCGGCCGCCGATTCGCGCCTGACCACGCAGATGAAGTCGGTCGGCGAGGTGATGGCGATGGGCCGCACCTTCCAGGAGAGCCTGCAGAAAGCGCTGCGCGGCCTGGAGACCGGCATCGACGGCCTGAGCGAGCGCAGCACCGACCGCGAGGAGATCGTTCAGGAGATCGGCGAGCCCGGGCCGGAGCGCATCCTGTTTGTCGCCGACGCCTTCCGCATCGGCATGACGCTGGCCGAGATCCAGGAAGAGACCACCATCGACCCGTGGTTCCTGGCGCAGATCGAGCAGATCGTCGCGATCGAGGCGGTGTTGAAGCACCGTACGCTGGCGAGCCTGTCGGCCGAGGAGATGCGCTTCCTCAAGCAGAAGGGCTTCTCCGACAGGCGCCTGGCCAAGCTGATGGGCAGCAACCAGCACGAGGTGCGCGTGGCGCGCCAGAAGCTGGGCGTGCGGCCGGTCTACAAGCGCGTCGACACCTGCGCGGCCGAGTTCGCGACGCAGACGGCCTACCTGTATTCGACCTACGAAACCGCCGACGGCGAGTGCGAGGCGAACCCGTCGGAGCGCAAGAAGATCATGGTGCTCGGCGGCGGGCCGAACCGCATCGGTCAGGGCATCGAGTTCGACTACTGCTGCGTGCATGCGGCGCTGGCGATGCGCGAGGACGGCTACGAGACCATCATGGTCAACTGCAACCCGGAGACCGTCTCGACCGACTACGACACTTCGGATCGCCTGTACTTCGAGCCGGTGACGCTGGAAGACGTGCTGGAGATCGTCGACAAGGAGAAGCCGGTCGGCGTGATCGTGCAGTACGGGGGGCAGACGCCGCTGAAGCTCGCGCTCGATCTCGAGCGCGCCGGCGTGCCCATCGTCGGCACCAGCCCGGACAGCATCGACGTGGCCGAAGACCGCGAGCGCTTCCAGAAGCTGCTGCACGAGCTCGGCCTGAAGCAGCCGCCCAACCGCACCGCGCGCACCGAGGAAGCGGCGCTGCTGCTGGCCAACGAGATCGGCTACCCGCTGGTGGTGCGGCCCAGCTACGTGCTCGGCGGCCGCGCGATGGAGATCGTGCACGGCGACAAGGATCTGGCGCGCTACATGCGCGAGGCGGTGCAGGTCAGCGAGAAGTCGCCGGTGCTGCTGGATCGTTTCCTCGACGACGCGATCGAGGTCGACGTCGACTGCATCGCCGACGGCAGCGAGCGTGCTGACGGCGTGATGATCGGCGGCATCATGGAGCACGTCGAGCAGGCCGGCATCCACAGCGGCGACTCGGCCTGCTCGCTGCCGCCCTACACGCTGCCCAAGCAGCTGCAGGACGAGCTGCGCCGCCAGACCACGCTGATGGCGCGGGCGCTGAAGGTCAAAGGCCTGATGAACGTGCAGTTCGCGATCCAGGGCGACACCTCGGGCGACGGCTCGAAGGCCGTGGTCTATGTGCTGGAAGTGAACCCGCGCGCCTCGCGCACCGTGCCCTTCGTGTCCAAGGCCACCGGCCAGCCGCTGGCCAAGATCGCGGCGCGCTGCATGGTCGGACAGACGCTGGCGTCGCAGAAGGACGCCAACGGGAAAAATCCGGGCGAGGTGATCCCGCCGTACTTCAGCGTCAAGGAAGCGGTCTTCCCCTTCAACAAGTTCCCCGGCGTCGACCCCATCCTCGGCCCCGAGATGCGCTCCACCGGCGAGGTGATGGGCGCAGGCGCCACCTTCGGCGAGGCGATGCTCAAGAGCCAGCTCGGCGCCGGTTCGCGGCTGCCGCGCAAGGGCACGGTGTGCATCACCGTGAAGAACGGCGACAAGGCGCGCGCCGTCGAGGTCGCGCGCGACCTGCACGCGCTTGGCTTTGCGCTGGTGGCCACCAAGGGCACCGCGGCGGCCATCGCCGAGGCCGGCGTGCCGGTCAAGGCGGTCAACAAGGTCAAGGACGGCCGGCCGCACATCGTCGACATGGTCAAGGCGGGCGAGATCCAGCTCGTCTTCACCACGGTGGACGAAACGCGCACCGCGATCGCCGATTCGCGCCACATCCGCCAGGCGGCGCTGGCCAACCGGGTGACCTACTACACCAGCATGGCCGGCTGCGAAGCCGCGGTGGAGGGCATGAAGCACCAGTCCGGGCTGGCGGTGAAGTCCCTGCAGGAACTGCACGCGGAACTGCACTAGACTCTCGCGCGTCAGAAGACATCACGGCCGCTGCCGGCTCAGCCGGTGGCGGCTTCGTTTTTGCGGCAAGGTAGAACGCACATGGCCACCATTCCCCTCACCAAGCGCGGCGCCGAGAAGCTCAAGGAAGAGCTGGCGCGGCTGAAGAACGTCGAGCGCCACGCCGTCATCCAGGCGATCGCCGAGGCGCGTGCGCAAGGCGACCTGTCCGAGAACGCCGAGTACGAGGCCGCCAAGGACAAGCAGGGCTTCATCGAAGGCCGCATCCTCGAGATCGAGGGCAAGCTCGCCGCCGCGCAGATCATCGACCCGTCCTCGCTCGACGCCGAGGGCCGCGTGGTGTTCGGCTCCACCGTCGACCTGGAAGACGAGGACAGCGGCGCGAAGGTGACCTACCAGATCGTCGGCGAGGACGAGGCCGACCTGAAGCAGGGCCTGATCTCGATCAACTCGCCGATCGCGCGCGCGCTGATCGGCAAGAGCAGCGGCGATGTCGCCGAGGTGCAGGCGCCGGGCGGCGCGCGCCACTACGAAATCGTCGACGTGCGCTACCTCTGATGAGCCCCGCGCGCATCGCGGCGCTGCTGGCCGGCCTCTGGGCCGGCATGATCCTGGCGGTCGGGCTGATCGGCGCGCCGGCGGCGTTTGCGGTGCTGGCAACAAAGGCCGAGGCCGGGCGCGTGGCGGGGCGCATGTTCTCGGTGGAAGCGCCGGCCAGCCTGGCGCTGGCGATGCTGATCTTCCTGCTGGAGCGCCGCCGCGTGCGCGACGAGGGCGGCACGCAGTTCAGCACCGAGATGCTGCTCGCGCTCGGCGCGCTGTTCTGCACCGTGGCGGGTTACTACGCGGTGCTGCCGGTGATGGACGCGGTGCGCGCCGGGCAATCGGGCGTGTCCTTCGCCACGCTGCACATCGTCTCGACGGCGTTCTTCGCGCTCAAGGGCCTGCTGGTGCTGGCCCTGGCGTGGCGGCTCAGCCGGCCGAAAGCTTCTTGACGCTGGTCTGGCGCTTGCGGGCACGCTTGAGTTCACCGCCGGCGGCCAGCCGCTGGTTGCCCAGCACCTTGACCTTCTTGACCTGCGGGCGGTGGTTGCCGCTCTTCGAGAACTTCAGCACCTTGACCACCTTGGGGCCGGGCATGCGGTCGTCGCGCTCGGCTTTTTCCTTCGGCGGGATCGGGCGCCACAGCACCAGCAGCTTGCCGATGTGCTGGATGGGCGCGGCGTTCAGGCCCTCGGCCAGTTCGGCGAGCATCGCCTCGCGCGTCTCGCGCTCGTCGGAGAACACCCGCACCTTGATCAGCCCGTGCGCCTTCAGCGCCGCGTCGACCTCCTTGCGCACCGCCGGCGTCAGGCCCTCGGCGCCGATCAGCACGACGGGATCGAGGTGGTGGGCATCGGCGCGTTTGTCCTTGCGCTGGGCGGGCGTGAGCTGGATGGCAGGCATGGGCCCTATTATCCGCGCGACATGAGAGTTCCAACGCCATGAAGAAGGGCAGCAAGAAGGTCAACCGGGCCTGGCTGCACGACCACCTCACCGACCCTTACGTGAAGCTGGCGCAGAAGGAGGGCTACCGCGCCCGCGCCGCCTACAAGCTCAAGGAGATCGACGAGACGCTGCACCTGATCAAGCCCGGGCAACTGGTGGTCGACCTGGGCGCGACGCCCGGCGCCTGGAGCCAGTACCTGCGGCGCAAGTTCGCGCCGAAAGAGGGCGGCCAGACGCTGAACGGCACCATCATCGCGCTGGACATCCTCGACTTCGAGCCGATCGAGGGCGTGAGCTTCCTGCAAGGCGACTTCCGCGAGGAGAGCGTGCTGCGCCAACTGGAGGCCGCGGTCGCCGGCCGGCCGGTCGACGTGGTGGTGTCGGACATGGCGCCGAATCTCTCCGGCATCGAAAGCTCGGACGCGGCGCGGATTTCCCACCTCGTCGAGCTGGCGGTGGAGTTCGCGCAGGCGCACCTCAGGCCCGAGGGTGCGCTGGTGTGCAAGGTGTTCCACGGCAGCGGCTACAGCCAGCTCGTCAAGCTGTTCAAGGAGCGCTTCCGCGTCGTCAAGCCGATCAAGCCCAAGGCCTCGCGCGACAAGTCGGCGGAAACCTTTCTGGTCGGCATCGGTCTGAAAAGTGCTTGATTTGCCTCGATTCACACAGACGTTCCAGGGTGAAACTTCGGCGGGTGCTGCCCTTGACTCGACTAAAATCGCACACATCTACCGCGGCAATCGGTGGCATTTGGCCCGCCGCGTTGTCGTGACCCCGGAAAAGGAGCCGCGGTGAACAATCAATGGTTCTCCAAAGTCGCTGTGTGGCTGGTGATCGCTCTCGTGCTGTTCACCGTGTTCAAGCAGTTCGACCGCGGAGTCGCGTCGGCCGGCACGATCGGCTACTCGGAATTCCTCGAAGAGGTGCGCAACAAGCGCATCAAGAGCGTCGTGCTGCAGGAAGGCGGCGGCGGCTCCACCGAGATCCGCGCCCGCACCACCGATGACAAGGAAGTCCGCACCACCGCGACCTATCTCGACCGCGGCCTGGTCGGCGACCTGATCAACAACGGCGTCAAGTTCGACGTCAAGCCGCGCGAGGAGCCCTCGTTCCTGCTGAGCCTGCTGGCCAGCTGGGGCCCGATCCTGCTGCTGATCGGCGTGTGGATCTACTTCATGCGCCAGATGCAGGGCGGCGGCAAGGGCGGCGCCTTCAGCTTCGGCAAGAGCAAGGCACGCATGCTCGACGAGGCCAACAACACCACCACCTTCGCCGACGTGGCCGGCTGCGACGAGGCCAAGGAAGAGGTGAAGGAACTGGTCGACTTCCTGAAGGACCCGCAGAAGTTCCAGAAGCTCGGCGGGCGCATTCCGCGCGGCGTGCTGCTGGTCGGCCCGCCGGGCACCGGCAAGACGCTGCTGGCCAAGGCCATCGCCGGCGAGGCCAAGGTGCCGTTCTTCAGCATCTCGGGCTCCGACTTCGTCGAGATGTTCGTCGGCGTCGGCGCGGCGCGCGTGCGCGACATGTTCGAGCAGGCCAAGAAGAGCGCGCCGTGCATCATCTTCGTCGATGAAATCGACGCGGTCGGCCGGCACCGCGGCGCGGGCCTGGGCGGCGGCAACGACGAACGCGAGCAGACGCTGAACCAGATGCTGGTCGAGATGGACGGCTTCGAGACCAACCTCGGCGTGATCGTGATGGCGGCGACCAACCGGCCCGACATCCTCGACCCCGCGCTGCTGCGCCCCGGCCGCTTCGACCGCCAGGTCTACGTGACGCTGCCCGACGTGCGCGGCCGCGAGCAGATCCTCAACGTGCACATGCGCAAGGTGCCGGTCGGGCAGGACATCCGCGCCGACATCCTGGCGCGCGGCACGCCGGGCTTCTCGGGCGCCGACCTCGCCAACCTCGTCAACGAGGCGGCGCTGTTCGCCGCGCGGCGCAACGGCCGCGTGGTCGAGATGGTCGACTTCGAGCGCGCCAAGGACAAGATCATGATGGGCCCCGAGCGCAAGTCGATGGTCATGCCCGAGGAGGAGCGGCGCAACACCGCCTACCACGAGGCCGGCCACGCGCTGGTGGCGCGCCTGATGCCCAAGACCGACCCGGTGCACAAGGTCACGGTGATCCCGCGCGGCCGCGCGCTGGGCGTGACGATGCAGCTGCCCGAGACCGACCGCTACAGCATGGACAAGGAGCGCATGCTCTCGACCATCTCGGTGCTGTTCGGCGGGCGCATCGCCGAGGAGGTGTTCATGCACCAGATGACCACCGGCGCCAGCAACGACTTCGAGCGCGCCACCGCGATCGCGCGCGACATGGTCACGCGCTACGGCATGACGGATGAACTTGGCCCGATGGTCTACGCGGAGAACGAGGGCGAGGTCTTCCTCGGCCGCTCGGTGACCAAGACCACCAACATGTCCGAAGAGACGATGCGCAAGGTCGACGGCGTGATCCGCCGCATCATCGACGAGCAGTACGCGATCGCGCGCAAGCTGATCGAGGACAACCAGGACAAGATGCACGCGATGGCGACCGCGCTGCTCGAATGGGAGACCATCGACGCCGAGCAGATCGACGACATCATGGGCGGCAAGCCGCCGCGCCCGCCGAAGGACTGGACGCCCCCGGCCGGCAAGAGCAGCACGCCGACGCCGCCGGTCAACCCGGCGGGCGGCGCGGCGGCGACGGCTTGACCAGCGCCTGATCACGATCCGATCGACGATGAACGGGGCTGCGGCCCCGTTCGTCTTTTCCGAGCCGCACGAGCATGTTCTGGCAGACCACGCGTTTTCGAATCGACCTCGCGCAGCCCCGGGTGATGGGCATCGTCAACGTGACGCCGGACTCCTTCTCCGACGGCGGACGCCACGACGATGCCAGCCGCGCGCTGGCGCACTGCGAGACGCTGCTCGCCGAGGGCGCGCACATCCTCGACATCGGCGGCGAGTCGACGCGCCCGGGCGCCGCGCCGGTGCCGCTCGATGAAGAACTGCGCCGCGTGCTGCCGGTGCTCGAAGGCGCCTTGAGGCTGGGCGTGCCGGTGTCGGTGGACACCGTCAAGCCCGAGGTGATGCGCCGCGCGCTGGACGCCGGCGCCGACATCGTCAACGACATCAACGCGCTGCGCCTGCCCGGTGCGCTGGAGGCGGTGGCGGCGCATCCCGACGCCGGCGTGTGCCTGATGCACATGCGCGGCGACCCGGCGACGATGCAGCAGCGCCCGGCCTACGACGATGTGGTGGCGGAGGTGTCGGACTTCCTGCGCGAACGGCTCGAAGCGCTGCAGGCGCGCGGCATCGCCGGCGAGCGCATCGTGCTCGACCCCGGCATCGGCTTCGGCAAGAGCGTGGCCCACAACCTCGAACTGCTGCGCCGCCAGCGCGAGCTGCTCGCGCTCGGGCGGCCGCTGCTGCTGGGCTGGTCGCGCAAGTCGACGCTGGGCGCGGTGACCGGCAAGCCGGTCGAGCAGCGGCTGGCCGCCAGCGTCGCGGCGGCATTGGCCGCGGTGCAGCAGGGTGCGCGCATCGTGCGTGTGCACGATGTCGCGGCCACGCGCGACGCCCTCGAAGTGTGGGGGGCCGCCGGCCTGGGCGGCTGACCGAGAATCGCGCGCGGAGGAAACCACGATGAGCAGAACCTATTTCGGCACCGACGGCATCCGCGGCACGGTCGGCCAGAGCCCGATCACGCCCGACTTCATGCTGCGCCTCGGCCACGCCGTCGGCCGCGTGCTCAAGCGCGACGAGCAGCGCCCCACGGTGCTGATCGGCAAGGACACGCGCATCTCCGGCTACATGATCGAATCGGCGCTGGAAGCCGGCTTCGCCTCGGCCGGCGTCGACGTGCTGATGACCGGCCCGCTGCCCACGCCCGGCATCGCCTACATGACGCGCGCGCTGCGGCTGAACCTGGGCGTGGTGATCAGCGCCTCGCACAATCCCTTCGACGACAACGGCATCAAGTTCTTCTCGGCGCGCGGCGAGAAGCTGCCCGATGCCTGGGAGCTGGAGGTCGAGGCGATGCTCGAGCAGCCGGCCGAGTGGGTCGATTCGGCGCATCTGGGCAAGGTGCGCAAGGTGGAGGACGCGCGCGGCCGCTACATCGAGTTCTGCAAGAGCAGCTTCAGCAACGAGCTGTCGCTCAAGGGCATGAAGCTGGTGGTCGACGCGGCGCACGGCGCGGCCTACCACATCGCGCCCGACGTGTTCCACGAGCTGGGCGCCGAGGTGGTCTCCATCGGCTGCAAGCCCGATGGCCTGAACATCAACGCCGGCGTCGGCGCCACCGCGCCGGCCGCGCTGATCGAGGCGGTGAAGGCGCACCGCGCCGACTACGGCATCGCGCTGGACGGCGACGCCGACCGGCTGCAGCTGGTGGATGCCGGCGGCCGCCTCTACAACGGCGACGAGCTGCTCTACGTGATGGTGGCCGACCGCCTCGCGCAGCAGCAGAGCGTGCCGGGCGCGGTGGGCACGCTGATGACCAACATGGCGGTCGAGGTGGCGCTGAAGGCGCGCGGCGTGCCCTTCGTGCGCGCCAAGGTCGGCGACCGCTACATCCTCGAGGAGCTGGCCGCGCGCGGCTGGCAGCTCGGCGGGGAGGGCTCGGGCCACCTGCTCGCGCTCGACAAGCACACCACCGGCGACGGCATCGTCAGCGCCTTGCAGATCCTGCAGGCGGTGCGCCGCACCGGGCGCACGCTGGCGCAGCTGCTCGACGGCGTCGCGCTGTTCCCGCAGACGCTGATCAACGTGCGCCTGGCCGACGGCAGCGACTGGAAGAAGAACGCTGCGCTCGCCGCCGCGCAGGAGCGTGTCGGCCGCGAGCTGGGCGACGACGGCCGCATCCTGATCCGCGCTTCCGGCACCGAGCCGGTGCTGCGCGTGATGGTCGAGGCGCGCGACGCCGCGCAGGCCCAACGCAGCGCCGAGCAGCTCGCCGCAGCCGCGCGCGCCTGAGCGCCGCGGCCGTCATGGTCGCGACACCTTCCCGTCACACAAGCGTCATGAGCGCTGCCTAGCATCCTGGCAACACCAACAGCGATGAAAGGTCAGCCATGCTCTTCCGCTTCGTCATCGGCGCCACGCTGAGCGCCGCCGCCGGCCTCGCCTGCGCCCAGAACGTCACCGGCGCGGGCGCCTCCTTCCCGGCACCCGTCTACGCCAAGTGGGCCGACGCCTACCACAAGGCGACCGGCGCGCAGATCAACTACCAGTCGGTCGGCTCGGGCGCCGGCATCAAGCAGATCAAAGCCAAGACGGTCGACTTCGGTGCCTCCGACGCGCCGCTGAAGGACGACGAACTGGCCAAGGACGGCCTGCTGCAGTTCCCCACCGTGATCGGCGGCGTGGTGCCGGTGGTCAACATCCAGGGCATCGCGCCGGGGCAGATCCGCCTGACCGGCCAGGTGCTGGGCGACATCTACCTCGGCAAGCTGACCAAGTGGAACGACCCGGCGCTGGCCGCGCTGAACCCCGGCGTCAAGCTGCCGGATGCCGCCATCGCCGTGGTGCGCCGCGCCGACGGTTCGGGCACCAGCTTCATCTTCACGAACTACCTCGCCAAGACCAACGCCGAGTGGAAGGACAAGGTCGGCGAGGGCACCGCGGTGAACTGGCCGACCGGCGCCGGCGGCAAGGGCAACGAGGGCGTGTCGAGCTACGTGCAGCGCCTGCCGAACTCGATCGGCTACGTCGAATACGCCTATGCGAAGCAGAACAAGATGGCGCACGTGCTGCTGAAGAACGCGGCCGGCAACTTCGTCGCGCCCGACGACGCCGCCTTCCAGGCCGCCGCGGCCGGCGCCGACTGGGCCAGGAGCTTCTACCAGGTGCTGACCGAGCAGCCCGGCAAGGACTCGTGGCCGATCACCGGCGCAACCTTCATCCTGATGCACAAGGTGCAGGACAAGCCGGCCAGCGCCGCCGCGTCGCTGAAGTTCTTCGACTGGGCCTACACGAGCGGCGACAAGATGGCCGCCGAGCTGGAATACGTGCCGCTGCCCGAATCGGTGAAGGCGCTGGTGCGCAAGCAGTGGGCGCAGATCGCCGACGCCGCCGGCAAGCCGGTGGTGCCGAACCTGAAGTGAACGAGAATCGCGGAGACGACGCAGCATGAGCGCCATCCTGAGCGCCGAGGCATCGCCGCAGGGGGACGATATCCGCCGCATGGGCTCCGCCAATACGCCGCCGGCTCGGCGCGCCGGTTCGCAGGCCGCCGACGCGCTGTTCGCCGCGCTGGCGCAGGGCGCGGCCTGGCTCACGCTGGCGCTGCTGGCGGGCATCATCGCCTCGCTGGTGGTCGGTGCCGCGCCGGCGATCCGCGAGTACGGCCTGTCGTTCCTGTGGCGCAGCGAGTGGGATCCGGTGCAGGACCGCTACGGCGGCCTGGTGATGATCTACGGCACGCTCGCCACCTCGCTGATCGCGCTGCTGATCGCGGTGCCGGTGAGCTTCGGCATCGCGCTGTTCCTCACCGAGCTGTCGCCCGGCTGGCTCAAGCGACCGCTGGGCATCGCCGTCGAGCTGCTGGCGGCGGTGCCGTCGATCGTCTACGGCATGTGGGGCCTGCTGGTGTTCGGCCCCATCCTCGCGCGCTTCGTGCAGCAGCCGCTGCAGGCGGCCTTCGCCGGCACGCCGGTGCTCGGCGCGCTGGTCTCGGGGCCGCCGGTGGGCATCGGCATCCTCTCGGCCGGCATCATCCTGGCGATCATGATCATCCCCTTCATCGCGGCGGTGATGCGCGACGTTTTCGAGGTCACGCCGCCGCTGCTGAAGGAGTCCGCCTACGGCCTGGGCGCGACGACGTGGGAGGTGGTCTACCGCGTCGTGCTGCCGTACACCAAGACCGGCGTGATCGGCGGCATCATGCTCGGCCTGGGCCGCGCGCTCGGCGAGACGATGGCCATCACCTTCGTGATCGGCAACATGAACCAACTGAACTCGCTGTCGCTGTTCGAGGCCGCCAACAGCATCACCTCGGCGCTGGCCAACGAATTCGCCGAGGCCGGCGAGGGGCTGCACCAGGCGTCGCTGATCTACCTCGGGCTGGTGCTGTTCTTCATCACCTTCGTCGTGCTGTCGCTGTCCAAGCTGCTGCTGGCGCGGCTGAAGAAGGGCGAGGGGGTGCGCTCATGAGCGTCGCCGGCTTCGACTCGGTGCGCATCGCCAAGCACCGCGCGCGCAAGCGCGTCAACGCGCTGGCGCTGGCGCTGTCGCTCGCGGCGATGGCCTTCGGCGTGTTCTGGCTGATCTGGATCCTGGTCGAGACGGTGCGCCTGGGCGTCGGCGGCCTCGCGCTGGCCACCTTCACCGAGATGACGCCGGCGCCGCAGGCCGAGGGCGGCGGGCTGGCCAACGCGATCTTCGGCTCGCTGCTGATGGTGGCGCTGGCGACCTTCATCGGCACGCCGATCGGCATCCTGGCCGGCATCTACCTCGCCGAATACGGCCAGAAGGGCTGGCTGGGCGCGACCACGCGCTTCATCAACGACATCCTGCTGTCGGCGCCGTCGATCGTGATCGGCCTGTTCATCTACGCGGTGGTGGTGGCGCGCTTCAAGACCTTCTCCGGCTGGGCCGGCGTGCTGGCGCTGGCGCTGATCGTGATCCCGGTCGTGATCCGCACCACCGAGAACATGCTGGCGCTGATCCCGAACGCGCTGCGCGAGGCGGCCTACGCGCTGGGCACGCCGAAGTGGAAGGTGATCACCAGGATCACGCTGAAGTCGGCGCGCGCCGGGGTGGTGACGGGCGTGCTGCTCGCGGTGGCGCGCATCGCGGGGGAAACCGCGCCGCTGCTCTTCACCGCGCTGTCGAACCAGTTCTGGACCAGCGATCTGGGCGAGCCGATGGCCAGCCTGCCGGTGACGATCTTCAAGTTCGCGATGAGCCCCTACGAAAACTGGCAGAAGCTGGCCTGGGCCGGCGTCTTCCTGATCACGCTGGGCGTGCTGGGCCTGAACATCCTGGCGCGCGTGCTGTTCCGCAACAAGCATTGAGAAACGAGCGATGGACGCAAGAGTCGACCTGCCCGTGACCGAGAAGGCGAAGATCTCGGTGCGCGACCTGAACTTCTACTACGGCGGCTTCCATGCGCTCAAGCGCATCGACCTCGACATCCCCGAGCGAAAGGTTACCGCCTTCATCGGCCCGTCGGGCTGCGGCAAGAGCACGCTGCTGCGCACCTTCAACCGCATGTTCGAACTGTACCCCGAGCAGCGCGCCGAGGGCCACATCCTGCTCGACGGCGAGAACATCCTCGACCGGCGCCACGACGTGAGCCTGATCCGCGCCAAGATCGGCATGGTCTTTCAGAAGCCGACGCCGTTCCCGATGTCGATCTACGACAACATCGCCTTCGGCGTGAAGCTGTTCGAGAACCTGCCCCGTGTCGAGATGGACGAGCGCGTCGAATGGGCGCTGAAGAAGGCCGCGCTGTGGAGCGAGGTGAAGGACAAGCTCGACCAGAGCGGCTCGGGCCTGTCCGGCGGCCAGCAGCAGCGCCTGTGCATCGCGCGCGGCATCGCGATCAAGCCCGAGGTGCTGCTGCTCGACGAACCCTGCTCGGCGCTGGACCCCATCTCCACCGGCAAGATCGAGGAGCTGATCGGCGAGCTGAAGGCCGACTACACGGTGGCCATCGTCACGCACAACATGCAGCAGGCGGCGCGCGTGTCCGACTACACCGCCTACATGTACCTCGGCGACCTGATCGAATTCGGCCCGACCGCCGAGCTCTTCATGAAGCCGAAGAAGAAGGACACCGAGGACTACATCACCGGGAGATTCGGATGAGCGAGAAACACCTGTCGACGCAGTTCGACGCCGAACTCAGCGCCATCTCCACGCGCGTGCTGGAGATGGGCGGCCTGGCCGAATCGCAGGTGGCGCAGGCGATCTACGCGCTGGTCAATTTCAGCGGCGAGACCGCCACGCAGGTCCTGAGGCAGGAGGAGCTGGTCAACCAGATGGAAGTCGAGATCGACCGCGACCTCTCGACCATCATCGCGCGGCGCCAGCCGACCGCACGCGACCTGCGCCTCTTGATCGCGATCTCCAAGACCATCGGCAACCTCGAGCGCGTCGGCGACGAGGCGGCGCGCATCGGCCGCACGGTGCAGCGGCTGATCAACTCCGGCGTGTCGAGCCGGTTGCGCCTGCCCGCCGGCGACGTATCCTTCGAAGCCAGCCTCGCCACCGCCTCGCTGCGCAAGGCGCTGGACGCCTTCGCGCGGCTCGACCCGGTGAAGGCGCTCGAAGTCATCAAGGACGACAACCAGATCGACCAGGAATTCGACGGCCTGATGCGCAAGCTGATCACCTACATGATGGAAGATCCGCGCACCATCTCGGCGTCGATCGACCTGGTGTTCGTCGCCAAGGCGATCGAGCGCATCGGCGACCACGCGAAGAACCTCGCCGAGCAGATCATCTACATCGTCAAGGGCACCGACGTGCGGCACAACTCGCTCGAGAACGTGGAGTCGATCGTCCGATGAGCACCGTCCTGGTGGTCGAGGACGAGGCGGCGATCGCCGAGCTGATCTTGCTGAACCTGCGCCATGCGGGCCACGAGGTGACGCTCGCCGCGAGCGCCGAACAGGCGCAGGCGGCGGTGGACGGCGTGCTGCCCGACCTGGTGCTGCTCGACTGGATGCTGCCCGGGCAATCGGGCCTCGCGCTGGCGCGGCGCTGGCGCGGCGAGGCGCGCACGCGCGAGCTGCCGATCATCATGCTGACCGCGCGCGCCGACGAATCCGACAAGGTCGCCGGCCTGGACGCCGGTGCCGACGACTACCTCGCCAAGCCGTTCTCCACCAACGAGCTGATGGCGCGCATCCGCGCGGTGCTGCGCCGCAAGGCGCCGGAGGCGCTCGATTCGGCGGTGGAGGTCGGCGGGCTCAAGCTCGACCCCTCGACGCGGCGCGTGCAGCGCGGCGAGGTCGAGCTGAAGCTCGGCCCCACCGAGTTCCGCCTGCTGCACTTCCTGATGACGCACCCCGAGCGCGTGCACAGCCGCGCGCAATTGCTCGACCGCGTCTGGGGCGACCACGTCTTCATCGAGGAGCGCACGGTCGACGTGCACGTCAAGCGGCTGCGCGAGGCGCTCGCGCCGGCGCAGTGCGCGCAGATGGTCGAGACGGTGCGCGGCGCCGGCTATCGGCTGACGCAGCAGGTGGCGGCGCCTTCGGCATGAACTGGCTGCTGCCGCGCCTGGCCGCCGGCGTGCTGGCGATGCTGGCGGGCGGCTTTCTCGGCTACGTCGCGTCGAACGTCGAGCACACCGTGGTGTGGCGCGTGCTCGCCGGCGGCGCGATCGGCGTGGCGCTGGCGGCGCTGCTCGACACCGCGCGCGGCTACCGGCTGATCGAGTGGCTGCGCGGCAGCCAGGAGCAGCAGGCGCCGCGCGACGCCGGCTTCTGGGGCGAACTGGGCTACCGCGTCGAGCGTTCGATCCGCCTGCGCGAGCAGGGGCTGGCGCAGGAGCGGCTGCGGCTGGAGCAGTTCCTCTCGGCGATCGAGGCCTCGCCCAACGGCGTGCTGATCCTCGATGCGGCCGAGCAGATCGTCTGGTGCAACAGCGTCGCGGCCGACCACTTCGGGCTCGATCCGCAGCGCGACCGGCGCCAGCGCGTCACCAACCTCGTGCGCTCGCCGGCCTTCGTGGCCTATCTGCAGCAGGAGCGCTTCGCCGGCGAGCCGGTGAGCTTCCCGAATCCGCGCGGCGACGGCACGCTGTCGGTGCTGCTGCGCGCCTACGGCGAAGGCATGACGCTGGTGCTGTCGCAGGACATCACCGACCGCGAGCGCCAGGAGGCGATGCGGCGCGACTTCGTCGCCAACGTGTCGCACGAGATCCGCACGCCGCTGACGGTGCTGGCGGGCTTCATCGAGACGATGGGCAACGTGCCGCTCACCGAAGTGGAACGCAGGCGCGTGCTCGAGCTGATGACGCAGCAGACGCGGCGCATGCAGACGCTGGTGAGCGACCTGCTGACGCTCGCGCAGCTCGAAGGCAGCCCGCGTCCGGCGGCGGACCGCTGGGTGCCGCTGGCGCCGCTCCTGGCGCAGGTGGAGTCGGATGCGAGGGCGCTGTCGGGCGGGCGGCACGTGATCGAGTTCGCGGCGCCGAACGGCGTCGAGATCGCCGGCGCGCAGAGCGAGCTGCTCAGCGCGATCCACAACCTCGTCGGCAACGCGGTGCGCTACACGCCCGAGGGCGGCCGCATCGCGGTGAGCTGGCAGCCGCAAGCCGACGGCAGCGGCGTGCTCGGCGTGACCGACACCGGCGTGGGCATCGCGCGCGAGCACCTGCCGCGCCTGACCGAGCGCTTCTACCGCGTCGACGGCAGCCGCTCGCGCGACACCGGCGGCACCGGGCTCGGGCTGTCGATCGTCAAGCACGTGGCGCAGCGGCATGGCGCCGAACTGCAGATCGACAGCGAGCCGGGCAAGGGTTCGCGCTTTCGCATCGTGTTCCCGGCGGTGCGTGTGCACGCGGCGGGCGAAGGGGCTTCAGCGCCCTGAGGCGCGCCGGTAGACCAGCGTGTAGTCGTTGCGATCGGTCGGCCGGCGGATGCGCGCTACCGCCTGCCAGCCTTCCACCTCGGGCTGGCCCTGGCGCTCGGTGGCCGAGACGAGCAGGTACTCGCAGGGGGTGGTGGCGGCCGGCGTGATCGCATCGACGCGGTATCCGCCCATGGCCTCCAGCGCGGCGAGCAGCGCGCGCGGCACCTGCGGCGCGGCGATGCAGGCATCGCGCGGCACCTGCTCGGCGATGCGTGCCAAGAGCGGCCGGTAGCTGCGCGCGTGGTCGAGCAGCGGCAGCCACAGCGTCATCAGCAGCAGCCAGCACACCGCCACGCCGCCGGCCGGCAGCACCAGGCTCTTCCACAGCGGATGGCGGTGCCGCCCGGTGCGCCAGCGCACCAGCCAGACCCAGGCCAGCGTGCCGGCCGCGGCGATGGCCAGTGCGAAAGCCGAGAAGCTCGGCACGAACTCCGGCGCGAGGCGCGCCACGTTGGCGGCCGGCTTGGCCGGCACGCCGGTCTGCATCGCGGCGTAGATCACCCAGATCGCCAGCGCGCACGAGCTGAAGAAGAACACCGAGAACCAGTCGATCGCCGCCGCGGTGCTGCGTTGCAGCGTCGGCAGCGCGAAGGCGGCCAGCACCGCCAGCGCGGGCACGCCCAGCATCAGCGCGCGGTCCGAGCCGCCCATCGCGATGCAGCCGCCCAGGGCGGTCAGCGCGATGCCCAGCGGTACCGCGATGTGCCGGTGCAGCAGATGGCCGCGCCAGCGCCACAGCGTCCACAGCGCCAGCGGCCAGGCCGGCCAGCCGAACCAAACCAGCAGCCGCAGCGTGCCCAGCGGGTTGAGCTGCGCCGGCGCGGCGACGCGCCAGGCCCAGGCGGCGAGCCCGCTGCCCACTGCCACGGCGATCAGGCCGGCCGCGGCGATCCACCACGCGGTGCGGCGCACCTGCGCATAGGCCGACCTCGCGCAGGTCGCCGTGCCGACGATGGCCAGCACCGTCGCGATGGCCGGCGCGCCGCTGGCCGCCATCAAGGGCAGCGACAGCAGCGCGGCGATGCGCGCGCGCGCGCGCCGGAACGGCGCCGCCGCGAGGGCGTACAGCAGCAGCGTGGCGCCCACCAGCTGCACCAGCTCGGGCGTGGTCTCGTGGCCGAGCTGCAGCAGGCCCAGCGTGGCCATCACCGCCAGCACCGCGCCGTCGGCCACCGCGCGGGCGTAGTCCACCGGCGTCGCCTCGCCGCCGAAGGCAAACGGCAGCGGCTGTGCCGCCTCGGTGCGCGCCAGGTGGTAGGTGGCGTACCAGGCGAACACCAGCACCGCCACCAGCAGCAGCGCGAAGGGGATGCGCGCGGCCAGCGCGGCATCGAGCCAGGGCAGCGCCTTGATGAAGAGCGCGCCGAGCCAGTAGGGCGCCAGCGCGCCGTCGGCCGGCAGCCCCGCCAGCGCCGGCGAGAACCAGCCGGCGCGGCCTTCGGCGATGGCCGCCATGTGGCCGAAGGCGGCCACGTCGGCGTTCTTCCACGGGTCGCGGCCGAACACGCCGGGCATCACGTAGGCCGCGCAGAACAGCAGCAGCGCCACTCGCGGCAGCCGCTGCGCGGCGCGCTGGGTGACGAGGGCGGGGTTGGGCGAGTTCAAGGGCGGGGGCGCGTCGGGTCGGGGCGCATCATGCAATGAAAAAGGCAGCCGAAGCTGCCTTTCAACACGCGGCAGCCGAGGCTGCCTTGGTCATATCGAGCCGCAGAAGAAGCTTACTTCTTCAGGTGGGCAAACTTGTTGCGGAACTTCTCGACGCGGCCGCCCAGCGAGTCCACGCTCTTCTGCGTGCCGGTGTAGAAGGGGTGCGATTCGCTGGTGGTTTCCAGCTTCATCAGCGGCAGCTCGCGGCCGTCTTCCATCTTGATGGTTTCCTTCGTCTGCACGGTCGAGCGCGTGACGAACTTGAAACCGTTGGACAGGTCCACGAAGCAGACTTCGCGGTAGCTGGGGTGGATGCCTTCTTTCATGACTCGCCTCTGCGTTGTTGATTCGGCAGCCACGCCGAACCGCTCGACGCACTTTCCGACGCTGGAAAACCGCGAAGTATAACTTACCCGCCTCTTCGCATCATGTCGAAGAAGTCCAGGTTGTTCTTTGACTGCTTCATCTTGTCGAGGATGAACTCCATCGCCTCGATCTCGTCCATGTTGTAGAGCAGCTTGCGCAGGATCCAGGTCTTCTGCAGGATCTCCGGCTTGAGCAGCAGCTCCTCGCGGCGCGTGCCCGACTTGTTGATCAGGATCGAGGGGTAGACGCGCTTTTCGGCCATGCGGCGATCGAGGTGGATCTCGCAGTTGCCGGTGCCCTTGAACTCCTCGTAGATCACCTCGTCCATGCGGCTGCCGGTGTCGATCAGCGCGGTGCCGATGATGGTCAGCGAGCCGCCTTCCTCGACGTTGCGCGCCGCGCCGAAGAAGCGCTTGGGCCGCTGCAGCGCATTGGCGTCGACGCCGCCGGTGAGCACCTTGCCCGACGAGGGCAGCACATTGTTGTAGGCGCGCGCGAGGCGGGTGATCGAGTCGAGCAGGATCACCACGTCCTTCTTCAGTTCGACCAGGCGCTTGGCGCGCTCGATCACCATCTCGGCCACCTGCACGTGGCGCGCCGCCGGCTCGTCGAAGGTCGAGCTGATGACCTCGCCGCGCACCGTGCGCACCATCTCGGTCACTTCCTCGGGGCGCTCGTCGACCAGCAGCACGATCAGGTAGACGTCGGGGTGGTTGGCGACGATCGCGTGCGCGATGTTCTGCATCATCACCGTCTTGCCGGTCTTGGGCTGCGCGACGAGCAGCGCGCGCTGGCCTTTGCCGATCGGCGCGATCAGGTCGATGATGCGCCCGGTGATGTTCTCTTCCGACTTGATCTCGCGTTCGAGCTTGAACTGTTCCTTGGGGAACAGCGGCGTCAAGTTCTCGAACATGATCTTGTGCTTGCTCTCCTCCGGGGTCAGGCCGTTGACGCGGTCGACCTTGACGAGCGCGAAGTAGCGCTCGCCGTCCTTCGGAACGCGCACCTCGCCCTCGATGGCGTCGCCGGTGTGCAGGTTGAAGCGGCGGATCTGGCTCGGGCTGAGGTAGATGTCGTCGGTCGACGCCATGTAGCTGGTGTCGGGCGAGCGCAGGAAGCCGAAGCCGTCGGGCAGCACCTCGAGCACGCCGTCGCCGAAGACCTGCTCGCCGCCCTTGGCGCGCTTCTTCATGATCGCGAACATCAGCTCCTGCTTGCGCATGCGGGCGACGTTCTCGATCTCCAGGCCTTCGCCCATCTTGATGAGCTCGGAGACGTGGAGCGCTTTCAGTTCGGACAGGTGCATGGCGGAGTGCGCGAACGCGCAAGGCTTCGAGGAAGAGAGAAGGCAGACGCTGGAGTGGGGTGCCGGAGCCACGCGCCGCTGGCGTGGTGGCGAACTTTGCGCCGCGGCGCCGCCCGGAGGCTCGTGACCCGGGCGGCGCCGCTATTGGGCGGGATTATAGATGACCGTCGAGGAAGGCGGTCAACTGGGTCTTCGACAAGGCGCCGACCTTGGTGGCGGCGAGCTGGCCGCCCTTGAAAAGCATCAAGGTCGGGATGCCGCGGATGCCGAACTTGGCCGGCACGTCGCGGTTCTCGTCGACGTTCATCTTGGCGATCTGCAGCCGGCCGTTGTAGTCCTTCGAGACCTCGTCGAGGATGGGCGCGATCATCTTGCACGGGCCGCACCATTCGGCCCAGTAGTCGACCAGCACCGGCTTGTCGGACTTCAGCACGTCGCTTTCGAACGACGCATCGGAGATGTGTTTGATCAGCTCGCTGCTCATGGCTTGTCCTCGGGAGAGCGCCTCGCGAGAGAGGGGCGAGGCACAATGATTCTGACATAAAGCCCCTCGCGCCGCCGCCGCGGCGCAGCCCGATTTCCCTATGGCCGCGATAGCGCGAACCGCCCTGAACGTCGTCGACGGCCCCGTCTGGGAGACGTTGGCCGCGCGGGTTGCGGCGTGGGCGCAAGGCGAGGGCGTGGCGCTGCGCGATGCGCTGGTGCTGCTGCCGTTCAACGCGCTGCTGGCGCCGGCGCGCGCCGCATTCGCGAGCCGCGAGGGCTGGCCGCCGCGCATCGAGACCTCGCGCACGCTGGCCGCCTCGCTCGGCCCCGCGCCGGCGGCCTCGGCGCAGCAGCCGAGCTTCGACGAGGCCGCCGACCGGCTGATCGCGGCGCGGCTGCTGCGCGCGCAGGCGATCGGGCAGGCGCTGGCGAAGAGCGACCTGCGCCGCTTCGACCGCGCGGTGGCCGCGCTGGTCGAGACCGCGCATGCCTTCGCGCGCGCTGCGCACGGCTGCGCGCCGGATCGACGCGAGGCCTGGTGGGCGCGCGCGCGCGAGCGCCTCGCGCCGGCCTCGGGGCCGGGTGCGCAGCAGCGCTGGCTGGCACGCATCGCGCTCGAATGGGCGGCGCAGGCCAGCGAGGCCGACACCGACCGGCTCTTCGCGCTGCGCCCTTCGGCGTGGATCGTCTTGCAGGCCGGCGGGGCGGATCCGCTGGCGCAGGCACTGCTCGAAGCCGCTGCCGTACCCTGCCTGCTCGTCGATGCCGATGCGCCGCTCGCCGGTGCGATGCTGCAGCGCGAGCCGCCGGCGCTGGCGCGCTGCGACGACGCCGAGCAGGAAGCGCAATGCAGCGCGGCGCAGGTGCTGGCGCACCTGGAACGCGGCGAGGCGCCGGTGGCGCTGGTCGGACTCGATCGCCAGCTCGTGCGGCGCGTGCGCGCGCTGCTCGAACGCCAGAACGTGCCGCTGGCCGACGAGACCGGCTGGACGCTCTCGACCACGCGCGCCGCCGCGTTGGTGATGAGCCTGCTGCGCAGCGCCGCGCCGCGCGCCGGTACCGATGCGCTGTTCGACTGGCTGAAGGCGCTGCCCGCGTGGCCGGGCGTGGCGAAGCCCGATGCGCGCGTGCGCGAGCTGGAGCGGCGCTGCCGGCGTCTGGGCGTGAGGCGCATCGAACGCCTCGCGGCGCTCGCGCTCGACGATGCGCTGGCCGGCTTCGTCGCGCAGATCGACGCTGCCCTGGCCCCGCTGCGCGCGCCGCGCCAATCGGTGGCCGACTGGCTCGCCGCCTTGCGCGCAGCCTTGCAGGCCTGCGGCGGCTGGGACTCGCTCGAAGCCGACGAGGCGGGCCGCGCGGTGCTGCGCGCGCTGCGCCTCGATGCCGAAGGCGCCGTGCCGGCCGCCTGGCGCGAAGCGACCAGCACGGCACGCTTGAGTCTCGACGGCTTTGTCGCCTGGGTCGACGCGGCTTTCGAGGCAGAGACGTTCCGCCCCGCGCCGCCGCCGGCCGAGGCGGTGCAGGTGGTCATCACGCCGCTCGCGCAAGTGATGCTGCGGCCCTTCGCCGCGGTGGTCTGCCCGGGCGCCGACGAGCGCCACCTCGGCGCGCCGCCGGCCACGCATCCCTTGCTGTCGGACGCCGAACTGGCGGCGCTCGGACTGCCCGACCGTGCGCAACGCCGCGAGCGCGAATCGCTGGCCTTCCTGCACGCGCTGGCGCTGCCAAACGTCACGCTGCTGCGCCGCCATGCCGATGCCAGCGGCGAAACGCTGGCCGACAGCCCGCTGCTGCAAGCCCTCGCGCTCGACCTCGCGGCGCGAGGCCGCGCGCTCGCCGAATGGCAGGATCCGCGCGAGCAACGATCACTGCCCGCCCAGCCGCTGGCGCGCCCGCTGCCGGTGGCCGGCCAGGCGCTGCCCGCGCGCGTCTCGGCCAGCGCCGTCGAGGCCTTGCGCGATTGCCCCTACCGCTTCTTCGCCCGCCATGTGCTTTCGCTGCGCGAAGACGACGAGCTGGAAGCCGAGATCGAAAAGCGCGACTACGGCACATGGCTGCACAACGTGCTGCTGGCTTTCCACCGCGAGCGCGGCGAGCCGGCCTCGATGGAGGTCGAAGCCGGGCGCCTGCACGCGCTGGCCGCGCAGCAGCAGGCCGAAATGAGCCTGGCCGACGACGAGTTCCTGCCCTACGCGGCGAGCTTCGCGCGCTTCGTGCCGGCGTACCTGGACTGGCTGCACGCACGCGATGCCGAGGGCGCGCGCTGGCAGTCCGGCGAGCGGGCCCTGAGCATCCGCCCCGAGGCCCTCGGCGGCATCGAGCTGGAAGGGCGCATCGACCGCATCGACAGCGTCGAGCTGGGCGGCGCACTGGAGCTGATCGACTACAAGACCTCGTCCGCCGCGCGCCTGAAGGACAAGGTCAAGCGGCCGCTGGAAGACACCCAGCTCGCCGTCTATGCCGCGCTGCTCGCGCCCGAGGCCGATCTGCCGCTGCGCGCCTGCTACCTGCCGCTCGACCAGGCCGAGAAGATCGAGCCCATCGTGCACCCGCAGGTACAGCGCAGCGCCGAGGTGCTGGTGCGCGAACTCGGCGCCGAATTCGCGCGCCTGCGCGCCGGCGCGCCGCTGCCGGCGCTGGGCGAAGCCGAGGTCTGCGAGACCTGCGAGGCGCGCGGCCTGTGCCGGCGCGACCACTGGCCCGATGGAGAGGCGGCATGAACGCGGCACCCGCTTATCGCGCCGATGGGCACACGGTTTCGCGCGAGACCTTCTACGCGCTCGCCTGCGATCCGCGCCGCAGCGTCGTCGTCGAGGCCTGCGCCGGCGCGGGCAAGACCTGGATGCTGGTGTCGCGCATCGTGCGTGCGCTGCTGGCCGGCGCGCAGCCGCAGGAGATCCTGGCGATCACCTTCACGAAAAAAGCCGCCGGCGAAATGCGCGAGCGCCTCGCCGACTGGCTGCACGACTTCGCGGCGCCCGCGACCAGCGACGCGAAGCGCATCGAGGAACTGATCGCCCGCGGCGTGCCGCCTGCCGACGCGCCGGCCTGGGTGGAGCCATTGAAAGGCCTGCAGCGCCGCGTGCTCGACAGCGGCCGCGCCGTCGAGGTGCGCACCTTCCACGCCTGGTTCGCGCAGCTGCTGCGCGCCGCGCCCTACGAGCTGCTCGACGAGATCGGGCTGGACCCCGACGGCGAGCTGCTGCTCGACATCGCCGACCACCGCAGCGAGGTGATGCGGCGCTTCCACGCCGCGCTGCTGCGCGACGAGGCATTGCGCGCCGACCACGCCGAGCTGCTGCGCCTGCGCGGCCGGCACCAGGCGGACAAATGGTTCGCCGCGGTGCTGGAGCGGCGTGTCGAGCTGGCGTTGGCCGCTCAGGCCGGCGTGCTGGAAGACAGCGTGCCGCCGGCGGTGCCCGAGGGCGCGCCGGCGCCGCTCGAAGAAGTCGGCAACGCGGCATGGCGCGACGACCTCGCCAAGCTCGCCGAGGCCTTGCTGCGCGGCGGCGCGCGGCCCGCGAAACAAGGCGAAATCCTCGCGAAGGCCCTGGCGCTGACCGACGCCGCAGCGCTGTACCGCGCCGTCATCGCCGCGCTGTTCACCAAGGGCGAGCCGCGCAAGCTCGATGCGGTGCCGGGCTTCAGCGAGACCGCGGGCGCTCTCGAAACCATCGCCGCGCGCCAGCACCAGCACGAGTGCCACCTCGAACACGCGCGCATGCTGCGCCTGTCGCGTGTGCTGCTGGCCGAATACGCCGCCTACAAGCGCGAGCGCGGCCTGCTCGACATGAACGACCTCGAGCACGGCGCGCTCGCGCTGCTGCGCGATGCCGCGCTGTCGGGATGGGTGCAGGAGCGGCTCGACGCGCGCATCCGCCACGTGCTGATCGACGAGTTCCAGGACACCAGCCCGCTGCAATGGCATGCGCTGCACGCCTGGCTGGCCGGCTACGCGGGCGCCGGCGGCGGCGCGAGCGGGCAGCGCGCGCCGGCGCTGTTCGTGGTCGGCGACCCGAAGCAGAGCATCTACCGCTTCCGCCGCGCCGAGCCGCGTGTGTTCGGCGCGGCGCGCGATTTCGTCGTCGAAGCGCTGGGCGGCTGCGTGCTCGAATGCGATCACACGCGGCGCAACGCGCCGGGCGTGCTCGCAGGGCTCAACGCGGTGTTCGAGGCGGCGCAGGCGCAGCGCGAGTTCGACGGCTTTCGCGCCCATACCACGGAGGTCGACGCGGACGGCGCGCCGGCGCTCTTCAAGCTGCCGCGTGTGCCGCGGCTGGCGAAAGAGGCTGCCGCCGAGGAAGCAGATGTCTGGCGCGACAGCCTCACCCAGCCGCGCCGCGAACCCGAAACGCAGCGCCGCGAGGCCGAGGCCGCACTGGTGGCCGAGGCCATCGGCCAGCAGCTCGACGCCGGCCTCGCGCCGCGCCAGCTGATGGTGATGGCGCGCAAGCGTGCGCCGCTGCGGCTGCTGGCGCAGGCGCTGCAAAGCCGCCACGTGCCCTGTGTCGCGGTCGACGACGCGACGCTGATCGAAGCGCCCGAGGCGCAGGACCTGGTGGCCGTGCTCGACGCGCTGGTCTCGCCGCAGCACCGCCTGTCGCTGGCGCGCGCGCTGCGCTGTCCGCTGTTCGACGTCTCCGATGCCGACCTGCTCGCCTTGGCGCAGCGCGCGAGCGCCGATCACGCCGGCGACTGGTGGGCCGCGCTGATGGCAAGCGACAGCGAAGCGCTGGCCCGCCCGCGCGAACTGCTCGCCGCCTGGCAGCAGGCCGCGCGCCGCCTGCCGCCGCACGACCTGCTCGACCGCATCGTCGCCGAGGGCGAGTTGCGCGAACGCCTCGCCGCGCGCGTGCCGGCGGCGCAGCGCGCGGTGGCGCTGGCCACCGTCGACGCGGTGCTGGCGCAGTCGCTCGCGCTCGACGGCGGGCGCTACGCCACGCCCTATGCCTTCGTGCGCGCATTGCGCCGCCGCACGATCACCGTGCCGGCGCCCGACCTCGGCGGCGCGGTGCGCCTGCTGACCGTGCACGGCGCCAAGGGCCTGGAGGCCGACGTGGTGTTCGTGATGGACGCCGACCCCGAGCCGAACCGCGCCGACACCGCCACGCTGCTGGTCGACTGGCCGGTGCACGAGGCCGCGCCGCGCCGCTGCGCCTTCGTCTACAAGGAAAGCGACGTGCCGCCCGCACTGGCCGACGCGATGGCCGACGAGCAGCGCGCGCGGGCCCGCGAGGAACTCAACGGCCTCTACGTGGCGATGACGCGCGCGCGCCGCACGCTGGTGTTCAGCGCCACCGAGCCGCGCAGCGCGGCCGCCGGCAGCTGGTGGCGGCGCGTCGAGGCGCTGGCCGAGCCTTGGCCGGAGAAACCCGCCGAGCACGCCGCGGCGCGGCCCGAGCCGGCGCCGCAAGTGACCGTGCTGCCGCGCTGGAGCGCCGCGCCGGCCGCGCCGGCCGCGCCGATCGCGCCGGCCGGCAGCGACGACAGCCCCGCCTCGCGCCTGGGCAGCGCGGTGCACCGCGTGCTGGAGTGGCACAGCGGCGCGGGCGGTGAACTGGAGACGCTGGCCGCCGGCGCTGCCGCCGAGTTCGGCGCGCCGGCCGCCGAGGTGGCGCACATCGCCGGGCGCATCCTCGCCAACCCGGCGAGCGCGCGTTTCTTCGACGCCAATGCTCTGCGCTGGGCCGCCAACGAAGTGCCGGTGAGCCTGGGCGGCGCGGTGCTGCGCATCGACCGGCTGGTGCTGCTGGACGAAGCCGGCGTAGCCACCTGGTGGGTGCTCGACTACAAGCTCGAGCACCGGCCCGACGCGCTGCCGGCCTACCACGAGCAATTGGCCGCATATCGGGCGGCGGTGCAGCGCGCCCAGCCTGGCGCCGTGGTGCGCAGCGCCTTCATCGCCGGCGACGGGCGTTTCATCGAGTCGGCCTAAACCACGATCCCATGATTCCACGATTGGCCGGGATTCCCCCCGCTGATCGGCGCTTCCGCACCAGCGCCCTCGCGTCCAATCGACGCAAGACCCCCCAGCCACGACCGATGGCCGCTTCCGCCACGCCCGTTTCGCCCACCCGTGCCAGCCCGCCGCGCGCCTTCGGCCGCTACGAGCTGCGCCAGCTGCTGGGCAAGAGTGCAGGCACGATGGCCTGGCTGGCCTTCGATCCGCGCCTGGGCCAGGAGGTGATGCTGACGCTGCCGCGCGTTCAGCCGCCCGACGCCGCCGCGCTCGAATTGCGCCTGCGCGAGATGCGCCAGGCCGCGCGGCTGAACCACCCGAACCTCGCCCACGTGATCGAGGTCGGCGTGCAGGACCACTGGCCTTATCTCGCGGTCGACCGCGCGCTCGGCGTCACGCTGGCCGAATGGCTGGCGCAGCAGCCGCCGCCCACGCCGCTGGAAGTCGCGGCGATGCTGTGCCAGGCCTTGCAGGGCCTGGCCTTCGCGCACGAAGCCGGCATCGCGCACCACGACTTGCAGATGCACCACGTGCTGGTCGGCGCGCAGGGGCAGGTGAGGCTGGCCGCCTTCGGCGTGGCCGACGCGCCGCCGGCCGCGTCCGACGACCATTCGCTGCGCGCCCAGCGCGACGCCGAACGCGACGTGCTCGCCGTCGGCGTGCTGCTGCACCAGCTGCTTTCCGGCGCGCCGGTGCTCGACGAGAGCGATATCGCCGCGGTGATCGCGCGCCTCGCGCCGCAGGGCCGCGACCTGGTGCGCCTGCCCTGGACCACGCCGCAGCCGGTGCCCGAGGGCCTGCGCGCCATCGCCAACCGCTGCACCGCCTCGCAGGAGCGCCAGCGCTATCTCAACGCGCGCACGCTGCTGCGCGCGCTCGAAGGCTGGCGCGAGGTCGAGGAGAAAGGGCAGGGCGACCCGATCGCGCTGCTGATCGACCGGCTGCGCACGGTCGGCCACCTGCCGGCGCTGCCGGGCATCGCGCGGCGCATCGCCAAGCTCTCGACCACCGACACGCAGCGCACCGACGAGATGGCCGAGCTGCTGCTGCAGGACGTGGCGCTCGCCTTCGAGCTGCTGCGCCAGGTCAACTCGGCGCAGGTGCGCGGCACGCAGATGGCCGGCAGCGGCGCGGTGCTGACGCTGCGCCGCGCCATCGCGCTGCTCGGCGTCGACGGCGTGCGCAACGCCGCCAACGGCCTGCGCGTCTGGCCCGGGCCGATGAACGAGGCCGCCGCCGCGGCGATGGCGCGGCTCGTCAACGTGGTGCGCCTGGCCGGCCACGCCGCGCAGGCACTGCGCCCGCCGGGCTACGACGCCGAGGTCGTGTTCCTCGTCGCGCTGATGCAGAACCTCGGGCGGCTGCTGGTGCAGTACCACTTCCCCGACGAAGCCGAGCAGATCCGCCACCTGATGCAGCCGCTGCCGCCGGCGCAGCCCGAGGAACGCGGGCACCCCGGCCTGAGCGAGGCGGCCGCCTCGTATGCGGTGCTGGGCGTCGACATCGAATCGCTGGGCGCCGCGGTGGCGCGCCACTGGGGCCTGGGCGACGAGGTGCAGCACATGATCCGGCGGCTGGCGATCGACAAGCCGGTGCGCCACCCCGACAGCGATGCCGACATGCTGCGCGCCGCCGCGAGCGCGGCCAACGAAGCAGTCGATGCGATGACGCGCCTGCCCGCGGCGAAGATCGGCGCGGCGATTCAGCAGGTGTCGCAGCGCTATGCGCGCGTGCTGGAACTCAGCCCGCGCGAGGTGCAGGAAGCCTTGCAGGGCGCGCGTGCGGCGCTGCAAAGCGGCACGGCGGCGGCAGCGATGCCGCGCACCCTGACGCCGGCGAACGCGGGCGGGGCGGCATGAGCGCCGTGCAGCGCCTGGGGCGCTTCGAGCTGAAGCGCATTCTCGGCAAGGGCGCGCAGGCCACCGTCTGGCTCGGTTTCGACCCGCGCCTCGAACGAGAGGTGGCGGTCAAGGTCATCAGCGCCGGCGCCGATGTCGACCCGCAGCACATCAGCCACTGGCTGCAGGAAGCGCGCAGCGTCAGCCGGCTGACGCATCCGTCCATCGTGCCGGTGTTCGAGGCCGACGTGCAGGACGGCCGGCCCTATCTCGTGTTCGAGTTCGTACCCGGCCGCACGCTGGCCGAGCACCTGCGCGCACGCGGCGCGCTGCCGCCGGACGAGGCGCTGGCGCTGATGCTGGGCGTGCTCGATGCCTTGCAGGCCGCGCATGCGGCCGGCGTGGTGCACCGCGATCTCAAGCCCTCGAACGTGCTGGTCGACGGCAGCGGCCGCGCGCGCGTGATGGACTTCGGCATCGCCGCACGTCCCGGCGCCGCCAACGATGGCCTGGTGGTCGGCACGCCGCACTACATGTCGCCCGAGGCGACGCGCGGCGCGCCGCCCGCGCCGGCGATGGACGTGTTCGCCGCCGGCCTGGTGCTGATCGAGATGCTCACCGGCGCGCCGCTGGTGCGCGAGCGCGACCCCTATGCCGCGATGCGCCGCATCGCCGAAGAAGACCTGGCGCTGCCGGCCGAGCTGCCGTCGACGGTGGACGACCCGCTGCGCGCGCTGCTGCGCCGCGCGATCGCCCGCGATGCGGCGCAGCGCTTCGCGGATGCCGCCGCCTTCGCCGACGCGCTGCGCCAGTGGATGACGCCGCGCAGCGGCGAGGCACGCGACAGCGCCGCGGCCGCCAACAGCGGCACGCTCGACTTCCTGCTGCGCCGCATGCGCCACAAGAGCGACTTCCCGGCGCTGTCGGATTCGGTGGGGCGCATCCAGCGCATCGCCGCGTCCGAGCACGAGAGCCTGGCCAGCCTGTCTGCCGAGATCCTCAAGGACGTGGCGCTGACCAACAAGCTGCTGCGCCTGGTCAACAGCGCGCACTTCACGCATGCCGGCGGCGGCAGCATCAGCACCGTGTCGCGCGCGGTCGCGCTGGTGGGCTTCGCCGGCATCCGCAACATGGCGCTCAGCCTGGTGCTGCTGGAGCACATGCACGACAAGGGCCACGCCAACCAGCTGAAGGAGGAGTTCCTGCGCGCGCTGATGGCCGGCTCGCTGGCCGGCGAGCTGTGCCGCGTGGCGCGCGACGGCGAGGAGGCCTTCATAGCCGCGATGTTCCAGAACCTCGGCCGCCTGCTCACCGAGTACTACTTCCCCGAGGAGGCGCGCCAGATCCGCAGCGCGGTGGCCGCCAGCGTGCGCGATGCGGCCTCGCTGGCCGCCGTGGTGCAGGCCGAGACGGCCGCCTCGATCGGCGTGCTCGGCCTGAGCTTCGAGGACCTGGGCCTGGGCATCGCAAAGAGCTGGGGCCTGCCCGACAACCTGCAACGCTGCATGCGCAGCCCCGACGGCGAGCCGCCCGTGCGCGTGCCCGACAAGACCCCCGAGCGGCTGCGCTGGCTGACGTTGGCCGCCAACGAGATCACCGACACGCTGCTGCGCAGCGAGGGCGACCCGAGCGCGCGGCTGGCGAGCGTGGCCGAGCGCCATGCGCGGGCGCTGGGGCTGAGCGTGCGCGAGATCCAGGCCGCCACCGAACAGGCGCGCCACCGGCTCGCGCAAGCGGCCGAGGCGATGGGCGTGAAGGTGGCGCCGCGCTCGCCGGCGCGGCGGCTGATGTCCACGGTGGTGATCGAGCCGGATCAGGCTGCGGCCAAGAACGCGGCCGAAGCCGACACGCTCGCGCCGCACGCCTTGCAGGCCACCGTGACAGCCTTCGAGAAGACGCAGCTCGAGGCCCCCCAGGTCGACGCCGCCGAGGTACTGGCCGCGGGCATCGCCGACATCACCAACTCGATGGTCGAGAGCTTCAAGCTCAACGAGGTGCTGCGCATGATCCTCGAGACCATGTTCCGGGCGCTGGGCTTTCGCCGCATCGTGTTCTGCCTGCGCGACGCGAAGACCGAGACGCTCACCGGGCGCTTCGGCCTGGGCGAGGGCGCCGAAGGCGTCGCGGCGCAGTTCAAGGTGCCGCTGCGCGGCGGCGCCGACCTGTTCGCGCTGGTCTGCGCCAAGGGTGCCGACACGCTGATCAGCGACGCCACTGCCGCCAGCATCGAGGCCAGGCTGCCGGCCTGGTACCGCAGCGGCGTGCGCGCGCCGGCCTTCCTGCTGCTGCCGCTGATGCTCAAGGGCGCGCCCTTCGCGCTGATCTACGCCGACAAGGCGCAGCCGGGCGGCATCACGATGGGCGAGAAGGAACTGTCGCTGCTGCGCACGCTGCGCAACCAGGCGGTGATGGCGTTCCGGCAGGCCGGTTAGGCCGGCGAAGAGGCGATGGCGGGGCGCTTGCGCCCGACTGTCGTGCTACTGTCGTCCTGCTTTCGTCGCAGTGTCCGGCACGGCTGAGCATGCTGGCGCTGCCTCCCCAACCGTGGTGCCCCCGGATGCTCGATACATGAAGATCAACGCTGCTCTGGTCCTTCGGCTCAGGAACGCCAAGTCGTGGTCGCAGGAAGAACTCGCCACCGCTTCCGGCCTGAACCTGCGAACGATTCAGCGAATCGAGAACGAGGCCTCGGCTTCGCTGCAATCGAAGAAGGCCCTGGCTTCCGTCTTCGAGATCGACATCCGGGCGCTCGAAAGCAAGGAACCGCCCGCGATGGTCAAGCACGAGTACAAGACCCTGAACATCACCGTCAAGAGAGGCTTCATGTCGGGGCTCGCCAAGACGCCGTTGCCGAACATCGAGAAGATCCTCAACGAGGAGGGCGCGCACGGCTGGCGCCTGGTGCAGATACTGACCCCCGACGTGCTGAGCAGCTGGGGCAAGGCCACGGAGGACATGGTCGCGCTGTTCGAGCGCCCGATCGCCGCGAGCTGAACCGGTCAGACTTCCAGCGTGTAGACCTCGGCCGCGCGGCGTTCGGCGGCGCTGTGGCCCTTGAGCGCACGGTCCCATTCAGCGCCCGTTGCGCCCTTGGCGGGCACCAGGCCGGCGGTCATCTGCACCACTTCCTCGGTGCCGGCATCGAACTCGGCGACCTGCCGGCGCGATTCGAGGAACAGCCGCGCCACGGTGCTGCCGCCGGCGCCGATCACGACGAGGTAACGGGCCGGCGGCTGGTGCTCGGTGTGGGCATGCGCGCGCGGCGATTCGCTTCCGTAATCCTGGCTCATATCGACCTCGTGGAGAGCAGATGGCAGCCGGGTTCACTATTCCCAAGAAGCCAATAGTGGAGAGTTCTTGAATGTCAGTGACACGTTGTGGCACACGAAGAGTCACTGTAGCAGGGTGTTTCAGAGCCAGATCAACCCGATTGCCGAGTCGGGTCGTGTATTGGATGGACGACGCGCTAGCGAGAACGTCAAGAATTGGTTGGGGCGTTTATGAATCGCTGAAGGCGAGCGTAGGCGGGACCAATACATCATCGAGACCATCGCCAACACGATGCAGATACTGCCGCTCTCCCAGGCACTTGAGCAGGGTGGCTCTTCGCTTGAGCTTAGGCGTGGTGGCGCAATAGGTAACCCTCTTTCCGGAGGCGCCGCCAGTGATATCGCGACCAGTCACATTGGGCAAATTAAGAGGTCGATGCGGTAGGCTTGTTGTCCACGACGCCCCTCATGGGCTCATCGAGGTTCAAAGTGAGCAAAGCTCTCATCGGCGCAGCAGGCGCTATCCCCGCCACCGTGCTAGCCCTCAACGACAACCCCTATGGCGCCGTGGTGCTCGTGCTTCTCGGCGGCATGGCACTGGTGGGATTCCTTCTGCGCCGATGACTATGCACAAGAGCTTGGGGCTGTGCCCGAGGAACGTGCGTGCCCTTTCGATAGATGCGGGCCGGCTACGGTTGCGGATGACTCTCCGCGCCAGATCGTGCAGGCTGTGAGACGGGCACCGGGCCGCCCTGGAGGTTCCGTTCGTACCGCTACGAAGCCAGCACGAATGCTGGTTGTTCCGTGGATGCTGGCTTCGGAAGGAGAAAGGTGACGAGCCTTACCCCCGGCACTGGTCGCAACGCTTAGGGCTGCTTGGTTCCCCACCTGACCCGGTTGGGCGCGCTCCCATGCGGGGAGGCCCGTCGAGGCGCATTGTAGGCGAGGGGTGAAGACCCTCAGCGCAGCTGCAGCGCGTCGTCGCCCCATTCGATGCCCAGCGGCTCGACGATCAGCCGCTTCGGCCCGGCCTCGACGCGGCCGGCGACGATCGCCGCCACGCCCTGCGAGCGCGCGATCGCTACGCAGCGCTGCGCCTCGTCCGCCGCGACGAACAGCGCGAAGCCGGCGCCCATGTTGAGCGTGCCGTAGGCCTCGGCGTCGTCCTGCCTGGCATGCTGCTGGATGAACTTCAGCACCGGCGGCACCGGCGGCACGCCGTGGATGCGGTAGGTGAACGCGGCCGGGTGGCGCAGCAGTTTGCGCCAGCCGTGGCCGGTGATGTTGGCGCAGTAGTGCGGCACGATGCCGGCCTTCGCCAGGGCTTCGGTCACCGGCGAATACAGCGTGGTCGGCGCGAGCAGCGCCTCGCCGTAGCTCAGCCCAGTCGCCACTTCGGTCAAATAACCCTGCGGTAGCCGCTCGACCAGCTTGCGCGCCAGGCTCAGCCCGTTGGCGTGGATGCCGCTGGAAGCCAGCAGCACGATCGCGTCGCCCGCACCGAGCTTGTCGCCCAGCGACAGCCGCGTCTTCGGGTTGACGAGACCGGTGCAGCTGGCCGCGAGGTCGATGCGCCCGGCCTCGACGATGCCGGCCAGCGCCGGCGTCTCGCCGCCGCCCCAGGCCACGCCGCAGGTGTCGCAGGCTTGCTTCCAGCCGGCCACCAGCGCCTGCGCGCGCTGCGCGTCGCCGAACCAGTCGCTGCCGCCCGCGGCCCAGTAGGCCTGCACCACCAGCGGCGTCGCGCCGACGGTGATCAGGTCGTTGATCGCCATCGCGAGGGTGTCCTGCGCGATCGCGTCGTAATAGCTGCGCCCGGTGAGCGCCTTCATCTCGTCGGCCACCAGCGCCTTCGAGCCCAGGCACTCGACGATGCTGGCCAGGTAGAACGGTCCGACGTCGAGCACGTAGGCCGATTCGCCGCGCGAGGCCGGCACTTCGGCGAAGCCGTGCGCGGCGAGATTGACCGCGGTGGCGGCGGCGGCGCGCTGCGCGGCCACCTTCAGCGGGTCGATCAGCTCGTAGTTGACGCCGGCCTGTTCGTAGCTGAGCGTGCTGGTGGTGTCGGTCATGGGGCGCGATTATCGGCCAGGGGCGGCCCGTAGAATCGAGCGCATGAGTTACCTCGTGCTCGCCCGCAAGTACCGCCCGCGCAGCTTCGACGCGATGGTCGGGCAGGAGCACGTCGTGCAGGCGCTGGCCAATGCGCTGACGCAGCAGAGGCTGCACCACGCCTATCTCTTCACCGGCACGCGCGGCGTGGGCAAGACCACCGTCTCGCGCATCCTCGCCAAGTCGCTCAACTGCACCGGCGCGGACGGGCAGGGCGGCATCACCGCGCAGCCCTGCGGCGTGTGCGACGCCTGCCGCGACATCGACGCCGGCCGCTTCGTCGACTACGTCGAGCTGGATGCGGCCAGCAACCGCGGCGTCGAGGAGATCTCGCAGCTGCTCGACCAAGCCGTCTACAAGCCGGTGCTCGGCCGCTTCAAGGTCTACATGATCGACGAAGTGCACATGCTCTCGACCACCGCGTTCAACGCGATGCTCAAGACGCTGGAGGAGCCGCCCGAGTACCTGAAATTCGTGCTGGCCACCACCGACCCGCAGAAGGTGCCGCCGACGGTGCTGTCGCGCTGCCTGCAGTTCAACCTGCGGCCGATGGCGCCGCAGACGGTGCAGGAGCACCTCGCCGCGGTGCTGGCGCAGGAAGGCATCGACGCCGAACCCGGCGCGCTGCGGCTGCTCGCGCGCGCCGCACGCGGCTCGATGCGCGATGCGCTCTCGCTGACCGACCAGGCGATCGCCTTCGGCGCCGGAGCGCTCGCCGAAGCCGGCGTGCGCCAGATGCTCGGCGCGGTCGATCGCGGCCACGCGGTGCGGCTGGTCGAGGCGCTGGCGGCCGGCGACGGCAAGGCGCTGATCGGCGCGGTCGAGCAGTTGCGCGCGCTGGGGCTGGCCGCCGCCGGCACGCTCGAGGAGATGGCCGCGCTCTTGCAGCAGATGGCGGTGCAGCAGGCGGTGCCGGGCGCGCTGGATGCGGACGATCCCGACGCCGCATTGATCGAGCGCCTCGCTGGCGCGCTGGCGCCCGACGAGACCCAGCTGCTCTACAGCATCGTCGTGCACGGCCGCGCCGAGCTGGCGCTGGCGCCCGACGAATACAGCGGCCTCGTGATGGTGCTGCTGCGCATGCTGGCCTTCAAGCCGGCGGGCGCGGGCGGTGCGGAGCGTGCGGCGCCGCGGCCGGCGCCCACGTCGGCCCCACCAGCCCAGCCGGCCGCCGTGGCTGCGGCGCCCGCGCTGCGCGTGCCGGCGCCGCCGGTGGCGCGGACTGCGCCGGCACCCGCGGCGACACGCCCCGCCGTGGTGGCGCGCTCGCCCGAGCCGCCGCCCTGGGTCGACGCGCCCGACGAGGCTGATTTCGCCGAGCTGGCCGCTGCGCCCGTCGCCGCCGTGGCCCTCGAAGCCGCCGAGCCGCGCCCGCGCAGCGCGGCACCGACCCTCGTCACCACGCCGCTCGGCGACCGCTGGGCCGCGCTGGTCAAGCGCCTCGTCGAAGCCGGCGCGATCAGCGCGCTGGTGCGCGAGCTGGCGATGCAGTCCGAATGCATCGCCTTCGACGACGCGCGCATCACGCTGCGCGTCGACCGCGAGACGCTGCGCAGCGCGGCCAACGTCGACAAGCTGCGCGCCGCCGTCGAGCAAACGCTGGGCCGCGCCGTGCCACTGCAGGTCGAGCCCGGCACGCCCGAGGATTCCCCCGCGCGCCGCGACGCCGCCGCGCGCGCGCGCGCCCAGGCCGAGGCCGAGCAGATCATCGCCGACGACCCGCTCGTCAAGGCGCTGATGGCCCAGTACAAGACCGCGCGCATCGTGCCCGGCTCGGTCAAGCCGCATTGAGATTTCGAAGGAGCATTCACGATGATGAAGAACCAGCTGGCCGGCCTGATGAAGCAGGCGCAGGCGATGCAGGACAACCTGAAGAAGGCGCAGGACGAGCTGGCGCTGGTCGAGGTCGAGGGCCAGTCGGGCGCCGGGCTCGTGAAGGTGACGATGACCTGCAAGCACGACGTCAAGCGCGTCGCCATCGACCCCAGCCTGCTCGCCGACGACAAGGACATGCTCGAGGACCTGGTGGCCGCCGCCTTCAACGATGCGGTGCGCCGCGCCGAGGAAGTCAGCCAGGCGAAGATGGGCAAGCTGACCGCCGGGCTGCCGCTGCCGCCGGGCATGAAGTTCCCGTTCTGACCGCGCAGGCGTGGCCGGCTCCTCCCTCGACGCGCTGATCGACGCGCTGCGCCGCCTGCCGGGCATCGGCGTGAAGTCGGCGCAGCGGCTGGCCTTCCACCTGCTGCAGCACGACCGCGAGGGCGCGCAGCGCCTCTCGCACGCCTTGCAGGCGGCCTGCGCCAACGTGCGCCACTGCGAGCGCTGCCACACCTTCACCGAAGCGCCGGTGTGCGACATCTGCCGCGACCCGCAGCGCGACGCGCGGCTGCTGTGCGTGGTCGAGACACCGGCCGACCAGGCGGCGCTGGAGCGCAGCGGCAGCTACCGCGGCCTGTACTTCGTGCTGATGGGCCGCATCAGCCCGCTCGACGGCCTGGGCGCGCGCGACATCGGCGTGGCCGAGCTGCTGCAGCGCGCTGGCGATGGCGCCACCGAGGAGGTGATCGTCGCGACCAACTTCACCGCCGAGGGCGAGGCCACCGCGCACGTGATCGGCGAGGCCTTGCGCGCGCGCGGCCTGAAGGTGACTCGGCTGGCGCGCGGCGTGCCGATCGGCAGCGAGCTGGAGTACGTCGATCTCGGCACCATCGCCCATGCGCTGAGCGACCGGCGCTGAGTTACCGGCGCTGAGCGGCAGGTGCTACTTGTGCTTGCGCTTCTGGGGCGCGGCGGAGGCCTTCTTCTTCGCCGGCGCGGCTTTCGCCGTCCCTTTGGCCGCCACCTTCGTCGCCCCCTTCACGGCCACCGCGCGTGTCGACTTCGGCGCCGCCTTGGCCGCCGACTTCTGCGCCACGTAGACGATGATGGCCTGCCCGGGCCGGAAGTGCGAACCGGCGCCGACGCCGTTCCACTGCGCCACCTGCGAGGCGCTGACGCGGTAGCGCTTCGCCACGCTGGCCACGCTGTCGCGCTTGCCCGCCTTCAGCGCCACGCGCCTGAGCGCCGGGCCTTCGGGGGTCAGTGCCATCGTCGCGTTCTCGGCCAGGTGCTCGGAGACATCCGCCTCGCGGTGCGGGCTGCGCGGCACCAGCAGCGTCGAGCCGGCCTTCACCAGCATGCGCGGCGGGATCTTGTTCACCTCGCGCAGATCGTCCTCGCTCATGCCGACCTGGCGCGCCGCTTCCGAGGGCTTGAGCGTCTTCAGCGCCACCCAGGCCGTCCAGCTCGCCAGCGGGCCGCGGTGCGCCGGCAGCGCGCGCACGAAGCGGTTGGCGTTGTCGTAGGGCAGCAGCACCTGCGGCGTGCCGGCGGCCAGGATCACCGGCTTGTTCATCTGCGGATTCAGCGCGCGGAATTCGTCCAGCGGCAGCTGCGCCAGCTTCGCCGCCAGCGCGACGTCGATGTCGCGCTCGATCGCCACCGCGACGAAGTACGGGTGATTCGCCAGCGGCGGCAGGTTCAGCCCGAAGTCGGCCGGCCGCGCGACGATGTTCTTCACCGCCTGCAGCTTGGGCACGTACCAGCGCGTTTCGGCCGGCATGCGCAGGCTCTCGTAGTCGGTGGCCAGGCCGTCGCGGCGGTTCTTCGCGATGGCGCGCTGCACGTTGCCCTCGCCCCAGTTGTAGGCCGCCAGCGCGAGGTGCCAGTCGCCGAACATGCCGTGCAGGCGCTCGAGGTAGTCGAGCGCGGCGCGCGTCGAGGCGAGCACGTCGCGGCGGTCGTCGCGGAAGACGTTCTGGCGCAGCTCGAAGTGGCGCCCGGTGGCCGGCATGAACTGCCAGATGCCCGAGGCCTTGGCCGAGGACAGCGCCTCCGGGTTGAAGGCGCTTTCGATGAAGGGCAGCAGCGCCAGCTCGGTGGGCAGGCCGCGCTTCTCGACTTCCTCGAGGATGTGGAACAGGTAGCGCCCGCCGCGGTCGGTCATGCGCTGCACGTAGTCGGGCCGCTCGGCGTACCAGCGCTCGCGGTTGCGCACCAGGTCGCCGTCGAGGTCGCCGAGCACGAAGCCGTTGCGCACGCGCTGCCACAGGTCGGTCTGCGCGCTGCGGTCTTCCAGGTCCAGCGGCACCTCGGGGCGCAGTGGGTCGACGGCCGGCGGCGCGGGCGCCGGGTCTTCGGCCTGGGCCGGAACGACCGGCGCCAGCGTGGGCGCCGGCGGCGTGGTCTCGGCGGCAGGCGGCGCGACGGGTTCGGCGGCGGGAGCCGGAGGTGCAGCGGGCGCATCGAGCGGCGCGGCGGGGGGCGGCGCGTCGGTGTTCTGCACGCTCGCGCAGCCCGCCAGAGCGGCCAGCATCAGCCAGGTGAGGGCGGACGCGGCCGCGTTCGGGAATGGCCTCATCGGAATTCGTTCTTCCAGCGGCGCAGCGCCGCAAAGACTTCGGCGCCGGCCGTGCCGGCCGCGCCATGCGTGCGTGCGGCGGCGATCACCTCGGGCTCCGCGCAGCGCAGGAAGGGGTTGACCGCGCGCTCGGTGGCCAGCAGCGCGGGCAGCGTCGGCCGGCCGGCGGCGCGTGCCGCCTCGCATTCGGCCTGGTAGCGCGCCAGCGCGGCGTTGCCGGGCTCGACGGCGCGCGCGAACTTCAGGTTGGCCAGGGTGTACTCGTGCGCGCAGCACACCCGCGTGTTGCCGGGCAGCGCGGCGAGTCGTTCGAGCGAGGCGTGCATCTGCTCGGCCGTGCCCTCGAAGAGCCGGCCGCAGCCGGCCGAGAACAGCGTGTCGCCGCAGAACAGCAGCGGCGCGTCGCCGTCGTTGTTCTCGATGAAGTACGCGATGTGCCCGGCAGTGTGCCCCGGCACGTCGAGCACCGTGATGTGCTTGCCGAGCACGTCGATGCGGTCGCCGCCGGCCAGCGGCACGAAGGGCGCCGGAATGTCCTCGCGCTTCGGGCCGTAGACCGGGCCTTTCAGATGCGGCCGCAGTGCATCGACGCCGCCGACATGGTCGCCATGGTGATGCGTCACTAGAATCGCGGCCAGCGCCAGCTGACGCTCGTCGAGCGCCGCCAGCACCGGCGCCGCGTCACCTGGGTCGACGACCACCGCATCGGTGCCGTCGTGCAGCATCCAGATGTAGTTGTCGGTGAAGGCGGGCAAGGCGATCGGATTCATGGCGCGAAGCGAGCGAATTATAGGTTTGGCCTCCTGGCTCGCGACCCCGGCGGGGCGTTACCTGCTCGAGTGGGAACAGCGCCATCTGGATCTCGCGGTGGCCGACCTGTTCGGCTTCCATGCGTTGCAGATCGGCCTGCCCGAACTCGATGCGCTGCGCGCCAACCGCATGCCGCACCGCTGGGTCGCGGTCGACGAAGGCGACTGCCGCACCGAAGGCGACGCCGCGCTGCCGCGCGCCGCGATCGCGCTGCAGCTCGACTACGACGCGCTGCCCTTCGACAGCGCCAGCCTCGATCTGGTCGTGCTGCCGCACACGCTCGAGCTGGCGCACGACCCGCACCAGACGCTGCGCGAGGTCGAGCGCGTGCTGCGGCCGGAAGGCCGCGTCGTCGTGGTGGGTTTCAACCCGGCCAGCCTGTGGGGGCTGCGCCAGCGCCTCGGCCGGCTGCGGCTCGGCGTCGGCATCGCGCGGCGCCGGCCGCTGTTCCTGCCGCCGCGCGGCGAGTTCCTCGGCTACCGGCGCCTGCGCGACTGGCTGCAACTGCTCAGCTTCGAGGTCGAGTCGGGCCGCTTCGGCTGCTACCGGCTGCCGGTGGCCTCCGAGCGCTGGCTGCAGCGCTGCGCCTGGATGGACGGCCACGGCGAGCGCTGGTGGCCGGTGTTCGGCGCGGCCTATTTCGTGGTCGCGGTCAAGCGCGTGCGCGGCATGCGCATCGTCGGCCTGGCGCGCGACCAGCAGCCCCAGCGCGCCAAGGCCGGCGCGGTGGTGGCCACGCACAAGCAGCGCCGCGAGCGCGAGAAAGAGATTGCATGACGACCAGCCACGCGGCCATCCAGCGGCCGCAAGTGACAATCTATACCGACGGCGCCTGCAAGGGCAATCCCGGCCCGGGCGGCTGGGGCGCCTGGCTCTCGGCCGGCGGCCACGAGAAGGAACTGTTCGGCGGCGAGAAGCTCACCACCAACAACCGCATGGAGCTGACCGCGGTGATCGAGGCGCTGGCCTCGCTCAAGCGAACCTGCGACGTCACCGTGCACACCGACAGCGAGTACGTGCGCAAGGGCATCACCGAGTGGATCCATGGCTGGCAGCAGCGCGGCTGGAAAACCGCCGACAAGAAGCCGGTGAAGAACGCCGAGCTGTGGCAGCGGCTCGATGCCTTGCGCAAGCTGCACCACGTCGAGTGGCGCTGGGTCAAGGGCCACGCCGGCGACCCGGGCAACGAGCGCGCCGATGCGCTGGCCAACCGCGGCGTGGCCTCGATTGCCTGAGCGCCCCGCGGGTTCGCCGGGCGAAGGCTACAGTTCGCAACAAACAACCGACCCGTTGACTTGAAGACATTGCACACCGTCGTCGCCGTGATCGGCATCGCCGTCGCCGCCACCGCCTCCTGGTGGTACCAGAACCGCACGCCGGCCCCCGCCCCGCAGAGCGCCGGGGCGCCGCCGCGCGCCGCCACGCCGGCGGACACGGGCGCGACCGGCGGGCCGGCAACTGTCGAAGTGGCGCGCGCCGTCGCCGTGCGCATCGAGGACGACGCGCAATCGGTCGGCTCGCTGCGCTCGAAGCAGGGCGTGATGCTGCGCCCCGAGGTGCCCGGGCGCATCGCGCGCATCGGCTTCGCCGACGGCCAGCGCGTGCGGCGCAGCCAGCTGCTGGTGCAGCTCGACGACACCCTGCAGCGCGCGCAGCTGCAGCAGTCCCAGGCGCAGGCCAGCATCGCGCGCACCAACCTGCAGCGCAACCGCGAGCTGGTGGCGCAGAACTTCGTCAGCGCCAGCGCGGTCGACCAGAGCGCCGCCGCGCTCGAGGTGGCCGAGGCGCAGGTGGCGCTGTCGCGCGCGCAGGTCGAGCGCATGCGCATCGTCGCGCCCTTCGACGGCGTGGCCGGCATCGCGCTGGTGAGCCTGGGCGATTTCGTCAAGGACGGCGCCGACCTCGTCAACATCGAGGACGCGTCCTCGATGTCGGTCGACTTCCGCCTGCCCGAGCGCTACCTCGCGCGCCTGAAGCCCGGCCAGCCGGTCGACGTGCAGGTCGACGCGCTGCCCGGGCGCAGCTTCCAGGGCCGCATCGACGCGGTGGATTCGCAGCTCGATGCCAACGGCCGTTCGCTGCTGGTGCGCGCGCGGCTGCCCAACCCCAAGGGCGAGCTGAAGGCCGGCATGTTCGCGCGCACGCGCACCGTGTTCGCGGTGCGCGAGCAGGCCGTGGTGGTGCCCGAGGAGGCGCTGGTGCCGCAAGGCGGCAGGCAGTACCTGATCAAGGTGGTCGACACGCCCGACGGCAAGGTCTCGCAGCGCATCGAGGCGCGCATCGGCATGCGCCTGCCCGGGCGCGTCGAGATCCTCGACGGCGTGGCCGCCGGCGATGTGGTGGTCACCGCCGGCCAGGCCAGGCTGCTGCGCGGCGACAAGCTGCCGGTCAACCCGGTCGAGATCGGCGCGGCGCGATGAAGCTCTCCGAGATTTCGATCCGCCGGCCGGTGTTCGCGACCGTGATGTCGCTGCTGCTGGTGCTGGTGGGCGCGGTGTCGTTCAAGGGCCTGCAGCTGCGCGAATACCCGCGCATCGACGAGCCGGTGGTCAACGTGACCACCAAACTCACCGGCGCGTCGTCGGAGGTGATCGAGTCGCAGGTGACCAAGCCGCTGGAGGATTCGATCTCCGGCATCGAGGGCATCGACATCGTCACCTCGATCTCGCGCAGCGAGCAGAGCCAGATCACCGCGCGCTTCAAGCTCAGCAAGAACCCCGAGGCCGCCGCGGCCGACGTGCGCGACCGCGTCTCGCGCGTGCGCGCCAAGCTGCCCGACGCGATCGACGAGCCGGTGATCGCCAAGGTGGAGGCCGACGCCACGCCGACCGTCTGGCTCGCCTTCAGCAGCGAGACGCTCTCGCCGCTGGAGGTGACCGACCTGATCAACCGCATCGTCAAGCCGCGCCTGCAGACCGTGCCCGGCGTCGCCGAGGTGAACATCAACGGCGACCGGCTGTTCTCGATGCGCGTCTGGGTCGACCCCGACAAGCTGGCCGCCTTCCGCCTCACCGTGCAGGACGTGGAAGACGCGCTGCGGCGCCAGAACCTCGAGGTGCCGGCCGGGCGCATCGAGAGCCAGCAGCGCGAATTCAGCGTCACCGCGCGCACCGACCTGACCACGCCCGAGCAGTTCGCGCAGATCGCGCTGAAGAACGCTGCCGGCTACGTGGTGCGCCTGCGCGACGTGGCGCGCATCGAGCAGGCCGCGGCCAGCGAGCGCTCCAGCGTGCGGCTGAACGGCGTGCCCGCGGTGTCGATGGGGGTGGTCCGCCAGGCCACCGCCAATCCGCTGGAGGTGTCGGCCGGCGTGCGCGAGGTGATCCCGAAGATCCAGCAGGACCTGCCCAGCGGCGTGCGCGTGCAGCAGGCCAACGACAACTCGGTGTTCATCGACCGCTCGATCAAGTCGGTCTACAAGACCATCGCCGAGGCGGTGCTGCTGGTGGCACTGGTGGTGTTCGTGTTCCTGCGCACGCTGCGCGCCTCGATCATCCCGCTGGTGACGATTCCGGTCAGCCTGATCGGCTCGTTCGGATTGATGGCGCTGTCGGGCTTCACCGTCAACACGCTGACGCTGCTCGCGCTGGTGCTGGCCATCGGCCTGGTGGTCGACGACGCGATCGTCGTGCTGGAGAACATCTTCCGCCACGTCGAGGAAGGGCTGGCGCCGTTCCAGGCGGCGCTCAAGGGAGCCAAGGAGGTCGGCTTCGCGGTGGTGGCGATGACGATGACGCTGGCCGCTGTGTTCGCGCCGCTGGCCTTCACGCCCGGGCGCACCGGGCGGCTGTTCGTCGAGTTCGCGCTGACGCTGGCCGGCGCGGTGGTGGTGTCGGGCTTCATCGCGCTGACGCTGACGCCGATGATGTGCAGCAAGCTGCTGCGCCACGAGAGCGCGCCGAACCGCTTCGACCGGTTGATGGAAGCCGTGCTGGTGGCCATCGGCCGGCGCTACGAAGGCGCGCTGCGCTGGGTGCTGCTGCGCCGCTGGCTGGTGCTGCTGGTGATGCTGGCCTCGGCCGCGGCGAGCTGGTGGCTGTTCAAGGGCGCCAAGAGCGAGCTGGCGCCGATCGAGGACCGCGGCGTGATCTTCACCTCGGTGAACGCGCCCGACGGCTCCACGCTCGACTACACGCAGCGCTACATGCGGGCGATCGAGCGCATCGCGCTGCAGTACGAGGAGTTCGACCGCGTCTTCATCGTCACCGGCAACCCGACCGTGTCGCAGGGCATCGCGGTGCTGCGCACGGTGGACTGGACCGAGCGCAAGCGCAGCACCCAGCAGCTGGCGCGCGAGCTGCAGCCCAAGTTCGCGCAGCTGCCCGGCGTGACCGCCTTCCCGGTGACGCCGCCCTCGCTGGGCCAGGGCTTCCGCGAGCGGCCGATCAACTTCGTGATCGTCAGCTCCGACAGCTACGACAACATGGCGCAGGTGGCGCAGCAGATGCTCGCCGAGATGGCGAAGAACCCCGGCATCGTGCAGCCCGACATCGACCTGCGGCTGAACAAGCCCGAACTCTTCATCCAGGTCGACCGCGACCGCGCCGCCGACGCCGGCATCGCCGTCGAGCAGGTAGCGCGCACCATCGAGACCATGCTGGGCGGGCGCAACGTGACGCGCTACAAGCGCGACGCCGAGCAGTACGACGTGATCGTGCAGACCGAAAGCCGCGGCCGCGCCACGCCGGAGGACATCGACAAGATGTTCGTGCGCGGCCGCACCGACGCGGCCGGCAACGCCGCGATGGTGCCGCTGGCCTCGCTGGTGAAGGTGACCGAATCGGTGAGCCCGCGCGAGCTGAACCACTTCAACCAGCGCCGCTCGGTGGCCATCACCGCCAACCTCGCGCCGAACTACTCGCTCGGCGAGGCGCTGCAGTTCATGGACGCCACCGCCGCCAAAGTGCTGAAGCCGGGCTACGCCACCGAGCTGAACGGCGTGTCGCGCGAGTTCCGCTCGTCCAGCGGCGCGCTCGGGCTGGTGTTCGTGCTGGCGCTGCTGTTCATCTTCCTGGTGCTGTCGGCGCAGTTCGAGAGCTTCGTCGACCCGTTCGTGATCATGCTGGCGGTGCCGCTGTCGATGGTCGGCGCGCTCGGCGCGATGCGGCTGACCGGCGGCACGCTCAACGTCTATTCGCAGATCGGGCTGATCACGCTGGTGGGCCTGATCACCAAGCACGGCATCCTCATCGTCGAGTTCAGCAACCAGCTGCGCCAGCAGGGCCGCGACGTGCACGCCGCGGTGACCGAAGCGGCGTCGCTGCGCCTGCGCCCCATCCTGATGACCACCGCGGCGATGGTGCTGGGCGCGCTGCCGCTCGCCCTCGCCACCGGCGCCGGCGCCGAAAGCCGTCAGCAGATCGGCTGGGTGATCGTGGGCGGCATGAGCGTGGGCACGCTGCTGACCATCTTCGTGGTGCCGACGATGTACACGCTGTTCGCGCGCAAGGGCGTGCCGGGGGAGATCACGACGCCGGAGGGGGCGGTGGTGCATTGAGGGACAACCGCACGAAGACTCTTCACGCAACGCGCACATGGTCAACCATCCCCGTCTCTGTGCCTGGCTGCACCTCGTCTCCGGCGTGGCCATCATCGTTGTTCTCAGCGTCATCTTGGCCACGGCTGCCAGCCAGTACACGAGCAGTTCCCTCTCGCCCTTTGTCAAGTCGCTCATGGGCACGGTCGGGCTCGTGGTCGGCACGGCCCTGTGCATAGTCGCAGGCATCGAGCTCATTGGAGCCGCCGCCTTCCTGGCCTCCAAACCCATCGGCCGACCACTGCTCATGCTCAGCGCAGCCTTCCACGTCATCAACTTCCCCCTCGGCACCGCACTGAGCGTTTACACGTTCTGGGTCTTGCTTCATGGCCGGACTCCCCAAGGATTGCAACGCCCTGGGGCCTGACCCTTCGCTGGATCTCCACATGACCATCGAAACCCAAGACGACGTCGCCGCCCTGAAACGCATCGGCCGCATCGTCTCGCTGGTGCTGCAGCGCATGCTCGACGCCGCCGAACCCGGCATGACGACCCGCGAGCTCGATCGGCTCGGCGAGCGTCTGCTGGAAGAGCGCGGCGCGCGCTCCGCGCCGAAGCTGACCTACAACTTCCCGGGCTCGACCTGCATCAGTATCAATGAAGAAGCGGCGCACGGGATTCCCGGCGATCGGGTCATCCGTGCTGGAGACGTGCTGAACGTCGACGTGTCGGCCGAGCTCGGCGGCTACTTCGCCGATACCGGGGGGACGACCGTCGTGCCGCCCACCACGCCGCAGAAGACGCGCCTGTGCCACGCCACGCGCATGGCGCTCGCCGAGGCGATGAAGGGCGCGCGGGCGGGGCAGCCGATCAACCGGATCGGCGCGGCCATCGAGCGCACCGCGAAGGCCTACGGCTTCAAGGTCATCGAGAACCTCGGCAGCCACGGCGTCGGGCGCGCCTTGCACGAGGCGCCGGAGCACATTGCGGGTTACTTCGATCCCTCGGACAAGCGCATCCTGCAAGAAGGAATGGTCATCACCATCGAGCCCTTCCTGTCGACCAAGAGCCGCATCGTCAACGAGACGGCCGACGGCTGGACGCTGGCGGGCATGAGCGGAAACCTCTCGGCTCAATACGAACACACGATGATCATCACGACGGGCGCGCCCATCGTCGTCACGCAGCATTGATGCCGGCGCTCATCCCATGAACCTCCGCCCCACACCGCTGACCGCCGCTGTCGCCGGCATCGTTGCCGCGCTCGCGTGGCCGTTCCTGTGGGCACGTTTCGGCGGCACGGCGGCCGAAGGCGGCTTCGAGCTGATCGTCGCGACCTTGCTGGTGATTGCGCTGCCTGCCCACGCTTTCGTGGTCGGGTTCGGGCGCGCTCAGGCCGCTCCCGCGCGCACGCTCGACACCGCGCTGCTCAAGCGCATCGGCGCGTGGCTGGCAGCGGCGCTGGCGGTCACCGCGCTGCGTGCCGCAGCGGGCTTCTGAACGGGCCTCAGGCGCGCGCCTTCATCGCCCGGCGCGCCTGCACGAACTCGAAGGCGAACTGCACGGCCTCGGCCACCAGGCGGGCGTTGGCGGCGCGTTCCTTGTCGGTCAGGTAGAAGGCGAAATCCACCTCGTGGCGGATGTAGCGCGGCGGCAGGCGGTTCAGCGCCACGCAGGCGATGTCGGCCAGCAGCTCGGGCGTGGCGAGGTGCGCGAAGCGCTTGGCGCGCGTCTCGACGGCCTCGAACACGGCCCGTTCGTGGAAGTTGTGGATCGAGGTGAAATCGGCGCTCATGGCCCGCAGTGTCCGGGCCGGCGGCCCAGGCGAAGGGCAGAAAAGCGCCGCTGATGCCGCGCTTTTCAGAGCCGCTCGATCACCCGCATCGACAGATCGACCGCGTGCACGTTCTTGGTCAGCGCGCCGACCGAGATGCGGTCCACGCCGGTGGCGGCGATGTCGCGCAGCTGCTCCAGCAGCACGCCGCCCGACACCTCCAGCTCGGCGCGCCCGGCGTTCAGCGCCACCGCCTCGCGCATCGCGGCGAGGTCGAAGTTGTCGAGCAGCACGCTGGCGGCGCCGTGGTCGAGCGCCTCCTTCAATTGCGCGAGCGTCTCCACCTCGATCTGGATCTCCACGCCGGCGTTCAGCGCGCGCGCCTGCGCCAGCACCTGGGCGATGCCGCCGGCTGCCGCGATGTGGTTCTCCTTGATCAGGATGCCGTGCCACAGCGCGAGGCGCTGGTTGCGCCCGCCGCCGCTGCGCACCGCGTACTTCTGAGCCTGGCGCAGGCCGGGCAGCGTCTTGCGCGTGTCGAGGATGGCGCAGCCTTTCGGGTTCGGCGAGGCGCCGGCGATCGCGTCGACGTGCGCGCGCGTCAGCGTCGCCGTGGCTGAGAGCAGCTGCAGGAAGTTCAGCGCCGGCCGTTCGGCCGAGAGCAGGGCGCGTGCGTTGGCTTCGATCTCGCACAGTGTCGCGCCGGCCTTCACGCGCGCGCCTTCGTCGGCCATCCATGTGATGCGTGCCTCGGCGTCGAGCGCGTGCAGCGTGCCGTCGAACCAGTCGCGGCCGCACAGCACCGCGTCTTCGCGCACGATCACGCGCGCGCGCACGCGCTGCGCTTCGGGCACGAGCTTGGCGGTCCAGTCCTGCCGGCCGATGTCTTCGGCGAGCGCGTCGCGGATGTTGCGCGCGCGCGCCTGCTCCAAGGTCTCGTTGACGTCGAACATCATGGTGATCAGGCCGGGCCGATGTTTTTCACGAAGGCCGGCTGCGCCAGCGCGGCGGCGTTCTTGGCGGTGAAGTCGAGCATGCGCTCGATGCAGCCGAGCGCCTTGGCGCGGATGTCTTCTTCGACGTGGATCTCGCCGTCGCCGGTCTCCAGCGTGTGCACCACGCCTTGCAGGCCGTTCATCGCCATCCACGGGCAGTGCGCGCAGCTCTTGCAGGTGGCGCTGCGGCCCGCGGTGGGTGCTTCCAGCAGCGTCTTGCCGGGTGCGAGCTGGCGCATGCGGTGCATCAGGCCGTTGTCGGTGGCGATGATGAAGGTTTCGGCGTCGCTCTTGAGCACCGCGTTGAGGATCTGCGTGGTCGAGCCCACCACGTCGGCCAGCGCCACCACGCTCTGGGGCGACTCGGGGTGCACCAGCACCTTGGCGTCGGGGTGCTCCTTGCGCAGCAGTTCCAGTTCCAGGCCCTTGAACTCGTCGTGCACGATGCACTCGCCGTGCCACGAGAGCATGTCGGCACCGGTTTGCTCCTGGATGTAGCGGCCGAGGTGGCGGTCCGGCGCCCACAGGATCTTCTCGCCGCGCGCCTTCAGGTGGTTGACGATCTGCAGCGCGCAGGAGCTCGTCACCATCCAGTCGGCGCGCGCCTTCACCGCGGCGCTGGTGTTGGCGTAGACGACCACGGTGCGGTCCGGGTGCGCATCGCAGAAGGCGGCGAACTGGTCGGGCGGGCAGCCGAGGTCGAGCGAGCAGGTGGCGTCGAGATCGGGCATCAGCACGCGCTTGTCGGGCGAGAGGATCTTGGCCGATTCGCCCATGAAGCGCACGCCGGCCACCACCAGCGTCCTGGCCGCGTGGTCGCGGCCGAAGCGCGCCATCTCGAGCGAATCGGAGACGCAGCCGCCGGTCTCGAGCGCGAGATCCTGCAAGTCGCCGTCGACGTAGTAGTGCGCCACCAGCACCGCACCGTGCTGCTTCAGCAGCGCGGCGGCGCGCGCCTTCCACTCGCGGCGCTCGTCGCTCGTCAGCGCCGGCGGCACCTTGGCCCAGGCGTGCGCAGTGCAGCTGGCGCCGCTGGCGTCCTGTTTTGTGTAGTCGAAAAGAACCTGGCTCATGGCCCGAATGTTAGGCCAGAGGGAATCAGAGCAGGGTCTTGTCGAGTTCCATCAGCTTGTAGCGCGCCAGCGGCAGATTGGTGCGCTGGCGGTCGAGCAGGCAGACGACGAACACGTCGGGGTAGCGCGAGATCACGCGCATCACCATCTGGCGCGCGCCGGTGCCGGTCATGATCTCCTCGACCGGGCCGCCCAGGCCCATCGCGCTGGAACTCTGGCGGTGCTCGCGCAGGATCTGCGCGCAGGCCGCGCCGATCACGTCCATGTCCACCGGCTGGTCCTCGCGCAGCTCGCGCGCCAGCACCAGGCCGTTGCTGGCATCCACCGCCGCGCTGCCGAGCAGGCCTTCGAGCGGCAGCATGTCGGCCAGCGCCTGGTGCGCGCGCGCCGGGTCGAGCACCGCGCGGCCCAGGCGCGCCACCGGCGGCGCCACGGCAGCCGCAGCGATGGCGCCCGGCGCGGGCCGCGACAGATCGGCCACCTTGAAGGGGAACTCGGGCCTGGCCGCCGCGGCGGCCACGGCCGGCGCGTCCCACGCCGGCTGCAGCTTGACGAGGTTCCAGATGCCCAGCATCGCGTTCCACACCGCCGAGGCGCTGATCAGCGGCTCGTCGATCACATGCACGTTCACGCGCTGCGGCCAGGGCGTGGCGGCGATCTTGTTGGCGATCCACACCGCGTTGGGCGGCAGCATGAACAGCAGGTTGGGGCAGCGCCAGCCGGGCAGCTGCGTCGCGTCGGCCAGCGCGGCGAGCAGCGCGTCGATCGCGTGCGGCTGCATCGGCCCGACGATCACCGCGGTGAGGTGGCTGCGCTCCATCAGCGCCACCGGGATCTCGGCGGTGTCCTGGCCCGGCGCGCGCACGTCGGCGTGGTAGAGGTTGAGCTTCTCCTCGTGGCGGCGCACGAGGGCGGTGCGCTCGATCATCGCCAGCGTCTTCAGCGTGGTGTGCTCGCGCAGATGCAATCGCTCGACCGGCTGGCCGCCGGCGTCCGACAGCGCCTTGATCACTGCCGAGGCCCACACGCCGGTCGGATCGAGCAGGGTGATCTGGCGCGTCGCGGTGCCCAGGTCGGCGCGCGTGGCGGCGAAGTGCTCGCGGATCGCCGCGGCCGGCGAGCCGGTGACGACGAGGTCGCGCAGGTGCCGGTCGACGATCTGGCCGCGTTCGTTGACCTCGGTGGCCACGCTCTCGAGGATGGCGGTGGCGGCGAAGCCGCCGTCGGTCTCGTCGGCGGTGGCGGCGCGCAGGCGCGGGTCTTCCGCCGGGCCGAGCTCGCCGAACAGGGACTTGAGCATGGTGTTCCTCCGCGGCCGCGCGCCGTTTCTGCGTCGGCGTTCAGCCTAAGTTCAAGTGCAACGCGCCATTTTCGACGCGGATGGAAGATCTGTTGCAAGACGTGTGTCGGGGCCGCGCCACGCGCCCCCGCAGGCGCGGGGGCCGGCCGGGTGCCGTCAGGCGAAGAACTGGGTCGGAGGCGCACCCAGCGTGCGCCGCACCATCGCCGTGAAGGCGCTCGCGCTGGCGTAGCCGAGCTCGGCGGCGATGGTCGCCATCGGCAGCTTGCGCGCCGCCAGCGCCACCGCGTGCGACAGCAGCACCTGCTGGCGCCACTGCACGAAGCTCGTGCCCAGCTCGCTGCGGAACAGGCGCGCCACCGTGCGCGGGCTGGCGCCGGCCTCGCGCGACCATTCCTCCAGCGTGCTCCAGCGCGCCGGCGCGTCGAGCACCGCCTCGCACAGCTGGCGCAGGCGCTTGTCCGCCGGCAGCTCGATGCCCAGCTTCACCGGCGCGGCGCGGCGCAGTTCGTCGAGGATCAGCGCGGCCAGGCAGGCCTCGCGCTCGCTGGCCGTCTGGCCGCCGGGCGCGCTGTCGAGGTGCGCGACCAGCTCGCGCAGCAGCGGCGACACCTCCAGCACGCGGCACTCGGGCCAGCGCTGGAAGGGCGTTTCGCCGTCGTCGCCGAGAAAACGCGCGCTCGGGTGCACGTACAGCGTGCGGATCTCGGCGTCTTCCACCACGGTGACCACGTGCTCCACGCCCGGCGGGATCCACAGCGCGCGCGTCGGCGGCACGAGGTAGGTGCTGCGCCCGGCCTGCATGCGGATCACGCCGGTGGCCGACATGGCCACCTGCGCCCACGGGTGGCTGTGCGGCACCACCTGCGTGGCCGCCGCGAGCCGGCGCAGCTTGGCGCGCAGCGGCCGCGCCGGCGTGGGGGCATAGGCCAGCGGGTCGATCGGCAAGACACTGGTGCGGCGGGAGCGCAGGGCGTTCGGCATTGGCGGGATCTCGACAGAGATTGGCTTTCTATCGTAACCGCGCCGTGCCCGGGCCGCCTACAGTGCGCCGATGACGATGACGCCTCCCTCCGCCTCCCTGCGCGACGACGCCCGCACCATCGGCCTGATCGGCCTGGCGCACGGCACCTCGCATTTTTTCCACATGCTGTTGCCGCCGCTGTTCCCGCTGTTCATCCGCGACTTCGGCCTGAGCTACTCGGAACTCGGCCTGCTGGTCAGCACCTTCTTCGTGATCTCGGGCTTCGGGCAGGCGCTGGCCGGTTTCCTGGTCGACCGTGTCGGCGCGCGGCCGGTGCTCTTCGTCGCGCTGTCGTGCTTCGTGCTGGCCGGGCTCGCCGCGGCCGGCGCGCAGGGCTATGCCGGGCTGATGCTGGCGGCGGCGCTGGCCGGGCTGGGCAACTCGCCCTTCCACCCGGTCGATTTCACCATCCTCAACAAGCGCGTCTCGCAGGCGCGCCTGGGCCATGCCTTCTCGGTGCACGGCATCACCGGCAACCTCGGCTGGGCCGCCGCGCCGGTGTTCATGGCGACGATCACCGCGGCGAGCGGCTCGTGGCGCTGGGCCGCGGCGGGCGCGGCGCTGTGGGCGCTGTTCGTGCTGGCGACGATGATCGTCAACCGCCACGCCATCGACGACCGCAGCGGCACCTGGCCGCACGCCGCCGCCAAGGCCGCAGGCGCGGCGAGGGCCGAACACCCGCTCGCCTTCCTGCGCCTGCCCTCGGTGTGGCTGTGCTTCTCGTTCTTCTTCTGGTCGACCTGCGCGCTCTCGGCGGTGCAGAGCTTCGCCGGCCCGGCCCTGCAGAAGCTGCACGGCCTGCCGCTGACCATCACCTCCTTCGTCGTCACCGGCTTCATGCTGTGCGGCGCCGCCGGCATGGTGGTGGGCGGCTTCCTCGCCGCGCGCGGCGAGCGGCTGGAGCGCATCATCGGCGCCTGCCTGCTCGGCGCGGCGGCGCTGTTCTTCCTCGCCAGCCTGCCGGGCCTGCCAGGGTTGCTGGCCGCGGCGGTGACGGCGCTGGCCGGCTTCGGCACGGGCCTCGCCGGCCCCTCGCGCGACATGCTGATCAAGCGCGCCGCCCCGCCCGGCGCCACCGGGCGCGTCTACGGCACGGTGTACTCGGGGCTGGATCTGGGCTTCGCGCTCGCCGCGCCGGTGTTCGGCGCCATCCTCGACCGCGGCTCGCCCTCGGGCGTGTTCATCGGTGCGGCGCTGGCGCTGGTGTGCGGCGTGGTCTCGGCGGCGCTGGTCGGCGCGCGGGTGGCGAAGACGCAGTCGCTGGCGGCGAAAATGGCCGCATGAGTCAACGCCTTGCCGGCCACGCCCTCGTCGAAGCCCTGATCGCACAGGGCGTCAACACCGCCTTCGGCGTGCCCGGCGAGAGTTACCTCGCGGTGCTCGACGGCTTCCACGAACACCGCGAGCGCATCCGCTTCGTCGCCTGCCGCCAGGAGGGTGGCGCCGCTTTCATGGCCGAAGCGCAGGGCAAGCTCAGCGGCCGGCCGGGCATCTGCTTCGTGACGCGCGGGCCGGGGGCGACCAATGCGTCGATCGGGCTGCACACCGCGTTCCAGGACAGCACGCCGCTGATCCTGTTCGTCGGCCAGGTGGCGAGTGACCAGCGCGACCGCGAGGCCTTCCAGGAACTCGACTACCGGCAGGTGTTCGGCCCCGGCACGCTGGGCATGGCGAAGTGGGTGGGCGAGGCGCAGAGCGCGGACCGCCTGCCCGAGTACGTGGCGCGTGCCTTCCACACCGCGCTGCAGGGCCGGCCCGGGCCGGTGGTGATCGTGCTGCCCGAAGACCTGCTGACCACGCACACCGCTGCGCCGGTGCTGCCGCGTGTCGAGCCGGCGCAGGCCTGGCCGGCGCCGGGTGCGCTGCGCGATCTGCGCGCGCTGCTCGTGCAGGCGCAGCGGCCCTTCGTGATCGCCGGTGGTGGCGGCTGGGACGCCGAGGGCGCGCGCGCCTTGCAACGCTTCGCCGAGAACTGGCAACTGCCGGTGGGCTGCGGCTTCCGCTTCCAGGACACGTTCGACAACCACCATCCGCTCTATGCCGGCGATGTCGGCATCGGCATCAATCCGAAGCTGGCCACGCGCATCCGCGAGGCCGACCTGGTGATCGCGCTGGGCGTGCGCCTCGGCGAGATGACCACCGGCGGCTACATGCTGCTCGAAGCGCCGCGGCCGAAGCAGAAGCTCGTGCACCTCCATGCCGGCGCGGAAGAGCTCGGGCGCGTCTACGCCGCCGATCTGCTGCTGCAAGCCTCGGTGAACAACGCGGCCAAGGCGCTGGAGGCGCTGGCCGCGCCGCCGTCGCTCGCGTGGTCGGCGTGGAGCGAAGCGGCCTCCGCCGACTTCGCCGCCAACCGCGTGCCGCAGCCGGTGGAGCCGCTCGACATGGCGCAGGTGATGCTGACAGTCGAACGCCTCGCGCCCGAAGACGCCGTCTTCACCAACGGCGCCGGCAACTTCAGCGGCTGGCTGCATCGCTACGTTCGCTACCGTGGCCTGCAACACCACGGCCGCACCCAGCTCGCGCCGACCTCGGGCGCGATGGGCTATGGCGTGCCGGCGGCAGTCGCAGCCTCGTTGCTTTACCCCGAGCGCACGGTGATCAACGTCGCCGGCGACGGCGATTTCCTGATGACCGGTCAGGAACTCGCCACCGCCACCGGCTACGGCGCGCGCAAGCTGATCAGCCTCGTCGTCGACAACGGTACCTACGGCACGATCCGCATGCACCAGGAGCGCGAGTACCCGGGGCGGGTGTGTGGCAGCGACCTGTTCAACCCCGACTTCGCCGCGCTGGCGCGGGCCTACGGCTGGAACGCGGCGAAGGTGGAGCGCACGGATGAGTTCGAGCCGGCGTTCCGCGCAGCGCTGGCCGCCGGCACGCCCACGCTGATCCACCTGAAGCTCGCCAGCGAAGTCAGCACCACGCGCGCGACGCTCGGCGCGATCCGCGAGGCCGCTCTCAAGCAGCGCGCTTGAGCGCCGCCCCGCGCAGCATCAGCACCACGCCCACCAGCACCACGCCGGCGGCGGCCCACTCGAAGCCGCTGACCGCCTCGCCCAGCACCGCCACGCCGAGCAGCATCGCGATCACCGGGTTGACGAAGGTGTAGCTCGACGCCAGCCCGGCGCTGGCATGGGCGAGCAAGTGCATGTAGGCGTTGAACGCGATCAGCGACCCGGCCACGACGAGGTAGACCCACGCCGCCACGGCGGCCGGCTGCGGCGGCCACTGCGGCCGCTCGCCGGCGGCCAGCGAGAGCGCCATCAGCACCGCGCCGCCGCACAGCATCTCGCTGGCGAAGCCCATCGCGCCGGGCGCGAGCGGCAGGCTGCGCTGGCTCAGCACGCTGCCCACCGACCAGGTCAGGCAGGCGATCGCGATCGCCGCCAGCCCGGCCGGCGAGGCCTGGAAGCCGGCGCCCTGCGTCAGCATCAGCACGCCGGCCAGGCCGACGACGATGCCGGCGAGTTCGAGCCGCCCGGGCTTGATGCCCCACAGAAGATTGAGCGCCGCGATCATCAGCGGCACCACCGCGATGAAGGCCACCACCAGCCCGGAGCCGACGCTGGTCTCGGCCATCGCGGTGCCGCCCATGCCGCCGCCGAGCATCAGCGCGCCAACCACCAGCGCGTTGCGCCACTGCGTGCGCGTCGGCCAGGCCGCGCCGCGCCAGCGCATCCAGGCGATCAGCAGCGCGCCGGCGGCGAGGAAGCGCGTGCCCATCTGGAAGAAGGGCGGCAGGCTCAGCAGCGCGAACTTGATCGCCAGATAGGTCGAGCCCCAGATCAGCCAGGTGGCGGCGAGGCACAACAGCAGCAGCGTGGACAAGGGCTCGGCGCGCGGCGCGCCGGCAGCGAGGGCAGGGGAAGTCATGGGCCGCATCGTATGAAAGCCGGCACCGCGTTGCCATGCCGGAATCAAGTTCTTCAGGCCACAATTGCCGTCGATTTCAAGGAGATTCGTTCGCATGGCCTTGAACCCCGAACTCGACGCGCACGACACGCGCATCCTCGCCGAGCTGCAGGCCGATGCGCGCCTGACGATGGCCGAGCTGGGCCGGCGTGTGCACCTCTCGCAGCCGGCGGTCACCGAGCGCGTGCGCAAGCTGGAAGCGGCCGGCGTCATCACCGGCTACCGCGCGACGGTCGACCTGGGCCGCCTCGGCTACGGCATCCGCGCGCTGATCCGCATCGGCCGCGCCGAGTACCCGCGCGTGGTCAAGCTGATCCAGCAGACGCCCGAGTGCATCAATGCCTACAACGTGACCGGTGAGGACAGCTGGCTGCTGGAGATCGCCGTGATCGACGTGGCGCACCTCGACGCGGTGGTCAGCAAGTTCTGCATCCTCACCGAGACCGCCACCTCCATCATCCTCAACCCCGCGCGCGAGCATCAGCCCATGCTGCCGCCGCGCCGCGAAGACGTGAAACCGCCGATCAGGAAAGTGACGCACGCATGAGCACCACCAACGACTTCTCCACCTGCGACCTGTGCGACGCGCACAAGGGCGCTTACGCCGAAGGCGACGGCCATTTCCGCGTGTTGCCGCCGGTGTTCCAGAGCTACGGCGGCCGCGCCAGGTTCAGCGGCCCGGTGCTGACCGTCAAGTGCTTCGAAGACAACTCGCCGGTGAAGGCCGCGCTCGAATCCCCGGGCGAAGGCCGCGTGCTGGTGGTCGACGGCGGCGGCTCGCTGCGCCGCGCGCTGATCGGCGGCAACATCGCCGCCGCCGCGGCGAAGAACGGCTGGGCCGGCGTGGTGATCGACGGCGCGGCGCGCGACAAGGCCGAGCTGGCGGCCGCCGACGTCGGCATCCGCGCGCTCGCGCTGCTGCCCATGCCGACCGACCGCAAGACGCCCGGCCAGACCGGCGTGCCGGTGCTGATCCAGGGCGTGTGGGTGAAGACGGGCGACTGGCTCTATGCCGACGAGGACGGCATCGTGGTGATGCCGCCCAGAGCCTAGGCCGGCACGGCGGGCAGGCCGGACAAGGCCATCGCCAGCTCCTTCTCGTCATAGGGCTGGTCGACCAGCTTGCCCGCGGCGTAGTTGCTGTAGGCCATCATGTCGAAGTGGCCGTGGCCGCTGAGGTTGAAGACGATCACCTCGGCCTTGCCCTCGCGCTTGCAGCGCAGCGCCTCGTCGATCGCCGCGCGCACCGCGTGGTTGGCCTCCGGCGCCGGCACGATGCCTTCGCTGCGCGCGAACATCACGCCGGCTTCGAAGCAGGCGGTCTGGTGGTAGGCCACCGCTTCGATCAGGCCCAGCTCCTTCAGGTGCGACACCATCGGCGCCATGCCGTGGTAGCGCAGGCCGCCGGCGTGGAAGCCCGGCGGCGTGAAGGTGCTGCCGAGCGTGTGCATCTTGGTCAGCGGCGTCAGGTGCGCGGTGTCGCCGAAGTCGTAGGCGTACCTGCCGCGCGTCAGGCTCGGGCAGGCGGCCGGCTCCACCGCGACGATGCGGCGCTTCTTCGCCTTCGCGCCGCCGCGCAGCTGCAGGCCGAGGAAGGGGAAGGCGAGGCCGGCGAAGTTGCTGCCGCCGCCGGTGCAGCCGATCACGATGTCGGGGTCGTCGCCGGCCATCTCGAACTGCTGGATCGCTTCCAGGCCGATGATGCTCTGGTGCATCAGCACATGGTTGAGCACCGAGCCGAGCGCGTACTTGGTGTCGTCGTGCGTCGCGGCGACTTCCACCGCCTCCGAGATCGCGATGCCCAGCGAGCCGGGGTGCTCGGGGTTCTGCGCGAGGATGGCGCGGCCCGAGTTGGTTTCGTTCGAGGGGCTGGCGATGCAGCGCGCGCCGTAGGTCTCCATCAGCGCGCGGCGATAGGGCTTCTGGTCGTAGGACACGCGCACCTGGAACACCGTCACGTCGATGCCGAACAGCGCGCCCGCGAAGGCGAGCGACGAGCCCCACTGGCCGGCGCCGGTTTCGGTGGCGATCTTTCGGATGCCGGCCTGGGCGTTGTACCAGGCCTGCGGCACCGCGGTGTTGGGCTTGTGCGAGCCGGCCGGCGAGACGCCTTCGTACTTGTAGTAGATCTTGGCCGGGGTTCCGAGCGCCTTCTCGAGCCGGTGCGCGCGCATCAGCGGGGCAGGGCGCCAGAGGCGGAACACCTCGCGCACCGGCTCGGGGATCTCGATCTCGCGCTCGGTGCTGACCTCCTGCGCGATCAACGCCATCGGGAACAGCGGTGCCAGGTCGTCGGGGCCGACCGGCTGCATCGTGCCGGGGTGCAGCACCGCCGGCGCGGCCGCCGGCAGATCGGCGGCGATGTTGTACCAGTGCTTGGGCAGCTTGCTCTCGTCGAGCAGGAACTTGGTGGGGGTGTTCATTGCGTCGTCTCCTCGTGGCGTGGGCGCCGCATGCTACCGCCGCGCGGACTGCGAGAATGGTCCGTCCGATGGTCGCGCTGCGTTTCTTCGTCGTTCTCGCCGCTTGCGTTCTCATGCCGGCCGCGCCCGCGCAGGAGCCGTCCAGGCGCGCCGAGCGCGATGCCGCCAATCCGCTGCGCGTGATCATCGAGGCGGGCAAGATTAAGCCGAAGGCGAAGGCCGTGGAGCCGGCCGCTTCGGCGGCATCGCGTGCCGCGCGGCCGGCGGCGGCCGCCAGCGCCGCGGCGCGTGCGGCGAAAGACGTGCCGCTCGAAGTCCTGCCCAGCCCACCCAGCTCGGCGGTGACGACGGTGGAGGTGGAGGGCGAGCCGGGGCTCAATCGCCCTTGAGCACGGCCCGCCAGGCCCGCGGCGAGGCGCCGGCAATTTGCGTGAAGGCGCGCGAGAACGCCGCCGGGCTGGCGTAGCCGAGCGCGTCGCTGGTGGTCTTCACCGAGGCGCCTTCGCGCAGCATCGTCTGCGCGACCGACACGCGCCAGCGCAGCAGGTAGTCGCCCGGCGCGCTGCCGAGCGCGGCCTTGAACGCTGCTGCGAAGGCGCTGCGCGACATGCCCGCTTCGCGCGCCATCGCCTCCAGCGACCAGTTTTCTCCCGGCCGCTCGTGCAGCGCGGTCAGCGAGCGGGCCAGCTTCGCGTGCGCCAGGCCGGCCAGCAGCCCGGCGCTCACGCCGCTCTGCTCGGGGTGGTCGAGCAGCCAGCGCAGCATCTGCAACAGCAGCACCTCGAACAGCCGATCGGCCAGCAGGCGATGGCCGCAGCGCACCTGTTCGGTCTCGGCGAACAGCAGATCGAGGGTCTGCGCGATGCCCTCGACCTCCGCGAGCCGCAGCGCCATCAGCGCCGGCAGCGCGCGCACCAGCGGGTGCTGCACGCCGCCGTCGAAATCGAGCGTGGCGCAGACGAAGTCGCTGCCGTCGGCCGGCGCGTTGTGGAAGTCGTGCGCCAGCGGGCGGGGGTAGAACAGCAGCGTCGGCTCGGAGAGCACCAGCTTGCGCGGCGCGCCGCTGCGCGCGCGGTGCGTCACGGCCATCTCGCCGCGCCGCAGCACATGCAGGAAGGCGCGGCCCGGCCTGGCGTCGAAGTGCGTGACGCCGCACAGCGGCCCGGCGTGGAACAAATGGGCATGCACGCGGAAGCGCTCCAGCAGCGCGGAGAGGCGATCGACGCCGGAAGGCGGTGTCATGGACGATCTGCACTATTCGATGGATCGAATGCATCCAATCATACGGAAATGCTCGCCACACTGGACGCCTCTCACCACCCAGCCAGGAGCTGCCATGAACCGCGTTTCCCTCGTCGACCGCAGCGGCACCAGCGCCGAGCGCCAGGCGCTGCTCGACCAGATCCACGCCGCCTTCGGCGCCACGCCCAACATGTTCCGCGCCGTCGCCAACTCGCCGGCGGCGCTGCGCAGCCTATGGGGCTCGTTCGGCGCGCTGGGCGCCGGCACGCTGGGCGCCAAGCTCGGCGAGCAGATCGCCGTGGCCGTGGCCGATCGCAACGCCTGCGAGTACTGCCTGGCCGCGCACACGGTGCTGGGCCGCAAGGCCGGTGCCAGCGCCGAGGAGATGGCCGCCGCGCAGGGCGGCGAGGCCGCCGATGCGCGCACGCAGGCGGCGCTGCGCTTCGCGCTGAAACTCGTCGACGCGCGCGGTCAGGTCGGCGATGCCGACGTGAAGCAATTGCGCGAGGCCGGCTTCGACGACGAGGCCATCGTCGAGATCCTCGCCCACGTGGCGCTGAACCTGTTCACGAACTACGTGAACGTGGCCTTCGCGGTGCCGGTGGATTTCCCCGCGGTCAGGCTGCGCGGCTCACGCTGACAGGACTTCGAGAGCCCGGTCCATGCCGCCGCTCATGATCGAGATCATCGCCTGCTCGCGCACCGCCGGCTTGGGGTGGAAGGCGATCGACAGGCCGGCGGCGCCCATCATCGGAAGATCGTTGGCGCCGTCGCCCACCGCGATGGCCTGCGCGGGGGCTATGCCCATCAGCTCGGCCACTTCGAGCAGCACGCGCTTCTTCTCGGCGCCATCGACGATGTCGCCCCAGGGCCGGTCGAACAGCGTGCCGGTGAGCCGGCCGTTCGCCACCCCCAGCGTGTTGGCGCGCGCGAAGTCGAGCTTCAATTGCCCGCGGATGCGCTCGCTGAAGAAGGTGAAGCCGCCCGAGACCAGCAGCGTCTTCAGCCCGGCCGCTTGGCAGGCCTCGACGAAGCGCTGCACGCCGGGGTTCAGGCGCAGCTTGTCGGCCCAGACCTTTTCCAGCGCCGCCACCGGCACGCCGGCCAGCAGCGCGACGCGGCGGCGCAGGCTGTCCTTGTAGTCGGCGATCTCGCCGCGCATTGCGGCTTCGGTGATCTCGGCCACCTCGGCCTTGCGGCCGGCGGCGTCGGCGATCTCGTCGACGCACTCGATGTTGATCAGCGTCGAGTCCATGTCGAAGGCGATCAGCCTGAAGTCCGCCAGCCGCAGCGGCGGCGCGAAGCCGCGGATGAAGAGGCCGGGGGCGTGTTCGGTGCTGGACATGGCGCGGGTGGAGCGAGCGTCAGGCGAAGGGCCGCGATTCTACGAGCGGTGTTCAGCGACAGGGACTTCGATGTACGAGCCCGAAGATGCCGTGTCGATGGCGGCCCGCACGGGCGACAGATCGGCCTGGATGCGCGGCCAGCTCGTCGTGAGGATGACGACGATGGCGATCTTCCTGCCCGCAAGGTTCTGCTGATACCGGAGGTTCTGGTCGGTGGTGACGAAGACCTCGAAACCGGCTTGCTCGGTGGCGGCGATGAGCTCGCCGTTCTTCAGCTGGGACCACCCGCGTTCGTGGGCCGTTTCGACGTCGTGGCTCGCCAGTGCGCGGCGCAGCGGAGCGGGCGTGCCCTGGTCGAAGAAGACCTTCACTTACGCCGGCGCCAGGGCGCTCTTCGCGGCGTGCTCCAGGACCGTGCGAACCTGTTCCGGGCTGACGCCCTGGAACCATTCGGTGAAGTCGTGGACGGATGCGCCGTCTTCGAGGTTCTCGAACAGGGCGGCGACGGGCACGCGCGTGCCCCGAAAGACCCAGGCCCCGCTGACGCGCTCGGGGTCGCTTTCGACGGCGGGGCAGCTGGACCAGTCGATCATGCTGGGCATCGTAGCACCGGGGTCGTCGCGTCAGGCGGCATCCGCCACCTTCGGCGCCCCCAGCGAGCGCAGCACGTCGCGGATCAGCTGCGCGCGGTCCTTGGGCTCGGGCGTGGCGCGCTCGATGCGCAGCTTGTCGTTGCCGGCCAGCTTGATGTGGCGGTTCTTCTGCACCAGCTCGATGATCTTCAGCGCGTCCACCGGCGGGTTCGGGCGGAAGCCGATCACCATCAGCTGCGGCGCGGCATCGACCTTCACCACGCCGTAGGGCTTGGCCAGCACGCGCAGGCGGTGCACGTCGAACAGCGTCTGGCCCTGCGGCGGCAGCTTGCCGAAGCGGTCGGTGATCTCTTCGAGCATCGCGTCGATCTGCTCGGTCTTCTCCGCGGTGGCCAGGCGCTTGTAGAGGCTCAGGCGCACGTGCACGTCGCCGCAGTAGGCGTCGGGCAGCAGCGCGGGGGCGTGCAGGTTGATCTCGGTGGTGGCCGACAGCGGGCTCAGCAGGTCGGGCTCCTTGCCCGCCTTCAGCGAACGCACCGCTTCGGCGAGCATGTCGTTGTAGAGCTGGAAACCCACTTCCATCATGTTGCCGCTCTGGTTCTCGCCCAGCACCTCGCCGGCGCCGCGGATCTCCAGGTCGTGCATCGCGAGGTAGAAGCCTGAGCCCAGCTCCTCCATCTGCTGGATCGCTTCGAGCCGCTGCGCGGCCTGCTTGGTCAGGCCCTCCACGTCGGGCACCAGCAGGTAGGCGTAGGCCTGGTGGTGCGAGCGGCCGACGCGCCCGCGCAGCTGGTGCAGCTGCGCCAGGCCGAACTTGTCGGCGCGGCTGATCACGATGGTGTTGGCGCTCGGCACGTCGATGCCGGTCTCGATGATGGTCGAGCACAGCAGCAGGTTGTGGCGCTGCGCGACGAAGTCACGCATCACGCGCTCCAGCTCGCGCTCGGGCATCTGGCCGTGGGCGATGGCGATGCGCGCCTCGGGCAGCAGCTCGGCGAGCTTGTCGCGCCGCGCCGCGATGGTCTCCACCTCGTTGTGCAGGAAGTAGACTTGCCCGCCGCGCTTCAATTCGCGCAGCACCGCCTCGCGGATCGTGCCCGTGCCCTCGTTGCGCACGAAGGTCTTGATCGCCAGCCGGCGCTGCGGCGCGGTGGCGATCACGGAGAGATCGCGCAGGCCTTCCAGCGCCATGCCCAGCGTGCGCGGGATCGGCGTGGCGGTGAGCGTGAGCACGTCCACGTCGGCGCGCAGCGCCTTGATCGCCTCCTTGTGGCGCACGCCGAAGCGGTGTTCCTCGTCGATCACCAAGAGGCCGAGGCGCTTGAACTTCACGTCAGCCGACAGCAGCTTGTGCGTGCCGACCACGATGTCGATCGTGCCGTCGGCGATGCCGGCCATCGCCGCCTTCACTTCCTTGGGCGAGCGGAAGCGCGACAGCTCGGCCACCTTCACCGGCCACTTGCCGAAGCGGTCGGCGATGTTCTGGTAGTGCTGCTCCGCCAGCAGCGTGGTCGGCGCGAGGATGGCCACCTGGCGGCCGCCGGTCACCGCGACGAAGGCGGCGCGCAGCGCAACCTCGGTCTTGCCGAAGCCGACGTCGCCGCAGACGAGGCGGTCCATCGGCTTGGGGCTGACCATGTCCTGGATCACGGCGTGGATCGCGGCCTGCTGGTCGGGCGTTTCTTCGAAGCCGAAGCTGGCGGCGAAGGCTTCGTAGTCGTGGGGCTGGAAGCGGAACGCGAAGCCCTCGCGCGCGGCGCGGCGGGCGTAGAGGTTCAGCAGTTCGGCGGCCGTGTCGCGCACCTGCTCGGCCGCCTTGCGCTTGGCCTTCTCCCACTGTCCGGAGCCGAGCTTGTGCAGCGGCGCTTCTTCAGGGCTGACGCCCGTGTAGCGCGCGATCAGATGCAGCTGCGCCACCGGCACGTAGAGCGTCGCCTTGTCGGCGTACTCCAGGTGCAGGAATTCGGAAGGCCCGTCGCCGAGGTCGATGTTGATCAGCCCGACGTAGCGCCCGATGCCGTGGTTGACGTGCACCACCGGGTCGCCGACGTTCAGCTCGGACAGATCCTTGATCAGCGCATTGACGTCGCTGACCTGCTCCTGCCGGCGCCGGCGCCGCGCGCTCGGCGCGGTGGCGAAGAGTTCGGTTTCGGTGACGAACTGGATCGTCTTGCCTTCGGCCGGCTCGTGCCAGAAGAAGCCCTCGGCCAGTGGCGCGACACCGATCGCGAAGTGCTCTGCGCCGGCCTCGAATTCGGCGAGCGAGCCGACGCTGGGTGGCTCGATCCGGTTGTCGCGCAGCAGCTCGAGCAGGCTCTCGCGCCGGCCTTCGCTCTCGGCGACGATCAGCACGCGGTGCGATGTGCTCGCGACGTGCTGCTGCAGCTTCCTCAGCGGCTCGGGCGCGCCGCGATCGACGCTGAGATCAGGCAGCGGCCGCGCCCACTCCACCGGCTCGCGCCCACGCAGCGCCAGCGTCGCATGCGCGTTGGCGCGCGCGAAGAACTCCTCGCCGCGCAGGAAGATCTCCTCCGGCGGCAGGATGGGCTTCTCCTTGTCGTGCTGCAGGAAGCGGTGGCGCTCGCGCGTGTCGGTCCAGAAGCGGTTCAGCGCCTCGTCGACCTCGCCGTGCAGCGCCAGCGCCGCGCCCTCGCCGAGGTAGTCGAAGATCGTCGCGGTCTGCTCGAAGAACAGCGGCAGGTAGTACTCGATGCCCGCCGTCGCGATGCCGGCGGCGATGTCCTTGTACAGGCGCACCTTGGTCGGGTCGCCCTCGACCTTCTCGCGCCAGCGCGCGCGGAAGGCGGTGCGCGCCGCTTCGTCCATCGGGAACTCGCGGCCGGGCAGCAATCGCACTTCCGGCACCGGGTAGAGGCTGCGCTGCGAGTCGGGGTCGAAGGTGCGGATCGAATCGATCTCGTCGCCGAACAGGTCGACGCGGTACGGCACCGGCGAGCCCATCGGAAAGAGGTCGATCAGCCCGCCGCGCACCGCGTATTCGCCCGGCGACACCACCTGGCTGACGTGCGTGTAGCCGGCCAGCGTGAGCTGCGATTTGAGCGCCGCTTCGTCGAGCTTCTGCTTCTGCTGGAAGTGGAAGGTGTAGCCGGCCAGGAAGCTCGGCGGCGCCAGGCGCACCAGCGCCGTGGAGGCGGGCAGCAGCACCACGTCGACATCGCCCCGCTCTTTCGAATGAAGGATGCGCCACAGCGTGGCCAGCCGCTCGGAGATCAGGTCCTGGTGCGGGCTGAAGGTGTCGTAGGGCAGCGTTTCCCAGTCGGGGAAGACGGCGATGCGCAGGCCGGGCGCGAAGAAGGCGAGTTCGCCTTCGAGCCGCTGCGTGTCGGCCGGCTCGGCGTTGACGATCGCGAGCAGCTTCTTCTGTTCGGCCTGGCGCTGCGCGAAGCGCGCCAGCAGCAGCGCATCGGCCGAGGCGATCGGGCGGGGCAGGGTGAAGCGCTTGCCGGGCGCGATGACGGGGACTTGCATCGGGGGGCGGATCATACAATCCGGGCCCTTCAGACGCCGCGCATGAACGCCGACACCGAGCCCCGCTGCTACGCCTTGCTGCCCTGCGCCGGCGTGGGCTCGCGCTCCGGCGCCGCGCTGCCCAAGCAGTACGTGCAGATCGCCGGCCGGCCGATGGTGGCGCACACGCTCGCGGCGCTGGCCGACGTGCCGCGCCTCACGGCGACGCTGGTGGTGCTGGCGTCGGACGACGAGCATTTCGAGACGCTGCTGCCCGCGTTCGAAGGTGAACGCGGCTGGGTCTGCAAACGCGGCGGCGCGACCCGCGCCGACACCGTCAGCGGCGGCCTCGAAGAACTGCTCGCACGCGGCGCGCGCCGCGACGACTGGGTGCTGGTGCACGATGCCGCGCGTTGCCTGCTGCGCCCGGCTTGGGTCGAACGTCTGATGGCCGCCTGCCTGAGCGACGCCGTCGGCGGCCTGCTCGCGCTGCCGGTGGCCGACACGCTCAAGCGCGCCGAAGCCGGCCGCGTCGCCGAGACGCTGCCGCGCGCCGACAAATGGGCTGCGCAGACGCCGCAGATGTTCCGCATCGGCGCGCTGCACGACGCGCTCGCGCGCGCCCTCGGCAGCGGCCTCGCGGTGACCGACGAAGCCGGCGCGATCGAGGCCACCGGCCGTCGCCCGCTGCTCGTCGAAGGCGACGCCGCCAACCTGAAAGTCACCTGGCCGTCCGACTTCACGCTCGCCGAACGCCTGCTCGCCGAGCGCAACGAGGAACCCGCATGAACCTGCCCAACATCCGCATCGGCGAAGGCTGGGACAGCCACCGCCTCGTCGAAGGCCGGCCGCTGGTGCTCGGCGGCGTGACCATCCCGCACACGCACGGGCTGGACGGCCATTCCGACGCCGACGCGCTGTGCCACGCGATCACCGACGCGATCTTCGGCGCGCTGGCGCTGGGCGACATCGGCCACCACTTCCCCGACACCGACGAGCGTTTTCGCGGCGCCGATTCGCTGGCGCTACTGGCCGAAGCGGGCCGGCGCGCCTTGCAGGCCGGCTGGCACGTGGCCAACGTCGACAGCACCATCGTCGCGCAGGCGCCCAAGATGGCGCCGCACATCCTGGCGATGCGCCAGCGCATCGCGCAGGCGCTGGCGATCAAGGTCGAGCAGGTCAGCGTGAAGGCCAAGACGGCCGAGAAGCTCGGCCCGGTGGGCGCGGGCGAGTCGATGGAAGCGCGCGCCGTGTGCCTGCTCTACACGCTGCGCCGGCCGGTGGTGCCGGCGTAGCCCGCCCCGGGCTCAGGGCGACTTCTTGAGCCTGAGGTGGCACACGAGGCCGCCGTCGGCCGCATTGGCCACCTCGAACGCGCCGCCCATGCGCTGCATCGCCTTGTCGACGATCGCCAGCCCCAGCCCCGCGCCGGTGGCCGCGGTGCGCGCCGCGTCGCCGCGGAAGAAGGGCGTGGTCAACTGCTGCAGCTTGGCCGGGTCGACGCCCGGGCCGTGGTCGCGCACGCTGAGGATCACCCACGGCCCGGTGCGCGCGTAGGTCACGGCCACCTTGGCGATGCCGGTGTCGCTGCTGCGGCCATAGCGGCGCGCGTTCTCGAACAGGTTCTGCAGCACGCGGCCGAGTTCGGTTTCGTCGGCCAGCACCTTGGTGTCGATCGCCACGCGCGCGGTGATGCGGATCTGGCTGGTGTCGCGGAAGGCCGCCATCTCGCGGTCGACCAGGCTCGACAAATGCACCGGCACCAGCTTCACGTCGCCGGGGCGCGCGTAGTCCATGAACTTGTCGATGATCGCGTCGAGCTGGTCGATGTCGGAGGCCATGTTGCGCTTGGCCTCGTCGTCGTTGACGCTCATCTCGGCTTCCAGGCGCAGTCGCGCCAGCGGCGTGCGCAGGTCGTGGCTGATGCCGGCGAGCATCACCGCGCGGTCTTCCTCCACCTTGGCGAGTTCGCGCGCCATGCGGTTGAAGCCCATGTTGACCTGGCGGATCTCGCTGGTCATGGTGTTCTCGTCGAGCACCGAATCGAACTCGCCCTCGCGGATGCGGCTGGCGGCGAAAGACAGATCCTGCAGCGGCCGGTTGATCGCGCGCGCGATCAGCGCCGAGCCGAACACCGAGGCGATCAGCGCGATGCCGCCCCACAGCAGCAGCGTGCCCCAGGTGAGCGTGCTGACGCGCGAGGAGTCGGCCTGCAGCCAGTAGGGATCCTTGTCGATCGTGAATCCGACCCACAGCCCCGGCTGCTTGTTCACCGAGCCGGCCACCACGGTGTCGGGGCCGAGCTGGGCGCGCAGCTCGGCGCCGATGGCGCGCGAGAAGCGGTCGACTTCGTAGGGCTCCCACTTGTCGCCCGGCTCGCGCGGCGCCAGGCGCACCGACTCCTGCTTGGCCATCGTCTTGACCAGCGTGACGCGGTTGATCGTGTCGCTCGCTTGCAGCGCGGTGCGCGCCAGGTTCACCAGCGAGGCGATCTGCTGCGCCGCCTGCACCGCGCGCGGCTCGAACTCCAGCGCCTTGAAGGTCTGCATCCAGGCGAACACGCCGCCCACCAGCAGCAGCGCGAGCAGGAAGAAGGTGCGCCAGAACAGGCTGAAGGCGAGCTTGGAGGTGCGGGCCATCCGGGCGGGCGAAGGTGTCGGCGTGTCAGGCGCCGAGTGTCGGCGCAAAAAAGGCCCCGACGCGCGGGGCCGTGCTGCCGGCGTGAAGCCGGGGCGTCACGAGGTGCCGTCCGGCACGAAGACGTAGCCCACGCCCCACACGGTCTGGATGTAGCGCGGCTGCGCCGGGTCGGGCTCGATCATCTTGCGCAGGCGCGAGATCTGCACGTCCAGGCTGCGGTCGAAGGGCTCGAACTCGCGGCCGCGCGCCAGCTGCGCGAGCTTGTCGCGGCTCAGCGGCTGGCGCGGGTGCCGCACCAGCGCCTTGAGCATCGAGAACTCGCCGGTGGTCAGCGCGATCTGCTCGCCGTCCTTGGTCAGGCGGCGCAGCGCGAGGTCGAACTCGAAGGGCCCGAAGGCCACGGTCTGCGGCTCCTTGGCCGGCGCGCCGGGCGCTTCCAGCGTCGGGCGGCGGCGCAGCACGGCATGGATGCGCGCCAGCAGCTCGCGCGGGTTGAAGGGCTTGGGCAGGTAGTCGTCGGCGCCGACTTCCAGGCCGACGATGCGGTCCACGTCCTCCACCTTGGCGGTGAGCATGATGATCGGCGTCACGTCGTTGGCGGCGCGCAGGCGGCGGCAGATCGACAGGCCGTCCTCGCCGGGCAGCATCAGGTCGAGCACGATGAGGTCGACCGTCTCGCGCGTCAGCACGCGGTTGAGCGCCTTGGCGTCCTCGGCGAGCAGCACCTCGAAGCCCTCCTGCGTGAGATAGCGGCGCAGCAGGTCGCGGATGCGCGCATCGTCGTCGACGACGACGATGCGGTCGGGGCGCTGGTTGGGATTGGCGGGCATCGGGGACTCCGAACTTGTAACAGGCGGGATTCTGCGGGGCTTTGCGAGGGCAATCGGGCGACCTGACCATCTGTTACAAATCTTGCCCCTGGGCCGGCCGGCCTGCAAATCACCCCGTCAAGACCGCGTGCGCGTATAAGCCTTCATCGTTCACTTCCAGGAGATTGCAGCCCATGCGTTCACGACCGATCGCCGCCATGCTGGCCGCCACCACCGCCGCGCTGGCGGGCGCCGCGCGCGCCGAACCGCCGCCCATGCAGGGCGTGGTGTCGCTGTCCGCCAGCGCCACCGTCGAGGTCACCAAGGACCTGCTCAACGTCGTGCTGAGCACGAACAAGGAAGGGCAGGACGCCGCCACCGTGCAGACCCAGCTCAAGCAGGCGCTCGACGCCGCCCTGGCCGAGGCGCGCAAGGCCGCCAAGCCGGGCCAGATCGAGGTGCAGACCGGCAACTTCTCGCTCTACCCGCGCTACGCGCCCAAGGGCGGGCTGACCGGCTGGCAGGGTTCGGCGGAACTGGTGATCGAAGGCAAGGACATCAGCGGCATCGGCGCGCTGAGCGGCCGCATCACGACGATGAACGTGGCGCGTGTCAGCCAGGGCGTCTCGCGCGAGCTGCGCGAGAAGGTCGAGAGCGATCTGGCCGCGCAGGCCATCGCGCGCTACCGCGCCAAGGCGGCGGAGTACGCCAAGCAGTTCGGCTATGGCGGCTACGTGATCCGCGAGGTCAACGTCAGCGGTACCGACGCGCCGGGGCTGATGCCGGTGCCGATGATGCGCGCGGCCAAGACGATGGCGATGTCGGCCGACGAGTCCTTGCCGGTGGAGGCCGGCAAGGCGCAGCTGTCGGTGAGCGTCAGCGGCTCGGTGCAGCTGACGAAGTAGCGGGCCTCACTGGGCCGTCCACCCGCCGTCGACGGCCCAGGCCTGCCCGCGCACGTTGTCCGCACCCGCCGAGCAGAGGAACACCGCGAGGTCGCCCAGCTGCTCGGGCGTGGTGAACTGCAGCGAGGGCTGCTTCTCGCCGAGCAGGCGGCGCTTGGCCTCCTCGTTGTCGATGCCGTCCTTGGCGGCGCGCGCGTCGACCTGCTTCTGCACCAGCGGCGTCAGCACCCAGCCGGGGCAGATCGCGTTGACCGTCACGCCGGTGGTGGCCAGTTCGAGCGCGCTCGCCTTGGTCAGCCCGACGATGCCGTGCTTGGCCGCCACGTAGGCCGATTTGCTCGCCGAGGCCACCAGCCCGTGCGTCGAGGCGATGTTGATGATGCGGCCCCAGTTCTTCGCGCGCATCGCGGGGATCGCCAGGCGCATCGCGTGGAAGGCCGAGCTGAGGTTGATCGCGATGATCGCGTCCCAGCGCTCGACCGGGAAGTCCTCCACGTTGGCGACGTGCTGGATGCCGGCGTTGTTGATCAGCACCTCGACGCCGCCGAACTCCCGGGCGGCGTAGCCCATCATCGCCTCGATCTCGGCCGGCTTGCTCATGTCGGCGCCGTGGTAGCCGACGCGGATGCCGTGTGCCTTGCCGGCCGCGGCCACCTCGGCCTTCGGCCCTTCGACGTCGCCGAAGCCGTTGAGCACGATGTTCGCGCCCTGCGCCGCGAGGCGGCAGGCGATGCCCAGCCCGATGCCGCTGGTGGAGCCGGTGACGAGGGCGGTCTTTCCTTTGAGCATGAAGGTTCTCCGACGATTGACTTAGCATGGATTATGGAGACCCAATTGAATCGGAACTGAACCGGACATGACAGAGCCTCGATCCGACAGCGTGCAATGCCTGGGCGCGCGCGGCCTGCACCGCATGGCCTACGTGCAATGGGGCGACCCGGCCAACCCGCGTGTGCTGGTCTGCGTGCACGGCCTGGCGCGCCAGGGGCGCGACTTCGACGCCTTCGCGCAGGCGATGAGCGACCGCTACCGCGTCGTCTGCCCCGACGTGGTCGGCCGCGGCCGCTCCGACTGGCTGGCCGATCCGGCCGGCTACCAGATCCCCGCCTACGTGGCCGACATGGTGACGCTGCTGGCGCGCCTGGATGCCGAAGAAGTCCATTGGGTCGGCACCTCGATGGGCGGGCTGATCGGCCTGGGCCTCGCGGCGCTGCCGGACTCGCCGGTGAAAAAACTCGTGCTCAACGACGTCGGCCCGGCCATCGAAGCGGCCGCGCTGCAGCGCATCGGCACCTACCTCGGCGCGCCGGGGCGCTGGGGCAGCGTCGACGAAGCGGCCGACTTCCTGTGGAGCATCTCGGCCAGCTTCGGCCCGCACACGCGCGAGCAGTGGCTGGCGCTGACGCGCCCGATGCTCAAGCCCGACGGCGAGGGCTTCAAGCTGCACTACGACCCGGCCATCGCCGTGCCCTTCCGCGCGATCACGCCCGAAGCGGCGCGCGCCGGCGAGGCCGCGCTGTGGGCCGCCTACGACGCGCTGCGCTGCCCCACGCTGATCGTGCGCGGCGCCGACAGCGACCTGCTTTCGCGCGAGACCGCGCAGGCGATGACGCAGCGCGGCCCGAAGGCGAAGCTCGCGGAGTTCGAAGGCGTGGGCCATGCGCCGACGCTGATCGCGCCCGAGCAGATCGCCGCGGTGAGGGAGTTCCTGCTCTCGCCATGAAGACGCAGCTCGGGGACGCGCGCGAAGACGCGGCGCCCATCGTTCAACTCGCCGATGTGGCCGACAGCGACGCCGAACTGGCGCCGCTCGAACGCGCGCGCGCCTTCGCCGAGCCGCTGCTGACCGGCCGCGCGCTCGACACCGGCGAAGACGCGCGCTCGCACGCCGACGGCGTGGCCGCCATCCTGCAGGCGATCGGCGCGGCGCCCTCGATGCGTGCCGCCGCCTACCTCGTCTACGCCGGCGACTTCGTGCAGAAGCCCGAGGAAGTGGTCGAGAAGGCCTTCGGCGCCTCGTATGCGAGCCTGGTCAGCCACACGCGCCGGCTGGTGCAGATCCAGCGCGCGGCGCGCGAGGCGCAGCTCGGCGAGCAGGAGCGCGCCGCGCAGACCGAGCGTGTGCGCAAGATGCTGCTCGCCTTCTCGCGCGACCTGCGGGTGGTGTTGCTGCGCCTGGCCTCGCGGCTGCAGACGCTGCGCTGGTACGCCGCGAGCAAGCGCGAGTGCCCGCGCGCGCTGGCCGAGGAGTCGATGCAGGTGTTCGCGCCGCTGGCCAACCGGCTGGGCATCTGGCAGATCAAGTGGGAACTGGAGGATTTGTCGTTCCGCTTCCTCGAGCCGGCGCACTACCACCAGGTGGCGCGGCTGCTCGACGAGAAGCGCGTCGAGCGCGAGGCGGGCGTGGAAGCCTTCCGCATCGAACTCGGCGAGCAGCTCGCGCGCGCCGGGCTGAAGGCCGAGGTGCAGGGCCGGCCCAAGCACCTGTACAGCATCTGGAAGAAGATGCGCGGCAAGCAGCTCGACTTCGCGCGTGTGTTCGACATCCGCGCGATGCGCGTGATCGTCGCCGACGTGCCGGCCTGCTACGCGGTGCTGGCGCGCGTGCACGAGGCCTGGGTGCCGGTGCCCGGCGAGTTCGACGACTACATCGCGCGGCCCAAGGCCAACGGCTACCAGTCGCTGCACACCGTGGTGATGGACGCCGAGGGCCGGCCGGTGGAGATCCAGATCCGCACGCGCGCGATGCACGAGCACGCCGAGCACGGCGTGGCGGCGCACTGGGCCTACAAGGAAGCCGGCACGAAGGGCTACGCCGGCGTCAGCGCCGGCAGCGATTTCGACGCCCAGGTGGCCGAGGCGCGCAAGGCGGTGCTGCGCCAGCTGCTGGCGTGGGAGCGCGATTTCGTCGAGCGCGGCGTGGAGCCCGGTGCCGGCGTGTTCGACGACCGCATCTACGTCTTCACGCCGCAGGCCGCGGTGGTGGAGCTGCCGGCCGGCGCGACGCCGGTCGACTTCGCCTACACGCTGCACACCGACCTCGGCCACCGCTGCCGCGGCGCGCGCGTCGACGGCCAGATGGTGCCGCTGAACACGGCGCTGAAGAGCGGGCAGACCGTCGAGATCAACGTCACCAAGGAAGGTGGTCCGTCGCTCGACTGGCTCAACGCCGAACTCGGCTACCTGCAAAGCTCGCGCGGCAAGGCCAAGGTGCGCGCCTGGTTCAACGCGCTGGCGCAGCGTGACACCATCGCGCGCGGCCGCGAGGCGGTGGAAAAGCTCTTGCAGCGCGAAGGCCGCACCGCGATCAAGCTCGACGACCTGGCGGCGCGGCTGGGCTTCCGCAACGCCGATGCGCTGTTCGAGGTGGTGGGCAAGGACGAGTTCTCGCTGCGCAACATCGAGAGCCTGTTGCGCCCCGCCGAGCCGGCGCCCAGCGAAGACGAGGCGATCGTCGCCAAGCACGTCAAGGCGCCCGGCCGCGCGCCGCAGGGCGGCGTGCTGGTGGTGGGCGTCGAGTCGCTGCTGACCAGCCTGGCGCGCTGCTGCCGCCCGGCGCCGCCGGATGCGATCGGCGGCTACGTCACGCGCGGCAAGGGCGTGGCGATCCACCGCGCCGACTGCATCAACTTCCGCCAGATCGCCGCGCGCTCGCCCGAGCGCGTCATCGCGGTGGCCTGGGGCGAGCGCAAGGGTGCGGGTGCAACCGTCTACCCGGTCGACGTGATCGTCGAGGCGAACGACCGGCAGGGCCTGCTGCGCGACATCACCGAGGTGTTCGCGAAGGAAAAGGTCAACGTGATCGGCGTGAAGACCCAGTCGGTCAAGGACGCACGCGGCGGCACCGCGTGGATGACCTTCACCGTCGAGGTCGGCGACGCGACGCGGCTGGCGCAGGTGCTCGCGCAGGTGGCGCGCATAGTCGGCGTGCGCACGGCACGGCGGCGTTAGCGCCGGGCGGCGGCGCGAAGCCTGCTATACTGCTTGGCTTTCGCAGGCGCGTAGCTCAGCTGGTTAGAGCACCACCTTGACATGGTGGGGGTCGTTGGTTCGAGTCCAATCGCGCCTACCAGATTCGGTAGAGATCAAAGGGCCTGGCGGCGACGCCGGGCCCTTTGTCTTTGGGGCGATGGCCATCAACCTCGCCGTGCGTCATCAGCTCGAGGACGATTGCCGCTGCAGCGCCACGCGTCGCCCATGCCGCGGCGCCGCCGGCCAGCGCTCGCTGCTCGGTGGCTCGCTTGCGCCGCACTGAAGCCACAGCGCCGCCGACAGCCACCCGCCGTGCGTGACGACGAGGCGCGCCGCGCCGGGCTCGAAGCCGCACACGCGCGCCAGCAGCGCGGCCACGCACTCGCCGCCGCCGGGGGCGTGCTGCGCGAAGTCTGCGCACCAGGCGTCGAAATCCTGCTGGGTCACAGCCGCCCACGGCTGACCGTCCCAGGCGCCGAAGTCGAGTTCCGACAACGCCGCATCGACGCGGTGCTGCCAGCCCCAGCGCGCCAGCCAGCGGCCGACGGCGCGGCTGCGTTCCAGCGGCGAGGTGATCACGCTGCGTGGCAGCGCGTGGCGGCGCGCGAAGCTGCGGATGCGGTGCGCGAGGCGTTTGGCGCGGCGCGGGTCGACACGCAGATCGGTGCGGCCGATGCAGCGGCCCTCGGCGCCCTCGGCGCGCGGATGGCGCCAGGCGTGCAGCGTGATGTCGCCGCTCATCGCGACAGCGCCACGAAGACCAGCAGCACCGTCAGCTCGCCGAGCTGCTCGGTGGCGCCCAGCGTGTCGCCGGTGTAGCCGCCCAGGCGCCGGCGCAGCCAGGCGCGCAGGACCATCACGAGCAGCAGCAGCGGGATCGCCGCGGCCGGCGCGAAGGACCAGGCCGGTGCGAACGACGCCGCGCCGAGGGCGATTGCCACGACGGCATCGCTGCCGCGCACCTCGCGCGCCAGCGGCTTGGCCTTGGCATGCGCTTCGTCGCCGGCATAGGGCAGCAGCACCATCAGCCCCACCGACGCGGCGCGCGCCGCGGCGTGCGCGGCGATCAGCGCGGCGGCGGCCAGCGCGGGCGCATGCGCCAGCAGCTCGGCCAGCAGCGCCACGCGCAACAGCAGGCTCAGCACCAGCGCGGCCGCGCCGTAGCTGCCGATGCGCGAGTCCTTCATGATCGCCAGCGCCCTGTCGCGCGGCGCGGCGCCGAGCAGCGCGTCGAAGCTGTCGGCCAGGCCGTCTTCGTGGAAGGCGACGGTGAGCCACAGCGTCGCGGCGATCGCGAGCGTGGCCGCGACCAGCGGCGGCCAGACCCGCACTGCGGCGCAGGCGACGGCGGCACCGAATCCGCCGACCAGCACGCCGACGAGCGGGAAGTGACGCACCGAGCGGTTCAGCCACTGCGGCTCGTAGCCGACCCAGCGCGGCACCGGCAGCCGCGTCAGGAATTGCAGCGCGACGAAGAAGAGGCGCAGCTCGTGAAGCATCACATCGAGCGCCCGCTGACACCCGCTGATTCGAAGCTCGCCATCTCGGCCAGCAGGCGGCAGGCCGATTCGAGCAGCGGCCAGGCGAGCGCCGCGCCCGAGCCTTCGCCCAGGCGCAGTTCGAGGTCGAACAGCGGCTGCACGCAGAGCACCTGCAGCCAGCGCGCATGGCCGCTTTCGTGCGAGCGGTGCGCGAACACGCAGCGCTGCAGCAGCGCCGGCTGCAGCGCCGCGGCCACGGCGACGGCGGCGGTAGTGATGAAGCCGTCGACGACGATCACGCGGCCCTCGGCGGCGGCCTGCTGCACCGCGCCCGTCATCGCGGCGATCTCCAGGCCGCCGAGCGCGGCCAGCGCCTGCAAGGGCGAGACGGCTTCGGCGTTGGCGGCCAGCGCGCGTTGCAGCACGCTGCGCTTGTGCGCGAGGCCGGCGTCGTCGAGCCCGGTGCCGCGCCCGGCGCAAACGGCCAGCGGCTCGCCGGTCAGGCGCGTCATCAGCAGCGCCGCCGCCGAGCTGTTGCCAATGCCCATCTCGCCGAGCAGCAGCACGTTGCCGGGCAGGCTCGCCACGAGGCGGCGGCCCTGTTCGATCGCGGCCTCGCATTGCGCGCTGCGCATCGCCGCGCCGAGGCTGGCATCGGCGCTGCCGCGTTCGGCGCCGGCCACCTTCAGGTTCACGAGGCGCTCGTGCGGCTCGAACGGCGCGGCGACGCCGCAATCGGCCACCGTCAGCGCGAGGCCGTGCTGGCGCGCCAGCACCGAGACGGCCGCGCCGCCGGCGAGCATGTTCAGCACCATCTGCTTGGTCACCTCGGCCGGGTAGGCGGAGACGCCCTGCGCGGCGATGCCGTGGTCGGCGGCGAACACCAGCAGCTGCGGGTCGCGCAAGCGCGGCACGGCGCGGTTCTGGATCAGCGCGAGCTGCAGGGCCAGCGCCTCGATGCGGCCGAGCGAGCCGCGCGGCTTGGTCTTGGCGTCGAGCGCGGCCTGCACCTGCGATTGCAGCGCGGCATCGCCGAACGGGGCGAGGGGCAGGGTGGGTTGGAAGTTCATGCGAAGAGGGCGCGCAGCGTCGTCGCGCCGAGGTGTTCATCGATCAGATCGGCCAGGCCGTCGAGGCTGTCGTCGAGCGTGCGCGCGCCGGCGCCGAACAGCGCGCGCAGCAGCGCCGCGTCCTCGAACAGGCCGTGCGCGGCGAGGCCCAGCACGCTGCCGCGCTGCCAGCCGATGGCCGCGCCCTGGGCATCGAACAGCACGGGCCGTGCGCTCGCATCGAGAGCCTGCGTGCGGCCGCAGCGGATCTCGTAGGCCGGCAGCGTGGTGGTCGACAAGGCCTGCCACGGCGCGGCCAGATCGCCGAAGCGCACAGGCGCGGCGCGCAGCCGCTTCGGCGCCGCGTAGTGGGTCGCCAGCGGCAGCAGGCCGAGGCCGGTCGTGTGTTCGTACGCTTCGCCGTCCACGCCTTCGGGGTCGGACAGCGTTTCGCCCAGCAGCTGCAAACCGCCGCAGATGCCCAGCAGCGGCTTGCCGGCACGGGCGTGGTCGATGACCGCGCGATCCAGCCCCTGCGCGCGCAGCCAGGCCAGATCGCCGCTGACCTGCTTGGAGCCGGGCAGCACGATCCAGTCGGCACTTTCGAGCTCGGCGGCGCTGCGCGCCCAGCGCAGCGAAGCGACCGCGGCGAGCGGCTGGAATTCGTCGAGGTTGCTCAGGTGCGGCCAGGCGACGATGGCGATGCGCGGGCCATCGGCATGCGCGGCCGGCGCGGCGTGCAATCCGTCTTCATCGGGCAGGCCGTGATCGCGCCGCATCGGCAGCACGCCGAGCACGGGCACGCCGGTCAGCGCATGCAGTCGCTCGGGGCCGGGCGCGAGCAGCGCCGCGTCGCCGCGGAACTTGTTGAGCACGAAGCCGGCCAGCGCGCCGCGCAGGTCGTCGGGGAGAAGTGTCCAGGTGCCGTGCAGGTGCGCGAAGGCGCCGCCGCGGTCGATGTCGGCGACCAGCAGCGCGCGCAGCGTGCCGTGCCCGCGCGCCCAGCGTGCCGTGCCGAGGTTGACGTAGTCCTGCGGCGCGAGGTTGATCTCGGCCGGCGAGCCGGCGCCTTCGATCACGATCACGTCGTGCCGGCAAGCCAGGCGCTCGAAGCTCTCGCGGGCCGCGTCGGCGAGCCGCGCGCTGCGCTCGCGCCAGGGCATGACCGACAGCGCCGCATCGACGCGCCCGTGCAGCACCACCTGGCTGGCGGTGTCGCGCTCGGGCTTGAGCAGCACCGGGTTCATGTCGACGTGCGGCGGCACGTGCGCGGCCAGCGCCTGGAAGTACTGCGCCGAGCCGATCTCGCCGAGCGTGCCGTCGAGGCCCGGCACGACACGCGCGTTGTTGCTCATGTTCTGCGCCTTGAATGGCGCGACGGACAAGCCTTCGCGCACCGCCCAGCGGCACAGCGCGGTGGCCAGCAGGCTCTTGCCGGCGCCGCTGCTGGCGCCCCAGACCATCACGGCGGTCTTCATGCGTCGACGGCGCGCAGCAGCGCGCGCTGCGCCTCGGGCGGCTGGGCCGAGACGCGCCAGCAGCCGCTCAGGCCGAACGAGGCGGCGTCACGCACGGCGACACCGTGAGCGCGCAATGCGGCGGGGGACAGCGGGCGCGGCGGCTGCACCACGAAATGCGGCGTGACGCTGGCGCGGCACACGAAGCCGCGCGCGGCGAGTTGCGTCTGCAGTTCGGTTTTCCATGCCGCGAGTGTCGCGCGGGATTGCCTCAACCAGGCCTGCGTGTCGGGTCGCGCCCAGCAGCGCAGCACCGCGTCGGCCTGCGCCGACAGCGGCCACGAGGGCGCGGCGGCGGCGAGGGCGTGCAGGCAGGCGGTCAGGTCGTCGTTCGTCGTGCGTGGTGCGATCGCGTAGGCGCCGCGCAGTCCGGGCAGGCCGAGGGCCTTGTTGGGGCTGTGCAGCACGAAGACGGCGTCGCTTGCTTCCTGCGTCCACGCCGTGTGGCCGCTCAGGCGCAGCGGCGCATAGACCGCGTCGAGCACGCCGGGGCATGCGCCGGGATGTGGTGGCGGCGCTTCGTCCTGGCCGAGCGGGCTGGACGGGTCGGCGAACCAGCGCAGCGTGACGGCTGCTTCCTCATCGTCATGGACGGGCTCGCGGCCCCAGGCCAGCGCCGCGGCGGCGTAGTCGCCGTAGGCATGGCGCGGCACGCGCACCGCGCCGGGCCAGAGGCGGCCGCTGATGGCTGTGAAGCGCTGGATGAACTCGCTTGCGCTGCATGCGATCAGCACGCGCGTCGGCGCCACGCCGTGCAGCGCGGCGAGGGCTTCGCGCACTGAGCAGGAGTCGGGATCGGCGTGGCGCGCCGGGTCGGCGGCTCGCAATGCAGCCAGCGCCATCGGGCAGGGGCCGGCGGCGTTGGCGCAGCTGGAGAAATCCCAGCGCACATCGCTGCCGCCGTGTTCACGCGCCGTCATCGCCATGCCCCCAGCGCTGCCAGCAGGAAAGCGGCCCATGCCGCACGCTCGGCGATGCGCAAGGCGCGAGCCGTGTCCGCCGCTTCGGGCACCCGCCCCGCCGCATTCAGCCCATACACCCCCGGCTTGACCAGCCGCACGCCCAGGCGCAGCGCCAGCGCCGCCATCGGCCAGCCGCCGTTCGGTGACGGCGTTCGGCGCGCTTCATCACGCAGCGCGCCGGGCGCGACCGACGGCCGCCACAGCAGCGCCGCCGCGATGCGCGCCGGCAGCCAGCCCAGCACATCGTCGGCGCGCGCCGCGCACTTGCCGGCCCACTCCCAGCGGCCGCGGTAGCCCCACATCGCATCGAGCGTGTTGGCCGCGCGCCAGGCCCAGGCGCCGGGCAGGCCCGCGAGCGCGAACCAGAACAGCGGCGCCACCAGCGAATCGTTGAAGTTCTCGGCCAGCGTCTCGATCGCGGTCTCGCGCACGCCGGCGTCGTCGAGCTGCGACACGTCGCGGCTGCACAGCTGCGCGAGGCGCTGCCGCCCGGCGTCGAGCCCGTGAGCAAGCGCCGCTTCGACCGCACGCACCTCGTCCTCGAGCATGCGCCACGCGAAGGCGGGTTTGAGCGCGAGTGCCAGCAGCGGCAGCGCGAGCAGCGTCGGCAGCGTTGCGATCCAGCGCTGCACGGCCCAGGCCGCACTCGCCACGAGGCCGACCGCGAGCACCCATGCCAAGGCGCCGGCCGCCAAGGCGGCCACCGGTGCGAGTGACGGCAGCCAACGGCCCAGCGGCTGCATCGCCCGCCCGAACCACGCCACCGGATGCCAGGCGCTGCGCGGCTCGCCGAAGGCGGCGTCGATCAGCCAGGCGAGGAGGATTGCGGATGTCGCCAGCATCTCAGTTCAGTTGCTCCACGGCGCGATGCGCGACCCATGACGCGTGAAGCACAGTTCGCCCCGTGTCCCATGGGCGGCGCGGGTGTCCATGTCAGCGCTCTCAGAGGGTCAGCGCGACACGCGGCCGGCCGTTCGCGTCGGGCTCGATGCGGATCGCGTGATCGAACACGCGCACCAGTGCGGCCTGCACCGCGGCGTCGGTCGGCGGTCCGTCGGCGCACAGGCGGCCTTGGTCGAGCACCAGCAGGCGGTCGGCCTGCAAGGCGATCGGCAGGTCGTGCAGCACGCTCAGCACCGCGCGCGGTTGTGCCGCGTCGTGCGCAAGGCGGCGGAACAGCCGTGCCAGCGCCACCTGATGCGGCGCATCGAGGTGCGTGGTCGGCTCGTCGAGCAGCAGCAGTGGTGCCTCGGTGGCCAGCACCCGCGCCAGCAGCACACGCTGACGCTCGCCGCCGGAGAGTTCGTGCAGGCGGCGCTGCTGCCAGGGCGTGCATTCGGTCAGCGCCATCGCACGATCGACGGCCGCGCGGTCGACGGCACCGGGCGTGCCCAGCAGCCCGAGGCGCGCGATGCGCCCGAGCTCGACGGTCTCGCGCACGCTCAGCTCGCCGCTGACGTCGCCTTGCTGCGCCAGCCAGGCGAGGTGACGCGCGCGCTCGGCCGAGGGCATCGTGCGCAGATCGACGCCGCCGAGCACGACGCGCCCGCCGCTCAGCGGCTGCAAGCCGGCCAGCGCGCGCAGCAGCGTCGACTTGCCGGCGCCGTTCGGGCCGACCAGCGCCGTCCAGCCGGCGCCGACGTCCAGGCTCACGCCTTGCAGCACCTCGCGCTGCCCGAGAAGCACGCGCACCTCGGCGGCTCGCAGCGGCGCGACCATCACGACGCTGCCCTCTGCCGCAGCAGCCACACGAGATAGGCGCCGCCCAGCACCGCGGTGACCACGCCCACCGGCAGTTCCTCCGGCGCGATCAGCGCGCGCGAGACCACGTCGGCCCACAGCAGCAGCGCGGCGCCCATGCCGGCGCTGGCCAGCAGCAGCCAGGCGTGCAGGCCGGGTGCATGGCGGCGCACCAGGTGCGGCGCCACCAGGCCGACGAAGGCCACCAGGCCGGCCTGCGACACCGCCAGTGCGGTGCCCAGGCTCAGCATCAGCACCAGCGCGAGCCGTACGCGGGCCAGGTCCAGCCCCAGGCTGGCTGCGCTGTCCTCGCCCAGCGTCAGCGCATCGAGCGCACGCGCGAAGCGCCGCGCCAGCGCGGCCAGCAGCGCGAGCCCGGCGGCCATCAGCGCGATCGCGTCCCAGCCGAGAAAGCTGGTGCTGCCGAGCAGGAAGACCTGCTTGCCGCGCAGCGCGTCGGGCGAGACCACGGTGACCAGGTCGCTCAAGGCGCCGAGCAGCACGCCGACCACCACGCCGGCCAGCAGCAGGCGCAGCGTGTGCACCGCGCCGTGCGCCAGCGTCAGCGTCAGCGACACGCCGGCCAGCGCGCCGGCGAAGGCCGCGCCGACCAGGCCGATGCGCGCTATCCACGCCACGGCGGCGACGTTGAGCCCCGCGCCGCCGAGCGCCGCCGCGGCCAGCACCAGCACGACCGCGAGGCCGGCGCCCGAGGCGCTGCCGAGCAGGTAGGGATCGGCCAGCGGATTGCGGAACAGGCCTTGCGCGATCGCGCCGGAAAGCCCCAGCAGCGCGCCGACCAGCGCCGCGCCCAGCGTGCGCGGCGCGCGGATCTGGCCGAGCAGCAGCGCGGCATCGCCGCCGTGCAGATCGCCCCAGAACGCGCGCGGCGAAAGACCCGCCGCGCCGGTCGCCAGGCCTGCCGCCAGGCCGGCCATGAGCACCAGCGCGATCCAGCCGGCCAGGCGCCGGCGCGCGGGCTCGCTCACCGCGCCGCGCCCTGCGCATCCAGGCGCACCAGGCAATCCGCCACCCGCGTGGCGGCCTCGCCCAGGCGCGGGCCGGGGTGGATCAGCATCTCGTAGTCGGCGTTCTCGAAGGCGCACAGGCGGCCCTCGCGCAGCGCCGGCAGCGCGCTCCAGCCGGGACGCCGCGCCAGCGCGGCCTGCTGGCTGCGCACGCCCATCACGATCTCGGGCCGCGCGCGCACCACGAACTCGGGGTTGAGCTTGGGAAAGGGCCCGAGCGCCGCCGGCGCGATGTTGGCCAGGCCCAGGCGCGCCAGCGTCTCGCCGATGAACGAGCCGGTGCCGGCGGCGTAGGGGCCGCCGTAGATCTCGAAGTAGACGCGCCGGCCGCGCAGCGCGGCGGGCACACGCGCCGCGGCGGCTTCGATCTCGCGCTCCAGGCGCGCCCAGACGCGCGCGCCTTCGTCGGGCCGGCCGAGCAGGCGCGCCACGCTGTCCAGCGTGCGGCGCACGTCGGCATGGCTGTCCGACTTCAGCCGCACGACGGCGAAGCCGAGCGCTTCGAGCCGGTCCATCGCGCGCGACGCGGTCGAGGCGAGGATGGCGTCGGGCTTCAGCGCGGCGATGGCCTCGATCTGCGCGTCTTCCAGGCCGCCGAGGCGGGGCAGCCGGGCGATCTCGGGCGGCCAGGTCGAGAAGCGGTCGACGCCGACGAGGCGCTCGCCCGCGCCCAGCACCCAGACGGTTTCGGTCAGCGAGGGCAGCATCGTGACGATGCGCTGCGGCGGTGCGGCGAAGCGGTGCTCGGCGCCGCGGTCGTCGCGGATGACGACGGGCTGGGCGAACGCAGTGGCGCACGCGAAGAAGACGAGGGCGAGCGCGAGCCACAGGCGCTTCATCGCGGCCGATCCTTCACGCGCAGCTCGCTGCCCGCCACCATCAGCGTGACGCGGCCGCAGCGCGCGGCCACGGCCTGGTGCAGCCAGCCGAGCGCATCGACGCATTCGCGCGCTTCGTGCGACAGCGGCATCACGCCCAGGCCGATCTCGTTGGACACCAGCACGAGGGGCGAGGCGCTGTCCTGCACGGCCGCGAGCAGTTGATCGCGCTCCTCGTCCCAGGGCAGCGCGGCCTGCGTGCCGGGCGGCGGCAGCAGGCATTGCGTGAGCCACAGCGTCAGGCAGTCGACGATCAGCAGGCGCCGCGGATCGGCGATGCGGCGCAGCGTGGCGCCCAGGCCGTGCGGCGCCTCGACGGTGTCGAGCGCCGGCACGCGCAGCGCGCGGTCGGCGCGATGGCGCGAGATGCGCGCCGCCATCTCGGCATCGCCCGGCAGCGCGGTGGCGACCAGCGTCGCCGCATGCGACGCATCCGCCGCCAGCCACGCCGCCGCGCGTGCCTCGGCGGCGCGCGACTTGCCGCTGCGCGCGCCGCCGAGGATCAGCTCACGAAGCATGCGCCGCTCAGGGCATCGCCCAGCGCAGCGTCACCTGGCCGTTGCGCCCGGCGGTGGCGTAGTTGCGCGCCAGCTGGTAGTCCTTGTCGCCGAGGTTGTCGATGCGGCCTTCCAGCGTCAGCTCGGGCGTCAGCCGGGTCGAGACGAACAGGTTGACGAGGCCGTAGCCGCCCAGGCGCTGCGCATTGCCCAGGAAGTCGTACTCGAAGCGCCGGTCCGCGGCCTGCACCTCCGCGCCGGTGGTCCAGCCGGCCAGCGTGGTCTCGGCGCCGAAACTGGCGAGCCGCTTGGCGCGGCGCGCCAGCACCTGGTCGGTGCCGAGGTTGCGCGGGTCGTGCCAGTCGAGCGAGCCGCGCAGCGTTGCGCCGCCGAGCTGCGTGCGGCCGGCCAGCGTGATGCCTTCGAGCTGCGCGCGGCCGACGTTGACGTAGCAGCCGAACGAGTCCAGGCACGGCCCGGGCGCGCCGAAGTCGATCAGGTTGCTCACCTTGTTGCGCCACGCGGCCAGGCTGGCTTCGCTGCCGGCGTTGGCCCAGCGCAGGCCGAGTTCGACGTTGCGGCCGGTTTCGGGCACCAGGTCGGGGTTGCCGTACTGGCTGAAGCGCTGGTACAGCGTGGGCACGCGGAATGAGGTGGCGGCCGAGGCCGTCACGCGCCACTGCGGCGCGAAGGCCCAGCCCCAGGCGGCGCTGCCGGTGCTCTTGCCGCCGAACTCGCTGTCTTCGTCGTGGCGGACGTGCGCCTGCAGGCCGTGGTTGCCGAAATCGCCGCGCCAGCCCAGGCCGATCGCGTCCTGGTGGCGCTTGCCTTTGAGCGTGCCGCTGAACATCGTGGCGGGGTTGAGCAGCTCGTCTTCGCGGCGCTCCAGCGTGGCGCTCAGCAGGTGCACGCCGAAGCGCTGCTCATGCTGCAGCGTGTAGTCGCGCAGCGTCGTCTCGGTGCCGTAGAAGTTCGGCTGGCTTTCGTAGCGGCTCTCGGTCTGGCCGAGCTGCAGCCGCGTCGTCGCGTCGGCGCTCCAGCGGCCCTGCCAGCCGAGGCTGCCGCTGCGCAGGTGGTGGCGGTTCTCGTCGTCGGCGCCGGGCGCGAAGTCGTCGTAGCCGGAGCGCAGGTTGCTCGCCAGCAGCGAGGCGTCGAGGCGGTGCACGGCGTTCAGCTGGTAGCCGACGCGGCCCTGCAGCGAACTGCGCTTCCAGCCATCCTTGTCGGGGTTGTGCCCGGCGACGGCCGGCGTGCGCGCGTCGAAGCCTTCGCTGAGGCCGTGCGCGGCCGACAGCGAGTAGTCGAGCGAATCGGCCGAACCGCTCACGCCGATCTGGCCTTGCAAGGTGCCGTAGGAGCCGACGGTCAGCGAGGCGGTCGGCCGCGGCGCGCCCTGGCCGCGCTTGGTGAAGAGTTGAATGACGCCGGCCACCGCATCCGAGCCGTAGATCGCCGCGGCCGGGCCGCGCAGCACCTCGATGCGCTCGATCTGGTCGAGCGGGATCTGCTCCCACGGCGTGCCGCCGGTGGATTGCGAATCGACGCGCACGCCGTCGATGTAGACGGCGGTGTGGCGCGTCTCGCTGCCGCGCACGAACACGCTGGTGGCGCTGCCGGGGCCGCCGTTGCGGCTGAACTCGATGCCGGGCAGGCGCGCCAGCAGGTCGGCCACGCCGGTGACGCCGCTGCGCTCGATCTCGGCGCGCTCGACCACCGAGATGTCGGCCAGCACCGACGACAGCGGCTGCGGCGTGCGCGTGGCGGTGATCACCACCGGGTCGAGCAGGGCGGCCGCGGCGGTCTGCGCGGCAGCGGGAAGAAGGGGGGTGAAGCAGGCAAGCGCCGCAAGCGCATGGCGGCTGCGCGCGGCGCGGCCGGAAGAGGAACGGATCATGGTGAAGAACGGGGTCGCAAACGCGCGTGCGCCGCTTCCCCGCGGCCTCGCGCCTCACGGCGAGCCGCTCGCGCGGCGCGCCACCTCGTTGGCCGGTATCCGGGCTGACGGAGACTGCGCGTGACGCCTTCCCAGGGCGCGGCGCGGCGAGGCGTTGCGCTTCCAGTGGCCGTGTGTCACGAGCCGCGGGCCGCGCCGGAGAGGCTGGCCTGCGTCCGCTTACCGTTGCGGGGGCAGCTCAGGTTGGGAGCGGGCCGCGCCGGCCTTTTCCTTCCTGATTCCCGTTGAACCGTCTCGGCGGAACGCCTCGACGAGCACCAACGGCGCGATGATAGCGCCGTGCAGCTGCTGCAACTCCAGCATGTCGACGACGCCGCGCTGGCCCGCGAGGCCGCCGCGGGGCTGCTGCGCGCGCAGGCGCAGGTGGCGCCGAAGCTCTTCTACGACGCGCTCGGCGCGCGGCTGTTCAGCGCGATCACCGAACTCGACGAGTACTACCCGACGCGCACCGAAGCGGCGATCTTCGCGCGCCACGGCGCGGCCATCGCCGCCGAGGCGCTGCGAATCGCCGGCCCCGCGCCCCCGCTGATCGACCTCGGCGCGGGCGACTGCGCCAAGGCCGCGCGCCTGTTCCCTCTGCTGCGGCCGGGCCGCTACGTGGCGGTGGACATCGCGGTGGAGTTCCTGCGCGAAGCGCTCCTGCGCCTGCAGGCCGCGCACCCGGGCCTGGCGATGCTGGGCGTCGGGCTGGACTTCTCGCAGCGCCTCGTGCTTGCGCCGCACATCACCGGGGACGCACCCGCGCTGGTGTTCTACCCGGGTTCGAGCCTCGGCAACTTCGCGCCGGACGACGCCTTGCGCCTGCTGCGCGAAGCGCGCGCGCTGGCGCGCGGCGGCGCGCTGCTGATCGGCATCGACCTCGTCAAGCCGCGCGCCGTGCTCGAAGCCGCCTACGACGATGCGCTCGGCGTCACCGCGGCCTTCAACCTCAACGTGCTGCGCAATCTGAACCGCCGCCTCGGTGCGGATTTCGAGCCGCGCCAGTGGCGCCACGTCGCGTTCTACGACGCGATGCACGCGCGCATCGAGATGCACCTGGAGGCCCGCGAGGCCCTGGCCGTGCGTTGGCGCGGCGGCGACGAGCGCCGCTTTGCCGCCGGCGAGCGCATCCACACCGAGAACAGCCACAAGTGGACGCCCGAGGGCTTCGCCGCGCTGCTGCGCGAGGCGGGCTTCTCGAGCCCCGCGCACTGGTGCGACGAGCGACGGTGGTTCTCGGTGTTCCTCGCCGCCGCGTGAACGCGCAGCCCGGTATGCTCGCCGCATGAACGCTCCCGAGAAGACCACCGACCCCACCGCCGAGCCGCGCCTGACCTCGCTGTCGCACGGCGGCGGCTGCGGCTGCAAGATCGCGCCCGGCGTGCTGACGAAGATCCTCGAAGGCACCGCCGCGATGGCGGTGCCCAAGGAACTGCTGGTCGGCATCGAGACCAGCGACGACGCGGCCGTCTACCAGCTCAACGACGAGCAGGCGCTGATCGCCACCACCGACTTCTTCATGCCCATCGTCGACGACCCGTTCGACTTCGGGCGCATCGCCGCCACCAACGCGATCAGCGACGTCTACGCGATGGGCGGCCGGCCCATCCTCGCGCTCGCGCTGGTGGGCATGCCGATCAACGTGCTGTCGACGCAGACCATCGGCCGCATCCTCGAAGGCGGCGCATCGGTGTGCCGCGCCGCGGGCATCCCGATCGCGGGCGGCCACACCATCGACTCGGTGGAGGCGATCTACGGCCTGGTCGCGCTGGGCCTGGTGCACCCGAAGCGCGTCAAGCGCAACGCCGATGCGCGCCCCGGCGATGTGCTGGTGCTCGGCAAGCCGCTCGGCGTGGGCGTGATGAGCGCGGCGCTGAAGAAGGGCGAGCTGGGCGAGGCCGGCTACGCGCGGATGATCGCCACCACCACGCGCCTGAACACACCGGGGCCCGATCTCGCGGCGCTGCAGGGCGTGCACGCGGTGACCGATGTCACCGGCTTCGGCCTGGCCGGCCATGCGCTCGAGATGGCGCGCGGCGCGCGCTGCCGCATCGAGATCGACTGGGCCGCGGTGCCGCTGCTCGAAGGCGTGCGCGAACTGGCCGCGCGCGGCCTCGTCACCGGCGCGTCGGGGCGCAACTGGGCCGGCTACGGGCACGAGGTGACGCTGCCCGCGGGCTTCGATGCCACCGAGCGCGCGCTGCTCACCGATCCGCAGACCAGCGGCGGGCTGCTGGTGGCCTGCGCGCCGGACGCGGTGGGCGACGTGCGCGCGCTGTTCGCGCGGCATGGCTTCGAGCAGGCGGCGGTGATCGGGTGCGTCGACGAGGGCGCGGCGGGCACGTTGACGGTGCTCTGATGCAGGCTGGGAAAACCCGCCCGGGTGTGCGAAAGCCCCCTCCTTAGAATCTTTTCAGCCCTGCACGACGCAGCCCACCGGAGCCCACTGCCCATGCCCGCCACCCGCCGAACGACCAAGGCCGCCCCGCAAGCCAGCGCAGCGAAGGCCGACGACGCCGCGGTGCGCGTGCTGAAGAAGTACCCGAACCGGCGCCTGTACGACACGCGCTCGAGCAGCTACATCACGCTGGCCGACGTCAAGCGGATGGTGATGTCCGGCGAGGCCTTCGTGGTGCGCGACGCCAAGAGCGGCGAAGACCTGACGCGCAGCATCCTGCTGCAGATCATCCTCGAGGAAGAGACCGGCGGCGTGCCGATCTTCAGCACGCAGATGCTGTCGCAGATCATCCGCTTCTACGGCCACGCGATGCAGGGCATGATGGGCTCGTACCTCGAGAAGAACCTGCAGACCTTCACCGACATCCAGCAGCGCATCGCCGAGCAGTCCAAGGGCCTGTACGACCCGAAGGCGATGAGCCCCGAGCTGTGGACGCAGTTCCTGCAGGGCCAGGCGCCGGCGATGCAGGGCCTGATGGGCAACTACCTCGAGCAGAGCAAGGCGATGTTCATGCAGATGCAGGAGCAGATGGCCAAGCAGGCCGAGACGCTGTTCCCGGGCATGGGCGGGCTGCATCCGCCCAAGCGCTGATCAGGCCGCCTCCGGATCGAAGAAGCGGCGCGCGAGGCCGCCGTGCCCCGGGTAGAACCTGAACCAGGGGCGCGCCGCGTCGACGGCGCGCGCCACCGAGGGGCGCGCCATCAGCCGCTCGAAGTAGGCGTTCAGGCGCGTCTGCTCCGCTCCGATCGGAAGGTAGGTCACGGCATAGAACAGCGCCGGCGCAGCGGCGCAGTCGGCCATCGTGAAGGCTTCGCCGGCGGCCCAGCTGCGGCCTGCCATGTGCTTGTCGATCAAGGCATAAGTCGACGCCAGCCGTTCGCGCGCCTGCGCGACGTTCAGCGCATCGCGCTTCGCCTCCGGGCGCAGCAGGTCGGCGGTGAACGCCTGCATCGGCGTCATCACGTACTGGTCGAAGAGGCGGTCCCACAGGCGCACTTCGAGCGCCGCGTCGGGCTCGTGCGGGATCAGCACGCGGCCGGCGGCGGCGTGGTGACGCTGCAGATGCTCGATGATGATGCTGGTCTCGGGCACCACGCGGCTGCCGTCGATCAGCAGCGGCATCTTGCCGGTGGGCCACAGCGCGAGGAAGGCGGCGCGCTGCGCGGCGTCTCCGAGGTCGAGCAGTTGCAGGTCGGCCGCGATGCCCAGCTCGTCGAGTGCGATCAGCACCTTCTGGCAGTACGAGGACAGCGGGTGGTAGTGGAGCGTGAGTGCGGTTGTCATGCGCGCAGCATCGGCGAGCGGCGCGGGGCGGTCAAGGCCCGCCCGCCCGCGGTGAGCGCGGCGGACGCGGCTGGCTCGCGAAGCCGTCCGCCCCGTCCGGGGCGTGCGCCGGCGGGGGCGGGCAGCCCCCGGCCGGGTTGGAACCGCGCGCGCCGCGCTCACCGCGGGCGGCCGGGCCGCGTGCGCCGGCGTGGAGGCCGGCGCACGGCCGCGGGGACGCAGCGCGGTCAGGGCGCTCCGCCAATGAACCAGCGCGCCATCTGGGTTGCCTCATCGACCGTGACTTGCGCCGTGGACGGCATCGGCACTTGCCCCCAAGCTCCCACTCCACCGAGGCGGATCCGATCGACGAGGTAAGCCTCCTGGTCGCTGCGGCCGGCGTAGCGGCCCGCGACTTGCTGCCATGAAGGCCCGAGCAGCTTGACAAGGGGCGCGTGGCAGGCCATGCAGTTGCGGCTGCGGAACAGCGCGTCCAGCGTCGTGCCGGGAACGTTGACGACGCGCAGCGTTGCGGCGGCGCTGGTCGCTGCGTCGGCATGGGCGTTGCGGACGATCACGCTGAAGGTCGCGCCGTCGTCGGCGAGCGTGGTGACCGGCGTCGTGTAGCTCGCCGCGGTTGCGCCGGCGATGTCGCTGCCGTTCCTGCGCCACTGATAGGTGAGCGGCGCCGTGCCGGTCGCGATGACGCTGAAGGTCGCCGCGGCGCCCGGGCTCACCGTCACGTCCAGCGGTTGGTTCGTGATTGACGGGGCAACCACCGCTGGCTCGCCGGCCAGCAGCGTTCCCCAGCGGGCGATCTCGGCGGCGACGAAGCTGGCGTGACCGGCGCGGCCGAGCCGAGCGCCCTCGACGACGCGCGCGCCGTCCGGGCCGATGCGGCGCACGAACTCCGGATCAGCCAAGGCCTCGCGCAGCGCGCTGTTCAGCCGATCGAGCACCGCGGCCGGCGTGCCGCTCGGCGCATGCAATCCAAGCCATTCGGTGACGTCGAAGCCAGGCAGGCCCGAGGCATCGAGCGTCGGCACGCCAGCCAGCGTCGCCAGCGGGCTGCTCCAGCGCGAGGTGAGGCCATAACCGCGCAGCGTGCCCGCCGCGATACGGTCGCCGATCGTCGGCGTCGCCTCGGTGCACAGCAGATCGTTGACGCCGGCCAGCAGATCGACCAGGGCCGGCGCCGAGCCGGCATAGGGCACGATCGTCGGCGTGGCGCGGTGCTGCTGGAAGAACAGCCGGCCGCACAGCTCCGATGCCGAGGGGCTGCCCTGCGTGGACAGCTTGACGCTGCCTGCAGGTTGCCCGGCGATCCAGCTCGTCAGCGTCGCATGGTCCGCAGCCGGCAAGTCGCGGCGGCCGGCGATCAGGAGCGGCGTCTCGATGATCAGCCCGAGCGCCTCGAAGTCGTCGAGCGAGGTGCCTCTCCCCTCGAAGCTACTCATCACGGTTCTTCCGAGGAGCAGCGTGTAGCCGTCGGCGGCCGCCGCTGCCAGGTTCTGCATCGCGGTCGCGCCGCTGTTGGATGTCACGTTGCGCACGCTGACCGTCTGCCCCAGCGCCGCACCCAGCGAACTGGCCAGTGCGCGCGCCGTTGTATCGGCCGCCGCCCCGGCAGCGACCGGCACGATCAGCGTCAGCGAGCGCGTCGGGAAGGCACCGGCGCCGCCGGCATCGATGCGCAGCACGGCCGCATTGCTGGTCACGCTGCCAGCCGCGTTGCTGACGACGACGCTGAACGCAGCACCGTCGTCGCCTGCGACGGTCGTTGCCAGCGTGTACTGTGCTGCCGTCGCGCCTGGGATGTCGCTGCCGTTACGTCGCCATTGATAGGCCAATGGTGCTGTGCCGCTCGCGCTGACGCTGAACTGCGCCGGCTGGCCGGCGAGCACCGTCAGGCCGACCGGGCCGGTGGTGATGCTCGGCGCGACGACGGATTCGGTGACGGTCAGCTCGGCCTCGTCGCTGGTGATGCTGCCGGCGGCGTTCGACACGAGCACGCTGAAGCGCGCGCCGCTGTCGGCCAGCGCGGTGGCCGGCGTGATGTAGCTCGCGCTGGTGGCGCCGGCAATGGCCGCGCCGTTGCGCTGCCATTGGTAGGCCAGCGGCGCGCTGCCCTGGGCTTGCACCGTGAACGTGGCGGTGGCCGGGGCGACGACGCTGGCGTCGGCGGGCTGCGCGCTGAGGGTCGGCGCCTGCGCGGCGACGGCGGTCAGCAGCGCCGTGGCACTGGTCACCGAGCCGGCCGAGTTGCTGACGACCACGCTGTAGGCGGCGCCGTCGTCCGCGCGGGTGACGGCGGGCGTGGTGTAGGTTGCACTGGTGGCGCCGGTGATCGCCGTGCCGTTGCGCTGCCATTGATAGGTCAGCGGCGCCGTGCCGCTGGCGACGACGCTGAAGCTGGCCGTCTGTCCGACTTCAACGCTCGCCGCCGCCGGCTGCGTGGTGATGGCCGGCGCGGTGGCGGCGGGGCCGTCGTCGCCGCTGCTGCCGCCGCAGGCGGCCATCAGCAGCAACAGGCAGGCCGCTGCCAGGTTGAGCGCGCCGGCCGTGGCCGCGCGCAGCAAGGCGTGTGCACCGTGCACGACGCCGTCGAGAGTAGCTGTCATGGTGTCTCCCCCGCTCGGGAAATGCCGATCCCCCACGGACCGGCTCGGACACCACGCTAGAAAGGGGTGCGTTCCTGGCGCGTTACGCCGTCATCCCCGCGAGGGCATCAGGGCCGAAGCGGCGCGCGGCGGCGGCGCGCAGCGCGAAGTTGACGGGGTTGCGGTGCAGGAAGCTCTCGCGGAACTCGGCGGGAACGTGGGGCAGGGTGCTCGCGATCCACTCGATGCCCCTTCGCAACGCTTCGTCGGCGGCGCCGTCCCCGGCGGCTTCGAGGCAGCGCCATGCGATCCAGGCGTATTCGGGGCCGTAGAGGGCAACCGATGACCAGCGCTCGAATTCGGCGACGATCTGTCGCGCCAGCGGCAGCGCATCGGCGCACCGCCCCGCACGGCGCAGCGCATCGGCGGCCCGCACCGTCAGCGTGATGGTCATGATGTGCAGGCCGATCCGGCGGCTTTCTTCCAGCGCCGCCAGTGCCAGTGCGGCGGCTTCGTCGGGCGGCAGCGCCCGGCTCAGTTCGGCGCTCACCGACAGGCGGTAGTAGGCGCGGCCCTCGGCTTCGCACAGGCGGTACGCCCGCCGCAGCAATTCGACGGCCGGCTGCTGCTGGGCCAGTGCGATGCGGGCTCGTGCCACCAGATGAGCGGCGTGCACCGTCGGCGCGGCGTCGGCGGCCGGGTCGCGCAGGGCACCGGCGGCACGCGCGGTCTGGCCCAGCCACAGCCAGCAGTTGGCCAGTTCGGCATCGGCGACCGTGAAGATGGTTTGCCGCCCACTCGCCGCCTGCCAGGCGCGCACCGCTTCGAGCAGTTCGAGCGCTTCGCGAAAGTGGCCAAGCTCCTTGTAGTGCCGCGCCAACCCGGTGTCGTGCATACCGAAGGCTTCGTGGTCGGCCTCGAAGCGCACGCGCAGCGCGCGTGCCTGCTCATACGCGGCGATGGCGCGCCGCGTCTCGCCGAGGTTGGCCCACGCCCATGCGCGATGCTGAAGAATTTCCAGCGTCAGGCCGTGATCGTCGAGCGCCCGCGCAACGACGAGCGCGTCGTCGAGCAAAGGCATTGCATCGGCATTGCGATCGCAGATGACGAGCGTGGCGCCCAGGTCCGACAGCACGCGCGCGCCGAGCACGCCGTCGCGCCATCCCCGTGCTTCGTCGGCATGCCGGCTCAGCAGCTCGATCGCTTCGGCGGCGCGGTTCATCCTTGCCAGGGCACGCGCTTCGAGCCGCACCACCGACAGCGCGCGTGCGCGGTCGCCGCTGTTGCGCGCCAGTGCTCCGGCCTCGCGTGCCGCATCGAGGCAGGCCTGGTCCTGCTGGTCGTCGCTCGCGAGCGTCGCGCGCGCTTCGAGCATTGCGGCGCGCTCGGCCGGCGTGCCGGCCAGCGCGGCCAGGGCATCGACGGCAGCGGCCTGCGCGTCGAAGCGGGCGACATAGCGCAGTGCATGGAAGAGCCGTTCGCGCGCAGAGAACTCGCCCGCACGATCGCCGGCGTGCGCGCTGCATTCGGCGGCGCTCGCCAGCAGTTCGGCTTCGAGGCGGCGCTGCGAGGCGCGTTGTGCCGTTGCCGCGGCGGCGAGGTATTGCGCCGCTGCTTCGGTCCAGCGTCCGGCGGCCCGCCAATGCGCAGCGATGCGCGCCGGCGCGCCGCCGTGCCCTTCCAGCCGCTGCGCGATCTGCGCATGCAGCAAGCGCGCGATCGGTTCCGGCACCGATCGCAGCGTCGCCTCGCGGATCAGGTCGTGCGCGAAGCCGCCGTCGCGCAGCACCTGCGCGTCTTCGAGCTCGCGCCAGTCGTCAGCGATGTCCAGCGGGTGGCGGCCGAGGATGTCGGCGGCGAGCGCGGCGTCGAAGTCCTGACCGGCCAGCGCGGCCAGCCGCGCGAGCCGCAGCGCGGCCGTGCCAAGCTGGCCGAGGCGGCGCTCGATCAGCTGGCCCACCTGCGGCGGCGCGGGCAGTTGCGCGGGCAGCGGCGCCGCGGCGTCGGCGCGCGCGTCGAACAGCGCGATCAGTGTCTCGAGGATGAACAGCGGGTTGCCGCCGGTGTGGCGTGCCAGCGCCGGCGCCCATTGCGCGACGTCCAGGCCCTCGATCCGCAACGACTCCAGCAAGGCGCGCACGCCCTGCGGCGTGAGCGGGCCGAGCGGCACGCGCGGCAGCGTCAGCGCGTCCTGTCCATCGAGCCAGCCGCGCAGCGCCTCCGGCACCTCGGCGGCGCGCACCGCCAGCAGCCAGCGTGTGCCTCGCGCGCGCGTCTCGGCCACCAGGGCGGGCAGCAGCTCGAGCGTGGCGGTGTCGGCGTAGTGCAGATCGTCGAGGGCGATCAGTCCGCCCCTTGCCGCCAGCACCTCGGCCGCCGAGCGCAGCAGCCGGCGTGCATCGAGCGGCTCGGGCAAGGCGCCCTCCGAGCCGGCGGCGCGCAGCAGCCGCGTCAGCGCCGCATAGGGGATGCCCTCGTCGCCGGGCCGCGCCGCCACCAGCGGCGTGGCGCCATCGCAATGCGCCACGTGATCGCCGAGCAGCCGGCTCTTGCCGATGCCCGGCTCGCCGCTGACCAGCACCACGCCGGCGCTCGCCAGGCCGCGTTCGAGCTGGCGCCATTCGGTTTCGCGGCCCACCAGCCGCGGCGGGCGCAGCGTGCTCACCGGGCGCGGCGCCGGCCCCGGCTCGGGCAGCGTGCCGCTGCGCTCGATCAGTTCGGCAAGGCGCACCGTTTCGGCGCTCGGCGCGGCGGCGACCGCCTCGTGCAGCACGCGCCGGCAATGTTCGTAGGCAGCCAGCGCGGCGGCGCGGTCGCCGCGCAGGTAGTGCAGGCGCATCAGGCGGCGGTGGCCGTGTTCCAGCTGCGGCTCCTCGTCGATCAGGCGCTGCGCGTAGGGCAGCGCGGCGGCGATCTCGCGGCGCGTCTCCAGCGCGCTGGCGTGCTGCGCCAGCCACTCGGTGCGGCGATTGCGCCAGGCCTCGCGGGCCTGATCGACCCATTCGGCCAGCGACTCGTTGTCGTCGTAGGCGTGCGCGCCCAGCAACTCGCCGGCGCCGGCCTGAGCATCGGCGGCCAACTGCCGAGGCAGCATGTGCACGTCGACCTCGACGTTCGAAGCGATGCGCAGCGTGGCCGCATCGGCGGCGACGACGTCGAAGCCGAGCGCGGCGCGCAGCCGGAACAGGCGCTGACGCAGGTTGCCGCGCGCAGCGGCCGGTTCCGCATCGGGCCACAGCAGCGGCGCAATCCGCGCGCGCGAGCTCGGCCCGTCGAGCGCCAGCACGGCCAGCAGCGCGGCGTCCTTGCGCTCCAGCGCGTGCGTGCGGCCGGCCGCCACGTGCGGCAGGCCGATCAGGCACAAGCGCCCCGCCGATGCGGCCGGTGACGCCTCCTCGCGTTGCGGCGTTCCCGTCAAGGTCTCTCCCCGATGTTCCCCGGGGACATTCTTGCAAGAGGCGTGCGAGGGAGGCATCGGTGAAAATCGCGAGATGACCGACGCTCCCACCACAACGCCCAAGATCGGCTTCGTCTCCCTCGGCTGTCCCAAGGCGCTGACCGACTCCGAGCTGATCCTCACGCAGCTGCGCGCCGAGGGCTACGACACCTCCAAGACCTTCGCCGGCGCCGACCTGGTGATCGTCAACACCTGCGGCTTCATCGACGATGCGGTGAAGGAGAGCCTGGACACCATCGGCGAGGCGCTGGCCGAGAACGGCAAGGTGATCGTCACCGGCTGCCTCGGGGCCAAGGCCGGCGAGGGCGGCGGCAACCTGGTGCGGCAGATGCACCCCAGCGTGCTCGCCGTCACCGGCCCGCACGCCACGCAGCAGGTGATGGACGCGGTGCACGTGCACGTGCCCAAGCCGCACGATCCCTTCGTCGACCTGGTGCCGGCGCAGGGCGTCAAGCTGACGCCCAGGCACTACGCCTATCTCAAGATCAGCGAGGGCTGCAACCACCGCTGCACGTTCTGCATCATCCCGAGCATGCGCGGCGACCTGGTCTCGCGCCCGGTGGGCGAGGTGCTCTCCGAGGCGCAGCGCCTGTTCGAGTCGGGCGTCAAGGAACTGCTGGTGATCAGCCAGGACACCTCGGCCTACGGCGTCGACGTGAAGTACCGCACCGGCTTCTGGGACGGCAAGCCCGTCAGGACGCGCATGACCGAGCTGTGCGAGCAGCTCGCCGCGCTGGCCGAGCGGCACGGCGCCTGGGTGCGGCTGCACTACGTCTACCCGTACCCGCACGTCGACGAGATCCTGCCGCTGATGGCCTCGGGCCGCATCCTGCCCTACCTCGACGTGCCCTTCCAGCATTCGCATCCCGAGGTGCTCAGGCGCATGAAGCGCCCGGCCAGCGGCGAGAAGAACCTCGAGCGGCTGCAGCGCTGGCGCGAGGCCTGCCCGGCGCTGGTGGTACGCAGCACCTTCATCGCCGGCTTCCCGGGCGAGACGGCAGACGAGTTCGAGCACCTGCTCGATTTCGTGCGCGAGGCGAAGATCGACCGCGCCGGCTGCTTCGCCTACTCGCCGGTGGAAGGCGCCACCGCCAACGAACTGCCCGGCATGCTCGCGCCCGAGCTGCGCGAGGAACGCCGCGCGCGTTTCATGGCGGTGGCCGAGGAGGTGTCGACGCGCAAGCTCGCCGCGCGAGTCGGCGCGACCATGCAGGTGCTGGTCGACGAAGCGCCCGCGCTCGGCCGGCGCGGCGGGGTGGGGCGCAGCTACGCCGACGCGCCCGAGATCGACGGCCGCGTGCGCCTGCTGCCGCCGGAGAAGGCGTCCAAGACCCTGAAGGTGGGCGAGTTCACGCGCGCGCGCATCGTCGCCGCCGAGGGGCACGATCTGGTGGGCGTGGCGCTCTGAACATCATGACGACGAAAAAATCCGACCCCGCGACCGCGCTGATCCACCACGCCTACCGCGCGCCGGAAGGCTTCGAGGCGCCGCAGCCGGCGGTGCACAAGGCCTCGACGGTGATCTTCCCGAACGTGGCCGCGCTGCGCGCGCGCAACTGGAAGAGCAAGGCCGGCTACACCTACGGACTGCACGGCACGCCGACCACCTTCACGCTCGAAGAGCGCATCGCCACGCTGGAGGGCGGGCTGCAGACGCTGCTGGTGCCCAGCGGGCTCGCTTCGATCGCGCTGACCGACATGGCCTTGCTGAAGTCCGGCGACGAAGTGCTGATCCCCGACAACGCCTACGGCCCGAACAAGGAGCTGGCGCGCAACGAACTGGCCGGCTGGGGCATCGCGCACCGCTTCTACGACGCGATGGACGCGGCTGCGCTCGCCGCCGCGATCACGCCCGCGACCCGGCTGGTGTGGCTGGAAGCGGCCGGCTCGGTGACGATGGAATTCCCCGACCTGCGTGCCCTGGTGCGCTGCGTGCGCGAACGTGCGCCGGGCGCGACCGTGGCGCTGGACAACACCTGGGGTGCCGGCATCGCCTTCGACGCCTTCGATCTCGGCGAGGGCCTGGCGGTGGACCTCAGCGCCCACGCGCTGACCAAGTACCCGAGCGGCGGCGGCGACGTGCTGATGGGCGCGGTGACCACGCGCGACGAGGCGCTGCACCTCAAGCTCAAGTTCGCCCACATGCGCATGGGCTGGGGCGTGGGCGCGAACGACGTGGAAGCCGTGCTGCGCTCGCTGCCCTCGCTGCCGCTGCGCTACGCGGCGCAGGACGAGGCCAGCCGCCTCCTCGCGCAGTGGTGGGCGGCGCAGCCCGGCGTGGCGCAGGTGCTGCACCCGGCGCTGCCCGGCTCGCCGGGGCACGCGCACTGGGTTTCGCATTGCCGCGCCGCGGCAGGCTTGTTCTCGGTGGTGTTCGACGCGGCCATCGCGCCGGCACGCGTCGATGCCTTCGTCGACGCGCTGCGCCTGTTCAAGCTCGGCTATTCGTGGGCGGGGCCGGTGAGCCTGGCGGTCCCGTACCAGCTCGCGCCCATGCGCGAGCGGCCGGCGTGGCAGGGCGCGCTGGTGCGCTTCTCGATCGGGCTGGAAAGTGTCGACGACCTTATCGCCGACTGCGAACAGGCCTTGAAGGCCTCAGGCCTTCGTTGACACCTTGTGCCGCATCAGCCGGCCCTTCTGCCTGCGGCGAAAGTGCCGTGCGCCGCTTCGCGGCTCAGCCCTTCGGGCCTGATGAGACCTTCTGTCTCATCAGCCGGCCCTTTTCCCGCTCCCAGTCCTTCTTCTTCTCGCTGTCGCGCTTGTCGTGCTCGGCCTTGCCCTTGGCCAGCGCGATCTCGACCTTCACGCGCCCGCCCTTGTAGTGCAGGTCCAGCGGCACCAGCGTGAAGCCCTTCTGCTCGACCTTGCCGATCAGGCGGCGGATCTGCTCCTTGTGCATCAACAGCTTCTTGGTGCGGTCGGCCTCGGGGTGCACGTGCGTCGAGGCGCTGCGCAGCGCGTTGATGCGGCAGCCGATCAGCTGCAGCTCGCCGTCGCGGATCACCACGTAGCCGTCGGTCAGCTGAACCTGGCCGGCGCGGATGGCCTTGATCTCCCAGCCTTCGAGCACGATGCCGGCCTCGAAGCGCTCCTCGATGTGGTAGTCGTAGCGGGCGCGGCGGTTTTCGGCGATGGACATGGGAGCGAGATGAGGCCGAAGGCCGCCAATACAATCGCGCGATTGTATGAAGCACGTGAAGAAGTCGGTCCTGCTGTGGTACTCGCCGCACGAGATGTACACGCTCGTCACCGGCATCGCCGACTACCCGAAGTTCCTGCCCTGGTGCGAGCGCGCCGAGGTGGTCGAGCAGCACGACAGCGGCATGACCGCGCGGCTGCACCTGCACTATGCCGGGGTGCGCCACGCCTTCACGACGCGCAACACGCACGCGGCCGACGCCTCGGTGGAGATGGACCTGGTCGACGGCCCGTTCTCGCTGCTCGACGGGCTGTGGCGCTTCGTGCCGCTGGCGATGCCGGGCAACGAGGCGGCGCAGGCCTGCCGCATTGAGTTCGAACTGCGCTACGCCTTCAGCAGCAAGGCGCTCGAAACGGTGGTCAGCCCGGTGTTCGACCGTGTCGCCAACACCTTCGTCGACTCCTTCGTGCGCCGCGCGGAGGAGGTCTATGGCGAGCGCTGAGCGCAGCATCCGCGTCAGCGTGGCCTACAGCCCGCGCGCGGGCGAGGTGGACGAGGTGCTCGTCGACCTGCCGGCGGGAGCGACGCTGATCGAGGCGGTCCGCGCCAGCGGCATGGCGCAGCGGCATCCGACGCTCGATCTCGCGGGCGCCAGGCTCGGCGTGTGGGGCAGGGTCGAGACCGCGTCGCACCCGCTGCGCGAGCGCGACCGCGTCGAGATCTATCGGCCCTTGCTGGTGGACCCGAAGGAAGCGCGCCGCCAGCGCTTTCGCAAGACGGTGCCGGCGCGGCGCCGCTGAAGAAGGCTTACTTCGCGCAGTTCGCGCCGGCCACGTCGCGTGCGCGCTTCACCTCGTCGGCGCGCATCTTGTCGTCCAGCACCTCGCGCTCGCCCTTGTCGTTGACGCGCGCGATGCGGATGCCGCTTTCGAGCGTGCGCAGCTGCTCGCGCGCGCGGTTGCAGTTGTCGGCCTTGGCCGCGGCGATGCGCTGTTCTTCTTCCTTGGCCTTGGCGGCAGCTTCCTGCTCGGCCTTCTTGCGCTTGGCTTCGAGTTCCGGGTCGATGGAGGCGGCGGGCTGCGACGCGACCGACGCGGCCGGCGCAGCGGCAGGCGCCGCCGCACGCAGCGTCGCGGCGGTCGGCCGCTGCAGGATGTCCTTCTCCGCCACGCCCGGCGGCGGCGGCAGGTCGCTGTACTGGATCTGGCCGTTCGCGCCGCGCCACTTCCACTGCGCGGCGGCGGGCAGGGCGAAGGCGGCGCCGGCGAGGGCGATGGACAGGGCAAGGAGGCGGCAACGCATGGTGGCGCGATGTGAGCGGGCGGAGTTGCGCCCCAGTGTAGCGGCCAGCCCCGCAGATGCGCGGTGCCCGGCGCGCGAAACGTGCGCTGCTGCACGGTCCGTATAATTCGCTTTTGCGTCTGGAGCCCGCCTCATGCGCCTTCTCGGCAAAGCGCTCACCTTCGACGATGTGTTGCTGGTGCCCGCCTTCTCCCAGGTCCTGCCGCGCGACACCTCGCTCGCCACCCGACTGACCCGCAACATCCGCCTCAACCTGCCGCTGGTGTCTGCCGCGATGGACACCGTCACCGAAGCGCGCCTGGCGATCGCCATCGCCCAGGAAGGCGGCATCGGCATCGTGCACAAGAACCTGACGGCCAAGCAGCAGGCCGCCGAGGTGGCGCGCGTCAAGCGCTACGAGAGCGGGCTGCTGAAGGATCCCATCACCATCTCGCCCGGCGTGCCGGTGCGCCACGTGATCGAGCTGTCCAAGCAGCACGGCATCTCGGGCTTCCCGGTGGTCGACGAAGGCCGCGTGGTCGGCATCGTCACCAACCGCGACCTGCGCTTCGAGACCCGGCTGGACGTCCCCGTGCGCGAGATCATGACGCCGCGCGAGCGCCTGATCACCGTGCGCGAAGGCGCCTCGCTCGAAGAGGGCAAGGCGCTGATGCACAAGCACAAGCTCGAGCGCGTGCTGGTGATCAACGACGCTTTCGAGCTGCGCGGCCTGATGACGGTGAAGGACATCACCAAGCAGACCAACTTTCCCAACGCCGCGCGCGACGCGCAGGGCAAGCTGCGCGTCGGCGCCGCGGTGGGCGTGGGCGAAGGCACCGAGGAGCGCGTCGAGCTGCTGGTCAAGGCCGGCGTCGACGCGCTGATCGTCGACACCGCGCACGGCCACAGCCACGGCGTGATCGAGCGCGTGCGCTGGGTCAAGCGCAACTTCCCGCAGGTCGAGGTGATCGGCGGCAACATCGCCACCGGCGCGGCCGCGCTGGCGCTGGCCGAGGCGGGCGCCGACGGCGTCAAGGTCGGCATCGGGCCGGGCTCGATCTGCACCACGCGCATCGTCGCCGGCGTCGGCGTGCCGCAGATCACCGCGATCGACAACGTCGCCAAGGCGCTGGCCGGCTCCGACGTGCCACTGATCGCCGACGGTGGCATCCGCTACTCGGGCGACATCGCCAAGGCCATCGCCGCGGGCGCGCACACCGTGATGATGGGCGGCATGTTCGCCGGCACCGAGGAGGCGCCCGGCGAAGTGATCCTCTACCAGGGCCGCAGCTACAAGAGCTACCGCGGCATGGGCTCGATCGGCGCGATGAAGGCCGGCTCGGCGGACCGCTACTTCCAGGAGAACGACGAGGCCGCCAACCCGAACGCCGACAAGCTGGTGCCCGAGGGCATCGAGGGCCGCGTGCCCTACAAGGGCTCGCTGGTGTCGATCATCTTCCAGATGGCCGGCGGCGTGCGCGCCTCGATGGGCTACTGCGGCTGCGCCACCATCGAGGAGATGCGCAGCAAGGCCGAGTTCGTCGAGATCACCTCGGCCGGCATCCGCGAGAGCCACGTCCACGACGTGCAGATCACGAAGGAAGCGCCGAACTACCGCGCGGAATGAGCGTGGCCGAAGCACCCGGCAGCAGTCGTCAGGCTGCGATGCCTTTCATCCTGGTGACGGTGCTGCTCGACATGGTCGCGATCGGCCTGATCGTGCCCGTGCTGCCGCTGATCGTCGGGCAGTTCACCGATTCGCCGACCGAGCAGACCTTCTGGTTCGGCGCGGTCGCCTTCGCCTTCGGCATCGCCAACTTCTTCGCCGCGCCCATCCTCGGCGCGCTGTCCGACCGCCACGGCCGCCGGCCGGTGCTGCTGCTGGGCTTCTGCGGCCTGGCGATCAGCTTCATCGTCACGGGGCTGGCCACCGCGCTGTGGATGCTGATCGCGGTGCGGCTGGTCAGCGGCGCGATGCAGGCCAACGCGGCGGTGGCCAACGCCTACGTGGCCGACATCAGCGCGCCGGCCGAGCGCGCGCGCCGCTTCGGGCTGCTCGGTGCGATGTTCGGCCTGGGCTTCATCCTCGGGCCGATGATGGGCGGGCTGCTCGGCGCCATCGACATCCGGCTGCCGTTCTTCGTCGCCGGCACGCTGGCGATCCTGAACTGGCTGTACGGCTTCTTCGTGCTGCCCGAGTCGCTGCCGAGCGAGCGCCGCCGCGCCTTCGAGTGGAAGCGCGCCAACCCGTTCGCGGCGCTCAAGCAGCTCGGCGCGCTGCAGGGCGTCGGCCCGTTGATCGTGGTGATCGGCCTGGCGCAGCTGGCGCAGTTCACGCTGCATTCGAGCTGGGTGCTGCACAACGCCTTCAAGTTCGGCTGGGGGCCGGCACAGAACGGCTGGTCGCTGTTCGTCGTCGGCGTGATGTCCTTCCTGGTGCAGGGCTTCCTGCTGCGCTTCCTGCTCAAGCGCTATTCGCCGCAGCGGCTGGCCAGCATCGGGCTGGTGGGCTCGGCGCTGACCTACCTCGGCTTCGGCCTGGCCACCGAGGGCTGGATGCTGTTCGTCGTGATCGTGGTCGGCACGCTGGTCGGCGCGGGCGCGCAGGCGGCGATCCAGAGCATCGTCTCCAACGCCGCCGATGCCCAATCGCAGGGCCAGACGGCCGGCTCGGTGGCCTCGCTGACCAGCCTGATGGCGGTGCTCGCGCCGCTGATCGCCGCGCCGCTGCTGGGCATCGTCTCGCACCTGCCGCGCGGCGACATGCGCATCGGGCTGCCGTTCTTCTTCTGCGCGCTGCTGCAGGCCGTCGGCGCGACCATTGCCTTCCTCCACTTCCGCCGCCAGCGCGCCGAGCACGCCGCCGCCACCGCCTGATCGCCCCGGGACCACCGCCATGCACGACAAGATCCTCATCCTCGATTTCGGCTCGCAGGTCACGCAGCTGATCGCGCGGCGCGTGCGCGAGGCGCACGTCTACTGCGAGATCCATCCGAACGACGTGTCGGACGCCTTCATCCGCGAGTTCGCGCCGAAAGGCGTGATCCTCTCGGGCAGCCACGCCAGCACCTACGAAGACCACCAGCTGCGCGCGCCGCAGGCGGTGTGGGACGCCGGCGTGCCGGTGCTGGGCATCTGCTACGGCATGCAGACGATGGCCGCGCAGCTCGGCGGCAAGGTCGAGTGGAGCGACCACCGCGAGTTCGGCTACGCCGAGGTGCGCGCGCGCGGCCACACCAGGCTGCTCGCCGGCATCCAGGACTTCGCCACGCCCGAGGGCCACGGCATGCTCAAGGTGTGGATGAGCCACGGCGACAAGGTCGCCGAGCTGCCGCCGGGCTTCAAGCTGATGGCCAGCACGCCGAGCTGCCCGATCGCCGGCATGGCCGACGAGGCGCGCGGCTACTACGCGCTGCAGTTCCACCCCGAGGTGACGCACACGCTGCAAGGGCGCGCGCTGCTGGAGCGCTTCGTGCTCGAGATCGCCCAGGCCAAGCCTGACTGGGTGATGCGCGACCACGTGGCCGAGGCGGTGGCCAAGATCCGCGAGCAGGTCGGCGACGAGGAGGTGATCCTGGGTCTGTCGGGCGGCGTCGATTCGAGCGTCGCGGCGGCGCTGATCCACCGCGCCATCGGCGACCGGCTCACCTGCGTGTTCGTCGACCATGGCCTGCTGCGCCTGAACGAGGCGCAGATGGTGATGGAGATGTTCGCCGGAAGGCTGCACGCGAAGGTGGTGCACGTCGATGCCAGCGAGCAGTTCCTCGGCCACCTGAAGGGCGTCAGCGACCCCGAGCAGAAGCGCAAGATCATCGGCCGCGAGTTCGTCGAGGTGTTCCAGGCCGAGGCGAAGAAGCTGAAGTCCGCCAAGTGGCTGGCGCAAGGCACGATCTATCCCGACGTGATCGAAAGCGGCAGCGCCAAGACCAAGAAGGCCACCACGATCAAGAGCCACCACAACGTCGGCGGCCTGCCCGAGACGCTGGGGCTGAAGCTGCTGGAGCCGCTGCGCGACCTGTTCAAGGACGAGGTGCGCGAGCTGGGCGTCGCGCTCGGCCTGCCGCACGAGATGGTGTACCGCCACCCGTTCCCCGGCCCGGGCCTGGGCGTGCGCATCCTCGGCGAGGTGAAGAAGGAGTACGCCGAACTGCTGCGCCGCGCCGACGCGATCTTCATCGACGAGCTGCGCATGGCGATCGACGAGCCCTCCGGCAAGAGCTGGTACGACCTGACCAGCCAGGCCTTCGCGGTGTTTCTGCCGGTCAAGAGCGTCGGCGTGATGGGCGACGGCCGCACCTACGACTACGTGGTCGCGCTGCGCGCCGTGCAGACCAGCGACTTCATGACCGCCGACTGGGCCGAGCTGCCGTATGCGCTGCTGAAGAAGGTGTCGGGGCGCATCATCAACGAGGTGCGCGGGATCAACCGGGTGACCTACGACGTGTCGAGCAAGCCGCCGGCGACGATCGAGTGGGAGTGAATTTACGTCCTTCGAGGACTACTGCCAGCTATCGAAAAACTGACGTAGCGTGTTGATTCAAAGGGAAATGCGTCACGCCGGGGAATCACTGATCGATGAGCGTCGCAGCCCGAACTGGACCGGAGCAACGAGGCGTTGAGATGCTCAGGCAGCCGCCCCACGGCACGATGCGCCCCATCTCGCCCTCCGCGCTGGCAAAGCTGCGTTGTTCCATCGGCGTGCCTCGTTCAACCCCTTGTTCCTCGCGCAGGCATCAGACATGCCCGCGGGGAATTGATCAGCGTTTCCTCAGCAAATGGAAATCATAGAGACCGGCCGCCTTGTCTTGAGGCGATTTGCCGAGCGAGATGCGGCAGACCTGTACGCGTACCTGCACGAGCCGGTGGCCAGCTGTTTCCTGTCGCTGGCACTCGCGGACATGCAGGCGGCAGAGCTTGAAGCCGCACGGCGCAGCACGGATGCCACCAGCATCGCCGTGTGTTTGCGCACCTCGGGCCAGCTCATCGGGGATCTGTTCGCCCACCCGGAGGAAGACACTTTCTCGGTAGGCTGGAACTTCAACCCCGACTTTGGTGGAAAGGGCTACGCGCATGAAGCCGCAGCCGCGCTGTTCACCCACCTTTTCACGCAGCGGGCGGCGCGGCGCCTGTACGCCTATGTGGAAGACACGAACGTACCTTCCCAGCGGCTTTGCGAGAAGCTCGGTATGCGCCGGGAAGGGGTGTTCAAGGAGTTCGTCTCTTTTCGAAACGATGAAAGCGGGGCGCCGATCTACGAGAACACCATGCAGTACGCGCTGCTTCGGCACGAGTGGCGGCCCTGACGGGCGAGGAAAGACGCTCGCAGCGCTTCATCGGCCCTGGAAAGCTCCGAACTGAGTTCGCACCGACCGTGCTCAGTCTTCGGGCCAGGCGCTGCTGATCCATCGTGTATTGTTCCGCAGCCTCACCATTGGAGAGACTTCCTGAACTTGCAGGCATCTTTGCGGCGGGAACTGCTGATCCTTTGGCTGGCGATTGCCGCCGTTTCGGTGGTGCTTGCAGCGCTGCTGCTGGTGCTGATCCGTCAAGGCGCGGGGCCCCAGATCGTCCGCGCCACCCGACAGGCGTCGGTCAGTTGCGAAGCGTTGCGCGCCGGCGCCGAGCGCATGGCGCTGGCCGCGCCGCCTTCTGCAGCCCAGGCCGTGCTCGACCTTGCACTGCGCGACATGCCGGGCACCGAGGGGGGCTTCTGGCGCACGGGTCCCGGCGTGGTGGCCTACGCCTTTCCCACATACGACGGGACCGGCATCAAGCGCGATCCGCCCAGCGCTGAGCTGGAGCGCATCGGTTCGACCGCGCAACGCGCACTCGACAGTGCGAGTCTCGTGACCGATGTACGGCCGGGCCTGCGCGAGGCGGTGGTGTTCGCGGCTTGCCCGGTGGACGCGCAACCGCGCGGCCTGACGGCGTGGACGCTGGTGCGCGTGCCGCTCATCAGCCCGGATGTCATCAACCCGCTGATCCTGGCCGTGAGCCTGCTGCTGTGCATGGTGGTGGTTTCGGGCGTTTGGCTGGGCCGGATGCTGGGTCGCTGGCGCCGGCAGTCCGCGGCGCTGCAGTTGCAATTGGCGCAGTCGGAACGGCTGGCCACGCTCGGCCGCGTGTCGGCCGGGCTGGCGCATGAAATCCGCAATCCGCTGGGCACCATGCGCATGAAGGTCGAGAACGCCCTGGCCGCGCCCGCCGAAGTGCGCGATGCCCGCGTGGCGGGCGCGCTGGAATCGGTGCTGGCACAGACGGAACGTCTGGAATCGCTGGTCTCCAGCCTGCTCGCGCTCACGCAGCCATTCCGCGTACAGCGCGAGCGCGTGGACCTGAGCGCGTTCCTCCAAGGGCGGCTGCAGGCGCATGCGGCGGCAGCCGCTGCGTCCGGCGTCCGCCTTGAGATCGCACTGGAGCCGGCGCTGGGAGCCATCACCCCGGCGCCGGCATGGTTCGACCCCGTCCAGATGGCGCGCGTGTTCGACAACCTGCTGCTCAACGCGCTGGCGCACACCGGCGCGGGCGGCCGCATCGAGCTGGGCGCGGCGCGCGGCGCGGGCGGAGCCGTTTTGCAGCTCTGGGTGGCTGACGACGGCACCGGCGTGCCGGTCGAGTTGCGCGAAACGCTGTTTGAAGCCTTCGCCACCGCGCGCACCGGCGGTTCCGGCTTGGGCCTGGCGCTGGTGCGCGAGATCCTGCAGGCGCACGGCGGCCGCGTCGCGCTGGCCGACAGCGCGCACGGCGCGCGCATCGACATGGAGCTGCCATGGCCCACATCCTGATCGTCGACGACGATGCAGCCTTCCGAGAAAGCCTCGGTGAAACGCTGCACGACCTGGGCCATACCGTGCTGCAGGCCGGCACCACCAACGCGGGCCTGCACCGTCTGCGCACCGAACCGGTCGAGGTGGCCATCGTCGATCTGCGCATGCCCGGCGAGGACGGCTTGGTGTTTCTGCGCAAGGCGGCGGACATCTCGCCGGCGCCCTGCATCATGCTCACGGCCTACGCCAGCGGCGGCAACACCATCGAGGCCATGCGGCTGGGCGCTTTCGACCATCTCACCAAGCCCGTGGCGCGTGCCGCGCTGGTGCGGACGCTGGAGCGCGCGCTGCAAAGCGCACGGGCCGCCGAGCCCGTTGAAGACGCCGACGGCATGGCGACGGACACGGAAGACTTCGAACTGGTCAGCAGCAGCGAAGCCATGCGCGAGGTGTTCAAGCGCATCGGCATGGCCGCGGGCAGCGACGCCACCGTGCTGGTGCTGGGCGAGACGGGCACGGGCAAGGAACTGGTGGCGCGGGCGCTGCACCGCGCCAGCGCCCGCGCGGCGCGGCCCTTTGTGGCGGTCAACTGCGCCGCCATTCCTGCCGAACTGATGGAGAGCGAGCTGTTCGGCCATGTGAAGGGCGCTTTTACTGGGGCAACGGCAGACCGCCTGGGGCGCTTTCGCGAAGCCAACGGGGGCACGCTGTTCCTGGACGAGATCGGCGACATGCCGTTGGCCACGCAGGCCAAGATCTTGCGGGCACTGCAGGAGCGCGAGATCACGCCGGTGGGTGGCACGCGCGTCTTGCCGGTGGATGTACGCGTCGTTGCGGCCACCCACCGCGACCTGCCTGCAGCCGTGGCCGAAGGGCGCTTTCGCGAAGACCTCTGGTATCGGCTGCAGGTGGTGCCGCTTGTGTTGCCTCCGCTGCGCGAGCGGCTGGGCGATGTGCTGCTGCTGGCCGAGCACTTTTTGCGGCGCATCGGCAGTGCCGCACCCAAGCGCCTGAGCGCGGCGGCGGCGCGGCGGCTCATTGGCCACCGGTGGCCGGGCAATGTGCGCGAACTGCGCAACGCCATGGAGCGCGCGGCCATCATGGCGCACGGCAATTCCATCGAGCCCGAACACATTGACCTGCAGCCGGCAGCCGCCTCTGCCGGGGTGGATATCGCCTGGGGCGGCACGCTGGCCAGTGCCGTGGCGCAGGTCGAGCGCGAGATGGTGCGCCGCGCGCTGGCCGAGGCTGGCGGCAAGCGGGCCGAGGCGGCCCGGCGGCTGGGGCTGTCGCGGCAGCAGCTCTACCGCAAGCTGGCGGAGCACGGGCTCGACTGACGCCCGCTGCGGCGGATAGACGTCCGATCCTGTGACACCGACGTGTCCGAAAGCGGACGCCGGTGTGCGAGGAACAAGCACAAGCCGTTGATTTGATTGGATTTTGTCAAGGCATGTGATTTGCACCTTCTGGAGGGTCTTCAACCCACTCCGAAGGAGCTTCTCATGTCCCGAAACACGCTTTCCGCCATCGCTGCGGGCCTGCTGGCCACGGCTGCCTACGCAGCGCCCCCCGTTCCTCCGCGTGGGGAAGCGCCCCCGGTACTGCAGCCCCCCGTGCCCGGTGTCGCGGGCCAGGCCGTGGCACAGGGTGCCGTGCAACGGATGCTGATCAATCCCTACGGCGAGATCGATGGCCTGCGCCTGGCGGATGGCATGGTCGTGAAGTTCGCACCGCACCTGGCCGACGCGCTCGCCGCTGCCGTGAAGCCGGGCGATTCCGTGCGCATCATCGGGCGTCCCGAGGCGCGTGGGAGCGTGCGCGCCGACGCCATCGTCAACACCGCCAGCGGCCAGACGGTGTACGACCAGCCGCCGCCGCTGGGCGAAGGCCGTCCGCTGCCGCCCCACCTGCGCGCGCAGAAGCTGCAGCCGCAGCAGGTCGAGGGTCGTGTCGACACCGTGTTGACCGGCCCCCGGGGCGAGGCCAATGGCGTGATCCTGGCCGACGGCAGCATCGTTCGCTTCCCGCCCGAAAGCCTGCGCCAATCGGTGCAGCTGGGCGCACCGTTCGCGGCCTCCGGCCTGGGCACGCGCAATGCCATCGGCATCTCGCTCGAGGCGGTCAGCCTGGGCACCAGCCTGTCTGCGTTGCAGCCGCTGTACGACCCCGCACGCTGATCCCACCCCACGCCCCAAAGCCGTGGCTTGGCCGTCCGCGCCGATGCCACGGCGCACGGACGAATCTCCCTGTCCCCTTGTGACCATTGACCGTTGACCGCAATGTCTCCCCAGCTGCTGCCTGTCGTCCTGCTGTCGATTTCCAACGTGTTCATGACCTTCGCGTGGTATGGGCACCTTCGTTTCGAGGGCCGCCCGCTGTGGATGGTCATCCTGGTGAGTTGGCTGATCGCGCTGGCCGAATACTGCTTCGCCGTGCCGGCCAACCGCCTGGGCCATGCCTTCTACAGTGCCGCCGAGCTCAAGACGATGCAGGAAGTCATCACGCTCACCGTGTTCGCAGTCTTTTCTGTGTACTACCTGGGCGAGCGGCTCACGCTGAACCATCTGGTGGGGTTTGGCTGCATCGGCCTGGGCGCGTTCTTCGTGTTCAAGGGCCCGTTGCACTGAGTGAGTACGCAAGATGAAGCCGCAGCGTGTCACCGGCTCGCAGCGCTGGCTGTGCGGCCTGAACTTCTTCATCTCCGACGTGCGTGACGGGCTGGGGCCGTTTCTGGGCGTCTTCCTCATGGCGCACGGCTGGGAGGCCGATGACATTGGCTACCTCATGGGTGCCACGGGCATGGTGGGAATTCTGGTCACCGCCCCGCTGGGCGCTTGGGTGGACGGCTCGCGCCGCAAGCGCGCGCTGCTGGGCGCTGCGACGGTGTTGCTGCTCGTGGGCAGTCTGGCGCTCTGGGCGCGTCCCATCCCTGCCGTCACGGTCGCCACCCAGATTCTTGCCGCCGTGGTGGGCGCGCTGTTCGGCCCGGCCATCATGGGACTGACCCTCGGTTTGGCAGGCCCGGACGGACTGGCCCGGCAACTGGGGCGCAACGAAGCGTGGAACCACGCGGGCAATGTCGCCGCGGCGGTCCTCGCCGGCATGGCCGGCTACCGTTGGGGATTGTCGGCCGTGTTCGCGCTCATGGTGTTGATGGGAGCGGGGGCGCTTGTGTGCTTGCGGGGCATCCGCGCCAGGGATATTGACCACGATGTGGCCCGAGGCTTGGTTGAACGGCCGGACACGGGTGCGTCGCCTCCATCGATATGGCGCGTGCTGGCCACCTCGCGTCAGTTGCGCCTGCTCGCCGTGACCATGATGCTGTTCCACTTGGGCAATGCGGCGATGCTGCCACTCCTTGGCCAGTCTGTCGTCGCACACGGCCAAGCCGACCCGAGCACGTTCACGGCGTCCACCATCGTCGTGGCGCAACTGGTGATGATTCCCATGGGATTGCTGGGTGGGCGGTATGCCGAGCGGCACGGCTACTGGGCGCTGGTCACGGCCGCGCTCATCGCGCTGCCCCTGCGCGGCGCCATCGCCGCTGCGTGGCCATCTCCCTGGGCGCTGATCCCGGTCCAGGTGCTGGACGGTGTCGGTGCCGGGCTGCTCGGAGTGGCCTTGCCGGGACTGGTGGCACAGGTGCTGAGCGGCAGCGGACACGTCAACGCCGGGCTGGGTGCGGTCATGGCGGTCCAGGGCGTCGGTGCTGCCTTGAGTCCGGCACTAGCGGGATGGGTCGCACATCGTTTTGGTTATGTGGCGGCTTTTGCGCTACTCGGGGTCAACGCCGCCGTGGGGCTCTTGGTGTTTGTCGCCGGCACCGCACATAGGCCTGCGTTCGCTGTCCCAAGAGCGCTCGAGACCCGTTGCCGAAACCGCGCTGAGCAGCCTTGAGATGCGGCCAACACAGTCGGCGCGATGCGCCGCAAGACTGAGTGGGAGTGACTCGGGGTCCGGCGGGCTTCCGGGACGGTGATGGCGGGTCTCGCGCAATTGCCGAGCCGCGCCCGGTGGAGGCAGGAAGTTCCAACACGCTCGAGGCCTTGGCGATCTTCGTGGCACCCACACCCTCTGCGGGTGTCAGGAACTCCGACGGTACTTCGGCCAGCTCACGCGGAGCCTTCTTGCGCGGCGGGAGGCTGCGTGCCGGGAGCCACTCCGGCCGGCTGCGGCGAATGCATGGAAAAGGCGTCCGCGCCCGTGGGCAGGGTTTCGATGTAGAGCGATTGGCTGGGGAAGGCAAAGCCGGAACCCGCCCCCTCGACGATGCCCTTGATGGTGCAGGCCAGCGCTTCCTTGAGCTTGAGCCACTCAAGCGGACGTGGACATGCTGGAGCCGAGGCTCCATACCTCGGCCGCCCGAGTCCAGAGCTCAGCGATGGCTTGAATGTGCGGCATGTGCCTGCTCCCCCCTTGGCGCCGACCCGCTCACGCCTTGAAGAGGGCCTGCAGGCTGGTGGTCATCATCTGCATGGCGATGGCGGCCAGGATCATGCCCATCAGCCGCTGGGCGATGGCGGTGACCTTCGGTGGCAGGAAGCGCCCGATCCAGGGGGCCGCGAACAGGCACACCGCCAGCACGGCCAGGAACGCGGCCAGACCGAGCGCCAGGCTGAACACCTGGCCGTCGACGATCGCGGAGTGGCCGAAGACGATCAGGGTGGCAATCGTTCCAGGCCCGACCATCAAGGGGATCGCCAGGGGATAGACGGCGATGTCCTGGGCATCGGCCTTGTCGCCCATCTCCTCGTCCCGGGGCTGATGCTGGGCGCTCGATGAGCCATGCAGCATCGACAGCGCGATCAGCAGCACCAGCAATCCGCCGGCGAGCCGGAAGTCATCGACGCTCAGGCCGAAGGCGCCGAGGATCGCGCTGCCCGCCGCAGCCAACACGATGCAGCCGATCGTGACCGCGATGAAGGCGACCGCCGCGATGCGCCGCTTCTCGGCATTGCTGCGCCCCTCGGTCAGCGACAGGAACACCGGGATGTTGGCGATCGGGTTCATGATGGCAAACATCGCCGCGAAGATCTTCACCGAGAATGCCAGGTCCGGAACCATCATGTGTCCTCTTGGATGCGTCGGATGAGTCGCCCGCAGCCCACCCCTGCGCCGCCGCCCGCTCCGCCTTGCTCTGCAGCTTGTTCAGAGCGCCGAGGCAGGCCTTCGCGGACGCGCCGACGACGTCCTGAGCTTAGACTCTTTCGCCGTGGGTCAAGAGAATCAATGGCTTGAAGAAGCCGTTGATGATCGAGTCGGAGTGAGGAAGTCGGGCGCCGGCCAGGCGATGCACCCGGACAAGGTCGTGCCCCGACAATCGGACGACGCCAAGAACGACAAGGAGACCACCCGTGGCCGACCCGCTTCGCACCGATGTCCTCATCGCCGGCGGCGGCCTGGCCGGCATCGTCGCCGCCACGCAATGCCTGCGCGCCGGCCTGAGCGTGACGCTGATCGACCGCGACACGCCCGAGCGCCTCGGCGGCCTGGCGCTGTGGGCCTTCGGCGGCATGGCGCTGGTGGACACGCCCTTGCAGCGGCGCATGAAGATCCCCGATTCGCCCGAGCGCGCGCTGCGCGACTGGCTGAGCTTCGGCGAGCTGGGCAAGGCCGACCTCTGGCCGCGCCGCTGGGCCGAGCACTACGTGCAGCACTCGCGCGCGCAGGTGTACGACTGGCTGGTGGGGCAGGGCCTGAAGTTCCTGCCGGCGGTGACCTGGGTCGAGCGCGGCCGGTACGGCGAGGGCAACAGCGTGCCGCGCTATCACATCCTGTGGGGCAGCTCGCGCGAGCTGGCGCGGCGCATGATCGCGGCGATGAAGGAGGCCGGCGCGGGCGGGCGGCTGACGCTGCTCAGCGGGCACCGTGTCACCGCGATCGAACATGCCGACGGTGCGGTGTCGGGTGTGCAGGCGATCGACGAAACCAGCGGCGCCGCCGTGCGCGTCGACGCGCCGGTGGTTGTGCTGGCGATGGGCGGCCTGAACGGTTCCACCGATCAGGCGATCGCCAACTGGCCGGCCGATCGGCCGCGCCCGGCGGCGATGCTCAACGGCGCGCACCCCTTCGCCGACGGCCGGCTGCACCGCTTCACCGCCGAGCAGCTCGGCGGCCAGGTCACGCATGCCGGCGAGATGTGGAACTACGCCGCCGGCTTCCCGCATCCGCAGCCGCATTTTCCCGGGCACGGCCTGTCGACCATCCCCTGCAAGTCGGCGCTGTGGCTCGATCATCGCGGGCGGCGCATCGGCCCCGAGCCGCTGGTCACCGGCTTCGACACGCACGATCTCTGCCAGCGCGTCGCCGCGCAGGCCAAGCCCTGGACCTGGCACCTGCTGAACTGGCGCATCGCCGCCAAGGAGTTCGCGATCTCGGGTGCCGAGCACAACCAGCGCCTGCGTGACCGGCAGTTCCTGCACTTCGTGCGCGAGACGGTACTCGGCAACCACCGCCTGGTGCGCCAGATGCAGCGCGAGAGCGCGCATTTCCTGGTCGACGACACGCTGGCCGGCCTGGCGCAGAAGATGAACGCGCTGACGAACAGCAACGACATCGCCCCCGCGGTGCTGCAGGCTACGGCCGATGCCTTCGACGCCAACTTCGCCAAGAAGGATCTGGCGCTCGCCAACGACGACCAGATCCGGCGCATCCTGCACGCGCGCCAGTGGGGTCCGGACCGCATGCGTACCTGCGCGCCCGCGCCCTTGCAGAAGAAGGGCGCCGGGCCCTTCATCGCGATCCGGATGCAGCTGATCACGCGCAAGAGCCTGGGCGGCCTGCAGACCGATCTGCAAAGCCGCGTGCTGCGCGCCGACGGCAGCGCGGTGAGCGGGCTGTACTGCGTCGGCGAAGCGGCCGGCTTCGGCGGCGGCGGGGCCAGCGGCAAGCGCTCGCTCGAAGGCACGTTCCTGCCCGGCTGCATCCTCACCGCGCAGGCCGCGGCCGCTTCCATCACCCAAGGCAGGACCACGACATGAACGGCGCCCAGGCCCTGATCAAGACGCTCGCCGACGCCGGCGTCGAGGTGTGCTTCAGCAACCCCGGCACCTCGGAGATGCACTTCGTCGCCGCGCTCGACCACGAGCCGCGCCTGCGCGCGGTGCTGACGCTGTTCGAGGGCGTGGCCAGCGGCGCGGCCGACGGCTACGCGCGCATGGCCGGCAAGCCGGCCGCCACGCTGCTGCACCTGGGCTGCGGCCTGGGCAACGGCCTGGCCAACCTGCACAACGCGCGCAAGGGGCGCGTGCCGCTGCTCAACATCGTGGGGGACCACGCGACCTACCACGTGCGCTACGACGCGCAGCTGCAGTCCGACATCGAGACGGTGGCGCGCAACGTGTCGAGCTGGGTGCGCACCAGCGCCTCCACCGCCGAGCTGTGCGACGACGCGGTGCAGGCGCTCGCCGCGACGATGGGCCCGCCGGGCCAGGTGGCCACGCTGATCCTGCCGGCCGACGTGTCGTGGTCGGAAGGCGGCGTGCCCGCCGCGCTGCCGCCGCGCGCGCCGGCGCCGGCGGCGGCGGCGGACGATGCGGTGCTCGATGCCATCGCGCAGGCCGTGCGCAGCGGCGCGCCCACCGCGCTGCTGCTCGGCGGCCGCGCGCTGCGCGAGCCTTCGCTGCGGGCCGCCGCGCGCATCGCGGCGCAATGCGGCGTCAAGCTGTTCGCCGAGGTGTTCCCGACGCGCATCGAGCGCGGCGCCGGGCTGCCGCCGGTCGAGCGCATCGCCTACCTCGCCGAGTTCGCCGCGGTGCAGTTGCAGGGCCTGCGCCACCTGATCCTGGTGGATGCCAAGGCGCCGGTGTCCTTCTTCGCCTACCCGGGCAAGGCGAGCAACCTGGTGCCCGAGGGCTGCGAAGTGCACACGCTGGCGCGTTTCGACCAGGACGCCGAGGCGAGCCTTGCCCAGCTCGTGCAGCGCCTCGGCGCGACCGACGCGCCGCCCGCGCTGCAGGCGCCGCAGCGGCCCGGCCTGCCGCGCGGCAAGCTGACCGCCGAGAAGGTCTGCAAGGCCATCGGCGCGATGCTGCCGGAGCGTGCCATCGTCGTCGACGAGGCGCAGACCTCGGGCGTGCTGCTGGCTGCCTTCACGCGCGGCGCGCCGCGCCACGACGTGCTGACGCTCACCGGCGGCGCGATCGGCCAGGGCCTGCCGGCAGCAGTCGGTGCGGCGATCGCCTGCCCCGATCGCCCGGTGCTCGCGCTGTGCGGCGACGGCTCGGCGATGTACACGATCCAGGCCTTGTGGACGATGGCGCGCGAGCGGCTCGACGTGATCGCGGTGGTGTTCAACAACCGCTCGTACGCGATCCTCAACGTCGAGCTGCAGCGCGTCGGCGCCCAGGGCAGCGGCGAGAAGGCGCGCTCCCAGCTCGATCTGGACCGCCCCGGCCTCGACTTCGTGCAGATGGGCCAGGGCCTGGGCGTGCCGGCGGTGCGCGCCACCACGGCGGAGGAATTCGTCGCCGCGCTCGAGCACGCGCTGCGCACGCGCGGGCCGCATCTGATCGAAGCGCCGGTGCCTAGCGTCTTCTCGGGCCTCAAGCTGCGCCTGCTGCCGCGCCTGCTGGCGTCGCTGGGCAGCCTGCCGCCGTCGGTGGCGCGCGCCATCAAGCGCAAGGTGGCGCCGTAAGATCGGGGCGCCGGAACCTCCAGGCGCCGGCGCGCGTCGAACGACGCTGACTGGAAACCGAGGAGCGCACCATGAATCTGTCCTCCCGCTTCGTCACCGCCGGCCTGCTGGCCGCGCTTGCCGCGCCGGCCTCCGCCGCCGACCTCGCCGTCGCCTTCGTCCACCCCGAGACCTACACCGACGCCGCCTACTCGCATTCGCTGGCCAGCGAGCGCGACCGCGCCGAGGTGCAGCGCGACATCGAGCAGCACCTGCAACGCCTGGCCGAGCGCAGCCTGCCGGCCGGCGACGCGCTGCGCATCGAGGTGCTCGACATCGACCTGGCCGGGCACTTCGAGCCGTTCCGCTTTCGCGGCGCCGATGTGCGCATCGTGCGCGACATCAGCGCGCCGCGCATCAAGCTGCGCTACACGCTGAGCCGCGGCGGGCAGGTGCTGGCGCAGGCCGAGGAGCGGCTCACCGACCTGGGCTTCCTGATGGGCTTCAACCGCTACCCGGCGAGCGACCGGCTGCGCTACGAGAAGGCGATGCTCGACGAGTGGTTCGACAAGCGCTTCGCCGCGCCTCAGTAGCGCGGATCAAGCCGCGCCCGCGCGCTGCGCCGCGATCTCCCCGGCCAGCGCGATCACCGACAGCGGCGCGCAGCCTTCGGCCTTGTTGCTGATCGCGATGCACACCGGCTGGCCGGCGCTGGCGGTGGCCAGCGCCACCCTGGCGAGCACGCGGCGCGTCTCCACGTCGGCATCGGCGATGCGCGTGTAGGGCTCGTAGAGCTGGCGCGCCTTCTCGTAGCCGTAGGCGCCGTGGCGGCGGTGCAGGTTCCAGCGGCAGATCAGCGGCCCCGGCCACAGCGCGCGCAGCATCGGCAACTGGTCTTCGATGGGCGGCATCTTCGAGTGCAGGCCGAGGCAGTAGGTGGCGCCGGCCTCGCGCAGCAGCGCGGCGAAGGCGGGCGTGAGCAAGGCCGCATCGCGCACCTGCACGGCCACCACCGCGCCGGGCGCATCGGCGAGCGCGGGCAGGGCGCGCAGCATCGCGCCCAGGCGCTCGAACAGGCGCGGCAGGTCGTGCAGCCACGGCGGCGACAGCGGGCTGAGCTGGAACACCAGCGCGCCCAGGCGCTCGCCCAGCCCGGCCAGCGTCGGCTCGGCGAATTCGCGGCAGGCGAGCTCGGGGTCCAGGAACAGCGGGTTGGGCTGCGTCGCGCGGCCGTGTTCGTCGCGAACCACCGCATCGGCCACCGAGGCCGGCGCCTTGACGATGAAGCGGAACGACGCCGGCACCTGCGCCGCGTAGGCCGCGTACTGCGCGCTGCTCAGCGGCTGGTAGAACGAGCGGTCGATGCTGACGCAGCCCAGCAGCGGATGCCGCGCGTAGGCGGCCAGGCCGTCGCGCGACAGGCGGCTCTCGCTGTACTCGCCCTTCCAGACGAGGCCGTCCCAGCCGGGGTAGCTCCAGGAGGAGGTGCCCAGGCGCAGACCCGGCGGCAGCTGCGCGGCCAGCGCGGCGAGTTCGGCGCCGGCTTCGGCCGCCATCACGCCGCCGCCGCGGCGCGGCCTGGGCACTTCGGGCGAGGCAAACAATTCGTCCTGCATTGCGCGCAGCGTAGCCCACGCGCGTTTGCGGCGAGAATGCGCCGCGAAAGGAACAGCGCGAATGAGCGGGGGAAACGACGAAGCCGCGATGCGCCTGGCGATCGACCAGGCGCGCAATGCCTGGCTGGTCGGCGAGGTGCCGGTGGGCGCGGTGATCGTGCGCGAGGGGCCGAACGGCCGCCAGATCGTCGCCACCGGCTACAACCGGCCGATCACCGAGCACGACCCGACCGCGCATGCCGAGATCGTCGCGCTGCGCCATGCCGCGACGCTGCTGGCCAACTACCGGCTGCCCGAGTGCGAGCTGTACGTGACGCTGGAGCCCTGCGCGATGTGCGCGATGGCGCTGATGCACGCGCGCTTCAAGCGCGTGGTGTTCGGCGCCTTCGACCCGAAGACCGGCGCGGCCGGCTCGGTGGTCGACCTGTTCGCCAATCCGAAGCTGAACCACCACACCGAGGTCGCCGGCGGCGTGCTCGGCGACGAGTGCGGCGCGCTGCTGCGCGAGTTCTTCGCCGAGCGGCGCGAGCAGTACCGCCAGCGCCGCGGCGAGCGCAGCGCCGAGGACATCGGCGACGCGCCCGACACCATTCCCGCCGGCGAGGCGATCGAACTCGAACACCCCGATGCACCATCACCACCCTCATCATGATCAGTCGCTGACGCTGTTCACGCCCTCCGGCGTGGTGGCGAAATCAGCCACGCTTCGGCTGGCCGCGAAGCGCCTGCACGATCTCGGCTTCGAGGTCTCGATCGACGAAGCGGCAACGGCCAAGCACCAGCGCTTCGGCGGCGACGACGACACCCGCCTGGCCGCGCTGCACCGCGTTGCTTCCGCCGCGCCCGACATCGCGATGGCCACGCGCGGCGGCTACGGCCTGACGCGGCTGCTCGATCGCATCGACTGGAAGCTGATAGCCCGCAGCGTCGAGCGCGGCACGCGCTGGGTCGGCCACAGCGACTTCACGGTGCTGCAGCTCGGCCTGCTCGCGCATGCGAAGGGCACCACCTGGGCCGGGCCGATGGCCTGCTACGACTTCGGCCGTCAGGCCGAGGAGCACGGCGAGAAGGCGCTGCCCGCCGTCGACGACGTCACCCGTGACTGCTTCCGCGAGGCGATGAGCGGCGAGCTGGAAGCGGTGGGCTTCCGCACCGAAGCCGGCTTCGACGGCCTGGGCGTCAAAGGCACGCTGTGGGGCGGCAACCTCGCGATGCTCGTCTCGCTGCTGGGTACGCCGCACTTTCCGCGCATCAAGGGCGGCGTGCTGTTCCTTGAAGACGTCAACGAGCACCCCTACCGCATCGAGCGCAGCCTGCTGCAATTGCAGCAGGCCGGCGTGCTCGATGCGCAGAAGGCCGTCCTGCTCGGCGCCTTCACCGAGTGGAAGAAGTCGCCGCTGGACCGCGGCTACTCGCTGAAGACGATGCTGCAGACGCTGCGCACCGCGACGCGCACGCCCCTCCTCACCGGGCTGCCGTTCGGCCATGTGCCGACCAAGGTGACACTGCCGGTCGGCGCGCGCGTGGAGCTGCTGGTGCAGGCACGCGACGTGCTCGTGGGGTGGTAAGCCCGGGGTGCGCCCGCGCGGCGGGCGCTTATGATCCGCGTCGGTTTTTTGCTCGGCGCGGTCACGAGCCGGCGCGCGGGGTCTGAGAAAGGGAACGGCCGCATGCACGGTCCGATGAGAAGTTGGGTCGCACGGGCCGCGATGGTCTCGTCGCTGCTGCTGGCCGCCTGCAACAACAGCCCGTATCCCGACGGCGCGGCGGCCACCAACACGCTGTTCAACTCCTTCGACGAGCGCTCGCCGCGCTATCTCGACCCGACCGCGTCGTACAGCAACCCCGAGACGCCCTACACCTACTCGGCCTACGAGCCGATGTACGCCTACCACTACCTGAAGCGGCCCTACGAGCTGATCCCGAAGACGGCCGAGGCGGTGGCGCGCCCGCACTACGTCGACAAGGCCGGCCAGCCCCTGCCCGACGACGCGCCGCCCGAGCAGATCGCCGAGAGCATCTATGACATCCACCTGAAGAAGGGCATCCTCTACGCGCCGCACCCGGCCTTCGCGAAGGACGACAAGGGCGCGTACCTCTACCACGCGATGAAGCCGGGCGAGGTCGGCGACAAGCGCTCGCCCTGGGATTTCGCCAGGCAGGGCACGCGCGAGCTGGTGGCCGAGGACTACGTCTACGCCTTCAAGCGCCACGCCACCACACGCATCGAGACGCCGATCTTCGCGATCTTCTCGGAGTACGTGATCGGGCTGAAGGAATACGGCGAGCTGATCCGCAAGGAAGACGCCAAGCTGCTCGCCGGCCTGAGCGAATCGAGCGCCGACAAGCCCTTCCTCGACTTCCGACGCTGGCCGCTGGCCGGCGTGAGCGCGCCCGACAGCCACACGGTGCGCTTTCGCATCAAGGGCAAGTACCCGCAGTGGAAATACTGGCTGGCGATGACCTTCAGCGCGCCGGTGCCGTGGGAGGCCGACGCCTTCTACGCGCAGCCGGGCATGGCGGCCAACGGCCTGTCGCTGGTGAAGTGGCCGGTGGGCACCGGGCCGTACATGATGACCGAGTACGTGCAGGACCGCCGCCACGTGATGAAGCGCAACCCGAACTACCGCGGCGAACCGTATCCCTGCGAAGGCGAGCCGGGCGACAAGGAGAAGGGCCTGCTCGATGACTGCGGCAAGACCATGCCCTTCGTCGACACCATCGTCTCCACCATCGTCAAGGAGGCGGTGCCGCGCAAGGAGATGTTCAAGCAGGGCTACCTCGACGTGCCCGAGATCGAGCGCCCCGAGTGGGGCGTGCAGTTCCGCGCCGACATGGAGGATTCCGACGACGTGCGGCGCGGCTTCGAGGCGCGCGGCTTCCTGTTCCCGCAGACCACCGACATCAACAACTGGTACCTCGGCTTCAACTGGCTCGACCCGGTGGTGGGCAAGGGCGACACGCCCGAGCAGCAGCTGAAGAACCGCAAGCTGCGCCAGGCGCTGTCGATCGCGATCGACTGGGAAGAGGGCTACGGCCGCATCTTCCGCAGCAAGGGCGGCGTGACCGCGCACGGGCCCGTGCCGCCGGGCGTGTTCGGCTCGCGCGAGGGCACGCCCGAGGGCGTCAACCCGGTGACGCACAAGCTCGTCAACGGCAAGCCGGTGCGCCGCGACATCGAAGACGCCAAGAAGCTGCTCGCCGAAGCCGGCTACCCCGACGGCCGCGATGCCAAGAGCGGCAAGCCGCTGGTGCTGAACTACGACTTCCAGCGCGCGCCGACGCCCGACATCAAGTCGGAACTCGACTGGATGGTCAAGCAGTTCGCCAAGCTCGGCGTGCAGCTCGAGATCCGCGCCACCGACTACAACCAGTTCCAGGACAAGGTGCTCAAGGGCAAGCAGCAGATCTTCTGGTGGGGCTGGCTGGCCGACTACCCCGATGCGGAGAACTTCCTCTTCCTGCTCTACGGCCCGAACGCCAAGTACCCCAACCAGGGCGAGAACACGGCCAACTACAGCAACCCCGAGTACGACCGGCTCTACCGCCTGATGCAGACGATGGAAGACGGGCCCGACAAGCAGAAGGTGATCGACCAGATGGTGGCCGTGGTGCGCGAGGACGCGCCCTGGGCCTGGGGCTACTGGCCCTACGTGGCGCTGGCCTTCCAGCCCTGGGCGCACAACGGCAAGCCGACCATCGTGGTGCGCGACCTCGCCAAGTACTACCGCATCGACCCGGCGCTGCGCGTCGCCAAGCAGGCCGAATGGAACCAGCCGGTGCGCTGGCCGCTGGCGCTGATCGCCCTCGTGCTGGCAGGCGTGGTCTGGCTCACCTGGCGCGGCTACCGCGTGCGCCAGCAGGCCACCGCGAAGCCCAGGCACGCCGCCGTTCCCGCCTCCGTCTGACATGCTGAACTACCTGATCCGCCGCCTCGGCTATGGAGTGCTGATCCTGATCGGCGTGAACCTCTTCACCTTCGTGCTGTTCTTCACCGTCAACACGCCCGACGACATGGCGCGGCTGAACATCGGGGGCAAGCGCGTCACGCAGGAGCAGATCGACAAGTGGAAGGCCGAGCGCGGCTACGACAAGCCGCTGTACTGGAACGTGAAAGAAGAGGGCGCGGCGAAGCTCACGAAGACGATCGTCTGGGAGCGCTCGGTCTCGCTGTTCGCCTTGAAGTTCGGCCGCTCCGATGCGCGTGCCGCGATCGACATCGGCCACGAGATCAAGACGCGCATGGGGGTCAGCCTGCAGCTGGCGCTGCCGCTGTTCATCCTGCAGGTGATCGCCAGCACGGCCTTCGCGCTGCTGCTGGTGTTCTTCCGCCACTCGCGCATCGACTTCTGGGGCGTGGTGCTGTGCGTGCTGATGCTGTCGATCTCGGCGCTGTTCTACATCATCGTCGGCCAGTACCTGTTCTCGCGCCTGCTGCGCCTCGTGCCGATCAACGGCTACGCGCCGGGGCTGGACGCGGTGAAGTTCCTCGTGCTGCCGATCGCGCTGTCGCTGCTGTCGCGCCTGGGCGGCGAGGCGCGGCTGTACCGCGCGATGTTCCTGGAAGAAATCGGCCGCGACTACGTGCGCACCGCGCGCGCCAAGGGCCTGTCGGAAGCGGTGGTGCTGTTCCGCCACGTGCTGAAGAACGCGCTGATCCCGATCATCACCAGCGCGGGCTCGTACCTGCCCTATGTGTTCCTCGGCAGCCTGGTGTTCGAGAGCTTCTTCGGCATCCCGGGGCTGGGCGCCTTCGTGATCGAGGCCATCACCGGGCAGGATTTCGCCATCGTGCGCTCGATGGTCTTCCTCGGCGCGCTGCTGTACATCGCCAGCTACGTGCTGATCGACGTGGCCTACACCTGGGCCGACCCGCGCGTGCGGCTGTCCTGAGCGGGAACGAACAAGACCATGCCCAAGATCGTTCTGCTCTGGACCGACGTCGTGCTCTACGTGATGGCCGCCGCGCTGCTCTGGTACGCCTTTCGCGTCCGCGCCAACGCCAACCTGCGCGCCAACTGGTGGAAGGTGCTGCGCGACCCGGCGGCGCTGTCGGCCGGCATCGTGCTGGCGCTGTTCGCGTGCGTGACGCTGGCCGACAGCCTGCACTTCCGCCGCGCGCTGCCGCCGCCGCCGGGCGCGGCCGCCGATGCCAGGACCTTCTACGCAACCACCACCGAGAGCGTGCTCGACCTGCTGCTGGCGCGCCAGATCGCGATGCGCGAGACGGGCTACTCCGAGCCGCTGGCCTATCTCGGCCTGACGAAAGAGCCACTCGAACGCGATGGGCACCCCGTGCGCGACTTCCCGCGCCTGAAGTTCGGCGGCGCGCATCTGGACGATCCCGCCAACGAGCGCGATGCCGACATCGCGCTGCGCGCCGTGGCCGGCGCCCTCGGCGGCCTGCTGTTCGCGGCGCTGATCGCGCTCGCCTGCGCCGCCGCGCTGCGCGGCACGCACGGCGGGCTGCGCAACGCCTTGCGCGACCTCGCCGCCGACCGCACCGACCTGCCGCTGCGCGCCGCGCTGGCCACCATCGCGGTGGCGGCGATGCTGATCGGCGCGGTGCTCGCGCTGATGGGCCACTACCACGTGTTCGGCACCGACCGCACCGGCAACGACGTGCTCTACCAGGCGCTCAAGAGCGTGCGTACCGCCTTCGTGATCGGCACGCTCGCCACGGTGGCCACGCTGCCCTTCGCGGTGGTGCTGGGCATCCTGGCGGGTTACCTGCGCGGCTGGGTCGACGAGGTGATCCAGTACCTCTACACCACGCTCAGTTCGGTGCCCAACGTGCTGCTGATCGCCGCCTGCGTGCTGATGGTGCAGGTGTTCCTCGACAAGAACCCCGACCTCTTCGAGACCGGCCTGGAGCGCTCCGACCTGAAGATCTTCCTGCTGTGCGTGATCCTCGGCCTGACCGGCTGGGCCACGCTGTGCCGGCTGGTGCGCGGCGAGACGCTCAAGCTGCGCGAGCTGGAATACGTGCAGGCCGCCACCGCCTTCGGCGTCGGCCACGCGCGCATCATGGCGCGCCACATCGCGCCCAACGTGATGCACCTGGTGCTGATCACCACGGTGCTGAGCTTCTCCGAGCTGATCCTGTACGAAGCGGTGCTCACCTACGTCGGCGTGGGCGTCGACCCGGCGATGAACAGCTTCGGCGGCATGATCAACCTGGCGCGCAGCGAGATGAGCCGCGACCCGGTGGTGTGGTGGAGCTTCGCCGCCGCGTTCGGCTTCATGGTCACGCTGGTGCTGGCCGCCAACCTGTTCGCCGACGGCGTGCGCGACGCCTTCGACCCGCGCGCGCGCAGCCTGCGGCCGCGCCTGGTGCGGCGCAGCCATGCGTGAGACGAGCACGATGCTGAAGATCGAGAACCTCGAAGTCACGCTCGACGCCGACGCCGGCCTGGTGCGCGCGATCGACGGCCTGAGCCTGGCGATCCGCCGCGGCGAGACCTTCGCGCTGGTGGGCGAATCGGGCTGCGGCAAGAGCATGACGGCGCTGGCGCTGATGCGCCTCCTGCCCGAGAACGGCCGCATCGCGGAGGGCCGCATCGATGTCGAAGGCGTCGACGTGCTGGCGCTGCCGGAATCGAGCATGCGCGCGGTGCGCGGCGGGCGCATCGGCATGATCTTCCAGGAGCCGGCCACCAGCCTGAACCCGGTGATGCGCGTCGGCGAGCAGATCGTCGAGGCGATCGAGAGCCACACCGAGCTGCGCGGCGAAGCGGCGCGCGCCAGGGCGATCGAGTGGCTGAAGCGCGTCGGCATTCCCGAGCCCGAGCGGCGCATCGACGAGTACCCGTTCCGTCTTTCCGGCGGCCAGAAGCAGCGCGTGATGATCGCGATGACGCTGGCCTGCGAGCCCGATTTCCTGATCGCCGACGAGCCGACCACCGCGCTGGACGTGACCATCCAGGCGCAGATCCTCGAGCTGCTGAAGCAACTGCAGCGCGAGCAGGGCATGGGCCTGCTGCTGATCACGCACGACCTCGCGGTGGTCTCCGGCATGGCTCAGCAGGTGGCGCTGATGTACGCGGGGCAGATCGTCGAGGTGGCGAGCGCGGCCGAGTTCTTCGGCGCGCCGCGCCATCCCTACGCGAAGGCCTTGCTGCGCGCGCTGCCCGACACGCGCAAGCGCGGCGGCGCGCTGGCCGCCATCGGCGGCACCGTGCCGGCGCTGTGGCAGGAATTCAGCGGCTGCCGCTTCGCGCCGCGCTGCGAGCGCGTGATGGACATCTGCCACGCCACCGTGCCGCAGATGGAGCGCGTGGGCGAGGGCAGCGTGCGCTGCCTGCTCTACCGCGACGGGGTCGCATCGCCGCCGCCGGCAGCCATCCATGTCGAGCCGCAGCACGAGGCCGCGCCGCGAGCTGAAGCGCCGCCCAAGCCGCTGCTCGAAGTGCGCGACCTCTCGGTGCGCTTTCCGATCCGCAAGGGCCTGATGCAGCGCGTGGCCGGCGCGTTCACCGCGGTGGGCGGCGTGTCGTTCGACATTCCGGCCGGGCGCACGCTGGCGCTGGTGGGCGAGAGCGGCTGCGGCAAGACCACCACCGGCAAGGCCATCGTGCAGCTGCTGCGCCGCCAGGCGGTCATCGAGGGCCAGGCCTTGTTCGAGGGGCAGGACTTGTTCGCGCTCGAAGGCGAGGCGCTGCGCAGCGCGCGGCGCGCGGTGCAGATCGTCTTCCAGGACCCGTTCGGCTCGCTCGACCCGCGCATGCGCGTGCTCGACATCCTCGAGGAAGGCCTGATCGCGCTGCGCCCCGAGCTCGACGCCGCCGCGCGGCGTGCGCGGCTGCACGCGCTGGTCGACCAGGTGGGCCTGCGCCGCGACGCGCTGGAGCGCTACCCACACGAGTTCTCCGGCGGCCAGCGCCAGCGCATCGCGATCGCGCGCGCGCTGGCGGTGGAGCCGCGCCTGATCGTCTGCGACGAGCCGACCTCGGCGCTCGACGTCTCGGTGCAGGCGCAGATCCTCAACCTGCTGCGCGAGCTGCAGCGCGACACCGGCGTGTCGTACCTGTTCATCACGCACAACATCGGCGTGGTGGAGTACATCGCCGACCACATCGCGGTGATGCAGCGCGGGCTGATCGAGGAGCAGGGCACGGTCGAGCAGGTGCTGGGCGCGCCGCGCACCGAGTACACGAAGACGCTGCTGGCGGCGGTGCCGCGCATCGCGATTCCCGCAGCGGTTTGACCCCGTCCCCCGGTGTGGGGTGCGCGCACCGTTTCAAGGAAACCCCTAGACAAGTTGCCGCACTGCTATGGTGACAATCCGTTTACGTGTCTTCGCAGACGAGACATAGCCGGCTTACAAGGGCGGCATGTGTCTTGCTCGGGACAAGGTTTACAGATCAACCTTTCATTGCTTTCGAGGAGAGCTCATGTTCAGGAGAACAAAGGTCAATGCCGGGGTGCTGTTCGCGTTGGGCGTGATGAGCGCCGCAGGTGTGTGGGCGCAGACGCAGCAGCTGGAGCGTGTGGAGATCACCGGTTCGTCGATCAAGCGCGTGGCGGCGGAAGGTGCGCTGCCGGTGCAGACCGTCAGCAAGGAAGAAATCTCGCGCAGCGGCGCCACCTCGGTGGTCGAACTGATCCAGAAGCTGCCCGCCATGCAGGGCGGCTACACCGAAGGCGACGCGATCGGCGGCGGCGGTGGCGGTCTGGCGGAGGCCTCGATCCACAACCTGAACGGCGACCGCACACTGGTGCTGCTCAATGGCCGGCGCCTGGTCGGCGAGGCCGGTGGTTCGGTGGACATCAACATGATTCCGCTGTCGGCGATCGAGCGCGTCGAGGTGCTGACCGACGGCGCGTCGGCGATCTACGGCTCGGACGCGGTGGCCGGCGTGGTCAACTTCATCACCTCGCGCAACAGCCAGTCCGGCGGCCTCGAACTGCGCCTGAACAAGCCCCAAGAACCCGGCGCGAAGGAAACCGGCTTCGCAATCTCCAAAGGCTTCGGCAACCTCGATACCGACGGCATCAACCTGCTGCTGGCCGGTTCGTTCGATCGGCGCGAATCGCTGTCGGCCAACCAGCGTTCGTTCTCCAAGTCGGGCATCATCAACTTCAGCAACGGCGGCCGTAACTACCTGTTCTTCAACGGCTCCCCGCGTGCGATTCCGGGCAACATCGTGATGGATGCCCCGGGCCACCTCAGCAATCCCTACAAGGCCGAGAACGGGGTCTGCCCGCCTCAGCACGTCGACGTGGAAGGAGAGTGCTATTTCGACTTCGCGTCGACCGTGATGGCCTTCCCGACGCGTGAGCGCACCAACCTGATGGCGAATCTGGCCATCAAGGCCAATCCCGACACGACGCTCAAGCTGGACACGTACTACGCCAAGACTCGTTCGCGCGCGACCATTGCATCGGTGCCGGGTGAGCTGTCGATCGACCCGGCGGGGCCGCTGGGCAGCTATCTGAACTTGGTGGGCTGGGCGCCGTACATCAACCCGGGCGATCCTGACGACCCCAATGACGACCGCTTGGTCACGAGCGCCATCGTTCCCTACCGCGCAATGGATCTGGGTGGCCGCACCGCGATCTACAACCGCGAGACCTACGGGTTCTGGTTCGGCGCGGAAGGGCGCGCGCTGGGCTGGGACTACAACGCCTCGATCGGCTACCAGATCACCAAGTACAGCGAGTACAACAAGGGTTATCCGTTCGGTATCGCGTTCAACAACCTGATGGCCAGCGGCCTGTGGAACCCGTTCGTGTTGCCGGGCAATCAATCGCCCGCTGCGCTTGCTGCAGCCCGTTCGATCCTGACCGACGGCTACTACGACGGTGAGACGAGTTCGCTGAAGTCGATCGACGCCAAGATCAGCCGCGACCTGTTCGAACTCGGTGGCGGTTCTGCTGCGTTGGCCCTGGGCGTCAACGTCAACTACGACTCGGTCTCGTCGAGCCCCAGCGCGACAGCGATGGGTCTTGGTGGCCCGAACGGTGACGACTCGCGTTTTGGCGACGCCTCGGCAGCCATTCCCTACTCGGCCTCGCGCAAGGCGTTCGGCGCCTACTCGGAACTGGTGTTGCCTGTTGCGAAGTCGCTCGAACTGAGCGCCGCGCTGCGCTACGACAATTACAAGAATATTGATAGTGCTTTGAACGGCAAGGTCAGCTTCCGCTTCCAGCCGACGCGCAGCCTGCTGGTGCGCGGATCGCTGGGCACGGGCTTCCGCGCGCCGACGCTGCGTGAACTCTATCGGCCGCTGCAGACTTTCGGTGTGACCGGCGACCCGTTCAACTGCTCACAGGAGATGCAGACGATCGCCACGCAATTGGGCGCCATTTGCCGACCGGACAACACGCAGTACGACGTGAAGACAGGCGGTGTTCCGACGAGCAAGCCGGAGAAGTCGAAGCAGGCCGCGCTGGGTATCCGCTTCGAGCCGACTGACAACCTGTCGCTCGGGGCGGATTTGTGGTGGGTCGGCATCAAGGACACCTTCGGCTCCGTCTCGGAGAACGAAGCGTTCGCGAATGCCGCGAAGTACTCCAATCTCTGGACCACTTACCTCGATCCGGTCACCGGCACGACCTACCTGGCCTACAACAGCAGCACGACCAACCTCGGCAAGAAGTACGTAACGGGCATCGACTTCGACATCGTCGGTCGCAACGACACGCCGCTCGGCCCGCTGCAGTCGATGCTGCGCGCCACCTACATGCTGCGCAGCGACGAGCAGTTGCTGCCCGGTGGTCCCTACTTCTCGACGCTGGCCGACAACAACCCGTCGATCGCCGAGGTGGCCTTCCGCTGGAAGGGCATCCTGAGCAACTCGCTGCGCATGGGCAACTGGCAACACACGCTCAACTTCAATTTCCAGAGCGGCTATCGCGACTTCCCGGCCGATGTGTACGAAGTCGACGGCACGGGCGCCATCGTCGACGAAGCCACTGTCCGCCTGAAGGTCAAGAGCTACTACACCTTCGACTGGCAGACGGCCTATGCCTTCAACAAGTCAACTACGCTGACGCTCGGCGTGAAGAATCTGTTCGACAAGGATCCGCCGCTGTCATTGCGCACCTCGGGCGCGCACATGCTCGGCTACGACTACCGCTACTACAGCCCGCTCGGCCGCACCTATCAGGCCAAGCTCAACGTGGCGTTCTGATCGGCGCCGAACAAGCCGGCATCTGCTCCCATGCCCGCTGGTCACGAGCCGGCGGGCATTTTTGTTAACCTCGCACGCTTTCGAACTGGAGATCCCAGGACATGAATTTCGGTCAGCGACAGCGTGACCCGACGAAGCACTTCGTCGGCATCGCCGCTGTCATCCTGTTCCACGGCTTCGTGATCTACGCGCTGATGACCGGCCTGGCCAAGAAGGTCATCGAGGTGGTGCGCGCACCGATCGAGACCAAGGTCATCGAGGAAGTGAAGAAGCCGCCGCCCCCGCCCGAGGTGGTGCTGCCGCCGCCGCCCAAGCTGGAGGCGCCGCCGCCGCCCTTCATCCCGCCGCCGGAGGTGCAGATCGCCACCCCGCCGCCGCCCCAGCCCACCATCACCGCCGTCACGCCCACGCCGCCGCCCGCGCCGGTGGTGATCGCGCCCGCGCCGCCGGTGGCGGCCGCGCCCGCGCCGCCGGCCCCGCCGGCGCCGGCCGTGGTGTCCGCCGGCGTGGTCTGCCCCGGCTACCAGGACAAGGTGAAGGAAGCCGGCTACCCGCGCGACGCCAACCGCGCCGGCCTGACGCGCGGCGAGGCGCTGATCGAGTTCAGCGTCGGCGCCGGCGGCGAGGTCAAGAACCCGCGCGTGATCTCCGCCAGCCACCCGATCTTCGGCCGCTACGCGGCGCGCCAGGTCGAGGAGATCAAGTGCGTCGGCCAGGGCCACGAGATCGCCGCCGTGCGCATTCCCTTCACCTTCAAGCTCGATTGAGCGCGCCGCCATCCGCGCGCCGCTCAGGCATTCACTTCTTCTCTGCACCACAGAAAGAGAACACCATGAATTTCCTCCGTCAAAGCATCGCCGCCTTCTTCATCACGCTGAGCCTCGGGCTCGCGCCGCAGGCCGTGCTGGCCCAGGCCTCCGCGCCCGCCGCCACTGCGGAAGCGGCCGCCCCGGCACCGGCCGCCGCGCCGGCCGCGGCCGCCACCAGCACCGAGGTGGTCGACAACCCCTACGGCCTGAAGGCGCTGTGGGCGCAGGGCGACATCGTCGCCAAGAGCACGCTGATCATCCTGGTGCTGATGAGCGCGGGCAGCTGGTACATCCTGTTCTCCAAGCTGTTCGAGAGCTTCAAGATCAGCGGCGAGGCCAGGAGCGCGCGCGGCACCTTCTTCAAGTCGGCCAGCCTGCAGGACGGCCTGACCAAGCTGAAGAAGGACGGCGCTTTCCGCTTCATCGCCGAGACGGCGATCGAGGCGGGCGAGCACCACGAGGGCGCGCTGACCGAGAACATCGACCGCAACACCTGGGTCGGCATGAGCGTGCAGCGCTCGGTGGAAGAAGTGCAGTCGCGCCTGCAGGACGGCTTGGCCTTCCTCGGCACGGTGGGCTCCACCGCGCCCTTCATCGGCCTGTTCGGCACGGTGTGGGGCATCCTGAACGCGCTGACGGCCATCGGCATCGCCGGCCAGGCCTCGATCGACAAGGTGGCCGGCCCGGTGGGCGAGTCGCTGCTGATGACGGCCATCGGCCTGGCCGTCGCGGTGCCCGCGGTGCTGGGCTACAACTGGCTGGTGCGCCGCAACAAGGTGACGATGGACGCGGTGCGCGGCTTCGCAGCCGACGTGCACGGCGTGCTGATGGGCGCCCGCGCGCGCTGACGCCATGGCGATGAACGTGGGCTCGTCCAGCGGCGAGGAGGATCCGCTGAACAGCACCATCAACACCACGCCGCTGGTCGACGTGATGCTGGTGCTGCTGATCATCTTCCTGATCACGATTCCGGTGGTCACGCAGTCGATCGCGATGAAGCTGCCGCAGGAGACCAACCTCGCGCGCCAGACCAAGCCGGAGAACATCGAGATCTCGGTGAACCGCGACGGCGACGTGTTCTGGAACACCCAGCCGGTGGCCGACAGCGAGGCGCTGTTCCAGCGCCTGAAGAAGGTGGCGGTGATGACGCCGCAGCCCGAGGTGCACATCCGCGGCGACCAGGCGGCGCGCTACGAGTCTATCGGGCGCGTGGTGTTCGCCTGCCAGCGCGCGGCGATCGCCAAGATCAGCTTCGTCACCGAACCGCCGCCGAAGGGGTAACGCATCATGGCCATGAATCTGGGTTCCGGCTCGGGCGACCAGGACGTGATGGTCGACATCAACACCACGCCGCTGATCGACGTGATGCTGGTGCTGCTGATCATGCTGATCATCACCATCCCGATCCAGCTGCACAGCGTCAACCTCAACATGCCGCAGGGCGCGCCGCCGCCGGCGCAGAAGGAGCCGGTGGTGGTGACCATCGACATCGACTTCGACGGCACCGTGCTGTGGAACGGCCAGGCTCTGGCCGACCGTGCCGCGCTCGAGGCCAACCTGTCACGCGCCGCCGCCGAGCCCGACCAGCCCGAGGTGCACATCCGCCCGAACAAGCTGGTGGAGTACAAGCAGGTGGCGATGGTGCTGGCTTCCGCGCAGCGCCTGGGCGTGACCAAGCTCGGCATGGTGGGCAACGAACAGTTCGTGAAGTAGCGCGATGAAGAAGCAACTGCTCTCGACCCTGCTGGCGCTGTCGCTGTGCGCCGCGTTCGGCACCGCGCAGGCGCAGGAGGCGGTACGCCCCGACGTCGGCAAGCCGCTGCAGGCGGCGCAGGAACTGATCAAGGCCGGCAAGTACCGCGAGGCGCTGGCCAGGGTGCGCGATGCCGACGCGGTGGGCAACAAGAACGCCAACGAGGCCTACCTCGTCGAGCGCATGCGCATCGCGGCGGCCTCCGGCGCGGGCGACATGGAAGCGGCCTCGAGGGCCTACGAGGCGCTGGCCGCCGGCGGGCGCCTCGCGCCGGCCGACAAGGCGCGCATGGCCGAGTCGATCGCCGGCGGCTACTACCGCGCGAAGGACTATGCGCGCGCGATGCAGTGGAGCCAGCGCTACTTCAAGGAGGGCGGCACCAGCCCTGCGATCCGCACGCTGCTGATCCAGAGCCAGTACCTCAGCGGCGACTATGCCGGCGCCGCGCGCGAGCTCACCGCCGAGGTCCAGGCAGCCGAGAAGGCCGGCAGCGCGCCGGGGCAGGACCGGCTCAACCTGCTGCTCAACGCCGCCGCGCAGATGAAGGACCCCAACGCCACGGTGTTCGCGCTGGAGCGGCTGGTGACCTACTACCCGAAGAAGGAGTACTGGGTCGACCTGCTCAGCCGCATGCAGCGCAAGCCCGGCTTCAGCGACCGGCTGGTGCTCGACACCTACCGCCTGAGCCTGGCCACCGGCAGCCTGTCGTCGGCGGCCGATTTCATGGAAGCGGGGCAGCTCGCGCTGCAGGCCGGCCACGAGGAAGAGGCGCGCCAGATCGTCGACAAAGGCTTCGCCAGCGGCGTGCTCGGCACCGGCGCCGAGGCCGAGCGCCACAAGCGGTTGCGCGACCTGGTGGCGCGCAAGATCGCCGAGGCCAAGGCCGGCCAGGCGGCGGCCGAAGCGGAAGCCAAGGCCGCCAAGGACGGCGACGGCCTGGTGAAGATCGGCTTCGCGCGCGCGATGGGCGGCGACAGCGCGGCCGGCCTCGCGATGATGCAGCAGGGCATCGCCAAGGGTGGCCTGAAGCGGCCGGAAGATGCCAAGCTGCACCTGGGCATCGCCCAGGCGCTGGCCGGCGACGCCAAGGCGCAGGCCACGCTGCGCAGCGTGGGCGGCAGCGACGGCACGGCGGATCTGGCGCGGCTGTGGAGCCTGTACGCGAAACGCCGCAACTGATCTACGCCAGCTGGCCAAACAAGAACGGGCGCCTCGCGGCGCCCGTTCTTGTTGCGACCTCAACGCCTCACTTCGGCGCCAGCCGGATCGCCCCGTCGAGGCGGATCACCTCGCCGTTAAGCATGTCGTTGGTGACGATCTGGTGCACCAGCTTGGCGTAGTCCTCGGGCGTGCCGAGGCGGCTGGGGAAGGGCACGCCGGCGGCGAGTGCGTCCTGCACTTCCTTGGGCATCGAGAACAGCATCGGCGTGCCGAAGATGCCCGGCGCGATGGTCATGTTGCGGATGCCGCTGCGGGCCAGGTCGCGCGCGATCGGCAGCGTCATGCCGACCACGCCGCCCTTGGACGCCGAGTAGGCCGCCTGGCCGATCTGGCCGTCGTAGGCGGCCACGCTCGCGGTGGAGATCAGCACGCCGCGCTCTCCGGTGGGCTCGGGTTCGTTCTTCGCCATCGCCTCGGCCGCGAGGCGGATCATGTTGAAGCTGCCCACCAGGTTGACGGTCACGACCTTGGCGAAGAGGGCCAGCGCGTGCGCGCCGTCCTTGCCGACGGTCTTGGCCGCCGGCGCGATGCCGGCGCAGTTGACCAGGCCCACCAGCTTGCCGAGCTTCAGCGCGGCGGCCACTGCCGCCTGGCTGTCGGCCTCCTGGCTGACGTCGCACTTGACGAACGTGCCGCCGAGTTCCTTGGCGACGGCTTCGCCCTTGTCGGCCTGCAGGTCGGCGATGACGACCTTGCCGCCGTTCTTCGCCAGCATGCGCGCCGTGCCTTCGCCCAGGCCGGAGGCGCCGCCGGTGACGATGAAGACCTTGCCTGCGATGTCCATGCGATGTGTCCTCGTTCGGCTCAGGCCAGCGCGGCGAGTGCGCGCGCGGTGATGTCCTCGACGCTGCCGGTGCCGTCGATCTTGCGGTAGCGCGGCGCGTTGGCGTCGCCGGTGGCGGCCCACTTCGAGTAGTAGTCGACCAGCGGGCGCGTCTGGCTCTGGTAGACCTCGAGGCGCTTGCGCACGGTCTCTTCCTTGTCGTCGTCGCGCTGGATCAGGTCCTCGCCGGTCGCGTCGTCCTTGCCGGCCACCTTGGGCGGGTTGAACTTGACGTGGTAGGTGCGGCCCGAAGCCACGTGCACGCGGCGGCCGCCCATGCGCTCGATGATGGCGGCGTCGGGCACGTCGATCTCGAGCACGAGGTCGAGCTTGACGCTGGCGCTCTTCATCGCGTCGGCCTGCGGGATGGTGCGCGGGAAGCCGTCGAACAGGAAGCCGCGCGCGCAATCGGGCTGGGCGATGCGTTCCTTGACGAGGCCGATGATGATGTCGTCGCTGACGAGGCCGCCCGAGTCCATCACGCGCTTGGCGGCAATGCCCAGTTCGGTGCCGGCCTTCACCGCGGCGCGCAGCATGTCGCCGGTGGAGATCTGCGGGATGCCGAAGTGCTTGCAGATGAACGCGGCCTGCGTGCCCTTGCCGGCGCCCGGAGCGCCCAACAGGATCAATCTCATGGGTTTGCCTCGAATGTCTTTATGCGGAAACGACGCCGGCGCGGGGTGCCTCGTCGCGCGAAATCCAATCGAGAATAGCATGCACGCCCCTGCGCGAAGCTGACGCTTGCCCCGAGGCGCGCGAGGCGCGGCGTGTGGCAGGCGGCTCAGGCGGCGGCGAAGATCGCGCGCACGCGCTCGAGGTCTTCGGGCGTGTCGACGCCGGGGCCGGGCGCGTGCGCCGCGACGTGCACCGCGATGCGCTCGCCGTGCCACAGCACCCGCAGCTGCTCGAGCGATTCGATGCGCTCCAGCGGCGCGGGCTCGAGCGCCGGGAAGCGGCGCAGGAAGCTGGCGCGATAGCCGTACAGGCCGATGTGGCGCAGCGGGGCGGGCGAGGGCGGCGCCGCGGCACCGCTCGCGCGGCCGTCGCGCCACCACGGGATGGGCGCGCGCGAGAAGTAGAGCGCGCGGCCGGCCGCGTCGAGCACGACCTTCACGACGTTCGGGTTGTCGAGTTCGCGCAGCGAATCGATCGCATGCGCGGCGGTGCTCATCACGCAGTCGCCGCGCGCGTCGAGCAGCGCGGCGCAGGCATCGATCAGGGAAGGCTCGATCAGGGGCTCGTCGCCCTGCACGTTGATCACCGTGTCGTCGCCGTCGAGACCGAGCAGCGCGCAGGCTTCGGCGAGGCGGTCGCTGCCGGTGGCGTGGTCGCGGCGCGTGAGCACGGCGCGCACGCCGTGCGCCGCGCACGCTGCGACGATGTCGGCATGATCGGCCGCGACCACCACGGCGCGCGCCGAGGACAGCGCCGCGCGCTGCGCGACGCGCACGATCATCGGCAGGCCGGCGATGTCGGCCAGCGGCTTGTCGGGCAGCCGCGTCGAGGCGAGCCGGGCGGGAACAAGAACCGTGAAGCTCACGGCGCCGGCTGCGACTCGCTCAGCGGGCGCGCTTCGCTTTCCAGCATCACCGGGATGCCGTCGCGCACCGGGAAGGCGAGGTGGTCGGCGTGGCACACCAGCTCGTGGCGCTCGTCCGTCGGCGGGCGGCGGTGTTCGAGCGGGCCCTTGCACAGCGGGCAGACCAGCAGTTCGAGCAATCGGGTTTCCATGACTCAGGCAGTTCGGTGCGGGCGCGGCGGCAGTAGCGCGAGCAGCTCGCGCTCGAAGGCCGCAGGGAAGCCGAAGTCTAGCGCCGCCACCCACACGCGCACGCCGCCGATGCGCTCGGGTCGGATCTTCACGGCGTCCTTCTCGGTGACGATCACGTCGCTGGTGCCGGCCGGCCAGGCCAGCGTGGCGAAGTCGTGGTGGTCGGGCAGCGGGTGTTCGACGATGGCCAGCCCCGCCTCGCGCAGCATCGAGAAGAAGCGCTGCGGCCGCGCGACGCCGGCGGCGGCGAGCACGGGGCGGCCGCGCAGCGCTTCGATCGTGGCGAACGTCGGTGCGGCGCCGGCCCACCAGTCGGCCAGGCTCGCCGCGCCGGCCAGGCCGCGCCGGGCCCTGTGGCCGGGCAGCGGCGTGCTCGGCTGCGCGGCGTTGTAGAGCACGATGCTGCTCGGCGGCACGCGGCGCGGCAGCGCCTCGCGCAGCGGCCCGGCCGGTTGCAGCCAGCCGTTGCCGGCGCCGCGTTCGTCGAAGACGATGAGCTGCAGGTCGCGCGCCAGGCGCAGGTGCTGCAGGCCGTCGTCGCAGACGAGGATGTCGGTGGCCGGGTGGAGCGCCAGCACCGCCTCGGCCGCTGCAACGCGATCCGTGCCGACGCACACCGGCACGCGCCCGCGCAGATGCAGCAGCAGCGGTTCGTCGCCGCACTCGCGGGCCGGCGTGTCGGCCTCGACCTGCACGATGCCTTGCGACGACCGCCCATGCCCGCGCGACACCACCGCCGGCCGCCAGCCTTCACGCCGCAGCAGTTCGACCAGCGCGAGCGTCGTCGGCGTCTTGCCGGCGCCGCCGGCGATCAGGTTGCCGACCACGATCACGGGTACCGGAAGGCGCCGCGTGCGCAGCAGGCCGAGGCGGTAGAGCGCGCGGCGCAGCGCGGTGAGCAGGCCGAACAGCCCAGCCAGCGGCAGCAAGGCGACGGCCCACGGCCCGCGGCCGGCCCAGATGCGCTGCAGACGATCTTCGATGGCGTTCAGCGCCGGATCAGCGCCACATCAACGTGACTCGCCGGCCGAGGTCTGCGTCGCGAAGGTCAGCCGCGCGAGGCCGGCGCGGCGCGCGGCGTCCATCACGTTGACCACGCTCTGGTGCGCCGCCGTCGCGTCGGCCGAGACGATCACGACCAGATCCTTCGAGCCTTCCGACACCGCGTTCAGCTCGGCCGCCAGCAGCTCGACACTGCGCCCGTCGACCGGCTTGCGGTTGACCACGTAGCGCCCGTCGGCGCTGACCAGCACGACGATCTCGCGCGGACGCTCGCGCAGTTTCTCGGCGTCCGCCGTGGGCAGCGTCACCTGCAGCTCGGTGAACTTCGAGTAGGTGGTCGACGCCATCAGGAAGATCAGCACCACCAGCAGGATGTCGATGAACGGGATCAGGTTGATCTCCGGTTCCTCGGGGCGGCCCTTGCGGAAGTTCAGCGACATGGCGCTTGCGCCTCAACCGGCCGTGTTGCGCTCGCGCGTGAAGCGCAGCAGGTGCGGCACCAGCCGGTTGGCCGACTGCTCCATGTCGAGCGTGTATTGCTCGACCAGGCCGCGGAAGTAGCGGTAGAAGATCAGCGCCGGGATCGCGACGATCAGGCCGAAGGCGGTGTTGTACAGCGCCATCGAGATGCCCTGCGCGAGCTGAGCCGGGTTGCCGCCCGAGGGCGATTGCGAGGCGAAGATCTCGATCATGCCGATCACCGTGCCGAGCAGCCCGAGGTAGGGCGCCGACTGCGCGATCGTGCCCAGCGTGTTGAGGTAGCGCTCCATGCGGTGCACCGCCGCGCGGCCCGACGACTCGAAGGTGCTGCGCAGCGCGTCTTCGCTGATGCGCGGGTCGTTGATCACGGCGCGGATGCCGCTGGCCAGCACGCGCCCGAGGATGGAGTTGTCGGCCAGCTTGTTGACGACGTCGGGCGAGGGCAGGTTGGCGCGTGTCACCGACAGCACTTCGTCGAGCAGCTTCGGGGGCACGACGCGCACCGCGCGCAGGCTGGACAGGCGCTCCACCACCAGCGCCAGCGCGATGATCGAGCAGATGATGAGCGGCCAGATCGGCCAGCCAGCGGCTTGTATGATCGAAAACAAGCGAGCCCTTTCGAAGGCGGACGGCGGTTCTTCTTCGCTACTTTTGCGAGGCGCGATGATAGACGAAGGGTGTCGCCGCAAACTTGCGCGGCGCGCTTGCAGCGGCAGACGCGCCACAATCCACCGAGTGTGTGGATAACTTTGTGGGCAACCGCGGTTCGTCGCGTGCCAAGCCGCGCCGATTCAAGCGCCGGTCTGGATCGCTGAAAAATTCAGCACCAATAAAGCTTTGAAAATCAACCACTTGCATGAATGTGACGGCGCCGTGACGGGCATGATGCGGCGCCAGGGCGCATGGCTGCGTGCTGTGGAGTTCTCGACCCGCGCCGGCATTGGGTTTGCGCGTGGATGAGCCGCTGGCGGCCGGCGCGGCGCGCCTGGTCTGGAGCGTCGCGGGTCTGGTGCAGGCGGTGGCCGATGCGCTGGCGGCGCGCTTTCCGGTGTGCGTGGTGCGCGGCGAGCTGTCGGCCTTCTCGCGCGCGGCCAGCGGCCATTGCTACTTCTGCCTGAAGGACGCCGACGGCGCTCCCGCGCTGCTGCGCTGCGCGATGTTCCGCCGCGCGGCGAGCCTGCTCGACTTCGCGCCCGCCGACGGGCAACTGGTCGAGCTGCGCGGGCGCCTCGCGGTGTACGAGCCGCGCGGCGAGCTGCAGTTCGTCGTCGAGGGCATGCAGCGCGCCGGCGCGGGCGCGCTGTTCGAGCAGTTCCTGCGCCTGAAGGCGAAGCTCCAGGCGCAAGGGCTGTTCGCGCCGGAGCGCAAGCGCGCGATCGCCGCGTTCCCGCGCCGCATCGGCGTGGTGACTTCGCTGGCCGCCGCCGCGCTGCGCGACGTGCTGAGCACGCTGGCGCGGCGCAGCCCGCACGTCGAGGTGATCGTCTACCCGAGCCCGGTGCAGGGCGCCGAGGCGCCGGCCGCGCTGGTGCGCGCGCTGGCGCTGGCCGACGAACGGCGCGAGGTCGACACGCTGCTGCTGGTGCGCGGCGGCGGCTCGCTGGAAGACCTGTGGTCGTTCAACGACGAGCGCGTGGTGCGCGCGATCGTCGAGTGCGGCGTGCCGGTGGTGTGCGGCGTCGGCCACGAGACCGACGTGACGCTCGCCGACCTCGCCGCCGACCTGCGCGCCCCGACGCCCACCGCCGCCGCCGAGCTGGCCGCGCCGGCCACCGCCGCCTGCGCCGAGGCGATCGCGCTGCTGCAGCGGCGCGCCGCGCTGCGCCTGCACGGCACGCTCGACACGCACTCGCAGCGTCTCGACAGCCTCGCGCTGCGCCTGGCGCGCCCGGCCGAGGGCGTGCGCGCCAGGCATCAGCAGCTCGCCTTGCTCGGCCAGCGCCTGGCCGCGGCCGGCGCGCGGCTGGCCGAGCGGCGCGGCGCGCAGCTCGACCAGTTCGGCGCGCGCCTCGTGCGTGCCACGCGCGTCGACCTCGAAGCGCGCGCGCGCCGCCTCGATGCCTTCGGCCAGCGCCTCGATGGGCTCGACCCGCAGCACGTGCTCGCGCGCGGCTATGCCTGGCTCACCGACGGCGAGGGCCGCGTGCTGCAATCGACGCGCCAACTGCGCGTCGGCCAGGCCCTGCAGGCCACGCTGGCCGACGGGCGCGCTGCCTTGACCGTGGCCGGCGTCGAGCCGGACCCCGGCGCCTGAGCCTCATCATCACGTCCGCCGGCAGGGTCTCGGAGCCCTGCCTACAATCGTTCGAACCCCCACCGGAACAAGAGAGGATCCTCATGGAACACACCCTGCCGCCGCTGCCGTACCCGATCGACTCGCTCGCGCCGAGCTACAGCCGCGAAACGCTCGAGTACCACCACGGCAAGCACCACAACGCCTATGTCGTGAACCTCAACAACCTGCAGAAGGGCACCGAGTACGAGGCGCTGTCGCTGGAGGAGATCATCAAGAAGGCGCCGAACCCGGGCCCGATCTACAACAACGCCGCGCAGATCTGGAACCACACCTTCTTCTGGAACTGCATGAAGCCTGCCGGCGGCGGCGAGCCCAAGGGCGCGCTGGCCGCGGCGATCAACGCCAAATGGGGCGGCTACGCGGCCTTCAAGGAAGCGTTCGTGAAGAGCGCGGTCGGCAACTTCGGCTCCGGCTGGACCTGGCTGGTGAAGAAGCCCGACGGTTCGGTGGACATCGTCAACACCGGCGCCGCCGGCACGCCGCTGACCGGCGCCGACAAGGCGCTGCTGACCGTCGACGTGTGGGAGCACGCCTACTACATCGACTACCGCAACCTGCGCCCGAAGTTCGTCGAGACCTTCCTCGACAAGCTGGTCAACTGGGAGTTCGCGGAGAAGAACTTCGCCTGAACGGGCGAAGGCGCTCCGCCAAAGGGGAAGGCCGGTCGGCTCGACCGGCCTTTTTCACGCCGGCATCACTTGCCGCCGAACGGCTCGCCCTTGATCTTCGTGCCGGCCTTCAGCGCGCGCTTGGCGAACCAGCCCAGGTTCATCTCGAGCGCGAAGCGCACCGGCTTGGCGGAGCAGTGAGAGTCGAGCGTCTGCGGCTTCATGTCCTCGATGTTGACGATCGTCCCGTCGTCGTCGAGGAAGGCGATCGACAGCGGCAGCAGCGTGTTCTTCATCCAGAAGCACTGCTCGCCGGCGCGCTCGAAGACGAACAGCATGCCGTCGTTGGCCGGCATCGCCGGTCGGTGCATCAGGCCGATGGCGCGCTGCTCGGGCGTGCGCGCCAGCTCGGCGTTGATGAGGTGGAAGCCCGCAGTCAGCGTGGTGGCCGGCAGGCGCTGCGGCGCGTCCTGCGCGGCGGCGCCCGGGGCGAACAGCGCGGCGAGGATCTGGACAGCGGCGAGAAAATACGGCTTGATGAATGTCATTCGAATTCCCGGGGGCGGCCGCTAGATTATGGGCGTGGCTTTCCCATCGACTGAACGCGCTGCGGCGGCGGGCGACGACCTGCGCGCGCTCGACGACCCCTTGAACCAGGCGTCGTTCACCACCTTTGCGACTGGGCCGGGCGGCGCACGCGAGGCGACCTCGCAGTTCCGCATCTCCGGCATGTACTGCGGCGCCTGCGCCGGGCTGATCGAAAACGCGCTGCAGCGCGTCGACGGCGTGCGCGAGGCGCGCGTGCACAGCGCCGCCGCGCTCGCGCTGGTGCGCTGGGATCCGCAGCGCGCGTGCGCCTCGGCGCTGGTCGAGGCGGTGCGCGGTGCCGGCTACGGCGCGGTGCCCGATGCCGCCGCCAGCGCGCGCGCGCAGCGCGAGGCCGAGCAGCGCAAGGCGCTGTGGCGCCTGTTCGTGGCCGGCTTCTGCATGATGCAGGTGATGATGTATGCGACGCCGGCCTACGTCTCCGAGCCGGGCGACATCACGCCCGACATGCTGCGCCTGCTGCAGTGGGCGAGCTGGCTGCTGAGCCTGCCGGTGCTGCTGTTCTCGGCCGGGCCGTTCTTCGCCGGCGCCTGGAACAGCCTGAAGCAGCGCCGCCTCGGCATGGACGTGCCGGTGTCGCTGGGCATCGCGGTGACCTTCATCGCCAGTTCGGGCGCCACCTTCGACCCGGGCGGCATCTTCGGCCACGAGGTCTACTTCGACTCGCTGACGATGTTCGTCTTCTTCCTGCTCGGCGGGCGCTGGCTGGAGCTGCGCGCGCGCCACAAGGTGGCGCTGTCGCTCGAAGCGGGCACGGCGCGCCTGCCCGACAGCGTCGAGCGGCTGCGCGCGGACGGCAGCGTCGAGGTGGTGGCGATCGCGCGGCTCGCGGCCGGCGACCGTGTGCGCGTGCCCGCCGGCGCGGCCTTCCCGGCCGACGGCGTGCTGCTCGAAGGGCGCAGCCTGGCCGACGAGGCGCTGCTGACCGGCGAATCCGAGCCGGTGGCCAAGCAACCCGGCGATGAGCTCGTGGCCGGCAGCCTGAACCTGCGCGCGCCGGTGGTGATGCAGGTGCTGCGGCTCGGCGAGGACACGCGCCAGGCCGGCATCGTCGCGCTGATGCGCAGCGCGCTGACGCAGCGGCCGCGCCTGGTGCAGCAGGCCGAGCGTTTTGCCGGGCCGTTCCTCTGGACGGTGCTGCTGCTGGCGGCGGGCGCGGCGGCGGCCTGGTCGCTGATCGACCCGTCGCGCGCGATCTGGGTGGCGGTGTCGGTGCTGATCGTCACCTGTCCCTGCGCGCTGTCGCTGGCCGCGCCCTCGGCGCTGCTGGCCGCCACCGGCGCGCTGGCGCGGCGCGGCGTGCTGCTGCAGCGCATCGAGGCGCTCGAAGGCCTGGCGGCGATCGACATGGTGGTGTTCGACAAGACCGGCACGCTGACGCGCGACCGGCTCGAACTGGCCGAAACGCGCGCGCTGGTGGCCGGCGCCGATGCGGCCGCGCTGCTGGCGCAGGCCGCGTCGTTGGCGGCGCTGTCGACGCACCCGGCGTCGCAGGCGCTGGCGGCGGCGGCAGGTGCCTCGAATGCCTTCGAGTGGCGCGATGTCGAGGAGCATCCGGGGCAGGGCCTCGAAGCGAGCTCGGCCGACGGCACGCGCTGGCGCCTCGGGCGCGGCGCCTGGGTCGATGCCGCGCTCGGCGACGAGGTGCCCGACGGCGCGCTGTGCTTCGGCCCGGTCGCCGGCCGCGCCCAGGCCGCCTTCGTGCTGCGCGAGCAACTGCGCGACGATGCGCTCGCCACGCTGGCCGCGCTGCGCGCGCAAGGCCTCGAGCTCGCCCTGCTGTCGGGCGACGCTCCCGCGCGCGCCGCCGCCTTGGCGCAGCGCCTGGCCATCGACGACGTGAAGGGCGGCGCCACACCCGCCGACAAGCTCGCCGCCGTGGCCGCCTGGCAAGCCCAGGGCCATCGGGTCGCGATGGTCGGCGACGGCCTGAACGACGCGCCGGTGCTGGCGCGCGCCGATGTCTCGTTCGCCTTCGCGCACGGCTCGGCGGTGGCGCGCAGCGGCGCCGACGTGGTGCTGCTCGGCGAGCGCCTGGCCGACGTCGCCGTCGCGCGCACCCAGGCGCGGCGCACGCTGCGCGTGATCCGCCAGAACCTCGCCTGGGCCGCGCTCTACAACGCCGCCTGCGTGCCGCTCGCGCTGATGGGCTGGCTGCCGCCGTGGGCGGCGGGCATCGGCATGGCCTCCAGCTCGCTGCTGGTGGTGCTCAACGCGCTGCGCGTCGCGCAGATCGAGGGCTGAGGCCGATGGACATCCTCTTCATGCTGATCCCCTTGTCGGTGGTGCTGGTGTTCGCCGTCATCGGCATCTTCGCCTGGGCGCTCAACGCCGGGCAGTTCGACGACCTGGAGCGCGAGGGCGAACGCATCCTCGGCGCCGGAGAGACACCGGCGCGGCCACCTTCGGAAAAGGTTGATAGCGATCAATCTAAGCAATGACCCTGAGAGGAACAATGATTTCATCCGGAAACAGGACAGCCAAGGAAGGAGTGATTCCGATGGTCAACAACGCGTCGGCGGCCACGAAGAGTGGGCCCGTCTACAACGATGCCGTCGTGCGGGCGTTTTCGCTCGCCGCGGTGCTATGGGGCATCGTGGGCATGCTGGTCGGCGTCATCATCGCCGCGCAGCTCACCTGGCCCGAACTGAACCTGGGGATCTCGTTCCTCAGCTACGGACGGCTGCGACCGCTGCACACCAACGCGGTGATCTTCGCGTTCGGCGGCTGCGCGTTGTTCGCCTCGAGCTATTACGTCGTGCAGCGCACCTCCCAGGTGCCGCTGTTCGCCGGCAAGCTCGCCTGGTTCACGTTCTGGGGCTGGCAGCTGGTGATCCTGCTGGCGGCGATCTCGCTGCCGCTGGGGTTCACGCAGGCCAAGGAATACGCCGAACTCGAATGGCCGATCGACCTGCTGATCGCCGTCGTGTGGGTGTCCTACGCGGTGGTGTTCTTCGGCACGATCGGCGTGCGAAAGGTGCGCCACATCTACGTGGCGAACTGGTTCTTCGGCGCCTTCATCCTGACGATCGCGCTGCTGCACATCGTCAACAACGTCTCCATCCCCGTCAGCCTGACCAAGAGCTACTCGGCCTACGCCGGCGTGCAGGACGCGATGGTGCAGTGGTGGTACGGCCACAACGCGGTGGGCTTCTTCCTGACCGCGGGTTTCCTCGGGATGATGTACTACTTCATCCCCAAGCAGGCCGAGCGCCCCGTCTACTCGTACCGCCTGTCGATCGTGCACTTCTGGGCGCTGATCTTCACGTACATGTGGGCCGGCCCGCACCACCTGCACTACACCGCGCTGCCCGACTGGGCGCAAAGCGTCGGCATGCTGTTCTCGCTGGTGCTGCTGGCGCCCTCCTGGGGCGGCATGATCAACGGCATCATGACCCTGTCGGGTGCCTGGCACAAGCTGCGTGACGACCCGATCCTGAAGTTCCTGATCGTCTCGCTGTCGTTCTACGGCATGTCGACCTTCGAAGGCCCGATGATGTCGATCAAGACGGTCAACGCGCTGAGCCACTACACCGACTGGACCGTCGGCCACGTGCACAGCGGCGCGCTCGGCTGGGTGGGCCTGGTGTCGATGGGCACGCTGTACTACCTGATCCCGCGCATGTTCGGCCGCAAGACGATGTACAGCACGCGCGCCATCGAACTGCACTTCTGGATCGCCACCATCGGCATCGTGCTGTACATCGCCGCGATGTGGATCGCCGGCGTGATGCAAGGCCTGATGTGGCGCGCGATCAACCCCGACGGCACGCTGGTCTACAGCTTCGTCGAGAGCGTGAAGGCGACGTTCCCGTTCTACGTGATCCGCCTCACCGGCGGCCTGCTGTACCTCAGCGGCATGCTGATCATGGGCTGGAACACGATCAAGACGGCCACCAGCGGCAAGTACGAGCCCGTGCCCGTGCCCGCCGTGGCGGCCCACGCCTGAGCATCGAGGAGTACCGAACAAATGGCCAACAACCAAGCCACCGGCTTCTCGCACGAGAAGATCGAGACCAACAACTTCCTGATGATCGTGCTGATCCTGCTCGTGGTCGCCGTGGGCGGCCTCGTCGAGATCGTGCCGCTGTTCTTCCAGAAGTCGACCACGGAGGCTGCGCCGGGCCTGAAGCCCTACACCGCGCTGCAACTCGCGGGGCGCGACGTGTACATCCGCGAGGGCTGCTACAACTGCCACTCGCAGATGATCCGCCCGTTCCGCGCCGAGACGCTGCGCTACGGCGACTACTCCAAGGCCGGCGAGTTCGTCTACGACCATCCGTTCCAGTGGGGCAGCAAGCGCACCGGCCCGGACCTGCACCGCGTCGGCGGCAAGTACAGCGACGACTGGCACCGCATCCACCTGTTCAACCCGCGCGACCTGGTGCCCGAGTCGAACATGCCGGCCTACCCCTGGCTCGCCAAGGCCAGCGTCGACCCGGCCGACATGGCGCCCAAGATGAAGGCGCTGCGCATGGTCGGCGTGCCCTACAGCGACGACGAGATCGCCAAGGCTGGCGACGAGGTCAAGGGCAAGACCGAGATGGAGGCGGTGATCGCCTACCTGCAGGTGCTGGGCACCGCCCCGGCCACTGCCGCCGCCGCTGCCGCCAAGTGAAGGAGGTGCTTCATGGACATCAATGACCTCAGAAGCGTGGTGACCGTGGTCTCGATGATCGCCTTCCTGGGCATCGTCGTCTGGGCGTGGTCCCGCAACAACCGTGCAGGGTTCGACGAGGCGGCGCAGTTGCCGTTCGCCGAAGAGCAGAGCGCCGCGGGCGCCTCGCGTGGAGGAAACCAAGAATGAGCGACTTCGTCAACAACGGCTGGTCGGTGTACATCGCCGCGGTCGTCATCGTCAGCCTGCTGGCCTGCCTCGGTCTGCTCATCGTGGCGAGCAAGCGCAAGGTCATGGCCAGCGACAACACCACCGGCCACGTCTGGGACGGCGATCTGCGCGAGCTGAACAATCCGCTGCCGCGCTGGTGGATGGGCCTGTTCGTGATCACCGTGGTGTTCGCGGCGCTCTACCTGGTGCTCTACCCGGGCCTGGGCAACTTCGCCGGCAAGCTCGGCTGGACCAGCACCGGCCAGTGGGAAGCCGAGCAGGCCAAGGCGCAGGCCGCGATGGCGCCGCTGTATGCCAAGTTCGTGAGCCAGACGCCCGAGGCGCTGGCCAAGGATCCGCAGGCGATGGCGATCGGCGAGCGGCTGTACATCAACAACTGCGCGCAGTGCCACGGTTCCGACGCCAAGGGCAGCAAGGGCTTCCCGAACCTGACCCTGCCGGTGGCCTCGCGGCTGGCGACCGATTCGTTCGACTCGGTCAAGGCGACCATCATCAACGGCCGCCAGGGCGTGATGACGCCGATGGCCGCGGCGCTCGGCTCGTCGGAAGACGTCAAGAACGTCGCCAACTACGTGCTCAGCCTGTCGGGCAGCCCGCACAACGAGCTCGCCGCGCAGCTGGGCAAGCCGAAGTTCGCGGTGTGCGCGGCCTGCCACGGCCCGGACGGCAAGGGCATGAAGGCGATCGGCGCGCCGAACCTGACCGACAAGGTCTGGCTCCACGGCTGGGGCGAAGACGCCGTGATCGCGATGATCAACAATGGCAAGACGAACGTGATGCCGCCGCAAGGCGCGCGCATGACCGCCGACCAGATCCACGTGCTGGCGGCCTATGTGTGGAACCTCGCCCAGGGCGGCGCCGCACAGTAACGACGGAAGCATGAATGGCTGACACGCACGCGGCGTCCCCCGGGGGCTCCGCCCCCGACGCGGCCGGTGAGATCGTCTCGCTCTACGCCGCGCAAAAGAAGATCTACGCCCGTGCGGTCAGCGGCTGGTTCGCCACCTGGCGGTGGGTGCTCGTCTGGGGCACCCAGATCCTGTTCTACGGCCTGCCCTGGCTGCAGTGGAACGGACGCCAGGCCGTGCTGTTCGACCTCGGGGCCCGCCGCTTCTACATCGGCGGCCTCGTTCTCTACCCGCAGGACTTCATCTACCTGACGGGTCTGCTGATCCTCTCGGCCTACGGCCTGTTCCTGTTCACCGCGGTGGCCGGGCGGCTGTGGTGCGGCTACGCCTGCCCGCAGACGGTCTACACCGAGATCTACATGTGGTTCGAGAACCGCATCGAGGGCGACCGCGCCAAGCGCATGCGCCTGGACGCCGGCCCCTGGAACCGCGAGAAGATCCTGCGCAAGGGCGGCAAGCAGCTGGCGTGGATCCTGTTCGGGCTGTGGACCGGTTTCACCTTCGTCGGCTACTTCACGCCGATCCGCGAACTGGCCGCGGCGGTGCCCGCGCTCGCCTTCGGGCCCTGGGAGTGGTTCTGGATCCTGTTCTACGGCTTCGCCACCTACGGCAACGCCGGCTACATGCGCGAGCAGGTCTGCAAGTACATGTGCCCGTACGCGCGCTTCCAGAGCGCGATGTTCGACCACGACACGATGATCATCAGCTACGACGCCGGGCGCGGCGAGCCGCGCGGCTCGCGGCCGAAGTCGCTCGGGCACGGCGCGCTGAAGGACGCCGGCAAGGGCGACTGCATCGACTGCACGCTGTGCGTGCAGGTCTGCCCGACCGGCATCGACATCCGCAAGGGGCTGCAGTACGAATGCATCGGCTGCGCCGCCTGCATCGACGTGTGCAACGGCGTGATGGACAAGATGGACTACCCGCGCGGCCTGATCCGCTACGCGACGCAGAACGGCATCAACGAAGGCTGGACGCGCCAGCAGATGTTCAAGCGCGTGCTGCGCCCGCGCGTGCTGGTCTACACGGCGATCATGGTGGTCATCGTCGCGGCCTTCGCGGCCAGCCTGGCGCTGCGCACGCCGTTCCGCGTCGACGTGGTGCGCGACCGCGGCGCGCTGGCGCGGCTGGTCGACGACGGCCGCGTCGAGAACGTCTACCGGCTGCAGCTGATGAACGCGCTGGAGTCGCCGCAACGCTTCCGCATCGAGGCCGCGGGCCTGGCCGGCGTGGCGGTGACGGTGCCGCGCGCCGAGGTGACGGTGGGCCCGACCGAGGCGCGCTGGGTGCCGGTGGCGGTGCAACTGCCGCCCGAGGCGGCCGCCGCGCTCGGTGCCGGCGCGCACCCGCTACGATTCACGGTCACGCGCTTGCCCGATGCGGGCGGCGGCGCGGTCGAGGTGCACGAGAAGTCGACCTTCGTCGTGCCGCGCTGAAAGAGGACATGAACATGCACGACGACGCGAAGCAGAAGCCGGTGCCCTGGTACCGCGTGCCCATGGTCTGGCTGGTGCTGGGCGGGCCGCTGTCGGTGGTGGTGGCCAGCATCGCCACCGCGGTGATCGCCTGGAAGCACATCGACCCGGTGATCGCCACGCCGCAGGGCGAGGTCGTGCGCCCGGGCGACAACATGGCGCCCAAGCTCAGCCCGAAGGACGCGATGGCGCCGGCGATGCAGGGTCGCAACCACGCGGCAACCCCGGCCGAGCAGTGAAGCAGCGCGCCCTGACCATCCTCTGGCCGGCCTTCCTGATGGCCGGCGTGCTGGAGATGCTCGTCTTCGTGGTGGTCGACCCGAACGAGCTGCGCTGGTTCGGCGGCGAGGCGCTGCACTGGTCGACGCAGGCGGTCTACACCGTGACCTTCCTGATCTTCTGGGGCGTGATCGCGGTCGCTGGCGCCTTGAGCGCGCTGCTCGAGGCGAGCCCCGACGAGATCAACGCCGAACGCGGCCGCCACTGGCCGCGCTGAAGGGCCGCGCCCCGGCGGCCGCGCGGCGCGGGATCAGCAGGCGGTGCTGCTGATCAGCTGGCGCAGGCCGGTGTCGTCGACGATGCGGATGTGGCGCTGCTTCACCTCGAGCAAGCCATCGTCCTGGAACTTCGAGAAGGTGCGGCTGACGGTCTCGAGCTTGAGGCCGAGGTAGCTGCCGATCTCCTCGCGCGTCATGCGCAGGATCAGCGACGAGGCCGAGAAGCCGCGCGCCTGCAGGCGCTGCGTCAGGTTGAGCAGGAAGGCGGCGAGGCGCTCCTCGGCGCGCATGCTGCCCAGCAGCAGCATCATGCCGTGGTCGCGCACGATCTCGCGGCTCATGATCTTGTGGAACTGGTGCTGCAGCGGCGTGAAGTCGCGCGACAGCTCCTCGAGCTGGCCGAACGGGATCACGCACACCTGCGAGTCCTCCAGCGCGATCGCGTCGCAGTTGTGGCGGTCGTGGCTGATGCCGTCGAGGCCGAGCAGCTCGCCGGCCATCTGGAAGCCGGTGACCTGGTCGCGCCCGTCTTCGGACGACACGCAGGTCTTGAAGAAGCCGGTGCGTACCGCATAGATCGACTGGAAGGCGTCGCCGGTGCGGAAGAGGGCATCACCGCGCGTCACCGAGCGGCGCTTGGCGACCAGCTCGTCGAGGCGCTCGAGATCGGGGTCCGTCAGGCCGACCGGCAGGCACAGCTCGCGCAGGTTGCAGTTGGAGCAGGCGACCTTGAAGGCGTCCGCCCGGATCGGCACGACTGGGTTCATGGGACTGTGCGGCGTGCTTGTCGACGCGGGGTCCGCGGCGGCGCGGCGGGCCTTGGAGGCGGTCATCGGCATCACTTCCGCAGTGGTGGAGGGCATGGAATTATTCTCCGGTTCGCCTCGTGGAAGCCCGTTGATTCACGTCAAGGCGCTTGACCGGAGGCAAGGCACAGTCTCGTCCCATGTCGACGTCCTACGCCCCCACCGAACGCCCCGTCGTGACCGAGGAGCTGCTGCGCCGGCTCGACGTCAACGGCCCGCGCTACACCTCCTACCCGACCGCCGACCGCTTCGTCGATGCCTTCGGCCCCGACGACTACATCCGCGCGCTGGACCAGCGCGCCGAGGGCGCCGGCGTGATCGGCGGCGCGAGCCCGCTGTCGATCTACGTGCACATCCCGTTCTGCGAATCGCTGTGCTACTACTGCGCCTGCAACAAGGTGATCACCAAGCACCACGAGCGCGCTGCCGAGTACCTCGATGCGCTCGACAAGGAGATCGACCTGCACGTGGCGCGCCTGGGCGCGGGGCAGACGGTGTCGCAGCTGCACTTCGGCGGCGGCTCGCCGACCTTCCTCAGCGACGCCGAACTGACGCGCGTGATGGCCTCGCTGCGCCGCGCCTTCCGCATCGCGCCGGGGGCGGAGTGTTCGATCGAGGTCGACCCGCGCACCGTCGACCACGGCCGCCTCGCGCACCTCGCCAGCCTGGGCTTCAACCGCCTGAGCTTCGGCGTGCAGGACTTCGACGCCGCGGTGCAGCAGGCCGTGCACCGCGTGCAGAGCCGCGAGATGGTGGCCTCGCTGATGGCCTCGGCGCGCGAGCTCGGCTTCGAATCGACCAACGTCGACCTGATCTACGGCCTGCCCAAGCAGACGCCGGAGTCGCTGCAGCGCACCGTGCGCGAAGTGGCCGAACTGCGCCCCGAGCGCATCGCGCTGTATTCGTACGCGCACCTGCCGCAGCGCTTCAAGCCGCAGCGGCGCATCGATGCCGCCGCGCTGCCGCCGGCGGCCAACAAGGTGCGCATGCTGGCCGAGGCGATCGCCGGCTTCGTCGGCCACGGCTACCAGTACATCGGCATGGACCACTTCGCGCTGCCGAGCGACTCGCTCGCCGCGGCCAAGCGCCAGGGCCGGCTGCACCGCAACTTCCAGGGCTACAGCACGCAGCCCGACTGCGACCTGATCGCGCTGGGCGTCTCGTCGATCGGGCGCGTCGGCGCCACCTACAGCCAGAACGCCAAGACGCTGCCGGAGTACTACGACGCGGTCAACCGCGGCCAATTCCCGGTGGTGCGCGGCTTGGCGCTGACGCGCGAGGACCTGCTGCGCCGCGCGGTGATCATGGCCATCATGTGCCAGGGCCGGCTCGAGTTCGAGTCGATCGAACTCGCGCACCTGATCGACTTCCGCAAGCACTTCGCCGCCGAGCTGGAGCAGCTGCGCGGGCTCGAGTCGTCGGGGCTGGTGGTGGTGGAGCCCTCGGCGATCCAGGTCACGGCGCTGGGCTGGTACTTCATCCGCAGCGTTGCGATGACCTTCGACAAGTACCTGCAGGCCGATCGCACGAGGGAGCGTTTCTCGCGCATCATCTGAGGATGAACGCCGCGCTCGCCACCACCGCCTTGCTGATGGGCCTGGCCGGCGCGCCGCATTGCGCGGCGATGTGCGGCGCGGCCTGCACCGGCATCGTGCGCGGCTGCGCCAGCGGCGCGGCGCAGGAGGCGAGCACGCTGTCCTTCCATGCCGCTCGGCTGGCGAGTTATGCGGCCGGCGGCGCGCTGGCGGCCGGCAGCGTGTCGTGGCTGGCGACGCAGGGCGCGCAAGTCGCCATCCTTCGGCCGCTGTGGACGCTGTTGCAGGTCGCCGCCTTCGCGCTCGGTCTCTGGCTGCTGGTGCGCGGCCGCCAGCCGGCCTTCATCGACAACTTCGGCCGCGGTGCCGGCAGCCGCAAGATGATCTGGATGCGGGGGCCTGCCGGCGCCGCCGCGGCCGGCTCGCTGTGGGTCGCGCTGCCCTGCGGGCTGCTGCAGTCCGCGCTGGTCGTCGCCGCGCTCGGCTCGAACGCGCTCGAAGGCGCGACGCTGATGGCCCTCTTCGCAGCCGGCTCGGGCCTCGGCCTGTGGCTCGGCCCGGCGCTGTGGCTGCGCCTCGCGGGCAAGCACGCCGGCCGCGCCCAGGTGCTCGCCGTGCGCCTGGCCGGCCTGATGCTCGCCGGCGCCTCGGGCTGGGCGCTCGCGCACGGCCTTGCAACGGCGATGGGCAGCGACTTCTGCCTGCCGTTCTGACGACCGTTTCACCAGCGTGCCTGTCAGTCGACCGACAGATACCGTGGAATAGAATTCCACGTTCCGATAAGACCACCCACCCCCCAGCGCGGAGACAGACTCCATGTACCAGCACATCAAGGTGCCCGAAGGCGGGCAGAAGATCACCGTCAACGCCGACTTCTCGCTCAACGTCCCGGCCAATCCGATCATTCCGTACATCGAGGGCGACGGCACCGGCTTCGACATCACGCCGGTGATGATCAAGGTCGTCGACGCCGCGGTGGCCAAGGCCTACGGCGGCAAGAAGAAGATCCACTGGATGGAGATCTACGCGGGCGAGAAGGCCACCAAGGTCTACGGCCCCGACGTGTGGCTGCCGGCCGAATCGCTGGACGTGCTGCGCGACTACGTGGTCTCGATCAAGGGGCCGCTGACCACGCCGGTGGGCGGCGGCATCCGCTCGCTGAACGTGGCGCTGCGCCAGGAGCTCGACCTGTACGTCTGCCTGCGCCCGGTGCGCTGGTTCACCGGCGTGCCCAGCCCGGTGAAGGAGCCCGGCAAGGTCGACATGGTGATCTTCCGCGAGAACTCGGAAGACATCTACGCCGGCATCGAGTACGAGGCCCAAAGCGACAAGGCGAAGAAGCTCATCAAGTTCCTGATCGAGGAGATGGGCGTCAAGAAGATCCGCTTCCCCGAGAGCAGCGGCATCGGCATCAAGCCGGTGTCGGTCGAAGGCACCGAGCGCCTGGTGCGCAAGGCGATCCAGTACGCGATCGACAACGACAAGCCCAACGTGACCATCGTGCACAAGGGCAACATCATGAAGTTCACCGAAGGCGGCTTCCGCGACTGGGCCTACGCGCTGGCGAAGAAGGAGTTCGGCGCGGTCGAGGTCGATGGCGGCCCGTGGTGCAAGTTCAAGAACCCGAAGACGGGCCGCGAGATCACCGTCAAGGATTCGATCGCCGACGCCTTCCTGCAGCAGATCCTGCTGCGCCCGGCCGAGTACTCGGTGATCGCCACGCTCAACCTCAACGGCGACTACATCTCCGACGCACTGGCCGCGCAGGTGGGCGGCATCGGCATCGCGCCGGGCGCCAACCTGAGCGACTCGGTGGCCTGCTTCGAGGCCACCCACGGCACCGCGCCGAAGTACGCGGGCAAGGACTACGTCAACCCGGGCTCCGAGATCCTCTCGGCCGAGATGATGCTGCGCCACATGGGCTGGACCGAAGCCGCCGACCTGATCATCAGCGCGATGGAGAAGGCGATCGGCTCGAAGAAGGTCACGTACGACTTCGCGCGCCTGATGGAAGGTGCGACGCAGGTGTCTTGCTCTGGCTTCGGGCAGGTGATGATCGACCACATGTGATCTCGCTCCACGGCGTCTCATGACGCCCCGTAAGCCCCTGATTTTGTTGAAGAAATCAGGGGCTTTTGCATTTCAGCTCGTCTCACGGCCGACCACGAAATCCCGCCACTTTGGAGGGGAATAAGGCGGGTAGAGCGGAGGGAAATCCTCCAAATTCCTCCATTTGGAGGGGCCGCAAATTGGACGAGAGAAGGCGACATGAGACTTTGCAACTACACCCTTTCCCCGACCCCTGGCGGCCACCCAAACTCCCCCACCCATGGCCACCGCAAATTCCCCCACCCTGACCGCGCTTCGATGAGGCGCTGATCGGGCCGGCAAGGCCGGCTGGTCAGGGCCGAGCAGGACGTTACTTTCCCCCCTCAACCCAGAGGGGACACAAGGAGTGAACGTCTTGAAGCCACATTTGCAGACAACGATCTGGACGCTGCTGGAAGCAGGCGCCAGCCAACGAGAGATCGAGCGGGTCACGGGGATCGATCGCAAGACGATCCGCGCGTACCAGAAGCGATTCGCAGCCGCGGCCCCGGCAACTTCCCCCGGGGTGGCCACCGACTCCCCCAGGGTGGCCGCGGGCCCGGCGCCGCAAACTCCTCCACCCCGGCCACCGACCTCGGCTGTCGTGAGCGCCTCGGCCTGCGAGCCCCACCGCGCCTTCATCGAGACCCAGCTTCGACTGCGCCGTAATGCCATGGCCATCTACCAGGACCTGGTGGACCGGCACGGCTTCACCGGGGCCTACAACTCGGTCAAGCGCTTCGTGGGCAAGCTGCGCCACCGCGAGCCCGAGCAGTTTGACCGGCTGGCCTTCCTGCCTGGCGAGGAGATGCAGGTCGACTACGGCGAGGGGGCGCTCACGCGAGTGCCGGGCACCGATCGCTGGCGCAAGCCGCGGCTGTTCGTGGCCACGCTGCGCTACTCGCGGCGCAGCTACCGCTGCGTGGTCTGGCGCTCGAGCCAGCAGACCTGGGCCAAGCTGCACGAGCAGGCTTGGCGCCACTTCGGCGGCAGCTGCCGCTACGTCGTGCTCGACAACCTCAAGGAAGGCGTGCTCAAGCCCGACCTGTACGAGCCGCAGCTCAACGCCGTGTACGCCGCGATGCTGACGCACTACGGCGTGGTGGCCGATCCGGCCCGCGTGCGCGACCCCAACCGCAAGGGCAGCGTGGAGCACGCCATCGGCCACACCCAGGCCACCGCGCTCAAGGGCCGGCGCTTCGAGTCGATCGAAGAGCAGAACACCTTCCTCGAGCACTGGGAGGCCAAGTGGGCGGCTTCGCGCATCCACGGTAGTGCGCGCCGCCAGGTGCAGGCCATGTTCGAGGAGGAGGGTCCCCACCTGCAGCCACTGCCGCTGCTGGGCATGCAGTACTTCACCGAGGCCCAGCGTACCGTCTGCGATGACAGTTGCGTGCGCGTCGACCACAGCAGCTACGCCGCGCGCCCGGCGCCCATCGGCAGCCGGGTGCTGGTGCGCGTGTTCGAGCACCGCATCGAGATCCGCGAGCTGCAGACGCAGGCCTTGCTGCGCACCCACCCGCGCGCCGAGCGACCGGGCACGGTGGTGCTGCCCGCCGACGAGCGCGTGTTCAACCCCTCGCGCGAGACGCGCCGCATCCTGGCCCAGGCCAAGGCCATCGGGGCGGACACATCGCGGCTGTGCGAACTGCTGTTCGCCATCGAAGGGCGCGTCGGCCAACGCAAGCTGTGGGGCATCGTCAACCTGGCTGAGCGATACCCCCGCCGACTGGTCAACAGCGCCTGCGCGCGTGCCCTCGCCGACGGCATCTACAGCTACCGACACGTCAAGGCCGCGACCGAGAAGCTGGTCGCCGAGGCACTGGCGGCCATCGACAACGCCGATGCCACGCCAGTGCAGGGCGAGCTCGCGTTGACCCAGGAGCACCCACTGATCCGCAGCGGCGATGACTACGCCGAACTGTTCGCGCGCAGCGCCGCACACCCCACTGCACACGCCACCCCGAACCCCACGACCCACGCGACCACCACGGAGTTCAAGGCATGACCCTGCATGAGATCGAACGCGCCCTGCGCGAGCTGCGCCTGTCGGGCATTGCCGCCACCCTCAGCACCCGCGTGATGCAGGCCCAGAGCACGCAGGAGCCCTTCCTGGACACCTTCGCGGCGATGCTGCAGGACGAACTCGACCGGCGCCGCTCGCGCCTGACCGAGCGGCGCTTCAAGCAGTCGCGCCTGGATGAGCGGCCCACGCTCAACGACTTCGACTGGCGCTTCAACCCCAAGCTGCCGCGCCAGGCCTGCTTCGAGCTGCACACGCTGAAGTTCGTCAGTGAGGGCGGCAATGCGCTGATCATCGGCAAGCCCGGCACCGGCAAGAGCCACGTCGCCAAGGCCGTGGCCTACCAGGCCACCCTGCAGGGCTTCGATGTGCGCTACGTCGAGGCCGACACCGAGTTCGCCCGCCATGCCCTCTCCAGCACGGCCGAGCAGGCCGCGCTGCTGCGCAGCTTCATCGAGCCCGACCTCATCGTGCTCGACGACCTGTTCCTGGCGCGCCGCATCTCCGAGGCCAGCGCCGAGCTGCTGCAGACGGTCGTTCACCAGCGCTACAAGCAGCGCCGCAGCATCGTCGTCACCTCAAACCGCGTGGTGCAGGACTGGGGCAAGTACCTCGGCGACGCCACCATGGCCACCACCATCCTCGATCGCCTCATGCACCGCGCCGCGATGCTCGAGTTCGAGGGCAAGAGCTACCGCCTCAAGGAGGCCGCCTCGCGCATCGCGCTCAACACCGCCGACAGCCCCTGAGCCGCCGGCGTCCTGGCCAGTCAGGTGGCCCCACCGCGAAAGGTTCGTCAGGGCCGACGCCCCCATCGACTGCAGGCAACTCGCGCCCGCGGTGGACAAGCCACCCGCCCACAGGACCAGCCTGTGGACGGCCCCTGCGGGGTCCGTGACTTGACCACCGCTCCCCGGCCGATGCCTCCGGCCTGACGCGCTTCGCTTGCCCCAACAGCCGATTGAAAAAGGAGAACAACCACCCCCTCGGCCACCGACCCCCGAGCCAAACCAGAGACTGAACCCACCTCAAGCAAGCCCCCCCCACCTCGCACGTCGCTATCAACACCGACGGGGACCGACAACCCATAATCCGCCCCGTCCTGCCGGGGGAATTTGAGTGGCCACAGGTGGGGGAATTTGAAGTGGCCACCAGGGCCGCTGTGCCTGATCTGCCCGGTGCGCGAGCTGTGCGTCGCGCGGCGGGAGGGGCAGCCGGAGCGCTATCCGGTCAAGACGCGCAAGCTCAAGCGCAAGGCGAAAGAGAGCGTCTGGCTGTGGCTGCGCTGGCGCGAACGCCTCTGGCTGGTGCAGCGGCCGCAGCAGGGTGTCTGGGCCGGCCTGTGGAGCCTGCCGGAGTTCGATTCCACGCAGGCCCTCGGCGAGGCTTCCGCCGGCTGGCCGGGCGAAGGCGAAGCGCTGCCTTCCTTCACCCATGTGCTGACACACCTGGACTGGACGCTGCATCCGCGCCGCTGGAGTTTCCCGGCCGACGCGCACGTCGAACGCATCACCTCCGCCTGGCCCGCAGGCCGCTGGTTCATGCTCGACGAAGCGCTGGGCGCCGGCCTGCCCGCGCCGCTGCGCAAGCTCTTGCTGGCGGCTACTTGACGACGCCCTGGCCGCGCAGGAACTCGTCGACCAGGCCGAGGCGCACCTGCGCGTCGGACAGTTCCATCAGGCGCTGCTTGGCGGCCAGCGGAATCGGCAGGATCTCGCACCAGCGGTTGGCGACCCAGCCGGCGCTGTCGAAGTGATAGGGCGCTTCGAAAGGCTCGACGCCCTTGCCCTTCAGCGAGGCGATCGCGTTGGCGAGGCCCTTCACCGTCTCGTGCATTGCCGGCGTCGGCGCGACTTCGTCGTCGTCGGGCAGCAGCTCCACCTGCGCGATCCACAACCCGTCGTCCTGCTGGCGCGTCGCACCGACGCGAAAGCGCCGCGAGCCGCGGCAGCGCAGGTGCAGGATGCCGGGCTGCGCGCCGTCGAGTTCGATGATCTCGGCGACCACGCCGACGTCCTCGAACACGATGGCTTCATCCCCGCGCCGCACCTCCTGACCCTTGCGCAAGGCGATCACGCCGAACGGGCGCTGTTCGCGCAGGCAGTCGGCGGCGAGATCGAGGTAGCGCGCCTCGAACACCTTCAGGCTCAACAGCCCGCCCGGGAACAGCACGGTCTGCAAGGGGAACAGCGGCAGCTCAGTCACGCGCGTCCAGCTCGCGATGCCGCACCAGCGTGCCCGAGCGCGCGCCGAAGCGCCGCGCCAGCGTCTCGGCGAAATACACCGAGCGGTGCTGCCCGCCGGTGCAGCCGATCGCCACGGTGAGGTAGCTGCGCTGGTCGGCCTCGAAGGCAGGCAGCCAGCGCGTCAGGAAGGCCTCGATCTGCGCCAGCATCTCGGTGGCCTCGGGCTGCGCCTGCAGGTACTCGACCACCGGCGCGTCGCGCCCGGTCTGCGGACGCAGCTCGCGGATGTAGTAGGGGTTGGGCAGCACGCGCACGTCGAACACGTAGTCGGCGTCCAGCGGCACGCCGTGCTTGAAGGCGAAGCTCTCGAACACCAGCGTCAGCCCGCTCGCCTCGGCGCGCACCAGATCGCGCATCCAGGCGCGCAGCTGCGCCGGGCGCAGCTGGCTGGTGTCGATCACCGTCGAGACCTCGCGCAGCCCGGCGAGCAGCTCGCGCTCCAGCTCGATCGCGTCGACCAGCGCGCGCCGGCCGTCGATCGCGCTGTCGCCGCGGCGGCGCGCCGGGCCGGGCTTGGGCGCGTCGTCGGACAGCGGATGCGGGCGGCGCGTTTCGGAGAAGCGGCGCACCAGCGCGTCGGTGCTGGCGTCGAGGAACAGCGAGATCACCGCCACGCCTTCGCCCTTCAGCTCGTCGAGCAGCGGCAATAGATGAGGCAGCGAGCCGGCGCTGCGCACGTCGACCGCGATCGCGACGCGCCGCTCGGAGCGCTCGTGCTCCAGGCGCAGGAAGGCGCGCAGCAGCTCGGGCGGCAGGTTGTCAACGCAGAAGAAGCCGGCGTCCTCCAGCGCGTGCAACGCCACCGACTTGCCCGAGCCCGAGATGCCGGTGACCAGCACCACCTCGTGCGGCGCCAGCGCGTCGGCGGGCGCGGGGTGCAGGCGTTCGAGGTGGTCGAGCACCTCGCGGGTGTTGTCGTTGCTGTTGTTCTGGCTGCTCGCGCTCATGCCTTGCGCCCTTTGCCTGGCGCGGCCCGCACCGTGGTGTTCGGCGTGGCGCCCACCGACAGCATCTCCTGCGCATGCGCGAGGCTGGTGCCCGACAGGCGCTCGCCGCCGAGCATGCGCGCCACTTCGGCGACGCGCGCCTCGCCGGCCACCGGCGCGACCTCGCTGGCGACGCGGCCGCCCTGCGCGCGCTTGGCGACGACGAAGTGATGGTCGGCGCAGGCCGCCACCTGCGGCAGATGCGTCACGGCCAGCACCTGCCGGTCGCGGCCGAGCTGCTTCATCAGCCGGCCCACGGTCTCGGCCACCGCACCGCCGACGCCGGCATCGACCTCGTCGAAGATCAGCGTGCCGGCTTCGCCCAACTGGCTGGTCGTCACCGCGATCGCCAGCGCGATGCGCGACAGCTCGCCGCCCGAGGCCACCTTGGCCAGCGGCCGCGGCGTGCTGCCGGTGTGGCCGGCGACGAGGAACTCGGCCGACTCCAGGCCGAAGGATTGCGGCGCGTCCTGCGCGAGCAGCGCCACCTCGAAGCGGCCGCCGGCCATGCCGAGCTGCTGCATCGCCTGCGTGACGGCGGCGGCGAGCCTGGGCGCGGCGGCCTTGCGCTGCTTCGAGACGCTGGCCGCCTGCTTGTCGAAGGCCGCCTTGGCCGCATCGGCCGCACCTTGCAGCGCCTGCAGATCGGTGGCCGCATCGAGCGCGGCCAGTTCGCCGCGCCACTGCCCCAGCAGCGCCGGCAGCTCGGCGGGCGTGCGGCGGTAGCGCCGTGCCAGGCTCATCCAGGCCGACAGGCGCTCGTCGAGCGCCTGCAATCGCCGCGGGTCCAGCTCGGCGCGGTTCAGATAACTCGCCAGCGTGTGCGCCGCGTCCTGCAGCTGCGCCTGCGCGCCTTGCAGCGCGTCGATCACGCCGGCCAGCGCAGCGTCGTACTCGGCCACGTCCTGCAGCTTGTCGATCGCGAGGCCGGCGAGCTGCTCGGCGTTCGGGTCGGCTTCGGAGATCGCATCGAGCGCGGCGCGCGCGCCGTCCATCAGCGCTTGCGCATGCGACAGGCGGCGGTGTTCGGCGTCCAGCTCGTCCCATTCGCCGTCGGCGGGCGCGAGCTTGTCGAGTTCGCCGATCTGCCAGGCGAGACGCTCGCGCTCCAGGTCGGCCTGCGCGCTGCGGGCTTTTTCCAAGGCCTCCTGCGCGCCGCGCCATTGCTGCCACGCGCCTTGCAAGGGGGCCGTGTCGACGCCGGCATAGGCATCGAGCAGCGCGCGCACCGAGGCGCCGCGCGTCAGGCTCTGCCAGGCGTGCTGGCCGTGGATGTCGACCAGCGCGTCGGCCACCTCGCGCAGCTGCGCGACGGTCGCGGCGCTGCCGTTGATCCAGGCGCGGCTCTTGCCCTGCGCGTCGATGGTCCGGCGCAGCAGCAGGGCGTCGCCGCCTTCGAAGCCGGCTTCGTCGAGCCAGCCCGCGAGCGCCGGCGGCAGATCGAACTCGGCGCCGATCTCGGCGCGCGCCGCGCCCTCGCGCACCACGCCGGCGTCGCCGCGGCTGCCGAGCGCCAACTGCAGCGCGTCGACCAGGATCGACTTGCCCGCGCCCGTCTCGCCGGTGAGCACGCTGAAGCCGCCGTCGAACTCGACTTCGAGCTCGCTGACGATGACGAAGTCGCGCAGGGAGAGGCGTCGCAGCATGGCGTCACGTCACTCCGGCGTTCCAGCGCAGCTTGCGCCGCAGCGTCGCGTAGTAGCTCCAGCCGCGCGGGTGCAGGAAGCGCACCTGGTCGCGCGAGCGGCGCACCGCGATGCGGTCGCCGTGCAGCAGGCTGGCCAGCGCGTGCATGTCGAACGAGACGCTGGTGTCGCGCCCGGCGACGATCTCGATCGAGACCTCGGCAGTGTCGGGCAGCACGATCGGGCGGTTCGACAGGTCGTGCGGCGCGATCGGCACCATCACGAAGCCGGCGATGCCGGGGTGCAGGATCGGCCCGCCGGCCGAAAGCGCGTAGGCCGTCGAGCCCGTCGGCGCGGCGAGGATGAGCCCGTCGGCGCGGAAGTTGGCGACGAACTCGCTGCCGATCTCGACCTTCAGCTCGACCATGCTGCTGGCCGCGCCGCGGCTGACCACCACGTCGTTGACCGCGAAGCCTTCGAAGATGCGCTCCTCGTCGCGCCACACCACGCCGGTCAGCATGGTGCGGCGTTCCTCCTCGTAGTCGCCCGCGATCATCGGCGCGAGCGCCTTGGCGAACTCGTTGATCGGCACGTCGGTGATGAAGCCGAGCCGCCCCTGGTTGATGCCCACCAGCGGCGTGCCGTGGCGCGCCAGCTCGCGCGCGACGCCGAGCATGGTGCCGTCGCCGCCCACCACCACGGCGAGGTCGCAGTGGCGGCCCAGCTCGTCGGGCGTGAAGGAGCCGTAGTCGGCGATGCCGGTGCTCTGCGCGGTCTGCTTCTCGAGCGACACCTCCAGCCCCTGCCGCACCAGGAAGTGGGCGATGTCCTCCAGCACCGGCCGGATGCCGTGTGCCTGGTACTTGCCCACCAGCGCTGCGTGTCGGAAGCGGTTCGACATGCGAGGAATTACACCACACGGCCCCTCGGCGCAAGGGGCATGAAGGCGCACGCGCCTACAATGAAAACCATGCTGGACGAGCGCGCCAAGACGCTGTTGAAGACGCTGGTCGAACGCTACATCGCGGACGGCCAGCCGGTCGGCTCGCGCACGCTGTCGCGCGCGAGCGGGCTCGAGCTGTCGCCGGCGACCATCCGCAACGTGATGGCCGATCTGGAAGAGCTGGGCCTGATCGCCAGCCCGCACACCAGCGCGGGGCGCGTCCCGACGGCGCGCGGCTACCGCCTCTTCGTCGACACCATGCTGACCGCGCAGCCGCTCAGCCCCGAGGCCGCGCCCTCGGAAGCCGCGCTGCCGCCCGACCAGCCCCAGCGCGTGATCGCCAACGCGGCGCAATTGCTGTCGAGCCTGTCGAGCTTCGTCGGTGTGGTGACGGCGCCGCGCAAGCCCAGCGTGTTCCACCACATCGAGTTCATGCGCCTGTCGGAGCGGCGCGTGCTGGTGATCATCGTCGCGCCCGACGGCGACGTGCAGAACCGCGTGATCTTCACCGCGCAGGACTACACCCAGGCGCAGCTGATCGAAGCGAGCAACTACCTGACCGCGCACTACGCCGGGCTGACCCTCGAGCAGGTGCGCGAGCGGCTGAAGACCGAGGTCGACGCGCTGCGCGGTGAGATCGCGGCGCTGATGCAGGCCGCGGTGCAGGCTGGCAGCGAGGCGATCGCCGACAGCCAGGAGCAGGTGGTGATCTCCGGCGAGCGCAACCTGCTGACGGTGCAGGATCTGGCCAGCGACATGGGTTCCTTGCGCAAGCTGTTCGACCTGTTCGAGCAGAAGACGCAGCTGATGCGCCTGCTCGACGTGAGCAGCCGCGCCGAGGGCGTGCGCATCTACATCGGCGGCGAGAGCATGGTGGTGCCCTACGAAGAGCTGTCGGTGGTGTCGGCGCCCTACGTGGTCGACGGCCGCGTGGTCGGCACGCTCGGCGTGATCGGCCCGACGCGCATGGCCTACGACCGCATGATCCAGATCGTCGACATCACCTCGCGGCTGGTGAGCAATGCGCTGAGCGCGAAGTAGGGCGCAATCTTTCGCGAAGCGCCTCGCCGTTCATCCCGGTGAGCCTGCTCGGTTGTGCCGTGTTCCCGTGGGCGCATTTGCCAGCAGCGTGACAGCGACACCCAGGGAAAGCGCCACGGCAATCGCTCCGGCCAGATAGACCGATGCGATCCCCCGCGCGTCCGCCAATGCACCCGCCAGCGGCGTGGTCACGCCCAAGGCCATGTCCAGGAATGCCACGTAGGCGCCCATGGCCAGGCTGCGGGTTTGCGGCGGCGCACGTCGTACGGCCTCCACCCCGAATGCGGGGAAGGCCAGTGAGTAGCCGAAGCCGGTCAGCGCCGCGCCCAGATAGGCAAGGGACGCGGTGTCGGCGCCCCAGATGAGTAGTTGCCCCGCTGTCTCGATGGCGACGCTCACCAGTGCCACCTTGGCCCCGCCGATCTTGTCCGGTAGATGCCCGAAGAACAGGCGTGCGCCGATGAAGGCCGCGCCGAAGATCGTGAACGCCAGCGAGGAGTCGCCCCAGTTCCTGGCGGCGAAGAGCAGCGCGATGAAAGCCATGATCAGGCCAAAGCCCACGCTGGAAAGCGCGAGCCCCGTGCCCGGCCACAGCACGGCGCCCAGCACCTTGTAGAACGGGGTGCGCCGTGTCGCGGAAGGCGCAATCGCCTGCACGCGCGACACGGCCAGCAAGGCCAGCAGCGGAATCAGGATCGTGGCCGCGGACACGCCCCTGAAGCCCCAACGTGCGTTCACCGCCACGCCCGCCGGCGCGCCCAGCGCGTAGGCGCCGAAGATGGCGATGCCGACCCAGACCATGACCTTGCCTGCGTTCTGCACGCCGACCAGGCCAATGGACCAGCCGAGGGCACCGGTGACGATCAGGCTTTCACCCAAGGCCAGTAGCACGCGGCCCAGGAGCAGGATCCAGGTCGATGCTGCCGGCGTGCCCCCGAAGGCCAGCGACGCCAGATAGGCCAGGCCGGAACCGGCAGCGAAAAGCAGGCCGACGATCACCGCGTGCTTGGCGCCGCGCAGATCGGCGAAGTTGCCGGCCCAGGCGCGCGACAGCAATGCGGCGGCGAACTGCGAGCCCATGACCAGGCCGACCACCAGCGTGCCCATGCCCAGTCTTTCGTGCAGATGCAGCGGCAGAACCGGCAACTGCATTCCGATGGTGAGAAAGCCGATGAAAACCGCCAGCGTGATGGGCAGCAGTTTCAGGAAGACAGAGGTGCTCGCGGGCGACGCCGGTGCCGCGGAGGATGAAATCGGGTGTTGGGTGGTGGTCAATGGTGTCGTCCTCAGAAGGCGCGATGGAGCGGAGGGTTTCGTGGTCGTCCGCAAAATGCGACGAATTAATCGCGTTGATAGAATATGACGGATTGATCGCTTTCGCTATTCGCATTCGGCCAACCGTGCACACACCCATGACCAGACGCCAGATTCCCCAAGTTTCCTCGCGCAAAGAGCCGCAGCAGACCCGCTCGACGGAGCTCGTCGCCGCGATCCTGCAGGCCGCTGTTCAGGTTTTGGCCAGGGAAGGCGCCTCGCGCTTCACCACGGCGCGGGTTGCTGAGAAGGCGGGCGTTAGCGTCGGATCGGTCTACCAGTACTTCCCGAACAAGGCGGCGATCCTGTTCCGTCTGCAGAGCGACGAGTGGGAGCAGACGACGCAGATGCTGCGCGCCATCCTGCGGGATACCGGCAGGCCGCCACTCGACAGGTTGCGCGAACTGGTTCATGCCTTCATCCGTTCCGAGTGCGAAGAGGCGGGGATGCGTGTCGCGCTCAGCGATGCCGCGCCGCTCTACCGGGATGCGCCCGAAGCGAAGGCCGTGAAGACGTCTTCGGAGAAGCTCTATCTCGATTTCATCCGCGAGGTGCTGCCCGATGCGGTGCCGCGCACTCGCACGCTGGCCACCCGACTGATCACCCAGACACTCAGCGCGGTGGGTAAGGATTTTTCCGAAAGCCCGCGCACGCCGGCCGAGATCAGGGCCTACGCCGATGCGATGGCGGACATGTTCAGCGCCTACCTGAAAGGGCTCATGAGCTGACTTCGGCAGGCCTGTGGCCTCTTCCAGCATGAGACAATGGCAGCCGTGGGCCGTTAGCTCAGTTGGTTAGAGCAGAGGACTCGATGGGTGACTCCCTACACCATGGCTTCGCGGCCAAGGCACGGGACGATCCACATGGGTTGCTCAAGGCAAGTTCACTCTGCCTTGAAGTAGAACTTCTCAAATTCGGTGAACGCTAAGGCGCGTGTGCGCTATGTCAACGCCGAGCGAAGCTCCCACGAGGGAGAACGTGTAGAGACTCGACGGGAAGGCCGAAAGGCAAGACAGAGTCCAGACCACGAACCGGAAACGGGCGGCGAAAGCCGAAGTGGTACGCATAATCCTTTGGTCGCTGGTTCGAGCCCAGCACGGCCTACCAGCGATCCTCGCCTGCGACGCTTGGACACGGACTCAGCCGCCGGCTGGAGCGCAATCACCCCAACGCCCACAGCCTCCTGAGCAAGCCCTTGCGATCCGCGTCGCGCCCCGCGGCCTGCACCAGCGCGGCGTAGAAGGCTTCGCGCGTCGCGGCCACCGCTGCGGCGCGGCGGGCGAGCAGGGTGGCGATCGGGCCGATGTGTTCGGCCAGCACGCGCGCCGCCCGTTCCACCAGCGCCGGCTGCATCGGCGTCGTGCCCAGCACGGGCAGCGCGGATGAGGGCATGGCGGGCGGCGTTGCCGGCACGAGGCGCTGCGCACGCGCCAGGAAGCGCACGCGCTCGGCCGGCTCGACGGCTTCGCGCGCGATGGTCGAGATCAGCCCGGCGAGGTCGTGCGCGCGCCGTGTGGCGTCGCGCACCACGTAGCGCGCCATCGGGCCGAGTTGCGGCAGCAGCAGCTGTTCGAGCGCGCGCAGCGCCTGCGCATCCCAGCCGGTCGGTGCCGGCGCGGAAGGCACGGCCGGCGCCTGCGGCGGCGTGCCGCCGCGCGGCATCACGGCCAGCGCGCGCGGCAGCAGCTGCGTCGGCGCGTCGCCGCGCGCGTGGCGCAGCCGGCGCATCGTCTCGGGCGAGACCTGCGGCGCGATCGGCATCGCCGCCGCTTCGGCCAGCGCGGTGCGCATCTGCGCCGCATCGGCGAAACGATCCGCCGGCCGCTTGGCGAGCGCGTGCGCCACCACGGCGTCGAAGGCGGCCGGCACCGATGGCTCGATCGCCAGCGTCGAGGGCGGCGCGGGCTCGTCGTGCATCACCTGGTACATCACCGCGCCGGCCGAGCCGCGGAAGGGCGCGCAGCCGGTCAGCAGTTCGTAGAGCAGCACGCCGCACGAGAAGATGTCGACGCGCGCGTCCGGCGCCTCGTCGGTGTAGCGCTCGGGCGCCATGTAGCCGGGCGAGCCGAGCACGGTGGCGGCGGCCTGCGTGCGCTCGCTGCCCTCGATGCGCGCGATGCCGAAGTCGGTGACCTTCAGCCGTCCCTCGGCGGTCAGCAGCAGGTTGGCGGGCTTGATGTCGCGGTGCCACACGCCTTGCGCGTGCGCGTAGGCCAGCGCGTCGAGCAATTGCGCGATCACGCTCAGCGTGTCGGCCAGCGGCAGGCGAAAGCCCAGCGCCACCGTCTCGTGCAGCGACACGCCGGCCACGCATTCCATCGCGATGTAGCGCTGCGCGCCGGTCTGCGCGTATTCGTACACCGAGACGATGTTGGGGTGCGAAAGCCGCCCGGCCGCCTGCGCCTCGGTGCGGAAGCGCCGCGCGCCGTCGAGATCCTGCGCGTCGGGTGCGAGCAGCGAGCCGCGGATCGCCTTGATCGCGACGGGCCGGTGGATGTCGGGGTCGAGCGCCTCGTAGACCACGCCCATCGCGCCTTCGCCGAGCAGGCGGCAGACGCGGTACTTGCCGAAGCTCGCCGGCAGCGGCTGCGGCGCGCGGGCATCGAGCCCGAGAGGTCGTGCACTCATGACGGCGCTCCTTCCAGCATCTTCATCGCCTGCACCAGGCTCTTGCGCATGCGCGCGAACGAGGCCGCGAGCCGGCCGATCTCGTCGCGCGTGCCGGTGGCGAAGCCGGGCGCGGAGAGCTCGCCGAGGCTGACGCGGTCGGCCAGCCGCGCCAGGCGCGTCACCGGGCGGATCACCAGCCACCACAGCATCGCGTTGAGCGCCACCGCGATCACCACGAACACCGCCGCGAGCATGCCCATGAACAGCGCCCAGGCCGCGTGCGCGCGCGCCATCGGCACGGCCATCGGCACCGTCACCAGCTGCGCGCCGACCACCTCGCCCATCTGCCAGCCGAAGCCGTTGGCCGGGCCGTACTTGTCGACCAGTGTGCGCGGCGCGGTCTCGACGGTGCTGTGGCAGCGCAGGCAGGCCTCGTCGGCGATGCGGATCGGGCGCGCGATGTACAGGGCGCGGCCGGCCGGCGTGTCGCGCGCGCCGACGAACTCCTTGCGCTCGGCCGACTTGCGGAATTCGGCGATCACGTCGGCCTCCCACTCCACCGCGCGGTCGCGCGGGTTGGTGGGGTTGAGCGTCGCCTCCTTGTAGGCGTACTCGGGATGCGTCTGCTGCAGCCTGGCGAGCACCTCGGTGGCCGAGAAGGCCGGCACCGATTGCGGCAGGAAGGCGTACTTCATCTGCGTCTCGAGCAGCGGCGCCACCTGCGTGGAGGTGTAGCTGCGCACCGCCAGCGCCTTCTCGAGCAGGAAGCGCGCCTGCTGCAGCGTCTCCTGCTGCGCGTTGCGTTCGAGCATCTGGCGCGTCATCGCGCCGGTGGCGACGAGGCCGAGCAGGAAGATCGCCACGAACACGGCATTGAACTTGAGCAGCAGTCTCATCGCGTGGTCTCCGTCGAAGGGGCGGGCGCGGCCGCCAGCGGCCAGGTCATCAGGCCGTCCAGGCGCACCGGCCTGGGCTCGGCGCGCTGCACGATCACCGTCGGCCGCGAGCGGGGCGCGGCGTGGGCAGCGACGCGCGGCGTGCGCAGCGCGGGTTCGGCGTCGATCCAGCTCGCCAGCTCGGCGCGCGTCACCGGCAGGCCGCGGCCGGGCTCCGCGGGGCGGGCCTGGAAGCGCGCGGCGCGGCGCGGCAGCGAGTCGGCGAAGGCGCGCGGCAGGCCGGCCAGCCCGCCGGGCGGCGGGCGGCGCGCGCTGGTCGCGGCCTCGCGGCCGCGGCGCACGAAGGCATCGCCGTCGCCGAGCGCGACTTCATGCGCCGCGCCGGCCTCGGCCACGCGCGCCTGGCCCGCTTCGACGAACACCAGCGTCGCCTCGGGGCCAGCGTGCAGCACCGCGGTGCCGACCAGTGCGCGCAGGTCGGCCGAGGGGCTGGCAATGCCGGCCAGCGGCTGCCCGGCGCTGGCCACCTTGAGCCAGCCGCGCGCCAGGTAGAGCGTGGCGGCGCGCTCGCCGAAGCGGCCGCCGGCGCGCGGCTGCAGCATCAGCTCGGTGTCGGGGCCGAGGTCGAGCGCGCTGCCGTCGGACAGCTCGATGCGCACGAGCCGCGCATCGGCGCCGGTGCGGACGATGTCCTCGTCGCGCACGCGCAGGCCCTCGGCGGCGGCGAAGCGTTGCGCGTCGCGCAGCAGGCTGGCCTCGCCGTCGACGATGGTGACGATGCCGATCGAGGCGGCGGCGCAGCAGCCGGGCAGCAGCACCCCCCAAAGGGCGAGCAGCGCGGCGCGGGGCAGGGTGAGGCGCTTCATCGTGGCTCCATGCGGCGCAGTGCCGCGATGAAGGCCAGCTTAGAAGCGCGCCCCTCGCCGCGCGTCATCCAGAATGGGGGGACGGCGCTCCCATTTCTTGGGGGGCGAATCTAGGTAGAAGACTCTGGAGAAACAGCCATGCCCACCTTGCGCGTCGAACTCTTCGAGGGTCGCAGCGCCGAGCAGAAACGCGCGCTCGCCCGCGAACTCACCGAGGCCTGCGTGCGCGTGCTCGGTAGCAGCGCCGACGGCGTCGACGTGATCTTCCAGGACGTCCGGCGCGAGAACTGGGCCACCGGCGGCGTGCTGTGGTCGGACAAGCAGGCCGCCCCCGCGAAGCCCGCGGGCAGCTGATCAGTCGCGGCCGCGCTCGCGCGGGTCCCGGTCGCGCCCGCGGGGGCGGCCGCGGTCGTGGTCGTCGCGACGGTCGTTGCGCGGGCCGCCGCGCGGGTGATCGTCGTGGCGCGGGCCGCCGGGCCGGCCATGCGGAGGCGGCGGAGGCGGCGGCGGCGCGTAGTGCGGGCGATGGTGCTCACGGTATTGCGGCGCGTAGACCTGCTGGTACCACTGGTCCTGCACGAAGTACACCGGCTGGTTGCAGGCGGCGTAGCGCATGCAGTGGCGGCCCCAGTCGCGCGCGTGGCCGGGCGGCACGTGCAGGTAGATCGGCTGGCGCACCACCGCCACCGGCGCGGGCTGGATGACCACCGGCTGCGGATACATCAGCACCGGCGGCGGCATGTTGCCGATGTCGATGCGGCCGTAGAAGCCGGGCTGGCCGACGCTGACCGAGACGCCGACGTTGACGTCGGCGGCGTGCGCCGGCGTCATGGCGGCCAGGCCGCTCGCGAGAGTGGCGGCGAACAAGGGGCGGAACATCGCGGCTCCTGCAAAAGAGTGGCAAGGGTGCGCAGGTTAGCGCGTGTCGGCGGCGTGCTGTATGCAAGCGTGACAGGGTGTCACTCTCCCGCGCCGCCGCGCCAGCGCGCCACCTCCTGGGGCAGCACCTCGCCGGCCTGGTGGCCCCAGCTGCTGCGCAGGTAGCCGGCCAGCGCGGCGATCTGCGCGTCGGACAGCGCGAGCCCGAAGGGCGGCATGCCGAACGGCCGCGGGTTGCCGCGCGTGGCGGGCTGGAAGCCGCCGTGCACGATCACGCGGATCAGGTTCGCCGGCGGCTCCATCGTCACCACGCGGTTGCCGGCCAGCGCGGGGGCGATCACCACGCCAGCGCCGCTGCGCGCGCCCTGGCCTTTGGCGCCGTGGCAATCGGCGCAGTGCGTTTCGTACAGCTTCGCGCCGGCTTCCTTCTGCGCCGGGTCGGGCGGCTTGCGGCTGCTCGCGGCGCTGCGCTGCTGCGGCAGCGACTTCAGGAACAGCGCGATCGCGTTCAGGTCGTCGTCGCGCAGGTGCTGCAGGCTGCGGTAGACCACGTCGGCCATCGGCCCGAGCGCCGAGCCGCGCGGCGACGTGCCGTCGCGCAGCAGCGCGACGATGTGCGCCGTCTCCCAGTCGGCCACGCCGGCCTGGTCGGGCGCGGTGAGCGCCGGCGCGTACCAGTTGCGCATCGGGATCAGCCCGCCGGCCAGCGACTGGCCGCCCTCGGGCGTGGCGCCGAACAGGTTGCGCCCGCCGTGGCAGGCGCCGCAATGGCCGAGGCCGCGCACGAGATAGGCGCCGCGGTTCCACGCCGGGCCGCGCGCCGGCTCGGGCTCGAAGGCGCCGGGGCGGAAGAAGAGGGCGCGCCAGACGGCCAGCGCCGCCTGCGAGCTGTACGGAAAGTCCAGCGCGTGCGGCGTGGCGGGCTGGCGCACGGCGGGCAGCGTGCGCAGGAAGAAGTAGATCGCGTCGCTGTCCTCGCGCGTGATGCGCGAGAAGTCGGGGTAGGGGAAGGCGGGGTAGAGCAGCCGGCCGTCGGCCGAGCGGCCGTGGTGCATCGCGCGCCAGAAATGCGCCGCGCTCCAGCGGCCCAGGCCGGTGTCGTCGTCGGGCGTGAGGTTGCCAGCGTACACCGTGCCGAAGGGCGTGGCGATGCCGCGCCCGCCCGCCCACGGCACGCCGCCGCGCACGCCGTGGCAGGTGGCGCAGTTGCCGATGCGCGCCAGGTACTCGCCGCGCGCCACCTGATCGGGCGTGCCGTGGGTCGGCGCGGCATCGCCGGCGATCGGCGCTTCGCCGCGCACATTGAGCCAGGCGATGACGACGGCCAGCGCCGCGATCAGCAGCAGCGGAGCGAGCAGCCAGCGCTTGCGCATCGCGTGTCCTCGCTCAGCGCGGCACGCCGCCGCATTCCAGCGGCAGCGGCGCGGGCAGGCTCGGTGCCGCCGTGGACGGCACCGGCACCGGCCGGCTCGACAGCCAGGCGGTGACGGCGCTCACGTCGTCGGGCGTCAGGCGCCGCGCGATCTCGGCCATGCAGTCGGGCGCGTGCGCGCGGCGCTGGCCGTTGACCCAGGCGCCGAGCTGGCCCTTCAGGTAGTCGCGCGGCAGGCCCAAGAGGCCGGGGATGGCCGGCGCGGTGCCGGTCAGCGCGCGGCCGTGGCACTGCGCGCAGGCCGGCAGCTTGCGCGCGGCGTCGCCCTGCGTCGCGAGGCGCTCGCCGAGCGCGAGCACGGCGGGCGCGTCGTCGGCCGGCGCCGGCGCGGGGTAGGGCAGCTCGATGGCGGCGAAGTGCCCGGCGATCTCGCGCAGGTAGTCGTCGCCGAGATGGTCGACGAGGTAGATCATCGGCCCGTAGCGGCGCCGCCCTTCGCGGAAGTTGACGAGCTGGTTGAACAGGTAGAGCGCCGGCTTGCCGGCGATGCGCGGGTGGTAGCCGTCGGGCGCCGCGCGCCCCTCCTTGCCGTGGCAGGCGGTGCAGGCGAGCACGCGCTGGGCGAGCGTGTCCTCGGGCGGCGCGGCCGCGGCGGGGGCGCCGAGCAGCGCGGCGAGGGTGAGGGCGGCGAGTTTCATCCGTGGATGATTTCGAGTGCCTTCTTTCCGCCGGGGACGACTTCCGCTGCGAGCTTCTGGTCCAGCGTCGCGAGGCGCCCGCCGTTTGAGTGAGCGAGCGCCAGCAGGTAGCTGTCGGTCACGCGCGAGTGGCTGGACAGCAGTTCGGGCGCGAAGAATGCCGCGTCGGCGATGCTGATTCCATCGGGCCAGAAGCGATGCCCCGGCAGGCCGCGGATCGCTTCCAGCGACTGCAGCACCACGCTGGGCGGGCCGGGCGAGTTCGGGTACTTGGGGTGTCCGACGATGCGCACCAGCCCGTTCTCGGTGATCGGGCAGGTGGCGAAGCCCTTGCGGCCGGTGCGGGCGAACCAGGCGTGCGCGTCGTCGTGCTGGACATGCGCCGGATCGACGAGCGCGATCAGCACGTTGACGTCCAGCAGGTACACGCTCACGGCAATTCGTCGCGCAGCTGGTTGACCAGTTCCGGCGTCACCGGCGTGGCACCGCGGCGGCTCGGCAGCAGCGGCACGCCGTTGCGCTCCGCGCGGGCCGCGCGCGTCCCCCGCACCAGGCCCTGCCGGGCGAGCGCGGAGATCACTTCGCCCACGCTCTTGCTGTCGCGCTCGGCGAGATGCCGGGCCGCGGCGAGGATGTCGTCGTCGATGGCGAGGGTGGTGCGCATGATGCGGCTCTCCTGATGCTGCGCATCATACATCACGCATCAAAACTGATGCCGCCGCCGGCTCAGCGGCAGTTGAGCGGCAGAAACCGCGCCGGCACATTGGTGCGATCCGCGCCGTGTAGCGTCATCGGCGCCGGCACCGCCGCGCCCGAGCACACCCAGGCCACCGGCACCACCGGCGCGTCGGCTATCACCGCGGGGCGCAGCGTCAGCGTCTTGCCGCGGATCGCGCCGTTGGCCTGGTTGCCGAAGGTCACGTGCACCGCGCCCTGCTCGACGGCGACCGAGGTCACGAGGTTGCCGACGATGCGGTCCGCCGCCGGCAGCCCGGCCGCGGCGTTGTCGGCCGGCAGCGCGTGCGCCACGCGCCACATCGCCGCCACCGGCGGCTTGGCGACGTCGGCGAGCTTCATGCCTTCGACGATCTGCTCGCGCACGATGCGGTCCTGGAACGAGGGCATCGCCAGCGTCGCGAGGATGGCGATCACCGCCACCACCAGCATCAGCTCGATCAGCGTGAAGCCGCGTCGTTTCATCATGCGTCGTTGGCGCCCGGCGCGCGCTGCCACCAGGGCCCGTCGAGCTGCAGCTTGAGGAAGTCGATGAAGGTGCTGACCTTGCCCGGCACCAGCCGCGGCGAGGGGAACACCGCGTGCAGCTCCTGCGTCGGCAGCGCGTGGCCTTCGAGCAGCGGCACGATCGCGCCGTCGGCCAGCGACTCGCGCGCCACGTACCAGGGCAGCACCGCCAGCCCCAGCCCGGCGCGGCAGGCGGCCAGCAGCGCCGAGAGGTTGTTCGAGCGCAGCGGGCCCTTCACCGGCACCGACAGCGTCTCGCCGTCCGGCGCGCTGAAGCTCCAGCGCTCGTCGCCCTGCACGCTGCTGTAGATCAGGCAGTCGTGCTGCGCCAGATCGGCCGGCGTCTGCGGCGTGCCGCGGCGCTTCAGATAGTCGGGCGAGGCCGCCGCCAGCCAGGGGTTGACGCCGAGGTAGCGCGCGCCGAGCGCGGAGTCGGCCAGCCGGCCCATGCGCAGCGCCACGTCGACGCCCTGCTCGACGAGGTTGACGTAGCGGTCGTCGAAGCTCAGGTCCAGCGTCACCTCGGGGTGCTCGCGCATGAAGCGCAGCGCCAGCGGCACCACCACGCGCCGCCCGAAGGCCACCGAGGTGCTGATGCGCAGCTGGCCGCGCACCTTGCTCTGCAGCAGCGCGGCCAGGCTGTCGGCCTCTTCCAGCTCGCGCTGGATGGCCTTGCACTTCTCGTAGTAGAGCGCGCCGATCTCGGTGGCGCTGACGCCGCGCGTGTTGCGGTTCAGCAGCCGCGCGCCCAGGCGCGCCTCCAGCGCGGCGACGTGCTTGGTGGCAGTGGGCTGGGTGATGCCCAGGTCCGACGAGGCGCGGCTGAAGCTGCCGGTCTCGACGATGCGCGCGAACAGCTGAACGCCGGTGATGCGGTCCATCGTGGTGGTGCCTCCCGGTGCGGATGATGCCTCGTCGCGTCCGGCCATTCCTGCACGGAATGACAAACATGCCCGACCTGGTCTTCACGCCGCGCCGCCGCGCGCCGACCATCGCGGCCAGTCGGATCGAACTCAAGGAGACTGCAATGGCGCGCATGAAGGCCGCAATGGCCGCCGTACTCGTGATGGAAAAAGAAGGCATCAACCAGGCCTTCGGCGTGCCGGGTGCCGCCATCAACCCGCTCTACGCCGCGCTGCGCGAGCGCGCCTCGATCGCGCACGTGCTGGCCCGCCACGTCGAAGGCGCCTCGCACATGGCCGAAGGCTACACGCGTGCCAAGGCCGGCAACATCGGCGTGTGCATCGGCACCTCCGGCCCGGCCGGCACCGACATGGTCACGGGCCTCTATTCGGCGATCGCCGACAGCATCCCCATCCTCGCCATCACCGGCCAGGCGCCGCGCGCGCGCATGCACAAGGAGGATTTCCAGGCCGTCGACATCACCTCGATCGTCAAGCCGGTGACCAAATGGGCGACGACCGTGCTCGAGCCCGCGCAGGTGCCGCGCGCCTTCCAGCAGGCCTTCCACCTGATGCGTTCGGGCCGGCCCGGGCCGGTGCTGATCGACCTGCCCTTCGACGTGCAGATGGCCGAGATCGAGTTCGACATCGCCACCTACGAGCCGCTGCCCGTCTACAAGCCGAAGGCGACGCGCAAGCAGGCCGAAAAAGCCATCGCGATGCTGCAGGCGGCCGAGCGGCCGCTGATCGTGGCCGGCGGCGGCATCATCAACGCCGATGCGTCCGACCTGCTCGTCGAGCTGGCCGAGCTGACCGGCGTGCCGGTGATCCCGACGCTGATGGGCTGGGGCACGATTCCCGACGACCACCCGCTGATGGCCGGCATGTGCGGGCTGCAGACCAGCCACCGCTACGGCAACGCCACGCTGCTGGCCAGCGACTTCGTGCTCGGCATCGGCAACCGCTGGGCGAATCGCCACACCGGCTCGGTGGAGGTCTACACCAAGGGGCGGACTTTCGTGCACGTCGACATCGAGCCGACGCAGATCGGGCGTGTGTTCAGCCCCGACTTCGGCATCGTCTCCGACGCCAAGGCGGCGCTCGAGGAATTCGTCGCCGTCGCGAAGGAACTGAAGGCCGCCGGCCAGCTGCGCGACCGCGGCGCCTGGGCCGCCGAATGCCGCGAGCGCAAGAAGACGCTGCTGCGCAAGACCAACTACGAGGCGGTGCCGATGAAGCCGCAGCGCGTCTACCAGTGCATGAACAACAACTTCCCGCGCGACACCACCTACGTCAGCACGATCGGGCTGAGCCAGATCGCCGGCGCGCAGTTCCTGCACGTGTTCGGCCCGCGCCAGTGGATCAACTGCGGCCAGGCCGGCCCGCTGGGCTGGACCATCCCCGCCGCGCTGGGCGTGCGTGCCGCCGACCCGACGCGCACCATCGTCGCGCTGTCGGGCGACTACGACTTCCAGTTCATGATCGAGGAGCTGGCGGTGGGCGCGCAGTTCAAGCTGCCCTACATCCACATGGTGGTCAACAACAGCTACCTCGGGCTGATCCGCCAGGCGCAGCGCGGCTTCGACATGGACTACTGCGTGCAGCTCGGCTTCGACAACATCAACGCGCCGGGCCTGCAAGGCTACGGCGTGGACCACGCCAAGGTGGTGGAAGGCCTGGGCTGCAAGGCGATCCGCGTGCACCGGCAGGAGGAGATCAAGCCCGCCATCGAACAGGCGAACCGCTGGATGGCGGAGTTCCAGGTGCCGGTGGTGATCGAGGTGATGCTCGAGCGCGTGACCAACATCGCCATGGGCACCGAGATCGACGCGATCAGCGAGTTCGAGGAACTCGCGCTCAGCGCGGCCGACGCGCCGACGGCGATCGGATTGCTCGACTGATCCGATATCCGTTCGCCCTGAGCTTGTCGAAGGGCTCAGCCCGAACGGGCGTTTCATGAAACATCAAGGACACCACATGCCGCGCTTCGCCGCCAACCTCAGCATGCTCTTCACCGAGCATCCCTTCCTCGACCGCTTCGAGCGCGCCGCGCGCGCCGGCTTCGGCGCCGTCGAGTTCCTGTTCCCCTATGCGCACACGCCGGGCGAAGTGGCGGCGCGGCTGAAGGGCAACCGCCTGCAATGCGTGCTGCACAACCTGCCGGCCGGCGACTGGGACGCCGGCGAGCGCGGCATCGCCTGCCTGCCGGACCGCATCGACGAGTTCCGTGACGGCGTGGCCAGGGCGATCGAGTACGCGAGCGCGCTGGGCGCGCCGCAGCTCAACTGCCTGGCCGGCAAGGCGCCGCTGGGCGCCGACGAGAAGATGCTGCGCCAGACCTTCGTCGCGAACCTGAAATACGCGGCGGCCGAACTGAAGAAGGCGAAGCTCAAGCTGCTGATCGAGCCGATCAACACCTACGACATTCCGGGCTTCTTCCTGAACCGCACGGCGCAGGCGCTGGCGATCATGGACGAGGCCGGCGCGGACAACCTCTTCCTGCAGTACGACATCTACCACGCGCAGCGCAGCGAAGGCGAACTCGCCGCGACGCTGCACAAGCAGCTCGCGCGCATCGCCCACGTGCAGATCGCCGACAACCCCGGGCGCAACGAGCCGGGCACGGGCGAGATCAACTACCCGTTCCTCTTCGGGCACCTGGCGAAGATCGGCTACGCCGGCTTCATCGGCTGCGAATACAAGCCCGCCAACGGCACCGAGGCCGGCCTGGGCTGGCTGGAGCAGGCGCGCCGCCAGCTGCGCTGATTTTTCCTTTCGAACGAGACACCGACATGACTTCCTCTCCGCAGAAGATCGGCTTCATCGGCCTGGGCATCATGGGCGCGCCGATGGCGCTGCACCTGATCGCCGACGGCCACCAGCTCTTCGTCCACACGCGCGGCAAGGTGCATCCCGAGATCGCCGCGAGCAGCGCCACGCAGTGCACCAGCCCGCGCGGCGTGGCCGAGCGCGCCGAGGTGATCTTCACGATGGTGCCGGACACGCCGGACGTGGAGGCGGTGCTGTTCGGCGAGAACGGCGTGGCGGCGGGTCTTTCGAAAGGCAAGACCGTGGTCGACATGAGCTCGATCTCGCCGATCGAGACCAAGGCCTTCGCCAGGCGCATCAACGAGCTGGGCTGCGACTACCTGGACGCGCCGGTGTCCGGCGGCGAAGTCGGCGCCAAGGCCGCGAGCCTGACCATCATGGTCGGCGGCCCGCAGGCCGCCTTCGACCGCGTGCTGCCGCTGCTGCAACGCATGGGCAAGAACATCACGCTGGTGGGCGGCAACGGCGACGGGCAGACGACGAAAGTGGCCAACCAGATCATCGTCGCGCTGAACATCGCGGCGGTGGGCGAGGCGCTGGTGTTCGCGAGCAAGGCGGGGGCCGACCCGGCCAAGGTGAGGCAGGCGCTGATGGGCGGCTTCGCGGCCA
>JAKOZT010000078.1 GCA_029779845.1 Pseudomonadota bacterium | reverse complement strand
CCGTGCGGGCCGCTCGCGGCGCGCCTATGAGACGCTGAGCAGCGCAGGGCTCGTGGCCCGCGCGCGTACCCGCGCGCCTCGTCCTCATGCTCGCCGCGGGTGATTGAGCGCAGCGGGCGATAGCCCGCGAAGCGAGTTCCGCGGCGGGGCCGCGAGACCGAGCAGCGCAAGGCAGTCGGCCCGCAGGGCCGACCGTCTCATCGAAGCGCCGCGGGCGGCCCGCACGGCCCTTTGCCGCTTGGACCACGCTGCCGGCTTTCTGAACGATTGATCGCCGGTCGGTATCAGAACGGCAGGCCGACGTAGTTCTCCGCCAGCGAGCGCTGCGCCGCCTCCGACGAGAACAGGTAGGCGAGGTCGGTGTCCTGCAGCTTGCGGTCGTACTCGATGCTGTCCGGGAAGGTGTGCAGCATCATCGTCATCCACCACGAGAAGCGCTGCGCCTTCCACACCCGCGCCAGCGCCTTGGCGGAGTAGTTCTCCAGGCCGCTGTCGTCGCCGCGCTGGTAGTGCGCGAGCATCGCGTGGTAGAGGTAGTAGATGTCGGAGGCGGCGCTGTTCAGGCCGCGCGCGCCGGTGGGCGGCACGATGTGCGCCGCGTCGCCGGCGAGGAACAGGTTGCCCCAGCGCATCGGCTCGGCCACGAAGCTGCGCAGCGGCGCGATCGACTTCTCGATCGACGGCCCGGTGACCATCTTCGCCCCCACCTCGGCGGGCAGGCGGCGCTTCAGCTCGGCCCAGAAGGCGTCGTCGGACCAGTCTTCCACCTTGTCGGCCAGCGGCACCTGGATGTAGTAGCGGCTCAGCACCTGCGAGCGCAGCGAGCACAGCGCGAAGCCGCGCTCGTGGCGCGCGTAGATCAGCTCGGGCGACACGGGTTTCGTGCGCGACAGCACGCCCAGCCAGCCGAACGGATAGACCTTCTCGTACTCGCGCAGCACGCCCTTCGGGATCGACTTGCGGCTCACGCCGTGGAAGCCGTCGGCGCCGATCACGTAGTCGCAGTCGATGCGCACGACTTCGTCGCCCTTGCGGTAGGTGACGTAAGGCGTGGCGCTGGTCAGCTCGTGCGGCTGCACGTCCTCGGCGTTGTGGATCACCTGGCCGTTCATGCGGTCGCGCGCCTCGTAGAGATCGCGCGTCAGCTCGGTCTGGCCGTAGACGACCACCGAGCTGCCGCCGCTGTACTTGTGCAGGTCGACGCGGTCCATGCGGTCGTCGTGGGCGATGAAGAAGCCCTCGTGGATCTCGCCCTCGCGGTCCATGCGCTCGCCGCACTGCGCCTCGCGCATCAGCGCGGCGAAGCCGTGCTCGAGCACGCCGGCGCGGATGCGGCCGAGCACGTACTCGCGGCTCTGGCGTTCGAGCACGACGTTGTCGATTCCTTTCAGATGCAGCAGCTGCGACAGCATCAGCCCCGAGGGGCCGCCGCCGATGATGCACACGCTGGTCTTCATGTCTCGTCTCCTTGGAATGTGGTTCGCGGATCAGGGCCGCAAGGTAACGCCGCGGCGGCCGGCGCGGAATGGCCGGATCCCGCCGGTACTTGTACGATTCGAACATGCCCCGCCCCGCCGACGCCGTCCGCCACTACAGCCTGTACGGCGAGCGCGAGCACCTGCCCGACGTGATGCACTGCGAGACCATCGCGGAGCGCTCGGTGTTGTACGAATGGGAGCTGGCGCCGCACCGCCACGACCGCCTGCACCAGCTGCTGCTGCTGCGCACCGGCGGCGGCATGACGCGCCTGGACGACGCCGAGCTGGCGCTGGGCGCGGCGACGCTGGTCAACGTGCCGCCCGGCACGGTGCACGCCTTCACCTTCGAGCCCGGCACCGACGGGCTGGTGGTGACGCTGGCCGACGCGATGCTCGACGAGCTGCTGGCGCGCGAGCCCGAGGTGCGGCGCGTGCTCGGCCGCGCCTGGGTGGGCGGCGCCGACGCGGGCCTGGACGCCGCGATGGCGCTGCTGGCGCGCGAGTACGCCGGCCGCGACACGGCGCGCGCGCTGGTGCTGCGCGGCCTGGGCGCGATGCTGCTCGGCCAGGCCGCGCGCATCGGCGCGCGCGCCGACCCGGCGGCGCGCGACATGACGGAATCGCACCTGCTGCAGCGCTTCGAGTCCCTGCTCGAAGCG
>JAKOZT010000063.1 GCA_029779845.1 Pseudomonadota bacterium | reverse complement strand
GGCGCTCAAGCGATCAACTCGCGCGGCGCTCAGTTCCTCATCGACGTTGGGCGGGCGGGGTGGGAGACCACTCGTTCGGTCAGTCCGCTACTCGCGGCTGAAGCATCGCAGAGTCCCTCCGCCCCAGCCCATACACACTACGTCGGCTGCGCTGCCTGTTCCAGTTCACGAAGAACCATACAAGCATCGCAGCGCAGTCGGTGCGCAGCGCCGACCGCCACCGCAGGAGCCCCCACGGGGCCGTGCCTGCCGCGCCGCTGCGGCGCATCCCCGACAAGAACACGCCCGCCCGAGCTGCGCTTTGATGCCATTGATCGCAACGTCGTATCAGACCTTGCCCTTCCAGGGCACCAGCACCTTCTCCAGGTGGCGCATCAGCAGGTCGAACACGAAGGCGAACAGGCCGATCACGATGATGCCCATGATGACGACGTCCGAGGCTAGGAACTCGGCCGCGTTGAGCACCATGAAGCCCAGGCCTCGCGTCGACGCCACCATCTCGCCGGCGACCAGCGTCGTCCAGCCCACGCCGATGCCGATGCGCATGCCGGTGAAGATCTCCGGCAGCGCCGACTTCAGGATCACGTGCCAGATCACCTGCAGCCGCGTCGCGCCCATCGAGTAGGCCGCGTGGATCTGCTCGATCGACACCGAGCGCACGCCGGAGCGCGCGGCGATCGCCATCGGCGCGAAGATCGCCAGGAAGATCAGGTAGATCTTGGAGAACTCGCCGATGCCGAACCAGATGATGACCATCGGCAGGTAGGCCAGCGGCGGCAGCGGCCGGTAGAACTCGATCGGCGGATCGAAGATGCCGCGCGCGACGCGGCTGACGCCCATCAGCACGCCGATCGGGATCGCCGTGGCGCAGGCCAGCGCGAACGCGCCGAACACCCGCACGAGGCTGGTCAGGGTGTGCTCGAGCAGCGTCGCCCCGGCGAAGCCCTCGGTCGCCACCTGGACGAACTTGCCGAACACCGCTTGCGGCGTCGGCAGGAACAGCGGCTTGACCAGGCCCGAGTTGCTGACCGCCACCCACAGCAGCAGCAGCACGACGACGGTGCCGGTCGCGATGCCCGCCGCGCTGCCCTGCCCCGGCGCGCCGAAATGCTCGCCCGGCCTGACCGAGCGCTTCGCGAACAGCGCGCCGACGCGCCCGCGCGCCCAGTTCATGCGCTGCTGCCTGCCGTAGGACATCGAGGCCTCGACCGTCGTGTCGTCACGCATGGCTGCTCTCCATGAGTTTCTCGCCGGCGCGCTCGTCGCCGTAGATGATGTTGAGGACCAGCTCGCGCATGCGGATGAAGTCGGGGCTGGACTTGATCGCGCGCGCGTCGCGCGTCTCGAGGAAGCGCTTGTTGAAATCGAGCTCGTAGCGGTGGGTGATGCGGCCCGGGCGCGGCGACATGACGATCAGGTGGCTGGCGAGGAACAAGGCCTCCTCGACGCTGTGCGTGATGAAGAAGAACATCTTCTGGGTCTTCTGCCAGACGTCCAGCAGCAGCTCCTGGATGGTCTCGCGCGTCAACGCGTCGAGGGCGGCCATCGGTTCGTCCATCAGCAGCATCGCCGGGTTGCAGGTCAGCGCGCGCGCGATGCCCACGCGCTGCTGCATGCCGCCGGAGAGCTGGTAGATCATGTGGTTGTGGAAGTCCTTCAGCCCGACGAGCGCGAGGTTCTTCGCCGCGATCTCGCGCCGCTGCTCCTTCGGCACGCTCTGCAGCTTCAGGCCGAACTCGGTGTTCTCCATGACCGAGAGCCACGGCAGCAGCGCGTGCTTCTGGAACACGACGCCGCGGTCCGAGGCCGGGCCCACGATCGGACGGCCACCGAGCAGCATCTCGCCCTTGCTCGGCGCGATGAAGCCCGCCATCAGGCTGAGCAGCGTGGTCTTGCCGCAGCCCGAGGCGCCGAGCGCGACGACGAAGTCGCCGCGGTCGATCGTGAGGTCGATATTGTAGAGCGCGTGCACCTGCTCCGTCGGCGTGCGCCCGGGATACACGACGCTGACGCCGCGCACCTGCAAAGACTGCTGAGTCATGGCCTGTCCTTTCGCGGCGCCCCGCCCGGGACGCCGCGCCTGCGGTTTACTTCAGTTTGCGCGCCACCTCGGCGTACTTCGGCGTCACGAAGACGCTGTAGTCCGGCGCGAGCGCGTCGATGCGCTTCTGCTCCTTCAGGAACTCCGAGGTCGCCTGCAGCGCCTTGGCCGCGCCGCCCGCCTTGCCGCCGCCGAGCCACGCCGGCGAGACCTGCTGCTCGATCGACGGGTAGGCGTAGAGCTTGATCGCCTCGGCGGCATCCTTGGCCTCGCCGCCGATCTTGGAAGCGATCGCCTTCGCGTTGGCGGAGTCGGCGCCCCACTGCGCCGGGCTGCTGCGGAACGAGGCGTCGGCGTCGGCGACGGCCTTGACGAACTTCGCCATGAAGTCGGCGTTCTGCTCGCCCCACTTCTTCTGCACCGCCATGCCGTCGAACGTGGCCTTGCCCTTCTTGCTCAGTTCGCCGGAGGTGATGAGCACCTTGCCGTTCTGCTTGATGCGCGCAAGCGCCGGATCCCAGACGTAGGCGGCATCGATGTCGCCGCGCTCCCAGGCTGCGGCGATCTGGTTCGGCTGCATGTTCAGCAGCTGCACCTCGCTCGGCTTGATGCCCCACTGCTCGAGGGCGAACATGGTGTGGAAGTGCGTCGTCGAGACGAAGGGCACGCCGAGCTTCTTGCCCTTGAGGTCGGCGGGCTTGGCGATGCCCGCGCCGTTGCGCACGACCAGCGCCTCGGCCTCGTTGATGTCGTCGAGGATCCAGAACAGCTCCAGCTCGACGCCGCGGCTGACGGCGGCGGCCAGCGGGCTCGAGCCGATCACGCCCACCTGCACGTCGCCGGAGGTCATCGCCGTCGCCACCTTCGCGCCGGACTCGAACTGACGCCAGTTGATCTTGTAGCCGGTGGCCTTCTCGATCGTGCCGTTGGCGATCGCGACGATCAGCGGCCCGGCGATCTGCTGGTACGCCACCGTCACCTCCTTGGCCTGCGCGAAGGCCGCGCCCGGCAGCGCGAGCGTGCCGGCGGCGAGGCCGGCCAGCAAGGCGGCACGGCGGGTCAATTGTCTTATGCTCTTCATCGATGTCTCCTTTTGCGACAAAACGATCTTCTCTCGTGCCGTCCGGCTCCCGTCGCCCCGCGCGTGGACTGCGCGGCGTCGAGCACCCAGCGGCGGCAGTGTGTTCGCCGCCTCGTGCCGGCAGTAGTGCCAGTTCAATCCATTCGCTGAGGCCACATCGCCGGCCAGGCCTCGCGTCTCCTCGGGGCGGCCGCGACGCGAAGGCGCGCCATCAGGGAAAACGACTAGCTGCGCGGAGGGCCGTTGAGTGGCGCAGCGACCCAACGACGTGATGTGGAAGCAGCTGCTGCAGCGCTCGGCCCGCCAGAGCCTGAGCCTGCAGGCGCAGATCCGCGAGATGCTCGTCGGAGCGATCCTCGACGGCCAGTTGCCGCCCGGCGAACCGGTGCCCTCGAGCCGCGAGATGGCCGACCAGCTCGGCGTCGCGCGCAACACCGTCGTGCTGGCCTACCAGCAGCTCGCCGACGAGGGCTACCTGGTGTCGCGCCAGCGCAGCGGCCACTTCGTCAACCCCGACATGATCGGCAAGCGGCCGAGCGCGCCGGGCGCCGGGCGAACGAGCGCTCGCGGCGGCGGGGCGGGTCCCGACTGGTCCGCGCGGTTCCTGCAGCGTCCGACCCGCCAGCGCAGCATCGTCAAGCAGGCCGACTGGCAGAAGTATCCGTACCCCTTCCTGTACGGCCAGTTCGACCCGTCGCTGTTCCCGACCGCCGACTGGCGGGAGTGCTGCAACAAGGCGCTGTCGGTGCTGGACATCCGCGAGTGGGCCCCCGACCTGATCACCCGCGACGACGAGTCGCTGGTGCAGCAGATCCGCACCCGCGTGCTGCCGCGGCGCGGCGTCTGGGCCGCCGCCGACGAAGTCGTCGTCACGGTGGGCGCGCAGCACGCGCTGTTCATGCTCGCCGACCTGCTGATGCGCGAGGGCACGCGCGTGGGCATCGAGGAACCGGGCTACCCCGACGCGCGCAACATCTTCGCCGCGCGCACCTCGGCCCTCGTGCCGCTGCCGGTCGATGCCGAGGGGCTGCCGGTCGACGACCAGCTCGCCGGGCTGGACTACGTGTACGCGACGCCGAGCCACCAGTGCCCGACCGGCGTGACGATGCCGCTGGCGCGCCGCGAGGCGCTGCTGGCACGCGCGCAGGCCGAGGACTTCATCGTCATCGAGGACGACTTCGAGAGCGAGAACCGCTTCGACGGCGAGCCCTTCCCGGCGCTCAAGAGCCTCGACCGCAGCGACCGCGTGATCTACGTCGGCAGCCTCTCCAAGAGCCTCGCGCCGGGCCTGAGGGTCGGCTACGCCGTCGGCGCCGCGCCGCTGATCGCCGAGCTGCGCGCGCTGCGCCGGCTGATGCTGCGCCACCCCTCGACGCTGGTGCAGCGCGCCTTCGCGCTGTTCCTCTCGCTGGGCCACCACGACGCGCTGCTGCGGCGCCTCGCCGCGATACAGCGCGAACGCTGCGCGCTGGTGCTCGAGGCGCTGGCGCGTCACGCGCCGAGCTGCCGCGCCGTGCCGGTCTCCGGCGGCAGTTCGTGCTGGGTCTCGCTGCCCGAGGGACTCGACGTCGTCGAGTTCGCGGCGCGCGCCGAGGCCGAGGGGGTGCTGATCGAGCCGGGCGACGTGTTCTTCCACGGCGCGCCGCCGGCGCGGCGGGCGTTCCGCCTCGGCTATGCGTCGATCGACTCCAGGGCCATCGAGCCGGGCATCCGCCTGCTCGGCGAGCTGGTCGAGACGATGCGGCGGGAAGCGCTCGCGGCGCTGCGCTGATACCGACCAGCGATCAATCGTTCAGAAAGCCGGCAGCGTGGTCCAAGCGGCAAAGGGCCGTGCGGGCCGCCCGCGGCGCTTCGATGAGACGGTCGGCCCTGCGGGCCGACTGCCTTGCGCTGCTCGGTCTCGCGGCCCCGCCGCGGAACTCGCTTCGCGGCTGCGCCGCTGCGCTCAATCACCCGCGGCGAGCATGAGGAC
>JAKOZT010000056.1 GCA_029779845.1 Pseudomonadota bacterium | reverse complement strand
TGCGGCGGCGACATCACGAGTGGGCGGGCGTGCACCTGCGGCGTCGTCGGAGCGAACTGCAGCAGCTCGAACATCTCGTGGCGCAGCACCACCTGGCCGGGCGAGGTGGCGATGGTCTCGCCGACCTTGAACGGCGTGGCGTCGACCATTGAAGGCAGCATGTGGTTGTGGCGCGCGTCGTGGATCAGGTTCTTCAGCCCCTTGACGAGGTTGTCGCCGCCGGTGTCGACGATCTTGCGCACCGCCGCCGGATTGCCGAGCACCCAGTTGCTCGGCGCAAGCGCGTCGGTGATCAACGAGGCGAAGAAGTGCGCGCGACCCTTCTCGAGCTTGTTCAATGCCGACTGTTCGATGAAGTGCGACAGCTCCTTCTGCGTCGCCAGGTACGACTGCATCAGGCGCGCGTACAGGGCGTTGCTCTTCCACGCCGGATCGGCGAAGCGCCGGTCCTTGGGGTCGGGCACCAGCTCGGACTTCCCCTTCGCGACCTGGCCCAGCTCCTTCACGTAGCGGCCCAGGTGCGTGCTGGCCCGCCGCGGCGTACTGGTGACGGCCTTGAGCAGCGAGCCGGCCGCGCTTGCGACGTCGCGCTTGTTCAAGCCGATCAGCGGGTTGATCGCGAGCGTGTTGCGGCTGGCCTCGGCGACGAGGCCACCAAGATCGCTGGCCGTGCCGAGCGCAGACAGGCCGGCCTTGCTCGCGCTGCCGGCCAGCTTGGCGGCGGTATCCGCGGCGCTGCGCGCCTTCTTCGCGACGCGCGTGGCGGCAGCGGTGGCGGTGTTGGCGGTCTTGCCGACAACGCGCCTGGCGCCCGCCGCGGCCGTGGTGCGGACGGCAGCGGCGGTGGCGGCAGCCGTCTTGCCAGCGGCACGCTTGGTGCCTGCCGCGGCGGTGGTGCGGGGGCGGCCCGCGGAGGTGGTCTTGGTGGCCATGGTGGGTCGTCCTTCGCCGTTCAGCCGAACACCATCGCGAGTGTGGTGGCCACCAGCGCCGGCTTGTCGCCGCCCTCGATCTCGACCGTGTTCTCGAGCGAAAGCAGCCAGCGGCCGCCGCCCTTGTCCTCGGCGGCGGCGAGCTTGATGCGGTTGCGCACCCGCTTGCCCGCCAGCACCGGCGCTGGGAATCGCACCTTGTCGAGGCCGTAGTTGAGGATCTGCTTGGCGCGCACGCGCGGCACGAGAATCTCCATGCCGGTGGGCGCCAGCAGCGCGAGCACCAGGTAGCCG
>JAKOZT010000018.1 GCA_029779845.1 Pseudomonadota bacterium | reverse complement strand
GCTGCGGGCGCCAGGCCACTACCCGGCCCGCTTCGCCGCCAGCGCCCGGTTCACGCGCGAGTGTGGCGCGCGGCCCAGCGCCTGCGAGATGAACTGGCCGGCCTCGCAGACCAGGTCGAGGTCGATGCCGGTTTCGATGCCCATGCCGTGCAGCATGTACAGCACATCCTCGGTCGCGACATTGCCGGTGGCGCCCTTGGCATACGGACAGCCGCCGAGGCCGGCGACCGAGGTGTCGAAGGTGCTGACGCCCAGCTCCAGACAGGCCAGCACGTTGGCACAGGCCTGGCCGTAGGTGTCGTGAAAGTGCCCCGAGATCTGCGCCAGCGGATAGGCCTTCGCCGCCGCCTCGAACACCGCTGCGGTGCGCGCCGGCGTGCCAACGCCGATGGTGTCGGCGATGCCGATGTCGTCGCAGCCCAGGTCGGCAAAGCGCTGCACGCAGTCGACGACCGATTCGATCGGCACTTCGCCCTGGTACGGGCAGCCCAGCGCGCAGGATACGGCGGCGCGCACACGCATGCCGTTGGCCTTGGCTGCCTCAGCGACCGGGCGGAAGCGTTCGATGCTTTCGGCGATTGAGCAATTGATGTTCTTCTGCGAGAACGCCTCAGACGCGGCGCCGAAGATCACGACCTCGTCGGCGCGGGCCGCGAGCGCGCCCTCGAAGCCCTTGAGGTTGGGCGTCAGCACCGAATAGATGACGCCGGGCTTGCGCTTGATGCCGGCCATCACGTCAGCCGAGGTCGCCATCTGCGGCACCCACTTGGGCGACACGAACGACCCGGCCTCGACGTTGCGGAAGCCCGCCGCGCTGAGGCGGTTGACGAGCTCGATCTTGACCGCGGCCGAGACGTCCTGCTTTTCGTTCTGCAGGCCGTCGCGGGCGCCGACTTCGACGATGCTGACGCGGCTCGGATACTTCATGCGCACCTCGGCTGGCTGATCAATAACCCACTTTGGGATCGACGATACCCGACACAAGCTCGCCACGCTCCATGCTGCCGATCTTGGCGACGATCTGCGCGCAGGCGTCCTTGATCGGCGTCGTGGCTGCGATGTGCGGCGTCACGATGACCTTGGGGTGCGACCAGAACGCGTGATCCTTGGGCAGCGGCTCTTCGTGAAAGACGTCGAGCAGGGCGCCGCCGAGCTGGCCGCTGTCGAGCGCCGCCAGCACGTCGGCATCGACCAGATGGCCGCCGCGACCGGCGTTGACCAGGAACGCGCCGCGCGGCAGCTGCGCCAGTGTCTGTGCGTTGATCAGGCCGCGCGTCGATTCGGTCAGCGGAAGCATCGACACCAGCACGTCGGTGCCGGCCAGGAAGGCAGCGAGTCCGTCGCTGCCTGCGAAGGTCTTGACGCCATCGATCTGGCGCTGCGATCGCGACCAGCCCTGCACCGTATAGCCAAACGCCGCGAGCCGCGTGGCAACGGTGCCGCCCATCTCGCCGAGCCCCAGCACACCGACCGTGGGCCGCCGCACGTTGCCGCGGTCTTCGTGCTGCTGCCAGTGCTTGTCACGCTGCTGCGCGAGATAGATCTGCATGTGGCGCTGGTGATGGATCACGCCGTAGATCGCGTATTCGGCCATCTGCTGCGCCATGCCGGCGTCTTCGAGACGCACGATCGGCAGATGCGCGGGCACCGCACCCATCGCCAGGATGGCGTCGACGCCGGCGCCGTAATTGATCACTGCCTTCAGCTTGGACTGCCGCGCGAACAGCTCGGCCGGTGGCTTCCAGCCGACGACGTAGTCGCAGGGTTCGTCCGATGGCCACGCGTGGTACTGCCAGTCGGGTTGATGCTTGCGCAGCTCGGCGATGATGCCGGGCACGATGTCGAGGCCGGTGGATTGGACGAGGATCTTCATGGCCACATGCTACTTGCTGCGCTGGAAGCGGCGCTGCTGAGGGTTCGCGCGCGGATCAGACGGCAACCGCCTCGGCCAGCGCGACCAGTTCGGCGCCTTCCTTGACCTGTTCTTTCGCCGCGAAGTAGATCGCCTCGACGGCACCGTCGAGTGGCGCCACGATGGTGTGCTCCATCTTCATCGCCTCCATGATGATCAGCGGCTGGCCCTTCTTGACCGTGTCGCCGACCTTGACCAGCACGCTGACCACAGATCCCGGCATCGGCGCAACGAGATGGCCGCCATGGCCGTCTTCGGACTCGGGCGGCGCGTAGCGGTCGACGGCGTCGAACTCGAAGCGCTCACCCGCGAGCAGTACGACGCGGTGCGCGCTCGAGCGCAGCACACGCGCGCTGCGCTGCGCGTCGCCCAGCGTGAGCGTGATGCGCTCGCCGTCGATGTCGGCGCGGGCTGGCAGTTCACGATCGCCGATGCGGATGCGATACGCGTCTCCGGCAGTGATGACGCTGACGGCCAGGCGCTGCTCGCCCTGCGCGCCCTGCACATATAGGAAGTCGATGCCGCAATCGGGCTGGTTCGGCCAGAACGCATCGGCCAGCGCCCACGGCGACGAAGCTTCGCCAGCGCGACGCGCGGCGTCCTGCGCCACCGCACGCGCGGCGGCGGCCTCGACCAGCGCGCAGGCCGCGAGTGCCGCGTCGCTCGGCACCGGTAGCGGCGGCAGCAGCGCGTCGGCGTGACGCGCGATGAAACCGGTATCGATCTCCCCGGCCGCGAACGCGGGGTGGCGCGCGACGCGCTGCAGGAACTCCACGTTGTTGCTGAAACCGACGACGGCATAGTCGTCGAGCGCCAGCGCCAGGCGTTGCAGCGCCTGCTCACGGTTGTCGCCATGCACGATCAGTTTGGCGATCATCGGGTCGTAGTGCGGCGTGATCGCATCGCCCTCGCGCACGCCGGTGTCGATGCGCACGTCGGCGTTGGTCGCGGGCGCGCGCAGTAGATTGATCGGGCCGATCGCGGGCAGGAACTGGTTGCGCGGATTCTCGGCGTAGACGCGCGCCTCGAAGGCATGGCCGTCGATGCGCAGCTCGTCCTGCAGCTTGGGCAGGCGTTCGCCCGAAGCGACGCGCAACTGCCACTCGACGAGGTCGAGGCCGGTGATCATCTCGGTGACCGGATGCTCGACCTGCAGCCGCGTGTTCATCTCCATGAAGTAGAAGCGGCCCGAGGTCGCGAAGTCGTGCTCCGCGATGAACTCGACCGTGCCGGCACCGACGTAGCCGACGGCATGCGCCGCGGCGCAGGCCGCCTCGCCCATCTGACGGCGGCGCGCCTCGGTCATGCCGGGCGCGGGCGCTTCTTCGACCACCTTCTGGTGACGCCGCTGCAGCGAGCAGTCGCGCTCGAACAGATAGACGCAGTGGCCAAGCTCGTCGGCGAACACCTGGATCTCGATGTGCCGCGGGCGCTGCAGATAGCGTTCGATCAAAACGTTGTCGTCGCCGAACGAGTTCTTCGCCTCGCGCTTGGCCGATGCCAGCGCCGCCGCAAAGTCGGCCTCGCTCTCGGCCACCTTCATGCCCTTGCCACCGCCGCCGGCGCTGGCCTTGATCAGTACCGGAAAGCCGATGCGCTTTGCTTCGGACGCGAGCAAGGCTTCGCTCTGGTCGCTGCCGTGATAGCCCGGCACCAGCGGCACGCCGGCCTTCTCCATCAGGCGCTTCGATTCGGCCTTGAGCCCCATCGCCTCGATCGCCGCAGGCGGCGGTCCGATGAACACGATGCCGGCGTCGGCGCACTGCCGCGCGAACGATTCGTTCTCGGACAGGAAACCGTAGCCGGGATGGATCGCCTGCGCCCCCGTGAGCTTGGCGATCTCGAGCACCTTGTCACCGCGCAGGTAGGACTCTTTCGGCGCAGCGCCACCGATGCAATACGCCTCGTCGCACGCGGCAACATGCATCGCATCACGATCGGCTTCGGAGAACACTGCCACGGTCTGGATGCCCATGCGGCGCGCAGTGCGTGCTACGCGGACGGCGATTTCGCCGCGGTTGGCGATTAGGATTTTCTTGAACATTTTTTAGTCCTTCACCCAGTCCGGCCGCCGCTTGCCGAGGAAGGCGCCAATGCCCTCCTTGGCCTCCGGCGTCGAACGGATCTGCGCGATGCGCTCGATGGTGTCTTCCATGAGTTCGTCGTCGATCGGCTTCTGCGCCACCGCCTGGATCAGGTTCTTGGCGGCCTCGATGGCCTTCGGGCCGTTGCCGAGCAGCACGGTGCACAGTCCGGCGATCATCTCGTCCATCGCGTCGATCGACGGTGCGAGGTCGTGCAGCAGCCCGATGCGGTAGGCCTCGGCGCCGGTGAATCGCTCGGCCGTGATGAAGTAGCGATGCGCGTAACGCGCGCCGATCGCCTCGATCACATACGGGCTGATCACGGCCGGGATGATGCCCAGCTTGACCTCCGACAGCGCAAACTGCACGTCGGACACACCGATCGCGATGTCCGCCGCCGCCACCACGCCAACGCCGCCGCCAAACGCATTGCCCTGCACGCGCGCGATCACAGGCTTGGGGCAGGCATAGATCGCGTTGAGCATCAGCGCGAGCTCTCCCGCGTCCTCG
>JAKOZT010000010.1 GCA_029779845.1 Pseudomonadota bacterium | reverse complement strand
TGTTCGGCGGCTTGCAGGTCGACGCTGACCAGGCGGCTGACCCCGCGCTCGACCATGGTCACGCCGAACAGGCGGTGCATCCGGCTCATCGTCACCGCATTGTGGGTGACGATCAGGTAGCGGGTATCGGTTTCCCCGACCATCGCGTCGAGCAGGTCGCAGAACCGCTCGATATTCGCATCGTCGAGCGGCGCGTCGACCTCGTCCAGCACGCAGATCGGCGCGGGGTTGGTGAGGAACAGCGCAAAGATCAGCGCGACGGCGGTCAGCGCCTGTTCCCCGCCGGACAGCAGGGTGAGCGATTGCAGCCGCTTGCCGGGCGGCTGGGCATAGATTTCAAGCCCTGCCTCCAGCGGATCGTCGCTGTCGACCAGCGCGAGATGCGCCTGCCCGCCCTCGAACAGGCGAGTGAACAGGCGGCGGAAATGCTGGTCCACGGCCTCGAAGGCGGCGCGCAGCCGTTCACGCCCCTCGCGGTTGAGATTGCCGATCGAGCCGCGCAGGCGGTGCACGGCTTCGGTCAGTTCGGCCTGTTCGGCCAGCGACGTGCCGTGGCGCGCTTCGGCTTCGGCCAGTTCGTCGGCGGCGACGAGGTTGACCGGGCCGATCCGCTCGCGGTCGGCGATCAGCTTGTCGTGATCGGCGCTTTCCTGCGGAGCGGGGCCGACTTCGGCTGAGGCGAAGTCGAAGCGCTGGGGCAGCAGCGGCGGCGGGCACTGGAAGCGTTCGCCGGAAATGCCCGCCATCTCGGCGCGGCGGGCCTCTTCGTTCTCGGCGCGGGCGGCAGCGCCGGCGCGGGCCTCGCGCGCGGACGCGAGCGCCTCGTTGGCAGCCGCGAAGGCCTGTTCGGCGCGGCGCGCGGCTTCGGCGGTTTCGCCGACGCGGGTTTCGGCGGCGGCCAGTTCGGCGGCAAGGCGGGTGCGCACGGCCTCGCCGTCCTCGATCTCGCGCATCAGTCCGGCGGGCTTGGCGGCGACGACGCCGCGTTCCTCTTCGATCTCCTCGAAGCGGCGCGTCATCTGCGCGAGGCGGCCTGCGGCATCCCCGGCGCGGGCCTGCCAAGCCCGGCTGTCGGAGCGCTGGGCATTGGTCCGCTCGCGTGCGACGGCGATTGCCTGGTCGTGCGCGGCAAGTGCGGCGGTGGCGGTCTGAAGCGCGGAGCGCGCGCCATCGTGGCGGGCCTGCGCGGCGGCCAGCTGGGCGCGGCCAGCGGCGGGATCGGGCAGGGCGGCGCGGCGTTCCTCTGCGGCGGCGCGCTCGGCCTCTGCCCCGGCGCGCTGTTCGGCAAGGTCGGTGGCGGC
>JAKOZT010000159.1 GCA_029779845.1 Pseudomonadota bacterium | reverse complement strand
CTTGAAAATCAATCGCGGGGCGGCCGCACCGGCTCGCTGCCGCCGATGGGTGGGATGGCCGCATCGGTGCGGTCGGCGCGAAACGGCACGCGCGCATCGCCTTGCGTCACCGTGCCGATCAGCTCGCGCCCGGCGATGCGGCCGTCGAACTCGCGCAGCTGGCCTTCGGCATCGGTCAGCGCAAAGCGCACGCGGTCGCCGACCAGCAGCGGCTGGCGCAGGCTGGCGGTGAAATCGCGGAACACGGCGGCGCCGCCGATTTGCTGAAAGCGCTGGTCGACCTCCAGCAAACCGCGCGCCTCGGCGCCATCGGCGAGCGGAAAGCGCAGCGCCCATTCACCGCCAAAGTTGGCCGGCACCAGCCACCAAAAGGCCGTCGCCCCGCCCGCGGTGGTGACTTCGTCGGGCCGCCAGTCGCCCATGTCGAACGAGTGCGACACCACGCGCGTGCCCGGCGTGAGCGCCAGCAGGCGATGGCGCAGCCGCAGGTTCAGGCGCGGCAGCAGGTACAGCGTGACGATGCTGGCGCGCGAGAAGTCGGATTCAAAGATGTCGGCCTTTTCGAAGCGCGCGTGCTCGGCCACGCCGGCCGCCTGCGCGCGCTGCCGCGCCAAGGTCACCAGCTCGGGGTTGTATTCAATGCCCAGCCCGCGCGCACCGGCCTTGGCGGCGGCGATGACGATCTTGCCGTCGCCCGCCCCCAGGTCGATCACGAAGTCGCGCGGCCTGAGACCCGCCAGCCGCAGCATGCGATCGACCATGGCATCGGGTGTGGGCGCCCAGATCACGTCCTTGCCGGGCTGGCCGAAGATGGGGGCTGGCGCCGTGTCCTGCGCTCGCGCCACGAGTGGGGCGAATGCGGCGGCCCCCAGCAAGTGCCGGCGGGAGACGGTGTGGGTCATCTCAAACTGAGAGCTGTTCGCGCTTGCTAGACAAGCGCTGGAGGCCTGTTTCATCAAAAACATGATCGCCCACTTCATCCCAGGCTGCGCAGCAAGCC
>JAKOZT010000158.1 GCA_029779845.1 Pseudomonadota bacterium | reverse complement strand
CGACGTTGCGCTTGCCCGCGATCTCGCGCTGCGCGCCGGCGCCTTGCTGCTTGACCTGCGTGCGGGCGCCTGCGGCGCCAATGCGATGGACGCGCGGGCGCTGGGCGACGCCGGGGACGCGCAGGCCAATGCCCTGTTGCTCGCCGCACTGGCACAGGCACGTCCGTCCGACGCAGTGCTGTCGGAAGAGTCTGTCGATGATCTGCAACGCTTGCACGCCCATCGCGTCTGGATCATCGACCCGCTCGACGGCACCCGGGAGTTTCGCGAAGGCCGTGACGACTGGGCGGTGCATGTGGCGCTGGTGGCTGATGGCCGGGCGCTTGCTGCGGCAGTCTCGCAGCCGGCGCGCGATGAAGTGTTCGACACCGCGCCCGTGGCTTCCGGGACACCATTGCCGCCGCCCGTTGCAGCAAGCGCGCGCCGCGTCGTCATCAGCCGCTCGCGCCCGCCGCGCTGCGCACAGCGCGTAGCCGACGCGCTTGGCGCGACGCTATGGCACGTCGGCTCCGCCGGCGCCAAGGCGCTCACGGTGGTGCGCGGCGAAGCGCTCGCCTATGTGCACGAGGGTGGCATGAACGAGTGGGATGCCGCGGCACCGGTCGGCGTCGCGCTCGCACACGGGCTGCATGTGAGCGACCTGCACGGCGAGGCCATCGTGTTCAACCAGCGTGATGTGGTGCTGCACGGTGGCTTGGTGATTTGCCGCAAAGAGATCGCATCAACCCTGCTCGACGCCGTGTAGGCGTGGGCTTGCCCGTGATCGGCGGCGGTCAGCGGAGCTGATCTGCAAAGCGACCATGGCAATCGCGAGCAAGCTCGCTCCTACAAACACGCCAAACCAGTAAGTCTCCCTTGCGCAGCAGGGGAGATGTCGGCGCAGCCGGCAGAGGGGTCGCGGCGCAGCCGCTCCTGCATCGTGACCAGAAGCTAAATCCGCAACCGCTCCACCACCCGTCCATTCTGCAGATGCTCGCTGATGATCTCGTCGACGTCGGCCTCGTTCTCGTAGTGGTACCAGACTTCTTCCGGGTAGATCACCATGGTCGGGCCTTCGTCGCAGCGGTCCAGGCAGCCGGCGTTGTTGACACGCACGCGGCCCTTGCCGGCGAGGCCGAGGCCCTTAACCTTCTTCTTTGCGTAGTCGCGCAGATCCCCGGCGCAACGCTCGCCACAGGAGGGGCGTCCGTCATCGCGCTCG
>JAKOZT010000123.1 GCA_029779845.1 Pseudomonadota bacterium | reverse complement strand
GGCCGCCGCTGCGACAATCGCGGCATGACTTCTTTCCAGAGAACCCACGGCCGCGCCGCCGATGCGCTGCGCCCGGTCACCCTGACGCGCCGCTACACCCGTCACGCCGAAGGCTCGGTGCTGGTCGCCTTCGGCGACACCCAGGTGCTGTGCACCGCCTCGGTCGAGGAAAAGGTGCCGCCGCACAAGCGCGGCTCCGGCGAGGGCTGGGTGACGGCCGAGTACGGCATGCTGCCGCGCGCCACGCACACCCGCTCCGACCGCGAGGCGGCGAAAGGCAAGCAGAGCGGCCGCACGCAGGAGATCCAGCGCCTGATCGGCCGCTCGATGCGCAGCGTGTTCGACCTGAAGGCCTTGGGCGAGCGCACCCTCTCTCTCGACTGCGACGTGCTGCAGGCCGACGGCGGCACGCGCACCGCGGCGATCACCGGCGCTTTCGTCGCCGCGCACGATGCGGTGAGCTGGCTGCTGGCGCAAGGCAAGATCGCCGCCAGCCCGATCCGCAGCTTCGTCGCCGCGGTGTCGGTGGGCATCGTCGAGGGCACGCCGCTGCTCGACCTCGAATACGTCGAGGACTCGGCCTGCGACACCGACATGAACGTCGTGATGACCTCCGAAGGCGGCTACGTCGAGGTGCAGGGCACGGCCGAGGGCGCGCCGTTCACGCACGCCGAGATGGCGCGGCTGCTCGCGCTGGCCGACAAGGGCGTCCGCGAGCTGGTTTCCGCGCAGAAGGCGGCGCTGGGGGTGTGAGGCGATGCGGCTCGTGCTCGCCTCCAACAACGCCAAGAAGCTCGCCGAGCTGAAGGCACTGTTCGCGCCGCTGCCGCTGGAGATCGTCGCGCAGGGCGCGCTCGGCATCGTCGAGGCCGAGGAGCCGCACCACACCTTCATCGAAAACGCGCTGGCGAAAGCGCGCCATGCGGCGCAGGCCGGCGGCGGCGCGGCGATCGCCGACGACTCGGGGCTGTGCGTCGATGCGCTGGGCGGCGCGCCGGGCGTGGCTTCGGCGCATTTCGCGGACGTGGCGCTGCCGCAAGGCGAACGCGAGGCGCAGCGGCGTGTGCAGGACGACGCCAACAACGCCTTGCTGCTGCAACGCCTGCACGGTGTGGGCGATCGGCGTGCGAAGTTCGTCTCGACGCTGGTCGCGATCCGCTCCGCCGACGACCCCGAGCCGCTGGTCGCGATGGGCCGCTGGCACGGCGAGATCCTCACCGCGCCGCGCGGCGCGGGCGGCTTCGGCTACGACCCGCTGATGTTCATCCCGGCGCTGGGCCACAGCGTGGCCGAACTCGACGCGGCGACAAAAAACGCGCTGAGCCACCGCGCGCTGGCCGCCGCGCAGATGCTCTCGTCGATGCGCGAGAGCTGGCACCTTGGCTGAATCGCCGGCCGAACGCCTGGCCCGCTACACGCGGCTGGGCACGCTGGCGCTGCCCTCGCTGCCGCCGCTGGCGTTGTACGTGCACCTGCCGTGGTGTCTGAAGAAGTGCCCTTACTGCGACTTCAACTCGCACGAGTGGCGCGATGGCGGCGCACCGCCCGAGGCGCGTTATCTGGATGCGCTGCGCGCCGACCTGGAAGCCTCGCTGCCCTTCATCTGGGGCCGGCGCGTGGTCAGCGTCTTCATCGGCGGCGGCACGCCCAGCCTGTTCTCGCCTGACGCGATCGCTTCGTTGATCGGCGACATCCGCGCCCGCCTGCCGCTCGAACCCGGCGTCGAGATCACGCTGGAGGCGAACCCGGGCACCTTCGAACGCGACCGCTTCCGCGCCTTCCGCGAGGCCGGCGTCACGCGGCTGTCGATCGGTGTGCAGAGCTTCGACGACGCACGGCTGCGCGCGCTCGGGCGCGTGCACGACGCTCGCCAGGCGAGGGCAGCGCTGGAGGAAGCGGCGCGCCACTTCGAGACCTTCAACCTTAGGATGCCGCCGCGCAGACTTTTGCCATAAAGCTTGCGCATCTCCGGGTTCTGCATCGGCGCTAGGAACGACACGAGGATGCGTTCCTTGACCTCACGCATCCCGCCCACGTCGGCCAGTCGCACGGTCGCTCGCTCGACGTCCCAGGCACCGACCTCCGGCTCCGCACCGGCGTCGCCCTCGACGAACATCGGCTCGGGTGCGATGTCCTTCACCTCGGATTCCGCTGCCTTCCAGTCGAATCCGTCCGCCGGTGCCGACTCGACGGGCGTCGCCTCGGCAGGTGGTCCCGTCTGCGGTTGCGGTATGCCGCCCAGCGCCCGGCCCATGAGCGCCCGCGCCGACCCACTGGCCGGGTCCTGTTGCAGAGCGGTCGCGCAATGCCCCAGCGCGGCATCGAGTTGGCCGTCAGCCAGCAACATCTCGGCCAGGTGCAGCCGCAGCGCAACATCGGTGGGGGCCGCCTCGACGGCCTTCGCCAACGATGCGATGAGCGGATTCGTCATGCCGTGATCGTAGGGCCGCTCCCCACCCCCGCCGGGTCGAGGTATTTCGCCATCGTCAGGAGATAGCCGAATACCTCGACCCGGCAAAGGAAACCGAGCAGAGAACCGTCAGCGCAGGACGAGCGAGTCGGCCTCGTCGTCGCGATCGACGGTGACCATCGACCCGTCCCGGACCTCGCCGGCCAACAGCGCCCGAGCCAACCGGTCGCCGATCTCGCGCTGCACCAAGCGGCGCAACGGACGAGCCCCATAAGCAGGGTCGTAACCCGTGACCGCCAGCCATTCCTTGGCGGCCTCGGTGACCTCCAGCGTGATCCGCCGGTCGGCCAACCGCGCAGACAGCGCCCGCACCTGCAACT
>JAKOZT010000117.1 GCA_029779845.1 Pseudomonadota bacterium | reverse complement strand
AGCCCCAGGCGCGACTGCGCCAGCTCGCCGCCGATGTAGAACATGCTCATCAGGATCGCCGCCAGCACCATGCCGAAGGGGTGCAGCCGGCCGACGAAGGCGACGATGATGGCGGCAAAGCCGTAGCCCGCCGGCACGTGCGGCGTCAGCTGGCGCAGCGGCCCGGCCACCTCCAGCGCGCCGGCCAGCCCGGCGGTGCCGCCAGACACCAGCAGCGCCGTCCACAGCGCGCGGCGCGACGAAAAGCCCGCGTAGCGCGCCGCCGCCGGCGCCAGCCCGCCCACCTGCTGGGCAAAGCCGCCGCGGGTGCGAAACAGGTAGACCCACAGCAGCGCCGCGCCGCCCAGCGCGATCAGCACGCCGATGTGCGCGCGCGAGCCCGCCAGCAGGCGCGGGATCTGCGCCACCGCCTCGAAGCCGCGCGTCTGCGGAAAGTTGTAGCCCGCCGGGTCCTTCCACGGCCCGTAGACCAGATAGCCCAGCAGCTGGATGGCCACGTACACCAGCATCAGGCTGACCAGGATCTCGCCGGCGTTGAAGCGGTCGCGCAGAAAGGCCGTGATGGCCGCCCAGGCCATGCCGCCCAGCACGCCGGCCAGCAGCACCGCGCCGACGATCCAGCGCCCGGTGTGCTGGTCGGCCAGCAGCGCCACGCCGCCGGCGGCGACGGCGCCGATGATGAACTGGCCCTCGGCGCCGATGTTCCAGACGTTGGAGCGAAAGCACACCGCCAGCCCCAGCGCGATCAGCAGCAGCGGCGTGGCCTTGATGCTCAGCTCGCCCAGCGCGTAGGCCGACTTCACCGGCTCCCAGAAGAACGCCGACAGGCCGCGCACCGGGTCCTTGCCCAGCACCACGAACAGCATGACGCCGATCAGCACCGTGATGGTCAGCGCCAGCAGCGGCGAGCCCCAGGTCCAGGCGCGCGAGGGCGCGGGGCGCGGTTCAAGCCGCCACATGGCCGGCCTCCATGCGCGACAGGTGCTGCTGCACGTCGCCGTGCCACAGCCCGCTCATCCATTCGCCGATGCGCTCGACCGTGGCGTCCTGGCGCGCGATGGCCGGCGACAGCCGGCCCTTGGCGATCACGTGCAGGCGGTCGCACAGCTCGAACAGCTCGTCCAGCTCCTCGCTCACCACCAGCACCGCGCAGCCGGCGTCGCGCAGCGCCAGCAGCTCGCCGCGGATCTGCGCCGCCGCGCCCACGTCCACGCCCCAGGTCGGCTGCGAGACGATCAGCAGC
>JAKOZT010000075.1 GCA_029779845.1 Pseudomonadota bacterium | reverse complement strand
GTGCTCGCGGCGGGGTCGCGTCGCCTAACTCGCTACGCGAACTGCGTTCGCTGCGCTCGGACAGAGGCGACGAGTCAGTTCACGAAGCGCGCGAGTACGCGCGCCGACCCCGCCGCTGCGCTCCTCGGCGACTCCCAAGTCGCCCCCACGGGGCCGCGCCTGCCGCGCTGAACCAACAGCGGCATGTCGTCAGGTGGCATGCCACCGTTGGTTCAGCAAAGGCCCGTCCGGGCCGCCCGCGGCGCGCCTATGAGGCGCCGAGGAGCGCAGGGCTTGCGGCCCGCGTGCGTATTCGCGCGCGTCGTGAACTGACTTGCCGCCTCTGTCCGAGCGCAACGAACGTCAGTGAGTGAAGCGAGTTAGGCGGCGGGCCGCAAGACCGAGCACCGCAGGGCAGTCGGCGCAGCCGACCGCCTCATCGAAGCGCCGCGGGCGGCCCGGACGGGCCTTTGCCGCTCAACCGCTCAAACCGCTCAACCCCTGCCCTTGCGCAACAACTCGCGCCGGCGCTCGGCGTCGAGCCCCGGCGTGTTGTGCAGGTCGGTATCCACCTGCCCGCCCTCGATGTCGCGCCGCGCCTGCTCGATCAGCGGGTCGGGTTGCGGCGCGGTGGCGTCGGTCGGGTCCTGGTCGCGCTCGTGCGGCAGCAGCAGATCGTCGCCGCGCGGCGGCGCGGTCTTCTTCTTCGCGGTCTTGCGCACCCGCGTGCTCATCGCTTCGCCTCCGCCAGCGCGCCCTTGCCGGCGCCGTATTCCTTCAGCCGGTTGTAAAGCGTCTTCAGGCTGATGCCGAGCACGGCGGCGGTGCGCTCCTTGTGCTGGTCGTAGTGGGCGAAGGTGGCGAGGATCAGCTCGCGCTCCGCATCGGCCATCGAGGCGCCGACACGCAGCGTCACCGATGCCGCCCGCTCGCCCGCGCCGTCCGGCGCGGCCGCCGCGAACGGCGCCGCGGCGAGCCCGGCCGCCTCGGCGCCGTCTTCCAGCCAGACCCTTTCGATCACGTCGCCGCCGGCCATCACATAGGCGCGCTGCACGGCGTTGCGCAGCTCGCGCACGTTGCCCGGCCAGGCATGGCGCTGCAACTGCGCCAGCGCGGCCGGGGCGAAGCGGCACGCGCGGCCCTCCTGCGCGACGATGGCGCGCAGGAAGTGCTCGGCCAGCAGCGGCACGTCCTCGCTGCGCTCGCGCAGCGGCGGCAGGTGGATCGGAAACACGTTGAGCCGGTACAGCAGATCCTCGCGCAGCCTGCCGGCGGCCACCGCCTGCAGGGGCGCGCGGTTGGTCGCGGCGATCACGCGCACGTCGGCCTCCTGGCTCTCGGTGGAGCCCACGCGCATGAAGCGCCCCGTCTCCAGCACGCGCAGCAGCTTGACCTGCAGCTCGGCCGGCATCTCGGTGATCTCGTCGAGGAACAGCGTGCCGCCGTTGGCGCGCTCGAAGAAGCCGAGGTGCTGGCGGTCCGCGCCGGTGAAGCTGCCCTTCTCGTGGCCGAAGATCTCGCTTTCGATCAGGTGCGGCGAGATCGCGCCGCAGTTCACCGCGAGGAAGGGCTGCTTGCGCCGCCGCGACAGGTCGTGCACCGACTGCGCCACCACTTCCTTGCCACTGCCGCTCTCGCCGGTGACGAAGACGGTGATGCCGGTGGCCGCCACGCGCGCGATCTGCTCGTAGACGCGCCTCATCGCCGCGCTGCGGCCCCACAGGTGGCCGAAATGCCCGCTCTCGCCGAGCCGGGCGGTCAGGCCCTCGACCTCGGCCTTGAGCTTGGCCGGCTTGGTCAGGCGCGACAGCAGGCCCTGCAGGTGGCGCAGGTTGATCGGCTTGACGAGGTAGTCGGCCGCGCCCAGGCGCAGCGCCTGGATCGAGGTCTCCAGGCTGGCGTGGCCGGTGACGAGCACGATCTCCGAATCGGCGACGAACTGCGCGTCGTCGAACAGGTCGAGCCCGCTGCCGTCGGGCAGCTGCATGTCCAGCAGCACCAGGTCGGGCTGCTGCAAGGCGATCTGGCGGCGCGCCTCGCGCAGGCTGTGCGCCAGCGCCACCGTGATCGGCGGCGCGGCGATCAGCTCGCGCAGCGTGACGGCGGCGTCGCGGTCGTCGTCGACGATCAGCACGTGCGGCATCGCCGGAGTCCCTGGCAGACGGCATCGGCGGGCATGCCGCTTGCCGCTTGTCGCTCGATTCTGAAGTTCATCGTCGCACCTCGTTGACCCGAGTCTCGGCGCTGGCGCGCGGCTCGGCTGTAGGACGAGACGCGGCGGCGTTGTCGTCCGGCGTGCGCATTGCCTCTTGTTTCAGCGCGGCGTCGACGAGGTAGAAGCCGCCTTCTTCCAGATCCTCGTAGGGCCACCATTCGCGCGGCGGCAGCGTGCCGCGGCAGTCGGGCTGCGCGGCGCGGCGCGCCAGCGCCTCGGCGCCGGCGGCGATCACGAAACGCAGTCGGCCCAGGCGCAGCTCGACCTCGTCCCAACCCGGCGGCAGGCACGGCGCGATGCCGATCCAGCCCGGCCGCAGCGCCAGGCCGATCAGCGACTCCACCGCCGCGCGCCACATCCAGCCGGCGCTGCCGGTGTACCAGCTCCAGCCGCATTGCCCGGCCCAGGGGCTGGCGCTGTAGATGTCGCCGGCCAGCACGTAGGGCTCGCCGCCGTAGGCGGCGCGCAGGCGCGCATCCTCGCCGCGGTGCGCCGGGCTGGCGGCGCGCCACCAGTCCCAGGCCCAGTCGGCGCGCTGCAGTTCGGCGGCGGCCATCACGCCCCAGGCGGCGGCGTGGTTGTACTGGCCGCCGTTCTCGCGCACGCCGGGCGCATAGGCCTGGATGTAGCCGGCCTCGGGCTGCGCGTGCTGCAGCGGCGGCGTCAGCAGGCGCAGCAGCTTGCACTCGTCGTCCCACAGCAGTTCACGCGCCGAGGCCAGCGCGGCGGCGGCGCGCTCGGGCCGGCCGGCGCCCGAGAGCACGGCCCAGGCCTGCGCGATCAGGTCGATGCGGCATTCGGCGCCGGCGCCCGCGCCCAGCCAGCTGCCGTCGTCGAAGGTGGCGCGGCGGTACCAGCGGCCGTCCCAGGCGTGTTCGTCGACGGCCGCGGCGAAGCCTTCGCGCGCCGCGCGCCAGCGCTGCTCGCGCGCAGCGTCGCCGGCGCGCTGCGCGAGCGGCAGCATCGCGTCGATGGTGGCGCACAGGAACCACGCCAGCCACACCGATTCGCCCTGCCCGCCGTGGCCGACGCGGTTCATGCCGTCGTTCCAGTCGCCGGTGCCGATCAGCGGCAGGCCGTGGCGTCCGGCCGCGAGGCTGATGTCGACGGCGCGCGCGGCGTGTTCGTAGAGCGAGGCGCGCTGCGCGCTCGTGCGCGGCGTCTCGTAGATGTCCTCGGCGCCGGCCGGCACCGGGTTGCCTTCGATGAAGGCCACGTCCTCGTCGGCCAGCGCGGCGTCGCCGGTGCGCTCGACGTAGTGCGCCAGCGCGTAGGCGAGCCAGACGCGGTCGTCGGAGAAATGCGTGCGCACGCCGGCGCCGCCGGGCTCATGCCACCAGTGCTGCACGTCGCCCTCGGGGAACTGGCGCGCCGCGCTGGCGCGCAGCTGGCGCGCCAGCTGCGAGGCGTCCAGCGGCAGCAGCGACATCGCGTCCTGCAGCTGGTCGCGGAAGCCGAACGCGCCGCCGGCCTGGTAGTAGCCGGCGCGCGCCCACAGCCGGCAGGCGATCGTCTGGTAGGGCAGCCAGTGGTTGACGAGCGCGTCGAACAGAGGATCGGGCGTGCGCACCTGCAGCGGCGCGACGAGGCGCCGCCACTGCTCGCGCTGGCGCGCCAGGCGTTCGGCCGGCGCGACGGCCAGCGCGGCGGCCAGCGCGGCGTGCGCATCGTCCGGGTCGTCGACATGGCCGAGCAGCATGCACAGCTCGACCGGCCGGTCGCGCTCGACCACGATGCGCCGGCCGATCGCGGCGCAGGGGTCGCCGCCCAGGCCGGCGCTCTGGCCGAGCTGCGCCGGCAGCACGAGGCGGCCTTGCGCGTCGTGGAACTCGCGCCGGTCGCAGGTCCATTCGTGGCGCGCGTTGAGGTCGTCGTCGCCGCGCAGCGCCAGCCACGCCGTCGCGCCGCCGAAGCCGCCGGCCGCGTCGAGCTGCGTCGCCAGCAGCGCGACGCCGCCGCCGCGCGGCTCGGTGCAGCGCGTCGCGACGCTGGCGCGCGCGCGCGACGAATCGCCCAGCGTCCACTCCACCAGCGCCACCAGGCGCAGCGCGCGCGAGCCGCCGGCGCTGCGCGCGAGACGGATGCGGCACTGCTTGAGCGCGGCCTCGGCGTCGACGCACCACTCGAGCGTGACGTCGATGCCCTCGATGCGCTGCGTCATGCGCGTGAAGCCGATGCCGTGCTCGACGCCGCGCTCGCCGGCGCCCTGCAAGGCGCGCGCGAGCGGCCAGACGCGCCCGCTGGCCGGGTCCTCCAGCAGCAGCCATTCGCCCGGCGGGTCGGCCAGCGGGTCGTTGCGCCAGCGCGTGATCTGGTGCATGCGGCTGTTGCCGGCCCAGGTGTGGCCGCCGCCCATCTCGCTGAGGTGGCAGCCGAAGCGCGGATTGGCCAGCACGTTGATCCACGGCCGCGGCGGATGCGTCGCGGCGCCGAGCGCGAAGCGGCAGCGGCCGTCCTCGGCATCGAAGCTCGCCGCCGGCGCGTCGACGCGCGGCGGCACGGCGAGCCCGGCGCGCCACGGCGTCTCGACCGGCAGCGCGCGCTGCGCGTCGCGGCGCGCGCGCTCGCGCGCATGGCGCTCGGCGATGCGCTCGACCTGCTCGGCCAGCGAGCGCCCGTCGGCATGCAGGCGCACGCGCGCCAGCAGCGCCAGCGTGGCGCGCTCGGCGCGGTCGAGGTCGGCCTCGCGCAGCAGCCTGACGGCCGGCCGCTGCGCCGCCGTCGCCGCGTCCGCCTCCTGCGCCGGCAGCCAGTGCAGCAGCTGGTGCTGCACCGGCGTCTGGTACGAGGGCGGCTCGCCGTTGACGATCACCAGGTCCACGCCCTGCCCCGCCGCGCCCCAGGCCGGCAGCGCGCGCAGCAGCGTGTGCACCAGCGGCAGGCCGGCCTCGCCGCGGATCGTCACCGCGAGGATGGGCCGGTCGCCGCCGATGCCGTGGCGGTACAGCACGCGGCGGTCGATGCGCTCGATGCCGGCCGGCAGCTCGCGCGCGTGCAGGCCCGACAGCAGCGTCTGCAGCCGCAGCAGCGCGGCCCAGCCGGCGGCGTCGATGCGCATGTCGTGCAGCAGGATGGCGGCCATCGTGTGCGACAGGTTGGAGGCGCGCTCGGCGTGCTGCGGCTGGCGGTAGGCGTCGACCAGCGTCGCCAGCACCTCCTGCGCGGCGCCCGCCGCGGCCAGGAAGGTCAGCGTGCAGTTCGCGCCGGCGGCCAGCGTCAGCCGCACCGACAGCACCGCCGCCGGGTCGAGCCCGGTGTCGAGCGCGCGGCCGGGCAGCGCGGGCGGTGTCTCGTCGCTCTCCGGCGGCGGCGGCATCCAGGCCGCGCCGGCCGGGCCGAGCGGCAGTGCCGCGCTGCCGTAGCGGCCCAGCCAGCGGCGCCGGTCGGCGCAGGGCTGCACCTCCACCGCCATGTCGCTCGGGCCGGTGATGCTCGCCAGCGCGTGCACCGCCCGCCACTGCGCGTCGCCGTGCAGGCGCGGGCGGCGGCGCAGCCACAGCGCGTGCTCGCCGGCATCCCAGGCCGCCTCGACGAACAGGTTGGAGAACGCCGGGTGCGCCGCGTCGGCGGCCGGCGGCGCGAGCGTCGGCTCGCAGGCCAGGTGCACGATCAGCTCGAGCGGGCGCGCGCCGGTGTTGGCGAGCTCGACCTGGCGCAGTTCGGCATCGTCCTCCGGGCTCACCCACACGGTGCAGCGCGATTCGAGGTCGCTCCAGCGCGCGTCGAACAGCACGCGGTCGGGCAGCATGCGGCAGTGGTAGCGCGCCTCGGGGTCGGCGGCCGGGTGCGCGGTCAGCGAGTGGCGCGGCGCGGCGTCGCCGCGCTGGATGTAGACGAAGCTGCCGCGCTCGTCGCGCGGCGCGTCGTCGCGCCAGCGCGTGAGCCCCAGGCCGTGCGCCTGCGACCAGCCGGCGCCGTTGCTGCGCAACACCACGCCGTAGCGGCGGTTGCCGAGCCAGTGCGTGGCCGGCAGCGCATCGGCCAGCGGCGCGCTGCTCAGCACCATCGCCTCGCGCGCGCCGCGGCGCGGCGGCGGCGCGGCGGGGCGCTCGCGCAGCGCCTGCAGCTCGCGCGGCGCGCGCTCGTGCAGCAGCCCGGCCACCGCGCGCAGATGCGGCGCGCGCCGCGCCCAGGCCTGCGGCACGCCGCCCGTGACCACGGCCACCGCGGCCACCAGGATCATCGCCTGGTGATGCGACATGTGCGTCTGCACCAGCGTGTACGCGCCGCCCTCGGCCTGGCGCTGCGGGCTGTAGTCGATGGATTCGATGAAGCCGCGGTCGCGCCGCGCGCCCAGCGCCTCGAGCGCGCGCAGGTTGGCCACCGCCGCGCCGGCGTCGACCAGCAGCGCGAGCCCGCTGGCATAGGGCGCGATCACGCGCTCGTCGGCCGGCGTGCGGCGCAGCGCCAGCCGCGCCACGCCCTGCGGGCCGTACTGGTAGGCCATCGTGTGGTCCTGCAGCGCGATGGCCGATTCCGAGATGCCCCAGGGCGTGCCGTGCGGCCGCGCCTCGCGCTGCTGCTCGGCCACCGCGATGCGCGTCGAGCGCTGCAGCACGCTGCCCTGCGGCTCCTCGAGCAGCAGCGTGGGCATCAGGTACTCGAACATCGAGCCCGACCACGAGCGCAGCAGCGGCTCTCGGCCCACCGCCACGGTCGGGCGGCCGAGCGCGCGCCAGTGCTCGGCCGGCAGGTCGCCCTTGGCGATCGCGACCAGCGAGGTCAGGCGCGCCTCGCTGGCCATCAGGTCGTAGTGGCCGCGGTCCAGCTCGCCGCGATCGACGTGCCAGCCGATGTGCAGCAGGCAGCGCTGCGGGTCGTAGAGCGCCTTGAAGTCGGTGGCCAGTGCCAGCGCCAGCGCGCGCCGCGCGCTGCGGCGCAGCGAGTCGCGCAGCGCCGGCGCCGTGTCGTGCGGCGCGGCCAGCTCCTCGCAGGCCTGCGCCAGCACCAGCAGGCAGGCGACGAGGTTGCCGCTGTCGACCGCCGACACGTAGACCGGGTGCAGCGGCGCGCCGCTTTGCGTGTCTATCCAGTTCGGCAGGTGGCCTTGGTACCGGGGCAGGCGCTCGACGCTGTCCAGCGTCGCGGCGAGGCGCTCGGCCATCTGCGCCGCGCTGATGAAACCCATCTTCTGCGCGCAGGCGGTGGCGAGCAGGTACAGGCCGATGTTGGTCGGCGAGGTGCGGTGCGCCACCATCAGGCGCGGCACCAGCTGCACGTTGTCGGGCGGCAGGTGCAGATCGGCGGCGGTCACGTGTTCTTCGTAGAAGCGCCAGGTGTCGCGCGCCACGTCGCGCAGGTAGGCGATGTCGTCGGCGGCCAGGCGTTCGTGAGCGCGCCGCGCCGGGCGGCTGGCGAGCCAGGTCCACAGCGGCGACAGCGCCCACAGCGCGAGCAGCGGCGCGGCGGCGTGCCACTTCACCGGCGCGCCGAGCATCGAGGCGGTGCCGAGCAGCACGGCGATGAAGAGCGCCAGCGCCGGCTCGCGCCAGTGGCGCTTCAGCAGTTCGGGCAACTGCGTGCTCGCCGCCGCCTGCGCGGCGGCGGCGGTGGTCCACTGCAGCGTCCGCCGGTGCGAGACGAAGCGCCGCCACAGCGCGCGCACGATCGCATCGGCGTACAGGCGCGAGAGCGCCAGCAGCTGCGCGAGCTGCCACAGCGCCAGCGCGGCGCAGCGCAGCAGCTCGGCGCCGCTCTGGGCGAAGAAGCGCGCCAGCGCGATGTCGTCGCGGCTGGGCGCGAGCGCAGCCAGCGCGCCGATCAGCGGGCCGGCGACGAAGGCGGCGAGCACCACGGCCAGCGCCGTCGCGAGCGGCAGCGCGCCGAACGCGAGCGCGAGCAGCAGCAGCGCCAGCGCGCAGGGCGCCACCAGCGAGCGGCGCAGGTTGTCGAGCATCTTCCAGCGGTTGATCGGCGCGACGCGCACGCCGCCGGCGCCGAACACGAAGGGCAGCAGCTGCCAGTCGCCGCGCGTCCAGCGGTGCAGGCGCGAGGCGGCCACGTCGGCGTGCAGCGGCGCGTCCTCGAACACCGTCACGTCGCTGGCCGCGGCGCAGCGCGCCAGCGAGCCTTCGAGCAGGTCGTGGCTGAGCAGCTGGCCGTCGGCGAAGCGCTGCGCCAGCGCGACGTGCGCGGCGCGCACGTCCATCAGCCCCTTGCCGCTGAAGCTGCCTTCGCCGAACAGGTCCTGGTAGACCTCGGAGGCGGCGGCGCTGTAGGGGTCGAGGCCGTTCTCGCCGTTGAACAGGGCGTGGTAGGGCGTCACCGATTCGGGCGCCGACAGCGGCGTCTCGACGCGCGGCTGCACGATCGCGTAGCCGGCGGTCACCCGGCGCTGCGCGGCGTCGAAGCGCGGACTGTGCAGCGGGTGCGCGGCGATGCCGGCCAGCTGGCGCAGGCGGCCGGGCAGCAGGTCGGTGTCGGCGTCCAGCGTCAGCAGGTAGCGCGTGCCGGTGCGCGGGGTGGACAGCGCGCCGAGGTCGATGAAAGGGCGATGGCCGGGCCCGGTTTCGGCCAGCACGCGCAGCAGCGCCTCGATCTTGCCGCGCTTGCGCTCCCAGCCGATCCAGCGCTGCTCGCTGTCGCTGAAGCTGCGCTCGCGGTGCAGCAGCAGGAAGCGCGGCGCGCGTCCGGGGTCGGCGCCGTGGCGCCGGTTCAACGCCGCGATCGCCGCCGCGGCCGCATCGAGCAGCGCCGTGTCGCCGGGCAGATGCTGCACCGGCGCATCGGCGTAGTCGGACAGCAGCGCGAACTGCGCCTCGGGCTCGGGGCTGGCGAGCGCATGCTGCTCGAGTTGCGCGGCGTGGCGCGCGATGTCCTCGGCCGAGGCCAGCAGCACCGGCATCACCACCAGGCAGCGCTCGCCGGGACCGAGGCCCTGCGCCAGCGCCAGGCGCGGCAGCCGCGCCGGCGCCACCGATTCGCTGACGAGCCGGTTCAGCACCGCCACGCAGGCCTCGCTGAGCGGCGCGGCGGCCGTCAGCAAGGTCAGCCACCACAGCCAGGACGGTTCGGCCGGCGCCGCGCCCATCACCCAGGCGAGCGTGCCGGCCAGGCCGAGCGCGATGGCGGCCAGGTACGCCGGCGTCGCGACGCGCCGCCACGCCTGGCTGCCGCGGCGCGGCAGGCGGCGCGGCGGCAGGCCGAGGCGCGCGCGCAGCGTGTTCTCGCCCGGGCCGCGCCACCACCAGGCGGGCGCGGCGTCGGGCGGCGCGGTGCCGCTGCCGTCCCAGGCCTGCATCGTCAGCGCGACCAGCACGCGCGCCACCTCCGTCTCGCTGCGCCCGCTGCGGCGCGCCAGCGCTTCGACCGCGGCGAGCGTCGCGCCGCGCGTCGCCACGTCCTCGGCGGCGTGCACCGGCGCGCTCTTCATCACGCGCAGCGTCTCGCTGAGCGGCTCGATCAGGCGCTCCCAGTCGGTGCGCGCCAGCGTGTGCAGCGTGGTGATGGCGTGGCGGATGCTCTGCTGGTCTTCCGCCGTCTCGTTCTGCTGCGCCATCAGCGCGGCGTGCGGATCGGGCAGCCGCGGCGCCAGCCAGGCGGCGAGGGCGTCGCGCTGCGGCGGCGCGCCGTCCTCCAGGTCGAGGCGCTGCCACAGCGTCAGCAGGAAGGCGCCGAGCACGCCGCGGCGCTCGAGCGCGCGCACCTGCTCGTCGGCCGGCTGCGCGCCGGTCGACGCATCCACCCAGGCATGGCCGGCGTCGCGCGCGGCGTTGCGCGCCACCACGCGCTCGGCCAGGCGGCGCAGGTTCTCCACCAGCACCACGCGCAGCGTGGTGTGCAGCGCGCGCAGCTCGCCGACGGTGAGCGGCTGCACCTCCTGATAGGCGGCCAGAAAGCGCGTGAACAGCGCCTCGTCGAAGCCGCTGTCGCTGTGCGCCACCCAGGCCCAGGCGATGCCGTAGATGCGCGGCAGGCCGCGCAGCGCCGCGTCGCGCACCACCGGCAGGCGGCGGTAGAAGCGCAGCGGCAGCGCCTCGCGGATCGCGCCGAGCTGCTCGTCGATCAGCGTGGCGTTGTCGAGCAGCCATTGCGCCGTCGGCGAGAGGTGCCGGCCCCGGCTGGCGCTCGCCTCCAGCGCGGCCATCGCGCGGCGCAGCGTGGCGATGTTGTCGGCCAGGCGCGGGAAGAAGCTGTTGTCCAGCGGCCGCCAGCCGCGGCTGGCCTGCGCCTGCGCGAGGCTGGCGCCGTGCTGCGCGAAGCGCGTCTCGCCGAACAGCACCGAGCGGATCGGCGCATCCGGCGGGGCGCCGCGCAGCGCCTCGCTCAGCTCCACAGTGCGGGCAGCAGCATCAGCGCGGTGACGGCGAACACCGTGGTGGCGAAGCGCCGCCCGAGCAGGCCGTGCGCCGCGTCCAGGCCCTGCGCGGCGCTCAGCCAGGCGCGCCGCGTCCAGCACTGCGCGACGTGGCGGCGCAGTTCGTGGCGGTGCGTGGCGATCCAGGCATCGCTGCCGTGGGCGGGATGGGCGTCTTCTCTGCGGGTCATGGCGGTCTCCTGCGTAGGGCGCCAGTCTGGAATCGCCGCGCCGCGCACGGGGCAGGAAGAGCGTGCGAGCGCGCGTCGGAGCCGTCCTACAGCGGCGCGGCGGACGCGCCGATGGCCCGCGGCCGGCGCGCGCTGCAAGCCCTCGCTGCCCTTCGATGCCCTTCGATGCCGGCCACCGCATCGTCGATTTCGTGCCCGCGGCATCTACGCGCTCGCGCCGCGTCTGCGCGACGGCTTTCGCGGCACCGCCGGCGCGGTGGCGCAGAACCTCGAGCTGGTGCGCCAGCGCGGCGCCGAGGTCAGCATCGCGACGCTGCCGGTGCCGCTGGACGAGTGCCGGCGCTTCGGCATCGTCGAAACCGACGAGGCTGGCTGGGTGCGGCGCTTCCGCGAGAAGCCGCAGCGCGGCCAGCCGTCGCCGCGACGCGCCCGGCCCGGCGCTCTCGCCCTACCCGCTGGGCGCGCGCTCGCTGGTGCTGCTGCGATGAACGCGCCCGCCCTCGCCTTCCCAGGTCTGGATCGGCTCGGGCGGGGCTTTGGAGCGCAGCGCGGCGCGCCGGCGACGGGTGGAGCGCACGGCGGCGCAGCCGGCCAGGGCGAGGGTGGCGAGCAGCAGCCAGGCGAGAGGTCGGGTGGTCATGCGATGTCTCCGGGAGTCGAGGACAGCGTGGCAAGGCGCGTGCCCGCGCGCCGCGGCGGCGGCAGGCGCGCCGCCGCCGCCTCGAGCGTGCCCTCGGGCGTGAAGGCGCGGACGTGCAGCTCGTAGAGCGTCGTCCGGTGCCAGGGCAGGCCGCGCCAGTCCGCATCGGCCCATCGGTGCGCTCGCGCGTCCGCCACTTCGCTCGGCCCGTGCACGCCCTGCGGGTTGGAGCGCGAGGCCGGGTCGGGCACCGCGTGGCCCAGGCCGACGTCGAAGCGGTACAGCGTCCCGGCGCCGGCATCGTCGCGCCGGCAGTCCGGCGCCCACAGCGCGAAGCGCACGCCGCCGGGCGTGATCTCGGCGCCGAAGCGCATCGTGTGCGCCGCTTTCATCGTCGCGCGGGCGCGCCGTCGCGCGCGGCGCGCGTCTCCAGCACGGCGTAGACGCCCAGTGCCGCGCCGAGCGGCGCGAGGTAGTAGATCGCCCGGTAGGCGAGCAGCGCGCCCAGCAGCTCCGCATGCGGCACGCGGCGCGCGAGCAGCGCGACGAACACCGCCTCCAGCACGCCCAGCCCGGCCGGCACGTGCGTGATCACACCGGCCACCGCGGCGATCAGCAGCACCGCGAGCAGCGTGGCGTATTCGACGCGGCCGCCCAGCAGCACGGCGATCACGCCGGCCATCAGCATCCAGTTGGCGCTCGACAGCGCCAGCTGCAGCAGCGCCAGCCGGCCCGAAGGCAGCCTGACGGCGTGGCCGCGCAGGCGCAGCACGCGCCGCTTCGCGCGAGCGCACACCAGCAGGTAGGCCGCGGCCAGCGCCAGCAGCAGCGCGCCGAGGGCCCGCAGCGCGCCGCTGCCGACCTCCCAGGCCGGCGGCAGCGCGAGCGGGAAGAACAGCAGGGCCGCGCCGGCCAGCAGCAGCCAGCCGAGCCAGTTGGTCGCCATGCTCAGCGCGATCACCTGCGTGATCTGCGCCAGCGGCAGCCCGAACCGCGTGTAGAGCCGGTAGCGCATGCCCAGCCCGCCGACCAGCGCGCCGAGATTCAGGTTGAAGGCGTAGGCGACGAAGGCGGTGGCCAGCGTCTGCGCGCGGCCGAGGCGGTGCCCTACTTGATGCCGGCCGATCAGGTCGTAGCCGGCCACCAGCGCGTGGCTGCAGGCCGCGAGCGCGGCGGCCGGCAGCAGCGTCGCCGCGTCGTAGCGACTCAGCACGCCCAGCACCGCCGGCCAGTCGACCTCGCGCGCATGGCGCAGCAGCAGCGCGGCGGCGACGGCCAGCAGCAGCGCGAAGCCGGCGCGGCGCGCCCACGGCCATCGCGCGGAGCGCCGCGCCGACGGCGCGGGCGCCGGCCGCGCGCCGAAGCCGCGCCGCGTTTCAGCGCGCATGCGCGCCCTCGTCGAGCGCCGCGGCCTGCTTCACGTCGAGCTTGGGCGCGTGGCGCGGCAGCCGCGCCGCCCAGTGCGGGAAGCGGCGCAGGAAGTGGAACACCAGCGCGCTGCGCAGGCTCTGCCAGGCGCCCCAGCCGCGCGCCGGCGGCTCGCGCACCTCGCGGCACTCGTGCGCGATCAGCCGCTCCAGCCGCCCGGCCAGGCGCTGCGCGAACTCGCGCCCGCGCAGCACCACGTTGGCCTCCAGGTTGAGCGCGAGGCTGAGCGGGTCGAGATTGCTCGAGCCCACCGTGGCCCAGTCGTCGTCGACCACCGCCACCTTGCCGTGCAGGGGCCGCGAGCAGTATTCGTGGATGCGCACGCCGTCGCGGCGCAGGTGCTCGTACAGCAGCGAGGCGGCGGTCCTGACGATGGCCATGTCGGGTTCGCCCTGCAGCACCAGGCGCACGTCGACGCCGCGGCGCGCGGCGCGGCGCATCTCGCGCAGCAGCCGCCAGCCGGGGAAGAAGTAGGCGTTGGCGATCAGCACGCGCTGCCGCGCGCTGCGGATCGCGGCGCGGTAGTGCCGCTCGATGTCGTTGCGGTGGCCGCGGTTGTCGCGCGTGACGAACAGCGCCTCGACCGGGCTGGCCTGCGCGTGATCGGCCGGCGCGCCGCTCTCGTCCGCCGCCGCGCTGCGCAGGCGCAGCCCGGCGGCGACGAAGCGGTGGATCTCGCGCACCACCGGCCCGGCGAGTTCGACCGCGTAGTCCTGCTTGGCCCGCGGCCCGAAGTCGGCGAGGTGGTCGGCCGAGTAGTTGATGCCGCCGACGAAGGCGCGCGTGCCGTCGACCACGACGATCTTGCGGTGCATGCGCCGCAGCACGTTGACGCGCAGGCCGAACCAGCGCGTGCCGGGATCGAAGACGTGCACGCGCGCGCCGGCCTCGGCGAGCGCGCCGATCCAGGCGGCGCTCAGGTCCGACGAGCCGAAGCCGTCGACCAGCATGTCGACGCGCACGCCGCGCCGCGCGGCATCGAGCAGCGCCGCCTGCAGCGCCATGCCGACCTTGTCCTCGAAGACGATGAAGGTCTCCAGCAGCACCTCGCTGCGCGCGCTGCGGATCGCCTCGAACACGGCGGGGAAGAAGGCCTCGCCGTTCTCCAGCAGGCACGCCGCGTTGCCGGCCGACCAGCGCGCCTTCACAGCCGGATCTCCGCGGCCAGCGGCGCGTGGTCGGACAAATGGCTCCACGGCCGCGCCGGCAGCGCCAGCGGCGCGTGGCCGGCGACGCCGCGCACGTAGATGCGGTCCAGCCGCAGCAGCGGGAAGCGCGCCGGAAAGGTGCGCGCCGCGTGCCCCTGCGCCTCGACGAACACCTCGGCGAAGCGCGCACTGCGGGCCAGCAGCGCATGGGCGCGGCCGCGCCAGTCGTTGAAGTCGCCGGCCACCAGCACCGGCTCGCCGGGCGGGATGCGCGCCTTGACGAAGGCGCACAGCTGCAGCAGCTGGCGCAGCCGGTGCGACTCGCGCAGCCCCAGGTGCACGCAGATCGCATGCACCGGGCGCGCGCTGCCCGGCGGGCGCAGCGCGCAGTGCAGCATGCCGCGCCGCTCGTAGCGATCGACCGAGACGTCGACGTTCTCGTGGCTGACGATCGGGTACTTGGACAGCAGCGCGTTGCCGTGGTCGCCGCGCGTCGTCACCGCGTTGCGGCCGTAGGCGAACTCCGGCCACAGCCGGTCGGCGAGGAATTCGTAGTGCGGCTGCTCCAGGCGCTCGTGGTCGCCCACGTGGCGCGAGCCGTGGATCTCCTGCAGGAACACCAGGTCGGCATGCACCTCGCGCACCGCCTCGCGCAGCTCGCGCAGCACGAAGCGGCGGTTCAGCGCGGTGAAGCCCTTGTGCACGTTGACCGTCAGCACGCGCAGGCTGTGCGGGGCGGCGGCAGCATCCAGGCGCGCGTTCATGACTGCTCGGCGCCGGCGTGCAGTTCCTGCGGCGGCGTCTCGGGCAGCGCCGGCGCGGGCGCGGGAGCGGCGCGCTTCTCGTCGTCGCCGCTGCTGCGTATGCCCAGCAGCATCTCGGCCAGCCAGTTCACCAGCAGCGTGCTGTAGGCGCGCTGGCCGGCCTCGCTGGTCAGGCCGTGGTCGGCCTCGGCGATGCAGCGGTAGGTGAGCGAGCGCGCGTTGGTGCAGGCGCTGCGGTAGCTCTGCAGCACCGCCTGCGGCACGACGCGGTCGTTCTGCGACTCGATCAGCAGCACGTCGCCCTCGAAGGCCTGGCAGGCGGCCAGCGCCTTGTTCTCGCCCGGCTTGACCGGCTGCATGCGGTAGGCCTTGAGGTCCTGGCTCTGGTGCAGCTGCAGCTTGGGCATGGCCCAGCCGGTGTCGATGTAGAGCGCCGGCGCGCGCAGCGCCAGCCACTTCACCGGGCGCAGCGTGGTCAGGATGGCCGCGAGATAGCCGCCGTAGCTGCTGCCGACCACCGCGATGGCGCTCGGGTCGACGTGGCGCCGCGCGGCCAGCAGGTCGTAGGCGGCGACCAGGTCGCGCAGGTTGATCTCGCGCGACACGCTCTCGAACAGCGGCCGCGTCTCGACGTGCCCGCGCAGGTTGAAGGTCAGGCACACGCAGCCCTGCGCGGCGATCTCGCGCGCGCGGCTCAGGTACTGATCCTGGCTGCCGCCCCAGCCGTGCACGAACAGCACGCCGGGCAGCAGCGTGCCGGGGGTGACGAGGGTGGCGGCGAGCGACTGGCCGTCGACCTCGATGGCGACGCGGTCCTCAATCGTCGCCACGGGCGTCCACCGTCGCGTACTTGACGAGCCGGCCCACGCTCGCGTCGACGCCGTCGAAGTGCACGCAGGCCGACAGCGGGATGCCGGGGCAGTCGCCGTAGCACTCGTGCGTCGACGCCACCACCCAGCGCAGCGCCGGGTTCTCGTCGAAGGCGTGCAGCGCGACGATCTCCGCGCCGCTCGCGCCGCCGATGCGCCAGGACTGCTCGAGCACGCCCGAGCGCGGCACGCCGGCGTCGTCGACGCCCTGCGCGACGTCGTAGTTCGAGCGCGACGCGACCAGCCCCGGGAAGCAGCGCAGCGCGGCTCGGTGGTAGACGAGCGCCTGCTCGACGGCGGTGCGCGTCGCCTCGGGCAGCGGGCGCGCGAGCAGCGCGTCGAAGTCGCCGCGCACCAGGTGCAGCGTCGAGCCGCCGTAGACCTCGGCGCCGAGGTGGTTGCGCGTCAGGCGCTGCTGGCCGTGGTACGACAGCAGCCAGGCGCCGACGCGCACCTGCCCGACGCTGTAGGTGCGCACCTCGCCGAGGTTGCGCTCCAGCACCAGGCCGTGCTCGGCGAGCTGCGCGGGGTCGATGTCGCCGAGCAGCGCATCGAGTCCGGCCATGTCGTGCACCACGCTCTGCCCGCTGCCGCCGACGCCGTCGGCCTCCTTCACGCGCACCGCGCCGCCCGGCAGCAGCCGCGCGCAGGCGGCGCGCGCGTCGGCGGCGTCGAACGCCGTCCAGCCGTCGAGCACCACGTGCTGCACGCTGCGGCCGAAGTCGTCCGACCAGCCCGGCGGCGCCTTCGCGTCGTCGCCGACGCGCCGGTGCGTGATGGTCTTGGTGGCGATGAAAGGGTGCGGCGCGATGCCGCCGAACAGATCCTCCCAGTCGCCGATGCCGAGCTGCCGCGCGCGCGCCACGCCGAGCGTGTCGCAGGGCACATAGTAGGGGCGGCGCAGGCGCGTGACGGCCTCGTCGGCGGCGTCCACCGGGCGCGTGCCGAGCAGGCAGGCGATCGACGCGGCCAGCGAGGCCTTGGCCAGCGCGTCGTGGCCGTCGCCGCCGCCGTCGTTCAGCACGACGACGCCGTCGTAGGCGGCCGCGCTGCCTTGCCGGGCGACGGCGCTGGGATGGAAGAAGGCCATGTTCGCGCTCCTGCTGCGTGAGGGCGAAGCCAGCATTCCATCGCCGCGCGCGGCGCCTTGCAGGCCGCCACCGCCATCCCCGGTAGGACGCTGCCGACAGCGCGCCGCGTAGGCCGCGGCCTACGCAAGAAACGAGGGCACGCCGACAGCGGCGCGGCCCTCGCGGCGCCGAGACTGGAGCGATTCGACACGAGAGGATCGCCATGCCCAGGAACTCCGCCAAGGCAAAGCCCGCGTTCGCCGAGACCACCGGCCGCGCCGGCGAGCTGCACCAGGAGGTGCCGCGCGGCGCCGACCACGGCGAGGCCGCGCTCCATCTCACCGACAACTTCGGCCACCGCATCGCCGACAACCAGAACTCGCTGCGCGCCGGCGAGCGCGGCCCGACGCTGCTGGAAGACTTCTTGCTGCGCGAGAAGATCTTCCACTTCGACCACGAGCGCATCCCCGAGCGCATCGTGCACGCGCGCGGCTCGGGCGCGCACGGCGTGTTCGAGTGCACCAAGGCGATCCCCGAGCTGACGAAGGCCTCGATCTTCCAGAAGAAGGGCAAGCGCTGCGAGGCCTTCGTGCGCTTCTCGACGGTGGCCGGCGGCGCCGGCTCCGTCGACACGCCGCGCGACGTGCGCGGCTTCGCCGTCAAGCTCTACACCGACAGCGGCAACTGGGACCTGGTGGGCAACAACATCCCGGTGTTCTTCATCCAGGACGCGATCAAGTTCCCCGACCTCGTGCACGCCGTGAAGATGGAAGCCGACCGCGGCTACCCGCAGGCGGCCAGCGCGCACGACACCTTCTGGGACTTCATCGGCCTGATGCCCGAGAGCATGCACATGATCATGTGGGCGATGTCGGACCGCGCCATCCCGCGCAGCCTGCGCATGATCGAGGGCTTCGGCGTGCACACCTTCCGCTTCGTCGACGCCAAGGGCAAGGGGCGCTTCGTCAAGTTCCACTGGAGGCCCGAGCTCGGGCTGGAGTCGACCACCTGGGACGAGGCCGTCAAGATCGCCGGCGCCGACCCCGACTTCCTGCGCCGCGACCTGTTCGAGGCCATCGAAGCGGGCGACTTCCCGGTGTGGAACCTCGGCGTGCAGGTGTTCGATGAGGCCTTCACCGCCAAGCAGCCCTACGACGTGCTCGACGCCACCAAGCTGATCCCCGAGGAAGACGTGCCGCTGCAGTTCATCGGCCGCCTGACGCTGAACCGCAACGTCTCGAACTTCTTCGCCGAGACCGAGCAGGCCGCCTTTCTGCCGAGCAACGTGATCCCCGGCATCGACTTCACGAACGACCCGCTGCTGCAGGGCCGCCTGTTCTCCTACCTCGACACGCAGAAGTCGCGCCTGGGCACGACCAACTTCCACCAGATCCCGGTCAACGCGCCCAAGTGCCCGTTCCGCAACTTCCAGCGCGACGGGATGATGCAGACGCACGTGCCCGCGGGCCGCGCCAACTACGAGCCCAACGGCCTGGCCGAGGCCGGCGAAGACGCCGGCCCGCGCGCCTGCCCCGAGACCGGCTTCACGTCGTTTCGCGAGAACGCCGAGCGCAACGACGCCGGCGAGAAGCTGCGCGTGCGCGCCGCGCTGTTCGCCGACCACTACAGCCAGGCGCGGCTCTTCTACCGCTCGCAGACCGCCAGCGAACAGGCGCACCTCGCCTCGGCGCTGGTGTTCGAGCTGTCGAAGACGACCATCGACGCGGTGCGCGTGCGCGTGCTGGCGCGGCTGCGCAACGTCGACGAGACGCTCGCGCAGCGCGTCGCCGACGGGCTGGGCATCGCGCTGCCGCCCAAGGCTCCGGCCGCCAAGGAGCCGGTCGACATGCCGCCCTCGGATGCGCTGTCGATCCAGAAGAACGCGAAGAAGACCTTCGCCGGGCGCAAGGTGGCGATCCTGTTCGACGAAGGCTCGGACAAGGCGGGCATCGAGAAGCTGAAGGGCGAGATCGAGAAGGCCGGCGGCCGCGTGGCGCTGATCGCGCCGAAGATCGGGCCGCTGAAGCTCGAGGGCGGCACGCTGAAGGCCGACGGCCAGCTGGCCGGCTCGCCCTCGGTGATGTTCGACGCGGTGGCGAGCATCCTGAGCGCCGAGCGCGCCGCCGCGCTGGCGCGCGAGGCGGCCTGCGTGCAGTGGTTCATGGACGCCTATGCGCACTGCAAGACCATCGCGCATTGCGACGGCACGACGGCGATCCTGGCCAAGGCCGGCGTCGCGCCCGGCGAAGGCGTGGTGCCGGTCGCGGCGCTGGTGAAGACCGGCATCGCCCGCCACTGGGCGCGCGAACCCGAGGTGCGCACGCTGGCCTGAGCCATGCTCTGGCCGCTGCTGCGCGACACCTGGAACGCCTGGCTGGACGACGGCGCGCCCAGCATGGGCGCGGCGCTGGCCTACTACACGCTGTTCTCGCTGGCGCCGCTGCTGCTGATCGCGATCTCGGTGGCGGGGCTGTGGTTCGGCGCGGAGGCGGCGCGCGGCGAGGTGGTGGCGCAGATCGCGCAGCTGGTCGGCCCGGCGAGCGCGCGCGCCGTCGAGTCGGCGCTGCTGACGCTCGACAAGCCCCATGCGGGCGCGGCGGGCACCGTGTTCGGCCTCGGCGCGTTGCTGGTCGGCGCGACCTCGGTGTTCGCCGAGCTGCGCAACGCGATGGACCGCATCTGGAACGTTCCCCCGCCCGGCGAGCGGCCGCCGCGCCCGCCGTGGCTGGCGCTGTGGGAGCTGCTGCGCACGCGGCTGCTGTCGATCGGCATGATCCTCGGCATCGGCTTCCTGCTGCTGGTGTCGCTGGCGGTCAGCGCCGCGCTGGCGGCCTTCGGCCGCTGGGCCGGGCTGCTGCAGCTGCTCAACGAGGCGCTGGCCTTCGCCTTCGTCACGCTGCTGTTCGTGATGCTCTACAAGTGGATGCCGCGCGTGCACGTGGCCTGGCGCGACGTGGGGGTCGGCGCGGTGATCACCGCCGCGCTGTTCGTCGCCGGCAAGGGGCTGATCGCGCTGTACATCGGCCGCAGCGGCATCGCCTCCCCCTTCGGCGCCGCCGGCTCGCTGGTGGTGCTGCTGCTGTGGGTGTACTGGTCGGCGCAGATCTTCCTGTTCGGGGCGGAGTTCACGCGGGTGTGGGCGCGGCGGCGCGCTCGCGCCGCGGCCGGCACCGGCGTCGCCGGGAGGCCGCGCTCCGGGAGCCGCTCGGGGAACAAAGAAGGCCCGGGATCACGAGCGCCCCCTTAGACTCGCTGCCGCACGAGAAAAAGACCATGAGCAGCAACTTTCCCCAGGACGTCTACACCGAGCCGGCGACCATCGACTTCGACACGCTGGCCAATCTGGGCCCGCTGCGCCCCATGGCAGGCGTGTGGGAAGGGGAACGAGGCCTGGACGTCAAGCCGAAAGTCGATGGCCCGAGAAAACAGGCGTACGTCGAGCGGATCGACCTCCAGCCCATAGACCCCCAGACGAACGGCCCTCAGCTCTTCTACGGGCTGCGCTATCACGCGCACATCACCAAGCCGGCCCAGGTGAAGACCTATCACGAGCAGGTCGGCTACTGGCTTTGGGAGCCGGCGACCGGCACGGTCGTCCATACCTTGACCATCCCGCGCGGCATGGTCGCCATAGCCTCGGGGCAGACGGCGCCCGACTCGCGTTCGTTCGAGTTGACTGCGACGCAGGGCCTCGATGCCTGGGGCATCTGTTCGGTGCCCTTCCTGCTGTACGCCTTCAAGACGGTCCAGTTCCGCATCAAGGTGACCGTGAACGACGACGGGACCTGGGGCTACGAGGAGGATACGGTGCTCGCCGTGCACGGGCAGAGCGAGCCCTTCCATCACACCGATCGGAACCTGTTGCGCAAGGTTGCGGAGCCGACCCCGAACCCGCTGGCTCGTTGAGCGAGAACGCGAAGGAGGCCATGCGCAGCCGATTGCGGAGATCGCATCTAAGCGCCCATGGCCAAGGCGACGAGTATGCGAAACGGCAGGGCGAGCAGGACCGCCGCGCCCACGCCCAGCAGCCAGAGCAGGACGAACCACGCGACGCGCTTCGCTGAAGCGCTCTTGAACCGAGACTCGACACGCGCGATCAGCGCCCCGGTCAGAGCGAGCATGCTCGAAAGGCCGTTCTTTTGTCGCATCCGGCGCAAGCCCGAATGGGCGCCCTTGGATCGGCACCGGCTAGTGGTGGTACCCGGCGTCGCCGGCGCGCACCTTGCCGTGGAAGACCTTGTACTGCAGCGCGCTGTAGACGAGGATGATCGGCAGGACGATGACCGTGCCGACCAGGGAAAAGAGCTGACTCGAGGGACTGGACGATGCCTCCCAGATCGTCAGAGAGGGCGGCACGATGTTCGGCCAGATGCTGATGACGAGACCGCTGTAGCCGAGAAAGCACAGAGCCAGCGTCAGCAGGAACGGCGACGCTTCGTGCTCCCGGCTCACCGAGCGGAAGATGCCGATCACGCAGGCCACCACGAGCACGGGTACGGGCAGGAACCAGACGAGGTTGCCGCTGCCGAACCAGCGATGCGCCACCGCGGGCAGCGCCACGACGGTCCACAAGCTCACCGCGCCGACCATGACCAGCAGGACACCCGCCAGCGGCCGCATCAGCATGCGCATCTTGCGCTGGAGTTCGCCGTCGGTCTTCATGATCAGCCAGCCGCAGCCCAGGGTGGCATAGGTCACCAGCACGCCCATGCCGCAGAAGACGCTGAACGGCGACAGCCAGTCGAAAGGCCCGCCTGCGAATTGCCCGTCCACGATCCGGATCCCCTGAAGCAGTGAACCGAGCACGATGCCCTGGCAGAACGCGGCCAGCGCGGAGCCGCCCATGAAGGCGAGATCCCAGGCATGCTGAGTCCGCGTGGCCTTGGCGCGAAGCTCGAACGCGGCGCCGCGGAAGATCAAGCCCACCACCATCAGGATGAGCGGCAGGTAGTTGGCCGGCAGCAGCGTCGAGTAGGCGACCGGAAATGCGCCGTACAGCCCCGCCCCGCCGAGCACGAGAAAGGTTTCGTTGCCGTCCCAGACGGGCGCGACGGTGTTGAGCATCACCTGGCGGTCGCTCTTGTCTTCGAGGAACGGGAACAGCAGGCCGATCCCCAGGTCGAATCCGTCGAGCACGACATAGAGGAAGACGCCCAGGCCGATGATGGATGCCCAGACGACGGGAAGGTCGAACTGCATGGCCTCACTCCTTCGATGTCACTTCGAACGACTTCGATAGCGCCCGCTTGCTCAGGCCGGGGTGGCGGCGCGCGTCGGTACGTGCCTGGACGGCAGGACCGTGCTTCATCAGCTTGAGCATGTAGTACACGCCCGCGCCGAACACGAGGGCGTAGACGACCACCAGGATCAGCAGCGACACGCCCGCCTGCTGCGCTGCGATGGGCGAGACGGAATCGGCCGTGCGCAGCACGCCGTACACCGTCCAGGGCTGCCGCCCCACCTCGGTGGTCACCCAGCCGGCAAGCAGCGCGACGATTCCGGACGGGCCCATGCAGAGCACGAGCCGCTGGAACCAGCGGGATTCGTACAAGCGCCCCCCTCTGCGAAGGGCGAGGCCCAGGCCGGCGGTCGCCAGCATCAGCACCCCCAGGCCGACCATCAGGCGGAAAGACCAGAAGACGATGGGCGAGTAGGGCCTGTCCTGCGGCGGGAATTCCTTGAGGCCGCGAATCTCTCCATCCCAGGAATGCGTCAGGATCAGGCTGCCGAGGCGGGGGACCTTCACCGCGTAGCGGGTCTCCTCGGCCTGCATGTCCGGCAGCCCGAACAGGTTCAGCGCGGTGCCGCCCTTCTCCGTCTCCCACAGCCCCTCGATGGCCGCGATCTTTGCGGGTTGGTGTTCGAGCGTGTTCAGGCCGTGTGCGTCGCCGACCAGGACCTGGATGGGTGTCATCAGCAGCAGGATCCACAGCGCCATCGAGAAGCTGCGCCTGATCGGCTCGTCGCGGCGGCCGCGCAGCAGATGCCAGGCGCCGCACGCCGCCACGATGAAGCCGGCCACCAGGAATGCCGCGATGGACATGTGCGCCAAGCGATACGGGAAGGAAGGATTGAAGATGACCTTCCACCAATCCACCGGAACGATCCGGCCGTTCTCGATCGCGAATCCCTGGGGCGTCTGCATGAAACTGTTGGACGAGAGGATCCAGAACGTGGAGATCAGCGTCCCGAGCGCGACCATGAAGGTCGCGAAGAAGTGCGCGCGCGGGCTGACGCGCCGCCACCCGAACAGCATGACGCCGAGGAAGCCCGCCTCCAGGAAGAAGGCGGTCAGCACCTCGTAGGTCAGCAAGGGGCCCGTGATGTCCCCGGCGACGCGCGAGAACCCGCTCCAGTTCGTGCCGAACTCGTAGGCCATCACGACACCCGAGACGACGCCCATGCCGAAGCTGATGGCGAAGATCTTCGACCAGAAGAGGAACATGTCCTTGTAGACCTGCGCCCCGCTGGCCAGCCATCGCCACTCCAGGACCGCGAGGAAGCTGGCCATTCCGATGCTGATGGCGGGGAAGACGATGTGGACCGACACCGTGAAGGCGAACTGCAGTCGCGCCAGGTGGAGCGCGTCGAACATTTCCATGAAAGTCCCCTCTTCGCTGTAGAGGCAGCGCAGCGGTGCCGACCCCGCGACGCACTGCGCGCGACCGCGTCGCGGCGTCGACGCCCTTGGCGTCTACGCCGTCTCGGACCGCAGGATCCGCACGGGAATCGACTTGTAGGAAGGCGTGCCGCACTCCTTGTCGATGTAGTCCAGGGGCACCAGCACGTTGGCCTCCGGGTAGTACGCGGCCACCGAGCCGGGAGCGATGCCGTACTCGATGACGGTGATCTTCTCCAGGCGCAGCCTGCGATCCGTCGAGATCGTCTCGATGTCCACCAGGTCGCCGTGCTCCAGGCCATGCGTTTCGAGATCGATCGGGTTCATGAAGAGCACGTCGCGCCGCCCGAACACGCCGCGGTAGCGATCGTCCATGCCATAGATCGTGGTGTTGTACTGGTCGTGGCTGCGGATGGTGATCAGGCGCAGCACGTCGTCGTCCCACGGCTCGTAGTTCTCGCGCACCCCCGGGAACACGGAGAACACGGCTTTGCCGCTGGGCGTCGTCCACCGGCGCTCGGTGGGCGGCAGCGGCAGGCGGAAGCCGCCTGGAACGCGGATGCGCTCGTTGAAGTCTTCGAAGCCGGGCACCGTGCGCTCGATCCGATCGCGGATTCGGTCGTAGTCGGCCACGAGCCCCAGCCAGTCCACCTTGCTCTGCGGCATCGCGGCATGCGCCATGCCTGCCACGATCGCCGGTTCGGATCGCAGGTGCTCCGATGCCGGCGTGAGCTTGCCCGCCGATGCGTGGACCATCGACATCGAGTCTTCCACCGTGATGGATTGCGGCACGCCTTGCTGCACATCCAGCTCGGTGCGGCCCAGCACCGGCAGCACAAAGGTCTCCCTGGCCACCAGCAGGTGCGTGCGATTGAGCTTGGTGCCCATGTGAACGCTCAGGTCCAGCGCCTTCATGGCGGGGCAGCACAGCGCGGGATCGGGGAGCGCCACCGCGAAGTTGCCGCCGAGGCAGATCAGCGCCTTTGCCTTGCCGTCGATCATCGCCTGCATCGCCTGCACGGCGTCGTGGCCGTGGGCCTGGGGCGGCTTGAACCCGAACTCCTTCTCGAGGCCGGCCAGGAACGCGGCCGACGGCTTCTCCGTGATCCCCACGGTCCGATTGCCCTGAACGTTGGAGTGCCCGCGCAGTGGGCAGATGCCGGCGCCGGGCTTGCCGAAGTTGCCCCTCATCAGCAGGAGATCCGCGATGAGCCGCACATTGGACGTGCCGGTGTTGTGCTGCGTGATGCCCATCCCGTACGTGACGATGGTCGCGTTGGACTTCGCATAGGCGGCGGCGACCTCATCGAGCTCCTCGCGGGCCAGACCGCTCTGCTTTTCGATGTCCTCCCAGGGCGTGGCCTCGAGGTCGGCTGCGAGCGCGTCGAACCCCTGCGTATGGGTCGCGATGAACTCTCGATCGAGCACATTGCCTTGCGCGGCCTCCAGCGCCAGCAGACCCTTCATGATCCCCTTGAGCGCGGCGGCGTCCCCGCCGGCCTTGACCTGGCGATAGGTCGACGCGATCTGCGTGGACGCGCAGGTCGCCATCTCGAGAAAGTTCTGCGGGTCGGCGAAACGCTCCAGCGCCCGCTCGCGCAGCGGGTTGAACACGATGATCGGCACCTTGCGGCGAGCGGCCTCGTGCAGCGTACCCATCATGCGTGGATGGTTCGTGCCGGGGTTGTGCCCGATCGACAGGATGAGCTCGGTTTCATCGAAGTCGGCCAACGACACGGTTCCCTTCCCGATGCCGATCGACTGCGGAAGCCCCACGCTCGTCGCTTCGTGGCACATGTTCGAACAATCCGGGAAGTTGTTCGTGCCGAACTCCCGCGCGAAGAGCTGGAAGAGGTAGGCCGCCTCGTTGGACGCGCGCCCCGACGTGTAGAACTCGGCCTGGTCCGGCGACGGCAGGCTTCGCAGCACTTCGCCGATGCGGGCGAACGCCGCATCCCACGTGACGGGGCGGAACCGGTCGGTGGCCGCGTCGTAGGCCATCGGGTGCGTGAGGCGGCCGAAGTCCTCGAGCTCGAAATCCGACAGCGCCAGCAGCGACGACACGGTGCGACTCTCGAAGAACTCGGGCGTCACGCGCTTCGTCGTGGCCTCCCAGGTCACCGCCTTCGCGCCGTTCTCGCAGAACTGGAACGTCGAGCGATGCTCCTTGTCGGGCCAGGCGCAACCGGGGCAATCGAAGCCGGTGGGCTGGTTCGTCCGCAGAAGCACGATGGGCGCCTCGATGGTCTCCATCTGCTGACGCACCGCCAGGGCGGTGGCTCGCAGCGCACCCCAGCCACCTGCGGGGCCGTCGTAAGCCCGGATGCCCGGCACGTCGCGTCGCTTGGTCATCTTTGCCTCCGAGGGCAACACTCCGGTTGCTCCAGTCTAGCGAGGCCGGGCCAAGACCTTCCCCGACGACCTGACGCCCCGACGCAGCGTCAGGTCTTCCGCCTCGCTCGGTCCGTCAGCGCAGGCCCGCGCGGCGCAGCCTTGCCTTCAGGTCCTCGATCTCGTCGATCAGGTCGAGCGCGAGCGCCACGCCCGGCACGTTGACCTCGAGATCCTGCGACAGCGCGCGGGCAAGGCGCGCGCGGTGAACCGCGGCCCCGCCGAAACGCCAGTCGGCCGGCCCCGAACCGGTCGGGGCGAGGACGCCCTCGACAATCCAGACGCGCACCTGCTCCTCGGCCGTGCGGCTGGCGCGGCAGAGTTCGACCAGCGTCAGTTCGACGCCGTCGCCGAGCACCTCGACCGACACCGTGTGCTGCTCGCTCATAAGCTGCTCCTGGGGTTGAACTGCGGGCCGGCTGCGGCTTTCAGCGCCTCGTAGGCCCGCTTGAGGGCGTCGTCGCCCGCGGGCGGCAGCACGATCGTCAGCACGGCATACAGGTCACCCGCCGGGTCGCCGGGGATGCCCTTGCCTTTCAACCGCAGCTTGCGGCCGGCCGCGGAGCCGGGTGGGATGTTCAGCTGGACCTCGCCGTCTGGCATCGTCACGACGACAGCGGCGCCGAGCGCGGCTTCCCACGGTGCGAGCGGCAGGTCGACGTAGACGTCGCGGCCGTCGACGCGGTAGCGGCGGTGCGGATTGAATCCGATCTCGAGGAACAGGTCGCCCGCCGCGCCGCTGCCCAGGCCGGGGCCGCCCTGGCCGGCCAGGCGCAGGTGCTGGCCTTCGCAGACTCCGCGCGGAATGGCCACCTCCAAGGTCCGCTCCCGCAGCACGCCGCGGCCTTGCTCGTCGAAGGCCGGCATGCGCAGGGTGATGTTGCGCCGGGTGCCCGCGTAGGCATCCTCGAGGTCGATCAGCACCTTGGCGTGATGATCCTCGCCGCGAAGGTTCGCGCCGGCGGCGCGGCGCGCGCCGGCCTCGCGCGCTGCGCGGCCGAAGAGGGCCTCGAAGAAGTCGCTGTGATCCTGTGCGCTGCCGTAGCCGTCGGCGCCCGGGCCGGCGCCGTGGAACTCGTAGCCGGCGTCCCAGCCGGGCGGCGGCTGGAAGTCCTCGCCGCCGCTGCGACGCCCGACGGCGTCGTAGGCGGCGCGCTTGTCCGCGTCCTTCAGCACGTCGTAGGCTTCGCGGACCGCCTTGAAACGGGCCTCGGCATCGGGTTCCTTGCTGACGTCCGGGTGGTACTTGCGCGCCAGTTTGCGGTACGCCTGCTTGATGTCGTCCGCCGGCGCCTCACGAGGCACTCCGAGCGTTTCGTAGTAGTCCTTGAACTCCATCGATTCCTCGCGCACCTCGTGGCCACGGAGCCTCGAGCTTACCGGCTCGGGCACGTGCGCAGCACAAGCCCTGCGCGCTAGACTGGACAGTCGCCTTCATCCACGGCGGCCGGGCCGGACAGCGACCCGGTCGCGAGGATCCCGGTGCAACACTGGCCAATGAACCCGTTTGCCGACGATGTCTACACCCAGCCCTCCAACATCGACTTCGACACGCGGGCCAGTCCCGGCCCATTGCGCCCCGTGGCCGGCGTGCGCGAGGGGCGGCGGGGCGACCGTCACGTCGGGTGAAGAGCATGCTTGATGTCGGCGGCGGCTGGCTGAATCCCGGCACGCTGGTCGGGGCAACGGTTCTGGGCGCGCTGGTCTTCGCGCTCGCCTCCGTCCTGGTCGTGCTGATCCGCGGCGGCACGCGGCGCGTCTCGCAACATTTGTCGGACGTCACGGCGCTGCAGTTCATCAGCGCCTTGGCGCAGCTGATGACCTACCTGGTCGGGTTCGTTCTCTATGCGCACCTGGTTCCAGAACTGCACTCACTGGGCACGGCGCTGCTGGCAGGGGTCAGCGTGGTTTCGGTCGTGGTGGGCCTGGCTGCCCAGAACACGCTCGGCAATCTCGTAGCGGGCTTCTCCCTGGTGCTGTACCGGCAGATTCGCGTCGGCGACACCATTCAACTGGCCTCGCCTGTGGGCCTGACCACCGCCACGGTCGAAGTCATTTCGCTGGGGTTCACCGTGCTTCTCGACGGCGACAAACACGAAGTCATCGTTCCGAACGCCGTCATGATGAGCAGCACGGTGATCCGGATCGCGCGCTCGCTGCCGTGATCGAGCCGAGCACGGTTGCCCCGGCATTGCGCGACCGCCACGATCGTGCGTCTGGTGGAGGCGGCCAACAAGGTGCAGTCACGCAGAAAGCAAAGAGGGTTAGCAGCCATTCAGCTGCTAACCCTCGTCAATGGTGGCGCGGCTGGCAGGATTCGAACCCACGACCCCTTGGTTCGTAGCCAAGTACTCTATCCAACTGAGCTACAGCCGCGCGAGCCGCACAGTATAGCAGGCTTTGCACGGCGGCCCGCTCAGGCCAGCGTGGCGGCGGATTCGTAGGCGCGCGCGGCGCGTTCGGCGTCGCCTTCCTCGGCGGCGATGCGCGCCAGCGTCAGCCAGGCCTTGCGGCGCGCGGCGGCTTGCAGCGCGGGGTCGGCGGCGGCGTCTTCGAGCAGGCGGCGCGCCTTGCCCCACAGCTGGCGCTCGGCCAGCGCGATGCCGACGGCGTAGCCCATCGCCGGCTCGCGGCCGTGCGCCTGCGCCGCGGCTTCGAGACGCGGCAGCCATTCGACGCCCAGGCCCTGTGTCGCCTCGGCGAGCGCCAGCGCGAGCGCGGCGCGTTCATCGGCGCTGAGTTCGGGCAGGCGATCCCAGAACGGGCGCAGCCAGCCGCGCGCTTCGTCGCCCGCGCCCCAGCGCGCCGCGCGGGTCGCGGCGCGCGCGGCGACGAAGGCATCGCGGCGGTCGAGCGCGTCGAGCTGCAGCCAGACGCGGCGCAACTGATCGACGTCGCGTGCCCCGTCGAGCGATTCGAAGGCGAGCGAGCGCAGCAGGCCTTGCGCCGCTTCCTTCGAGAAGCCCTGGTGCTTGGCCAGCAGCCGCGCGGTCTTGAGCGCTTCCTGCGGCTGCCGTCCCAGGCGCGTGGCCTGCAGGCGCAGCCGCAGCGCGTGGGTGCGGCGCGCCACGCCGGTGGGCAGCGCGCCCAGCAGTTCGAGCGCACGCTCGGCGTCGCGGTCGTCGAGCGCCCATTCGGCGGCGAGCAGCCGCGCGCCCTCTTCGGCCGCGCGCGCCGGCGGGTTCTGGCGCGACAGTTCGAGCGCCTGTTCGATCGCGCGGTCGCGCGCGGCGCGATCCTGCAGGCGGTGCGCGCTGCCGGCGCAAAGCAGGTGGCCGAGCACGCCGAATTCGTGGTCGTGCACGAGTTCGGGCGTGTCGGCCTGGATGGTCAGCGCGCGCTGCGCGGCCTTCTGCGCGCGGCTGTAGCGGCCGCCGAAGTACTGCGCCAGCGCCTCGCGCAGCGCCGCCTGCGCGGCGCGGTCGCGCCGCGAGACGCGCCACTCGCGCGCGCGCCGCGGCAGGCCGACCAGCGCGTTGATCGCGTTGAACACCACCACCAGCAGCGCGCACAGCGCGGCCAGCAGGATCAGGAACAGGTTCAGCGACAGGTCGAGCCGCTGGCCGGCCCAGTAGATGCTGACCAGGCCGTCGTTGCCGCCCAGCGTGGTCGCCGCCACCACGGCGACGACGAACAGCAGCACGAACCAGATCACCGCGCGCATCGCCGCCTCGTGCCCGCGCTCAACGGCCCGCCGCGGCGGTGGCCAGCGCGGCGAGGGTGTCGTCGGGACGCGGCAGCGCGGTCTGGCGCGCCTGCATCGCCACCTGCTTGAGCAGTTCGGCGGCCGCGGTCGTGCGCTTGGAGCTGCGGTCGAAATAGCGCTCCAGCGCCTGCTGCGCGCCTTGCAGGTCGGCCTGCGCGGTGGGGAACTGGCGGCTCAGCAGCGCCAGGCGCGCGTTGAGCAGCTTGAGCTTGAGGTTCTCGCGCAGGAACCAGGCCTGCTCGGGCGCGAGCAGCGCGGCGTCGGCATGCTCGATGCGCGTGACGCGCACCAGCGAGCGCACTTCGTCCCACACCGAGCCGGTGACGCGGTTCCAGGTGTCGCGCCACGCGGGCGTGTCGGCAGCGGCCGCCGCGGCGGAGGCGGCCGGCGCCGCCGGCTTGGCGGCGCGCGCCGCCGCGTCGCGCTCGCGCTCGCGGCGCGGCTCGGCGCTGGCCAGCAGCGGCAGTTCGTCGACCATGCGCATCGCCTCGTCGAGCTTGATGGTCAGCGCGGCGATATCGAGCGCGCCGGCCGACTTGACGCGATCGAGGTCGCGCGCGATCGCGCGGCGCACGCCTTCCAGGCGCGGCTGGCTGTAGCGCGCCAGGCGCTCGTCGCTCTGGCGCAGCACCAGCACCAGCGGCTCGGTGCTGCCGGTGATCGCGCCTTGCTGCATCGCCATGCGGATCGCCGCCTCGATGTCGACCAGCAGGTTCTCGTCGCGCGAGCGCGAGAGCGACTGGATCAGGTCTTCGAGCTGGGTGCGCTGCAAGGCCACCTCGGCGACACGCGCCTCGAGCAGCGCCACCTTGGCGGCGGCCGCGCCCATGCCTTCGTTGGCCTGCTTGGCGAGCAGTTGCGCCTCGGCGGCCTGCTTGGCGCTCTCCTGCTGGCGCAGCACCAGGGTCTGTTCGAGCGAGGCGACACGCTGGTCGGCGCGCCAGGCCAGCGCCAGCGCCACCACGCAGGCCACCAGCAGCACGCCGGCCACCACGGCGAGGCCGCGCGTGGGCGCGGCGGCGGGCGCGGGCGTCACCAGCGGCGTCGCCGCTGCGGGCGCAGCCGGCGCGGCTTCGGGGCTGGGCAGGTTGTCGCTCATGTCTCGAAGGATTGTAGGCAGGCCACCACCGCCTCCAGCGCCGGCCGGCATTCGAGCACGGTGCCGAAGCCGGCTTCGCGCGCGCGCTGCGCGATGCGCGGATGGGTGGCGAGCGCGGCGGCTTCGCGCCAGTCGGCGGCGGGCGCGAGGGTTTCGAGCCAGGCGATGGATTCGGAGCTGCTGAACATCCACGCCTGCGCGCGCGGCGCGGCCAGCGCGGCGCGCAGCAAGGCCTGCGCGGGGGCGTCCAGCTGCGGCGCGCCGCGTTCGTAGGCAGTGACGAAGCTCACCGCCGCGCCCTGCGCGCGCAGCGTGTCGGCGAGCCAGTCGCGGCCGCTCTCGCCGCGCACGATCAGCACCGAGGCGCCGCGCCAGTCGCGCGCTTTCAGCTGCTGCCAGAGCGATTCGGAATCGAACTGCGCCGCGTCGGCCGCCGGCTCGGCGATGGCTTCGGCCGGCACGCCCAGGGCGCGCAGCGTGCGCGTGGTGCCGGGGCCGGGCGAGCCGGCCAGCGTCTCGGCCGGCCATGCGATGCCCGCCGGGCGCAGCGCGAAGAACTGCTCGGCCGCGTTCGGGCTGACGAACATCACCAGGCGATGCGCGGCCAGTTCGCCCCAGGCCGCCTGCACCGCGTGGACATCGTGCGGCGGGGAGATGCCGATCAGCGGCAGCGCCTCGGCCTCTACGCCATGCTCGCGCAGCCGCTGCACCCACTCGGCCGCCTGCGCAGCGGGGCGGGTGACCAGCAGCTTCATCGCAGATCGATCACGCTTCGGCGAGGTAGCCGGCCGCGCCCTGCGCCTGCAGCGCCTGGGCGGCCTGCTCGCCGAGCGCGCGCGCCTGCGCGTCGTCGGCCACCGCCGCCTCGACCTCGGCGCGCAGCAGCGCGGCCAGCGGCTGCGTCGGGTGGCCGAGCGCGGCGCGCAGCCAGAGTTGGCCGCCGCGCCACGCGGCGTGCACCGCCAGCGGCATCGAGCAGCTGCCGCCCATCGCGCGCGACACCGCGCGCTCGGCCTGCACCGCCAGCCAGGTGGGGCGGTGCGTCAGCGTGGCGAGCTGCTTCAAGAGCGCGGCGTTGTCGGCGCGCACCTCGATGCCCAGCGCGCCCTGCCCCGCGCAGGGCAGCATCTGCTCGCTCTCGAAGTGGCTGCGGATGCGCTGCGCCAGCCCGAGCCGCTTCAAGCCCGCGGCCGCCAGCACGATCGCGTCGTACTGGCCTTCGTCGAGCTTGCGCAGCCGCGTGTCGAGGTTGCCGCGCAGCGGCTCGACCTGCAGATCGGGCCGCAGCGCGCCGAGCTGCACCCAGCGGCGCAGCGACGAAGTGCCGACCTTCGCGCCCTGCGGCAGATCGGCCAGGCGCTCGTAGCGCGGCGAGACGAAGGCGTCGCGCGGATCCTCGCGCTCCAGCACCGCGGCGAGCGCGAAGCCGTCGGGCAGGTCCATCGGCACGTCCTTCAGCGAATGCACCGCGAGGTGGGCGCGGCCCTCTTCGAGCGCGGTCTCCAGCTCCTTGACGAACAGGCCCTTGCCGCCGACTTTCGACAGCGTGCGGTCGAGGATCTGGTCGCCGCGCGTGGTCATGCCCAGCAGCTCGACCCGCGCGCCGAAGCGCTGCGCGAGCAGGTCGCGCACATGCTCGGCCTGCCACAGGGCCAGGCGGCTTTCGCGGGTGGCGATGACGATGGATTCGGCGGTGGTTTCGGCCATTGCGGGATGCTAGCAGGCGCGCGTCTTGCGTCAGGGCTCCGGCCGCGCGCGCCGCTGGTAGCATCCACGCGGCGTAACCGAGTTACAGATCCGGAGGAGGTCCATGAACAAGCCCACGCGCCGCGCCGCAGCCGCGGACGCCGCCGAGAAGAACCGCCCGCTGGTGGAAGACATCCGCCTGCTCGGCCGCATCCTCGGCGACACCATCCGCGAGCAGGAGGGCAAGGAGGCCTTCGAGCTGGTCGAGCGCGTGCGCAAGCTGTCGGTGGCCTACCGCCTGAAGAGCGACGCGCAGGCCGGCCGCGCGCTGGACCGGCTGCTGAAGAACCTGACCAGCGACCAGACCGTCAGCGTGATCCGCGCCTTCAGCTACTTCTCGCACCTGGCCAACATCGCCGAAGACCGCCACCACGTGCGCCGCCGCGAGCACCACGAGCGCCAAGGCCATCTGCAGGAGGGCTCGCTGGCGATGAGCTTCGAGCGCCTGGCCGCCGCCGACATCCGCGCGGCCGAGATCGCGAAGACATTGCGCCACGCCTACATCAGCCCGGTGCTCACCGCGCACCCCACCGAGGTGCAGCGCCAGAGCATCCTGGGCGCCGAGCGCGCCATCGCCGAGCTGATCGGCGCGCGCGACGAACTGCGCGGCGAGCGCGAGCGCGCCGACAACGAGGCGCTGATCCGCGCGCGCGTCACGCAGCTGTGGCAGACGCGCATGCTGCGCACCGCCAAGCTGAGCGTGGCCGACGAGATCGAGAACGCGCTGAGCTACTACCACGCCACCTTCCTGCGCCAGATCCCGCGCCTGTACGGCGAGATCGAGCGCGCGCTGCCCGGGCACGACATCGCGCCCTTCTTCCGCATGGGCCAGTGGATAGGCGGCGACCGCGACGGCAACCCCTTCGTCACCGAGGCGACGCTGCAGCTCGCGCTGCGCCGCCAGGGCGAGACGGTGCTGCGCCACTACCTCACCGAAGTGCACCTGCTGGGCAGCGAGCTCTCGATGTCGGCGATGCTCGCGCCGGTGACGCCGCGGATGCGCGCGCTCGCCGAGCGCTCGCCCGACCACAACGCGCACCGCGAGGACGAGCCCTACCGCCGCGCGCTGATCGGCATGTACGCGCGCCTGGCCGCCACGCTGCACGAGCTGACCGGCACCGAGGCGCTGCGCCACGCGGTGGCGCCGGAGAGCCCGTACCTGCATGCCGACGAATTCCTCGCCGACCTGAAGGTGATCGAAGCCTCGCTGCGCTCGCACCACGCCGGCGCGCTGGTCGGCCCGCGCCTGGCGCCGCTGATGCGCGCGGTGCAGGTGTTCGGCTTCCACCTCGCCACCGTCGACCTGCGCCAGAGCTCCGACAAGCACGAGGCGGTGGTGGCCGAGCTGCTGCGCACCGCGCGCATCGAGCCCGACTATTCGAGCCTCGACGAAGCGACGCGGCGCGACCTGCTGCTGCGCCTGCTCAACGACGCGCGGCCGCTGCGCGTGCGCGCGGCCAGCTACAGCGAACACGCGCAAAGCGAGCTGGCGATCTTCGAGACCGCGGCGCGATTGCGCCGGCGCTTCGGCCGCGAGGCGATCCGCCACTACATCATCTCGCACACCGAAGACGTGAGCGACCTGCTCGAAGTGCTGCTGCTGCTGAAGGAAACCGGCCTGGTGCGCGGCGAGCTGCGCGACGGCGCGGTGAGCGAGCTGATCGTCGTGCCGCTGTTCGAGACCATCGACGACCTGCGCAACGCCGAGCCCATCATGCGCGCCTTCTACGCGCTGAGCGGCGTCGCGGCGATGGTGAAGGCCTCCGGCGCCGAGCAGGACATCATGCTCGGCTACAGCGACAGCAACAAGGACGGCGGCACCTTCACCAGCAGCTGGGAGCTGTACCGCGCCGAGATCGCGCTGGTGGCGCTGTTCGAGGAGCTGCAGCGCGCGCACGGCATCACGCTGCGCCTGTTCCACGGCCGCGGCGGCACCGTGGGGCGCGGCGGCGGACCGAGCTACCAGGCCATCCTCGCGCAGCCGCCCGGCACGGTGAACGGCCAGATCCGCCTGACCGAACAGGGCGAGGTGATCGCCTCCAAGTACGCGCATCCCGAGATCGGCTTGCGCAACCTCGAGACGCTGGTGGCGGCGACGCTCGAAGCAACGCTGCTGCACCCGACCAAGAGCGCACCCAAGGCCTTTCTCGACGCCGCCGATGCGATCAGCGCGGCGAGCTTCGGTGCCTACCGCAAGCTGGTCTACGAGACGCCGGGCTTCGCCGACTACTTCTTCAGCGCCACGCCGATCCGCGAGATCGCCGAGCTGAACATCGGTTCGCGCCCGGCCTCGCGCAAGGCCACGCGCGCGATCGAGGACCTGCGCGCGATCCCCTGGGGCTTCAGCTGGGGCCAGTGCCGCGTCGCGCTGCCGGGCTGGTGCGGCTTCGGCTCGGCGATCGAGGCGTTTCTCGGCAAGGAGTCGAAGGCGCGCAAGGAGCGCCTGGCGCTCTTGCAGAAGATGCACAGGCAGTGGCCGTTCTTCCGCACGCTGCTGTCCAACCTCGACATGGTGCTGGCCAAGAGCGACCTGGGCATCGCGGCGCGCTACGTCGAGCTGGTGGAAGACAGGCGCCTGGGCAAGCGCATCTTCGCGCTGATCCGCGCCGAATGGCAGCGCACGCAGGACGCGCTGGCGCTGATCACCGGCGAGCGCGACCGGCTGGCCGCCAACCCCGCGCTGGCGCGCTCGATCGAGCACCGCTTTCCGTACCTCGATCCGCTGAACCACCTGCAGGTGGAACTGATGCGGCGCTACCGCGCGGGGCGCGACGACGACCCGGGCATGGACCGCGTCAAGCGCGGCATCCACATCTCGATCAACGGGGTGGCGGCGGGGTTGCGCAATACCGGCTGAGCGGGTCAGCGGGCGGCGGTTTCGGTGCCGTTCAGGCGTCGGCGCAGCGCGCCGATCTCGCCGTACTTGGTGACGTCGGCGAAATAGGCTTCGGTGCGGGCGAGGCTCTCGCAGCCGCCGAAGTCGTCGAGGCTCGGGGAAGCTGCCGCCATGTCCTGCCAGTCGCGCTCGATCACGTCCAGCCGGTCCTTCGACCAGCCGACGTTGCGGCCGATGTTGCGTGCGAATTTGCGCAACAGGAGCGAATCGCTCTTCTCGGCGAGAAAGGCTGCCAACCGGTCGCATTGCGTGCGCCGTTCGCCCTTGCGCAGCTCCTCCTCTCGGCAGTAGTCCATGAGGCCGATCGGCGGCATCGTCTGGATGCCGTCGAGCGCCATCGCCTCGAACGCGACAACGCTGCGGTCAAGCCGCGATCCAGTCGCGGGCAGAGCCTTCGTCAACAAGGCGTGGGCGAGTCCCCACGGCACTCGCACCTCGCCGCTGGCCATCGCGCGCTCGATCAGTTCGGAGCGCTGGGCCGAGCCTTTTGGCGCCTGGCCAACCGCCAGCAACCACGGATAGCCGTTGCTGGGGTCGCGGCGCGCCCACTCCGCGAAACTCAACAGGCCGCAGGGCGTGGTGGCGGGGTCGTCCGATAACAGACCGCAGGCGCTCATCGCCAGCGCATAGACCTTGGGGTCAGACGAGCGATCGGCCAGCCGCGCCAGTTCATCCAAACCGTCGAATCTGACGCCCGTCTTTGCCCACGGCTTGTTCTGTTCCTCTGCGGCCTTCAAACCCTTCGTCCGCCACGATTCGATCGCCTCGGCGAACCATGCGATCGCACGCGTGGGCTCATCGGCGCTGTCTTTCATCTCTTCCAGCCAGCCCGGCAACACACGCTGGCGATAGGCCTGCAACCCTTCGTTCGCGTCGCGCGCCAGTTTCTCGATCTGCTCTTTGTCACTCGGATCGAAGTCGACTTGTCCGAGTCCACAAATGAGTTCCGCCGACGAGGCCGCCGGCGCCGCCGCCATCGCCACGCCCGGCGCCGACGCCGCGCGCCCCGCCGCCACCGCGATCGCGCTGCCCACCGGCGAGATCGCCGGCACGACGCGCTCCGGCGCGTCGTCGAACAAGCCGCGCCGCTGCGCCACCCACAGCCCGACGAGCGCGGTCACGATCAGCACCGTGGCCATCACCCGCCCCCAGCGCACGTGCGGCGGGTCGAACCAGATGCGGCGCGGGTCCATGCCGCTTCAGCGCCCCACCGCCACCAGCGCCTCGCGCACCGCGGCGAGCTGGCGGCGCGACACCGCCAGCCATTCGTCCACCGGCGCGACGCGCACCGCCCAGCCTTCGCCGCCTTCGTCGTCGCCAACGCCTTCCAGCGTGCGGCGCTCCAGCGCACGCACCGCGGCGCGGGCCACCAGCGCGTTGCGGTGCACGCGCAGGAAGCGTTCGCCCAGGCGCGCTTCCAGCTCGGCCAGCGAGTCGTCGAGCACGTAGCTGTGCGAGGCGGTGCGCAGCGTCACGTACTTCAGCTCGGCCTTCAGGTACAGCACCTCGGCCACCGGCACGCGCATCACGCGGCCGCGGTCGCTGACCACCAGCACGTCGTTCTGCGCCGGCGGCGCCGCCGCGCCGTTCGGCCTCTGCAGGCGCTGCGCGACGCGCTGCAAGGCGGCCTGCAGGCGCTCGCGCTTGACCGGCTTGGTGAGGTAGTCCACCGCCTCCAGCTCGAAGGCCTGCAAGGCGTGCTCGGCGTGCGCGGTGACGAACACGATCGCCGGCGCCGTGCCCTGCGCGCGCAGGCGCTGCGCGAACTGCATGCCGTCCAGGCCCGGCATGTGCACGTCGAGCAGCACCAGGTCGCAGCCGTGCGCGGCGATGAAGTCGGCGGCCTGCACCGCGTTGGCGGCTTCGCCCGCCACCGTGGCCGGCACGTCGCGGCAATCGCCGACCAGCGTGCGCAGGCGCAGCCTTGCCAGCTCTTCGTCGTCGACGATGAGTATCCTCAGCATGGGCACCCCCGGGCCGCCGCGCCGGGCCGCTCCCAAGCAAGGCCCGATCCCCTCGGGGGATCGATCCATGTACTCATGGAGCGAGGGGCCGTCATCACAGCGGAACGACCAGCTGCACGCGGAACGCGCCGTCGACCGCGCGCGCCTCGAACTGCGCCGCCATGTCGTGCATCAGGTGCAGGCGTTCGCGCACGTTCTTCAGCGCCATGCCGCTGCCCGGGCGCGACGGCGCGGCCGGCACGGTGTTGGCGATCACCACCTGCGCGCGGCCCATCTTCACGCGCGTGCGGATGCGCACCGTGCCGCCCTCGGCGGCCGGCTCCACGCCGTGGCGCACCGCGTTTTCCACCAGCGGCTGCAGCAGCAGCGGCGGCACGCGCGCCTGCCCGGCGTCATCGTCCAGCTCCCACACGATCTTCAGCCGCGCGCCGAAGCGCACCTGCTCGATCGCGAGGTAGCGCCGCGCCAGCTCCACCTCCTCGGCCAGCGACACCGATTCGCCGATGTCGGTGAGCGCCACGCGGAACAGCTCGGCCAGGTCCTCCAGCACGCCCTCGGCGCGCGCCGGGTCGACGCGCACCAGCGCCAGCGCGGTGTTCAGCGTGTTGAAGAGGAAGTGCGGGCGGATGCGCGACTGCAGCTCGGCCAGCCGCGCGGTGGTGTCGGCCGGCAGCAGCGCACGCGCGCGCAGCTGCAGCCAGCCGTAGATCGCCGCGGCGCCGGCCGCGCCGGCGGCCAGCGGGCCGAGCAGCGGGTGCGCGCCCAGCATGTCCAGCCCGAGCGACTGCACCAGCTGCGCCGGCAGCAGCGCCGCCAGCGCGCCCATCGCCATCGAGACGGCCCAGCGCAGCCACGGCACCAGCACGCCCAGCGGGCGCTTGAGCAGGCAGGCCGCGCTCAGCCAGATCAGCAGCGCCGGCACCGCCACCGCCGAAGCGGAGGCGAAGCGCAGCGACCAGGCCTCGAAGTCGGCGGCGACGAACAGCGTGACGAGGCCGACCGCCGCCTCCACCACCAGCAGCGCGCGCAGCACCACGCCGGCGTGGCAGACGTCGAACACCGAGCCGGCGCCGCGCCGCGCCGCGGCGCCGGCGTCGCCGGGCAGCAGCGTGTCGAACAGCGTCGTGCTGCCGAAGCCGGCGGACGACGAACTCGGGGCGGACAGGGCGCTGGGCTCGGTGGACATCGCTCGGATCTGGGGGGGCCGAATAGAATCGCGGCGCGGCGCTCATTGTCGCCAAACGCGGCGCCGATTCGCTCGCGCCGCCTCCCCAGTTCACGCCTTGTTGCGCCTGCCCCGCACCCGCCATGTCTTCCTCCTCCAACCAACTCGACAAGAAGTCCCAGGCCTGGTCGGCGCTGTTTTCCGAGCCGATGAGCGAGCTGGTGCAGCGCTACACCGCCAGCGTCGATTTCGACCGCCGCCTGTGGAAGGCCGACATCGCCGGCTCGCTGGCTCACGCCGAGATGCTGGCCGCGCAGGGCGTGATAGCCGCGGGCGATCTGGCCGACATCCGCCGCGGCATGGCGCAGATCACGGCCGAGATCGAAGCCGGCAGCTTCGAGTGGAAGCTCGCGCTCGAAGACGTGCACCTGAACATCGAGGCGCGGCTGACGCAGCTGGTCGGCGACGCCGGCAAGCGGCTGCACACCGGGCGCTCGCGCAACGACCAGGTGGCCACCGACGTGCGGCTGTGGCTGCGCGACGAGATCGACGGGCTCTCGACGCTGCTCGCCGAGCTGCAGCGCGCGCTGGTGGAACTGGCCGACAAGAACGCCGAAGTGATCCTGCCCGGCTTCACGCACCTGCAGGTGGCGCAACCGGTGAGCTTCGGCCACCACCTGCTGGCCTACGTGGAGATGTTCGCGCGCGACGCCGAGCGCCTGGCCGACGTGCGCCGGCGCACCAACCACCTGCCGCTGGGCAGCGCGGCGCTGGCCGGCACGAGCTATCCGCTCGACCGCGAGCGCGTCGCGAAGACGCTGGGCATGGAAGGCGTGTGCCAGAACAGCCTCGACGCGGTGAGCGATCGCGACTTCGCGATCGAGTTCACGGCCGCCGCGTCACTGTGCATGATCCACGTCAGCCGATTCAGCGAGGAGCTGGTGCTGTGGATGAGCCAGAACTTCGGCTTCATCGACCTGGCCGACCGCTTCTGCACCGGCTCGTCGATCATGCCGCAGAAGAAGAATCCCGACGTACCCGAGCTCGCGCGCGGCAAGACCGGCCGCGTGGTCGGCCACCTGATGGGGCTGCTGACGCTGATGAAGGGCCAGCCGCTGGCCTACAACAAGGACAACCAGGAAGACAAGGAACCGCTGTTCGACACCGTCGACACGCTGCGAGACACGCTGCGCATCTTTGCGGAGCTCGTCGGCGGCATCGTCGTCAAGCCCGAGGCGATGGAGCGTGCCGCGAGGCGCGGCTACGCCACCGCCACCGACCTGGCCGACTACCTGGTGAAGAAGGGTCTGCCCTTCCGCGACGCGCACGAGGCGGTGGCTCACGCGGTGAAGGTGGCGATCCAGCAGGGCGTCGACCTGGCCGAGCTTCCACTGGCGACGCTGCAGACCTTCCACCCGGCGATCGGCGCGGACGTGGCCGAGGTGCTCACGCTGCGCGGCTCGCTCGACGCCCGCAAGGTGCTCGGCGGCACGGCGCCCCAGCAGGTGCGCGCCCAGGTGGCGCGCCACCGCGCCCGGCTCGCCTGAGCGGCGCGGCCCGGCCGCGCAGAATCAATCGAAATCGATGCTGCGCGCGGCCAGCACCGCGCTGTTGCCCTTGGCCACGGCGCGCACGGTGACACTGCGGCCATCGGCGAGGCTCGCTTCACTGCCACCCTGATACTGCACCGCGTTGCCGGCATAGGACACCTTCTGACCTCGCACGACGAAGGTCATGGCCATCGTGTCGAGCATGCCGATCGCGCCGTGCAGCGTCAGGCTGCCCTGCGTGCCGCCACGCTCGTCGAGGCGGACCTTG
>JAKOZT010000073.1 GCA_029779845.1 Pseudomonadota bacterium | reverse complement strand
GCCGAGCGCCAGGTAGGCGGTCCAGATGCGGCGCAGCTTGCCGAAGGCCGCCACGCGCAGGTTCATCATGATCAGGCTGGCCACGCCGCCGGGCGCGTACATCACCATGAACAGGAAGATCAGGCCGAGGTAGAACAGCCAGGCCTTGGTCCACTCCGACAGCAGCACGATGCCGATCACCATCAGCACCGCGCCGATGATCGGACCGAAGAAGAAGGTCGCGCCGCCCAGGAACACGAACAGCAGGTAGGCGCCCGAGCGCTGCGCGCCGACGACTTCCGCCGTGACGATCTCGAAGTTCAGCGCCGCCAGGCCGCCGGCGATGCCGGCGAAGAAGCCGGCGATCATGAAGGCGCGCCAGCGCACCTGGCGGGTGTCGTAGCCGACGAACTCGACGCGCTCGGGGTTGTCGCGCACGGCGTTGAACATGCGGCCCAGCGGCGTGCGCGTCAGCGCGAACATCGCCGCGGTGCAGACGAAGGTGTAGAGCGCGATCAGGTAGTAGAGCTGGATCTGCGGCCCGAAGCTCACGCCCAGCACCGGCTTGCCGACCACGCGGTTGCCCGAGATGCCGCCCTCGCCGCCGAAGAACTCCGGCAGCATCAGCGACATCGACCACACCAGCTCGCCGACGCCCAGCGTGATCATCGCGAAGGTGGTGCCCGACTTGCGCGTCGTCACGTAGCCCAGCAGCGCCGCGACGATCAATCCGGCGAGCCCGCCGACCAGCGGGATCAGGCTGACCGGAATGCCGAAGGTGCCGGCCGAGGCCGCGTTGAGCGCGTGGATCGCGAGAAAGGCGCCCAGCCCGGTGTAGACCGCGTGGCCGAAGCTGAGCATGCCGCCCTGGCCGAGCAGGATGTTGTAGGACAGGCAGGCGATGATCGCGATGCCGATCTGCGACAGCATGGTCTGGCCCAGGCTGGAGGTCCAGGCCAGCGGCGCGAGCGCCAGCACCAGCGCGAACAGGCTCCAGATCAGCCAGCGGCCGATGTTCCAGGGCTTGAAGTGGTAGACGTGGGTGGCCATCGCGTCAGTCCTCGCGTTGGCCGAGGAGTCCGCGCGGGCGCAGGATCAGGATCAGCACCAGCAGCAGGTAGGGCAGGATGGGCGCGGTCTGCGCCAGCGTGATCTTGGCGACCGGGTAGAGCGGGCTGTCGGGCGCGATCGCCCAGCCGAAGCGGCGGCCGACGTCGACCAGCGACTGGTCCACCGTCAGCGGCAGCGTCTGCAGGATGCCGATCACCAGCGAGCCGACGAAGGCGCCCGGCAGCGAGCCCATGCCGCCGATCACGATCACCGCAAAGATGATCGGGCCGATGTTCGACATGTTGGGCTCGGTGACGAAGGTGATGCCGCCGGTCACGCCGGCCAGCCCCGCCATCGCGCAGCCGGCGCCGAAGACGAGCATGAACACGCGCGGCACGTTGTGGCCCAGCGCCTCCACCATCTCGGGGTGCGTCAGCGCGGCCTGGATCACCAGGCCGATGCGCGTGCGCGTCAGCAGCAGCCACAGGCCGATCAGCATCAGGATCGCCACCGCGGCGAGGAAGGCGCGGTTCAGCGGGAAGCGCGAGCACTGCACGATCACGTCGGCCGCGCCCTGGCACATCTCGGGCGGCGCCACGCCCCACACGACGCGCAGCGATTCGGCCGACGACTGCACGAAGGTGAAGGCCGTGCCCTGCAGCGCCTCCGGCGGCGTGAAGGGCACCGAGGTGCGGCCCCAGATCAGCTGCACCAGCTCGTAGAGCACGTACGACAGGCCAAAGGTCACCAGCAGCTCGGCCACGTGGCCGTACTTGTGCACCTTGCGCAGCACGCCGCGCTCGAAGGCCGCGCCGGCCGCGCCCACCAGCAGCGGCGCCAGCACAAGCGCGGCCCAGAAGCCCACCATGCCGGTGAGCGTGTAGGCGAAGTAGGCGCCGAGCATGTAGAAGCTCGCGTGCGCGAAGTTCAGCACGCCCATCATGCTGAAGATCAGCGTGAGGCCTGAGCTGAGCATGAACAGCAGCAGCCCGGAGCTGATGCCGTTGAGCAGGTTGATGAGAAGCTGGTCCAAGGGCGCCCCGTATGCGCTCGACGGGAAAGACAAGGCCCGCGGGAGACGGCTCCGGCGGGCCCGTCGGATATCAGGCGATCAGGCGCCCGGCCGCTTCATCTGGCACGAAGTCGGCGTGCTCGACACGTAGGGCTCGAAGACCTTGTCCTGCACCCAGGTGAAGCCGGTGCCTTCGGCGTTCCACTGCTTCTTCGGGTCGCTGAGCTTCTTCCAGGTCGCGATGTACAGCGGCTGCTGCAGCTGGTGGTCGGCGGCGCGGATCGTCACGTCGCCCGAGAAGCTCTTGACCGTCAGGTTCTCCATCGCGTAGGCCACCTTCACCGGATCGGTGCTCTTGGCCTTGGCGATGCCGCCGGCCAGCGCCGGCAGCACGTGCATCGTGGTCAGCAGCGAGAGGTCGTCCTTGAACTTGGCGTTGTATTCGCCGGCCAGCTTGAACACCTCGGGGATGTTGGCGTGGCCGACGTAGACGAACTTCACCTTGCCGTCCATCGACGGGCCGATGGCCGCGGGCGTGCCGTTGGCGCCGCCGTAGTAGGTGTAGAAGGTCGCGTCCAGCCCGGCGTCCTTGGCCGCCTTGATCAGCAGCGACAGGTCGGTGCCCCAGTTGCCGGTGACCACGCTGTCGGCGCCGGAGGCCTTGATCTTGGCGATGTAGGGCGCGAAGTCCTTCACCTGGCCGATCGGGTGCAGGTCTTCGCCGGCGATCTGCACGTCGGGGCGCTTGCGCGCCAGCGACTCCTTGAAGAACTTGGCGACCTGGTGGCCGTGCGCGTAGTTCTGGTTGATCAGGTAGACCTTCTTGACCGACTTCTCGTCCTTCATGAACGAGGTCAGCGCCTCCATCTTCATCGAGGTGTCGGCGTCGAAGCGGAAGTGCCAGAAGCTGCACTTGGCGTTGGTCAGGTCGGGGTCGACCGCGGCGTTGTTGAAGAAGACGACTTCCTTGCCCGGGTTGCGCTCGTTGTGCTTGTTGATCGCATCGAGGATCGCCGCCGCCGCGCCCGAGCCGTTGCCCTGCGTGACGTAGCGGATGCCCTGGTCGATGGCGGCCTTGAGCACCGTCAGGCTCTCCTGCGGCGAGGCCTTGTTGTCGAACGAGACGATCTCGAACTTGACGCCGGCCGGGTTGTTGGCGTTGAGCTTCTCGGCCATGAACTGGAAGGTTCTCAGGCTGTTCTGGCCGATGTTGGCGAACGGGCCCGACAGCGGATCGATCCAGGCGATCTTGACGGTCTCGCCCTTCTGCGCCCAGGCGGCGCCGCTCATCAGCATCGCACCGCACAGGGTGCTCAGGACATGTTTCGTGACGTTCATCGAGATCTCCGGAAGTGAGGGTCGGGCTGCGCTGGACAAAGCGTGCGGACGGTAGCGCATCGCTCCGCGCTCGGGCCTCGGGGACTTCCCCGAACGCTCTTGTCGCCGCCGGGACAAGCGTGAATCACGCCCCCGGCAGCGCATGGTCCTTGAACATCTCGCGCAGCTTGAGCTTCTGGATCTTGCCGGTGGCGGTGTGCGGGATCTCGGCGACGAAGGCCACGTCGTCCGGGATCTGCCACTTGGCGATCTTGCCCTCGAAGTAGCCGATCATCTGTTCGCGGGTCAGCTCGGCGCCGGGCTTCTTCACCACCACCAGCAGCGGGCGCTCGTCCCATTTCGGGTGCCGGCAGGCGATCGCCGCGGCCTCCAGCACCGCGGGGTGGCCCATCGCGATGTTCTCCAGGTCGATCGAGCTGATCCACTCGCCGCCGGACTTGATCACGTCCTTGCTGCGGTCGGTGATCTGCATGTAGGCGTCGGCGTCGATCGTCGCCACGTCGCCGGTGGGGAACCACTCGCGTCCGTTGAGCTTGAGCAGCGGCGACTCGCTGCGCTGGAAGTAGCTGCGGATGATCCACGGCCCGCGCACCACCAGGTTGCCCGAGGCATGGCCGTCCCAGGGCAGCGCGGCGCCGTCGTCGTCGACGATCTCCATGTCGACGCCGAAGATCACCTTGCCCTGCTTTTCCAGGATGCGGCGCCGCGCCTCGACATCCAGCGCCTCGTGCTTGCCCTTGAGCTTGGACAAGGTGCCCAGCGGCGACATCTCCGTCATGCCCCAGGCGTGGATGACCTCGATGCCGAACTCGTCCTCCAGCGTGCGCATCATCGCCGGCGGGCAGGCCGAGCCGCCGATCACGGTGCGCTTGAGGGTGCTGAACTTCAGCTTGCCGGCCAGCGCGTAGTTGATCAGGCCCAGCCACACCGTCGGCACGCCGGCGCTGAAGGTGACCTTCTCCGACTCCATCAGCTCGTAGAGCGACTTGCCGTCCAGGTGCGGGCCGGGGAAGACGAGCTTGGCGCCGATCATCGGCGCGGCGTACGGCGTGCCCCAGGCGTTGACGTGGAACATCGGCACCACCGGCAGGATGGCGTCCTTGCCGCCCACGCCCATGCCGTCGGGCAGCGCCAGGCCGTAGCTGTGCAGCAGCGTCGAGCGGTGGCTGTAGACCGCGCCCTTGGGGTTGCCGGTGGTGCCCGAGGTGTAGCAGATGCTCGAGGCGGTGTTCTCGTCGAACTCGGGCCAGCGGTAGACGCCGTCCTCGGCGTCGACCAGCTCCTCGTAGCTGAGCAGGTTCGGGATCGTGGTCTGCGCCGGCATGTGGGCGCGGCCGGCCATCGCGACGTAGTGCTTCACCGTCGTCAGCGCCGGCACCAGCTTCTCGACCAGCGGCAGGAAGCTGAGGTCGAAACAGAGAACCTTGTCGGCCGCGTCGTTGGCGATCCAGGCGATCTGCTCGGGGAACAGGCGCGGGTTGATGGTGTGGCACACCAGCTCCGAGCCCGAGGCGCCGTAGTAGATCTCGAAGTGGCGGTAGCCGTTCCAGGCCAGCGTGGCCACCCGGTCGCCGGGCTCGCAGCCCAGCTTGGCGAAGGCCTGGGCGAGCTTGCGCGCGCGCAGCTCGGCGTCCTTGTAGGTGTAGCGGTGGATGTCGCCCTCGACGCGCTTGGAGACGATCTCGACGTCGCCGTTGTGGCGCGCCGCGTGCACCAGCAGCGAAGAGATCATCAGCGGCATCTGCATCATCTGGCCCATCAGGCGTGCCATATCCATCTCCTTGTTGCAATGCAGCGATGATAGGAAAACCGCGCCGGCCTCCCCGCCTGCGGTTTACCCGCAACGCCGGCACAGTCGTTGACGCTGGCTAAACTGCCCGGCCATGAGCGAATACAAGGTTCGGAAGACGGACGCCGAGTGGCGCGAGCAGCTCGACCCGACGCAGTACCAGGTGACGCGCCGCGCCGCCACCGAGCGGCCCTTCAGCGGCAAGTACTGGGACCACTGGGAAGCCGGCCGGTACCAATGCGTCGGCTGCGGCACGCCGCTTTTCGAATCGAGCACCAAGTTCGACGCCGGCTGCGGCTGGCCGAGCTACTGGCAGCCGGTGAACGCCGACGTGATCGAGCGCGTGGTCGACAAGAGCCACGGCATGGTGCGCATCGAGGTGCGCTGCCGGCAGTGCGGCTCGCACCTCGGCCACGTTTTCCCCGACGGCCCGGCGCCCACCGGCGAGCGCTTCTGCATCAATTCCGCTGCGATAGACTTCGCCGCGAAATGAAGCTGCTGTTCGACTTCCTGCCCATCATCCTGTTCTTCGGCACCTTCAAGGTCGCGGAGGGGCGGCGCGACTGGGCGGCGCAGTTCGCTTCCGAGCACCTGGGCTTCGTCGTCAACGGCGGCGTGGTCGGCGCGGCCGAGGCGCCGGTGCTGCTGGCCACCCTGGTGGTGATCCTCGCCACGCTGGCGCAGGTGGGCTGGGTCCTCGCGCGCGGGCGCAAGGTCGACACCATGCTGTGGGTCAGCCTGGCGCTGGTGACGGTGTTCGGCGGCGCGACGATCTGGTTCCACAACGAGACCTTCATCAAGTGGAAGCCCAGCGTGCTGTACTGGGTGATGGGGCTGAGCTTCTGGCTCAGCCAGCTCGTCTTCCGCAAGAACCTGCTGCGCACGCTGATCGGCGAGCAGCTCGCGCTGCCGGCCGTGGTGTGGCAGCGCCTGAACTTCATGTGGGTGGCCTTCTTCGCCTTCATGGGCCTGCTCAACCTGTACGTGGCCTACAGCTTCAGCACCGACGTGTGGGTGAACTTCAAGCTGTTCGGCGGCATCGGCCTGATGCTCGCCTTCACGGTGGCGCAGGGCTTCTACATCAGCCGCCACCTGCAGCCCGAAGCCGGCGAGACGACGCGCTGACCGCCGCGATGGTTGCCGCGCAGGACATCGAAGCGGCGCTGCGCGCCGCGCTGGCCCCCAGCGAACTCGAGGTGCGCGACGACAGCCACCTGCACGCCGGCCACGCCGGCGCGCGCGAGGGCCGGCATTTCAGCGTGCGCGTGGCCAGCGCGCGCTTCAACGGTTTGTCACGGGTGGCGCGGCACCGCCTCGTTTATGATGCCCTGCGCACGCTCCGGGGCATCCACGCCCTGGCCATCGACGCCCGCGCGCCGGGCGACTCCTGAGATCTCCCCCTCCCCCACCATGAAGACTTCCGCTTCCTTTGCCCTGACCTCGCTCGCGCTCGCCGCGCTGCTCGCCGCGCCGCTGGCCGCGCAGGCGCAGAACGTCGCCATCGTCAACGGCAAGGCGGTGCCCAAGGCGCGCGTCGAGGCGCTGATGGCGCAGGCCGTGCGCGGCGGCCAGCCCAAGACGCCCGAGCTGGAGCAGCAGGTGCGCGACGAGGTCGTGCTGCGCGAGATCTTCCTGCAGGAAGCCGAGAAGCGCGGCCTGGCCGCGACGCCCGACTACAAGCAGCAGATGGAGTTCGCGCGCCAGACGCTGCTGATCCGCGAGCTGTTCGCCGACTTCCAGAAGAAGAACCCGGTCACCGACGCCGAAGTCCAGGCCGAGTACGACAAGTTCAAGAACCAGTCCGGCGGCACCGAGTACCGCGCGCGCCACATCCTGGTCGAGAACGAAGACGAGGCCAAGGCGCTGATCGCGCAGATCAAGGGCGGCGCCAAGTTCGAGGACGTGGCCAAGAAGAACTCCAAGGACCCGGGCTCCGGCGAGAACGGCGGCGACCTCGACTTCGCCTCGCCGGGCGCCTACGTGCCCGAGTTCTCGCAGGCGATGGTCAAGCTCAAGAAGGGCGAGATGACCGAGACGCCGGTGAAGTCGCAGTTCGGCTGGCACGTCATCAAGCTCGAAGACACGCGCGAAGCCAAGTTCCCGCCGCTCGAGGAAATCAAGGGCCAGATCCAGCAGCGCCTGGGCCAGCAGAAGCTCGGCGAGTTCCGCGACGCGATCCGCGCCAAGGCGAAGACGGACTACAAGTTCAGCACGCTGAACTGACACCTCCGTTCCCGTTCGGGCCGAGCTTGTCGAAGCCCCGCCGCGCCTCTCGAACGCCCTTCGACAAGCTCAGGGCGAACGGATTGAGCGCAAGCTACATCGCCAGCGCGCCCTGCTCGAGCCGCCCGGCCTCGATGCGCAGCTGGCGGTCGCAGCGCGAGGCGATGGCGCGGTCGTGCGTCACCAGCACCAGCGTCGTGCCGGCCTCGCGGTTGAGCTCGAACATCAGCTCCATCACGCGCTCGCCGGTGGCGAAGTCGAGGCTGCCGGTGGGCTCGTCGGCCAGCAGCACCGCCGGCTGCACGACGAAGGCGCGCGCCAGCGCCACGCGCTGCTGCTCGCCGCCGGACAGCACTTTCGGGTAGTGGCGCAGCCGCTCCGAGAGGCCCACGCGGCCCAGCATCTCGGCGGCCAGCGCACGCGCGTCGCTGCGGCCCTGCAACTCCAGCGGCAGCATCACGTTCTCCAGCGCCGTCAGGTTGGCGAGCAGCTGGAAGCTCTGGAACACGAAGCCCAGCTTCTGCGCCCGCAGCGCGGCGCGCGCGTCCTCGTCGAGCGCGAACAGGTCGGTGCCGGCCAGCTTCACGGTGCCGCTGCTCGGCGTATCGAGCCCGGCGATGATGGCCAGCAGCGTGCTCTTGCCCGAGCCGGAGGCGCCGACGATGGCGGCCGACTCGCGCGGCGCCAGGGTGAAGTCGATGTCGTGGAGAATCGTCAGCGTGCCGGTGGAGTCCTGCACCTGCTTGGTGACGTGCTCCACGGCGATGATGGGTTCAGGCATGAATGGTGTTGGACGTTCGATGAGGCGACGCATCACGCGCCGTGACTGGCTGGCGCACTGTAGCCTGCTCGGCCTCGGCCTGTGCGGCGCGGGGGCGCTGGCGGCCGCCGGCGCGCCGCCGCGCACGCTGCTGGTGGTCGGCGACAGCCTCTCGGCCGAGTACGGCCTGTCGCGCGGCAGCGGCTGGGTGGCGCTGCTCGAACAGCGCCTGGCGAAGGAGCAGATCGCCGCCACGGTGGTCAACGCCAGCATCAGCGGCGACACCACCTCGGGCGGCCGCTCGCGCCTGCCGGCGCTGCTGAAGCAGCACAAGCCGACGCACGTGCTGATCGAACTCGGCGGCAACGACGCGCTGCGCGGCCTGCCGCTGGCCATGACGAGAGACAACCTCGCCGCGATGGTGAAGGCCGCGCGCGAAGCCGGCGCCAAGGTGCTGCTGCTGGGCATGCAGGTGCCTCCCAACTACGGCCGCAAGTACGGCGACGAGTTCGCCGCGCTGTTCGCCGAGGTGGCGAAGGCCGGCGGCGCGGCGCTGGTGCCCTTCTTCCTCGCCGGCGTGGCCGATGCGCCGAACGGCGAGGCGATGTTCCAGGCCGACCGCATCCACCCCGTGGCCGCGGCGCACCCGCGCATGCTCGCCAACGTCTGGCCGGTGCTCGCGCCGCTGCTGAAGTAGCGGCGCGTCAGTCCTGCTGGCGCGGGTTGTTCGGGCGGCCGACGTCGGGCCGGTCGCGGAAAGGCTGATTGCCGCCCTGCTGGCGCGGCACGGGCTGGGGCTGCGGTTGCGGCTGAGGCGCGGCCACTTGCGGTTGCAGCTGCGGCGCGCGGAAGGCCGGTTGCGGACGCTCCATGGGCTGCTGCCGCTCGATCGGCTGCGCACGCTCGAAGCGCTCCTGGCGCGGCTGCACGGGTTGCACCGACTGCGGCACCGGACGCACCACCTGCGGCTGCTGTTGCGGCTGCGGCTGTGCCGGCAGCGTGCGGATCTCGCGCGATTCGCGCGGCGCGGCGCGTTCACGCTCGCGCATGATCGGCTGCTCGCGTTCGCGCGACGGCTGCTGCACCTGCGGTGCGCTGCGCACCACGTCGGGCCGATCGTGCTGGAAGCCGCCCTGTTGCGGCACGCGCTCGCGCAGCGCCGGCGCGGCCTGCACCGGCGGGCGCGCCACCGGCATGTCGGGCCGGCGCGCGGCCGCGATCGGCGCGGCCACCGGCGGGGCGGCCACCACCGCGCCGCGCGGCGGCTGCGCGACGATCTCGCGCACCGCCGGCGCATCGCGCCACTGGCGCGCCACCGGCGCCACCGGCTGATGCGCGGTCAGCGTGCTGGCCGGCACCACCGTCACCGCGTGCGGGAACTTGCGGTTGCGGAAGTCGCGCCCGTCGACCGCCTGCTGCGGGTTGTTGACGATGGTCGTGACGTTGGTGATGTTGGTGACGTGCGTGACGTTCACGTTGCGCACGTAGCCCGGGCTGACGCGGTAGGTCGGCACGTAGACCTCGCGCGGCGCCAGCGGCACCCAGCCGACCGCCGGGCCGCCGCCGAGCGTCAGGCTGGCCGACAGGCGCGGTCCGCCGATCCAGGCCACCATCGCGGGCGCGTAGACCGGCCGGCGCACGTAGCTGCCCGGCGCCCAGCACCAGTTCGCGCCGACGTAGACCCAGCGCCCGTAGTGGAAGGGCGCGAAGCCCCACGGCGCATCGTCGACCCAGGTCCAGCCCCAGGGCGCCACCCAGGCCCAGCGGCCGGTGGTGTAGGGCGCCCAGCCCGGTGCCACGCTGCGCGGCACCCACAGCGCGCCGTACTCGGGGTTGTCCTGCCAGGTGCCGTAGCGGTCGAGATCCTCGGCGCCCGTCATCTCCGGCGAGACGTAGCGGTTCGCGGCGCTGCGGTCGTCGGCGCGGTCGCCTTCGTCGACCCAGGCGGCGAAGGCGTCGCGCTGCGGCTCGATGATGCTGTACTGCGGCGCCCCGGCGCGATCCATCCAGAACTCGGCGCGCTGGCCGGCGTTGATGGTCAGCGCGTTGTTCTGCGTCTCGTAGTAGGCCTGGCCCGACAGCACGGTGGCGAAGCTGGCCGCGTCGTCGCGGTCGAAGCGGTAGCGGCCGGGGCGCTGCACGGTGAAGCGCCCTTCCTCGGTGTGCAGTTCGAAGCCGGAAGCCTGGTCGTTGCCGCGGATGCGCAGCGCGAGGCTGCCGTTGTGCAGGCGCAGCGCGAGGCGTTCGTCGTCCAGGCGCAGCACCTCGATCTCGGTGGCGCCGTCCAGGCGCAGCACGGTGGAGCCCAGGCGCAGTTCGCTGCGCGCGCCGCCGTCGGTGGCGAGGCGGTCGCCGCTGGTCAGCGGGCGGTTGCGCTCGGCGGCGACCCACTCGCCGTCGTCGGGGTGGTAGAGCCACACCGAGCCCTGCACCTCCGACAGCCGCGCGACGCGGCCGGGCGGGTCGATGGCCGCGTCGCCGCGCTGCATCGGCACCGGCGCTGCGACGGCGGTGGTGCAGGCCTGCAAGGCCGGCAGCGCGGCGGCGACGGCCAGCGTCAGGGCCGCGATCAGAGGGTGTCGGCGGGGGCTGTTCATGATGGGTTTGGCCTCGAATGGCTGTTTCCGTTTCCGCAACGCGCACCGTACAGGCATCGCCGACCTGTCACGCCGTGTGACACACAGCTTTACAAGCGCGCAGCGTTCAGTCGCCGAACTCAGTCGTCCTCGGCGGCGTCGATGTCGGGAAACAGCACGCTGGTGTAGCCGAAGCGGCTGAAGTCGCGCACGCGCATCGGGTAGAGCGTGCCGACGAGGTGATCGCACTCGTGCTGCACCACGCGGGCGTGGAAGCCGCTGGCCTCGCGGGCTATCGAGTTGCCGAACTGATCGAAGCCGCAGTAGCGGATGTGCGCCCGGCGCGGCACCACGCCGCGCAGGCCGGGCACCGAGAGGCAGCCTTCCCAGCCCTCTTCCTCTTCGTCGGAGAGCGGTTCGATCACCGGGTTGAGCAGCACCGTCTCGGGCACCGGCTCGCGATCGGGGTAGCGGCGGTTGGTCGTGAAGCCGAAGATCACCACGGCGAGGTCGACGCCGATCTGCGGCGCGGCCAGCCCGGCGCCTTCGGCGGCACGCATCGTGTCGAACATATCGGCGATCAGCGCGTGCAGCTCGGGCGTGTCGAAGCGCTGCACCGGCTGGGCGATGCGCAGCAATCGCGCATCGCCCATCTTCAGGATTTCTCGGACGGCCATGCGGCCATCATGCCAGCCTGGCGAAAGCCTCGATGACCTCGGGCGGCGCCTGCACCAGCTCGACCAGCACACCCTCGCCGCTGACCGGAAACTCCTCGCTGCCCTTGGGGTGCAGGAAGCAGATGTCGTGGCCGGCCGCGCCGCGGCGGATGCCGCCCGGCGCGAAGCGCACGCCCTGTGCCGTGAGCCAGTCGACCGCTTTCGCCAGATCGTCGATCCACAGACCCACGTGGTTCAGCGGCGTGGCATGCACGGCCGGCTTCTTCTCCGGGTCCATCGGCTGCATCAGGTCGACCTCCACCGTCAGCGGCCCGTGGCCGATCGCGCAGATGTCCTCGTCGACGTTCTCGCGCTCGGAGCGGTAGGTGCCGGTCACCTCCAGCCCGAGCTTGTCGACCCACAACGTCTTCAGGCGATGCTTGTCGAGCCCGCCGATGGCGATCTGCTGGATGCCCAGCACCTTGAAGGGGCGACCGTTATTCATCATTCGAACTCCAGGATCACCTGATCCACCGACAGGCTCTCGCCCTTGCTCGCGGCCACCTTGGCGACCACGCCGTCCTGCTGCGCGACGAGGATGTTCTCCATCTTCATCGCCTCGATCACCGCCAGCTTCTCGCCGGCCAGCACCTTCTGCCCCGGCTGCACCGCCACGTCGACCAGCAGGCCCGGCATCGGCGAGAGCAGGAACTTCGACAGATCGGGCGGCGCCTTGAAGGGCATCAGCGCTTCGAGTTCGGCGGCGCGCGCCGACAGCACACGGGCCTGCACCTGCAGGCCGTTGTGCACGATGCGGTAGTGCAGCCCGATGCGCTCGATCTGCGCATGGAAGGGCCGGCCGTCGACCTCGCCGCTGACGGCGATGTCGCGCAGCGGGCCGGCGAAGCGCAGCTTGGAAGTCTTGCCGGCGATCGTCACGCGGTAGCTGCCGTCGCCGTTGGCCACGCGCACCGGCGTGTGGCTGCGGCCGCCCTGCCCGTCGGCGAGCACGATGACGAAGTCCTCGCCGATCTCCAGCTCGTGCCCCGGCAGCTGCCCGCTGATGCGTGCCGCGCGCTCGCGCATGCGGCGGTGCGCCGCGCCGGCCAGCATCAGCAGGAAGCCCGGCTCGTCGTGCGGCACCTGCGCGGCCGAGAAGCCCTTCGGGTAGTGCTCGGCGATGAAGCCGGTGTTGAACTGCCCGGCGACGAACTTCGGATGCGCCAGCAGCGCCGACTGGAACGGGATGTTGCTCGCCACGCCGCGGATCACGAAGGCGTTGAGCGCCTCGCGCATCCTGCGGATCGCGTCGTCGCGGTCCAGCCCGTGCACGATCAGCTTGGCGATCATCGAGTCGTAGTACATCGGGATCTCGCCGCCCTCGTACACGCCCGTATCGATGCGCACGCCGCCGCCTTCGGGCACCGGATGCGCGGCTTCCATCGTCTGCACCGGCGGCTGGTACTTCACCAAGCGCCCGGTGGATGGCAGGAAGTTGCGGAACGGGTCTTCCGCATTGATGCGGCACTCCATCGCCCAGCCGCGGCGTGGAATCTGCGCCTGCGTGAAGCGCAGCTTCTCGCCGGCCGCGACACGGATCATCTGCTCCACGAGATCGAGCCCGGTGATGCACTCGGTGACCGGGTGCTCCACCTGCAGGCGCGTGTTCATCTCGAGGAAGTAGAAGCTCTGGTCGCGCCCGACGACGAACTCCACCGTGCCGGCGCTCTGGTAGTTCACCGCCTTGGCCAAGGCGACCGCCTGCTCGCCCATCGCCTTGCGCGTCGCTTCGCTGATGAAGGGCGACGGCGCCTCCTCGATCACCTTCTGGTGGCGGCGCTGGATCGAGCACTCGCGCTCGTGCAGGTAGACCACGTTGCCGTGCGCGTCGCCGAGCACCTGGATCTCGATGTGGCGCGGCTCCTCGACGAACTTCTCGATGAAGACGCGGTCGTCGCCGAAGCTGTTGCGCGCCTCGTTGCGGCACGAGCTGAAGCCCTCGAAGGCCTCCTTGTCGTCGAAGGCCACGCGCAGGCCCTTGCCGCCGCCGCCGGCGCTGGCCTTGATCATCACCGGGTAGCCGATGTCCTTGGCGATCTTGACCGCCTGCTCGGGCGACTCGATCACGTCGTTGTAGCCCGGGATGGTGTTGACCTTGGCGGCGTTGGCGAGCTTCTTGGAGGCGATCTTGTCGCCCATCGCGGCGATCGAGCCGTGCTTGGGGCCGATGAAGACGATGCCCTCTTCCTCGACGCGCTTGGCGAAGGCCTCGTTCTCGGAGAGGAAGCCGTAGCCCGGGTGCACCGCCTGCGCGCCGGTCTGCTTGCAGGCGGCGATGATCTTGTCGGCCACCAGATAACTCTCGCGGCTGGGCGCGGCGCCGATGAAAACCGCTTCGTCGGCCAGACCGACGTGGCGCGCGTCGCGGTCGGCTTCCGAATAGACGGCGACCGTCTGGATGCCCATCTTGCGGGCGGTCTTGATGACGCGGCAGGCGATCTCGCCGCGGTTAGCAATCAGGATTTTGCTGAACATATCAATCCGTTCGGCGTTCAGAGAGGAATGTTCCCGTGCTTGCGCCACGGGTTGTCGAGCTTCTTGTCGCGCAGCATCACGAGGCTGCGGCAGATGCGCTTTCTCGTCTCGTGCGGCTGGATCACGTCGTCGATGTAGCCGCGCGCGCCGGCCACGAAGGGGTTGGCGAAGCGCGCCTTGTATTCGGCTTCCTTCGCAGCGAGCTTGGCCGGGTCGCCCTTGTCCTCGCGGAAGATGATCTCCACCGCGCCCTTGGCGCCCATCACCGCGATCTCGGCGTTCGGCCAGGCGAAGTTGACGTCGCCGCGCAGGTGCTTGGAGCTCATCACGTCGTAGGCGCCGCCGTAGGCCTTGCGCGTGATCACGGTCACCTTGGGCACCGTGCATTCGGCATAGGCGTACAGCAGCTTGGCGCCGTGCTTGATGATGCCGCCGTACTCCTGCGCGGTGCCGGGCATGAAGCCGGGCACGTCGACGAAGGTGATCACCGGGATGTTGAAGGCATCGCAGAAGCGCACGAAGCGCGCCGCCTTGATCGAGCTCTTGATGTCCAGGCAGCCGGCCAGCACCAGCGGCTGGTTGGCGACGATGCCCACCGTCTGCCCTTCCATGCGAGCGAAGCCGATGACGATGTTCTTCGCGTAGTCGGGCTGCAGTTCGAAGAAGTCGCCGTCGTCCACCGTCTTGGCGATCAGCTCCTTCATGTCGTAGGGCTTGTTCGGGTTGTCGGGCACCAGCGTGTCCAGCGACAGGTCGAGCCGCTCGGCCGGGTCGTCGCTGCGGCGCACCGGCGGCTTCTCCTTGTTGTTCAGCGGCAGGTAGTTGAACAGGCGCCGCAGCATCAAGAGCGCGTCGACGTCGTTCTCGAACGCGAGATCGGCCACGCCGCTGCGGCTGGTGTGCGTGGAGGCGCCGCCGAGTTCCTCGGCGCTGACCTCCTCGTGCGTCACGGTCTTCACCACCTCGGGGCCGGTGACGAACATGTAGCTGCTGTCCTTCACCATGAAGATGAAGTCGGTCATCGCGGGCGAGTACACCGCGCCGCCGGCGCAGGGCCCCATGATCATGCTGATCTGCGGCACCACGCCCGAGGCCATCACGTTGCGCTGGAACACCTCGGCGTAGCCGCCCAGCGAGGCCACGCCTTCCTGGATGCGCGCGCCGCCCGAGTCGTTCAGGCCGATCACCGGCGCGCCGACCTTCATCGCCTGGTCCATCACCTTGCAGATCTTCTCGGCGTGCGCTTCGGACAGTGCGCCGCCGAAGACGGTGAAGTCCTGGCTGAACACGAAGACGAGGCGGCCGTTGATCATGCCGTAGCCGGTGACGACGCCGTCGCCGGGGATCTTGTTGTCGGCCATGCCGAAATCGGCGCAGCGGTGCTCGACGAACATGTCCCACTCTTCGAAGGTGCCTTCGTCGAGCAGCAGTTCGAGGCGCTCGCGCGCGGTGAGCTTGCCCTTGCCGTGCTGCGCGGCGATGCGTTTTTCGCCGCCGCCGAGGCGCGCCTTGGCGCGCTTGGCTTCGAGCTGCTGGATGATGTCGTGCATGGGGTGTGCCTCCTCAGGGCTGGGGATGCTGGAAGAGATTCAGAAGAGAGCGCGCCGCGGCCGAAGGTGCGATGCGCGCCTCGTTCACGTCGGCGAGCGTCTGGGGCAGCGCGGCGCGCACCGCGGGGTGCTGGTCGAAGGCATGGCGCAGGCCGGCGTGCACGATGTCCCACATCCAGGCGCGTGCCTGCTGGGTACGGCGCGCCTCGAACTCGCCGCTGGCGCGCCGCTTCGCTTCGAAGTCCTTCACGGTGGCCCAGAAGTCCGCGACGCCTTGCGCCTTCAGCGCGCTGATCTGCATCACGCGCGGCTGCCAGCGCTCGGCGCTGTGCGCCGGGTTGCCGTGGAAACTGAAGACGCGCAGCGCCGAGGTGATCTGCGCCATCGCGCGCGTCGCGGCATTCGGGTCGATGTCGGCCTTGTTGATGACCACGAGGTCGGCCAGCTCCATCACGCCCTTCTTGATGGCCTGCAGGTCGTCGCCGGCGTTGGGCAGCTGCAGCAGCACGAACAGGTCGGTCATGCTCGCGACCGCGGTCTCGCTCTGGCCGACGCCGACGGTCTCGACGATCACCACGTCGTAGCCGGCCGCCTCGCACACCAGCATCGCCTCGCGCGTCTTCTCGGCCACGCCGCCGAGCGTGCCCGAGGCCGGGCTGGGGCGGATGTAGGCGGCTTCGTCGGCGGAGAGCTTCTCCATGCGCGTCTTGTCGCCGAGGATGGAGCCGCCCGAGACGTTGGACGAGGGGTCGATCGCCAGCACCGCGACGCGGTGGCCTTGCGCGATCAGGTGCAGGCCGAGCGCCTCGATGAAGGTCGACTTGCCGACGCCCGGCACGCCGGAGATGCCGAGGCGGATGGCCTTGCCGGTGGCGGGCAGCAGCGCGTTGAGCAGCGCATCGGCACGCGCGCGGTGGTCGGCGCGCGTCGATTCGAGCAGCGTGATGGCCTTGGCGAGCGCGCGCCGCTCGCGGCGCAGCACGCCGTCCATCAGCGCCTGGTCGGCTTCGACCAGCGGGGTGGTTCGTGCGCGCCCTTCGACAAGCTCAGGGCGAACGGGGGGGGGGCTCGGCGCCTGCCCTTCGACAAGCTCAGGGCGAACGGGGGGGGGCTCAGGGCAAACGGGGGTAGGCTCGGGGCGAACGGGGGGAATCTCAGGACGAACAGGGGGGATCCGTTCGGGCTGAGCTTGTCGAAGCCCTTCGCGCGCATCCCCATCCCGTTCGGGCTGAGCCTGTCGAAGCCCGTCGCGCTCCGCCGACGCCTTGGAGCGCGCCAGCTCACTCACACGCGCCCAATCCCCCGCGATCAAGGCCTGCTTCTTCGCGCGACTCCAGCCCTTCAGGCGCACCTCCGCCGCCAGCGCTTCCTCCCGCGACGCAGTCTCCTGCGACCACACCAGCCGCACTGGCCGGCGCGCTCGTGTGCAGCCCTCGACTTCGCCCGCGTCGTGCTGTGCGATGCGGCGCGAAAGCTCGTCCGTGTGGCCGACGTAGTAGCTGCCGTCGGCGCATTCGAGCACGTAGACGAAAAACGGCTTCACCGAGACAGCGACGCCTTGATCTGCTCGAGCACATCCTTCGCGCTCGCCGGGATCGGCGTGCCAGGGCCGTAGACGCCCTTCACGCCCGCTTCGTAGAGGAACTCGTAGTCCTGGCGCGGGATCACGCCGCCGACGAAGACGATGATGTCGTCGGCGCCTTGTTCCTTGAGGCTCTTGATGATCGCCGGCACCAGCGTCTTGTGCCCGGCGGCGAGCGTGGAGACGCCCACCGCGTGCACGTCGTTCTCGATCGCCTGGCGCGCACATTCTTCGGCGGTCTGGAACAGCGGCCCCATGTCGACGTCGAAGCCGAGGTCGGCGAAGGCGGTGGCGACCACCTTCGCGCCGCGGTCGTGGCCGTCCTGGCCGAGCTTGGCGATCATCACGCGCGGGCGGCGGCCCTGCTCTTCGGCGAAGGCGGCGATCTCGGCCTTCAGCTTGTCCCAACCCTCGGCGCTGTCGTAGGCGGCTGCGTACACACCGGTCACCTTCTGCGTATCGGCGCGGTGGCGCCCCCAGGCCTTCTCCAAGGCATCGGACACCTCGCCCACCGTGGCGCGCAGGCGGATCGCCTGGATGCTCAGGTCGAGCAGGTTGCCCTTGCCAGTCTCTGCACACGCGGTCAGAGCGTCAAGCGCGGCCTTCACCTTCGCGCCATCGCGTTTCGCCTTGATCGCGTTCAGGCGCTTCACCTGGTTCTCGCGCACCGCGTGGTTGTCGACTTCGAGGATCTCGATCGGATCTTCCTTGGCGAGCTTGTACTTGTTGACGCCGACGATCACGTCCTTGCCCGAGTCGATGCGCGCCTGCTTCTCGGCGGCGCTGGCTTCGATCTTCAGCTTGGCCCAGCCGGAGTCGACCGCCTTGACCATGCCGCCCATCGCGTCGACTTCCTCGATGATCTTCCAGGCGGCGTCGGCCATGTCCTGCGTCAGCTTCTCCATCATGTAGCTGCCGGCCCAGGGGTCGACCACGTTGGTGATGTGCGTCTCCTCCTGGATGATCAGCTGCGTGTTGCGCGCGATGCGCGCGCTGAACTCGGTGGGCAGCGCAATGGCTTCATCCAGCGCGTTGGTGTGCAGGCTCTGCGTGCCGCCGAACACCGCGGCCATCGCCTCGATCGTCGTGCGAACGACGTTGTTGTACGGGTCCTGCTCGGTCAGGCTCCAGCCCGAGGTCTGGCAGTGCGTGCGCAGCATCAGGCTCTTGGGGTTCTTGGGCTCGAACTCCTTCATGATGCGCCACCACAGCAGCCGCGCGGCGCGCATCTTGGCGACTTCCAGATAGAAGTTCATGCCGATGGCCCAGAAGAAGCTCAGCCGCCCGGCGAACGCGTCCACGTCCAGCCCCTTGGCCAAGGCCGTCTTCACGTACTCCTTGCCGTCGGCCAGCGTGAAGGCGAGCTCCAGCGCCTGGTTCGCGCCCGCCTCCTGCATGTGGTAGCCGGAGATCGAGATCGAGTTGAACTTCGGCATGTTCTTCGCCGTGTACTCGATGATGTCGCCGATGGCCCGCATGCTCGGCTCGGGCGGGAAGATGTAGGTGTTGCGGACCATGAACTCCTTGAGGATGTCGTTCTGGATGGTGCCGCTGAGCTTGTCCTGCGAGACGCCCTGCTCCTCCGCCGCGACCACGTAGCCGGCCAGCACCGGCAGCACCGCGCCGTTCATCGTCATGGACACGCTCACCTTGTCGAGCGGAATGCCGTCGAACAGGATCTTCATGTCTTCCACCGAGTCGATCGCCACGCCGGCCTTGCCGACGTCGCCGGTCACGCGCGGGTGGTCGCTGTCGTAGCCGCGGTGGGTGGCGAGGTCGAACGCCACGCTGACGCCCTGCGCGCCGGCGGCCAGCGCCCTGCGGTAGAACTCGTTCGACGCTTCTGCCGTGGAGAAGCCGGCGTACTGGCGGATCGTCCACGGCCGCACGGCGTACATCGTCGCCTGCGGGCCGCGCACGAAGGGCGCGAAGCCGGGCAGCGTGTCGGCATGCGGCAGGCCCTGCACGTCGGCCGAGGTGTACAGCGGCTTGACGGTGAGGCCCTCGGGCGTGAGCCAGTTCAGCGCCTCGACGCTGCCGCCGGGCGCCGACTTGGCGGCCGCCTTCAGCCATTGCGCCATGCCTTCGGACGCACGCACGGGATCGTTGGACACGGGGTTCTCCTTGCCTTCGCTTGCCTGGCCGATGCCTTGCCGGCTTGGCCAGCCTCAGCCATAATTCAAAATTGAATTATATCTTCAGCGTTCCGGCTTTCATCCACCTTTCAGCAGTCTCCGCCCATGACCGCCGCGCGCCTCGCCGACACCCTTGCCCCGCCCAAGCCGCGCGCCGGCCGGCTGGGCGAGCGCGCGCTCTACGAGCAGGTGGCCGAGCGGCTGCGCGCGCGCATCCTCGCGCACACGCTCTCGCCGGGCAGCTGGATCGACGAGCAGGCGCTGTGCGCCGAGTACGGCATCAGCCGCACGCCGCTGCGCGAGGCGCTCAAGGTGCTGGCCGCCGAGGGCCTGGTGACGATGAAGCTGCGCCGCGGCGCCTACGTCACCGAGGTGTCCGAGCGCGATCTCGCCGAAGTCTTCCACCTGCTCGCGCTGCTGGAGAGCGACGCCGCGCGCGTCGCCGCCGTCAAGGCCAGCGCTGCCGAGCTGGCCGAGCTGCTGGCCATCCACGACGAGCTGGAAAACACGCTCGACGACCGCGTGCGTTTCTTCGCCGCCAACGAGCGCTTCCACATGCGCCTGCTCGAGATCGCCGACAACCGCTGGCGTGTGCAACTGGTGACCGACCTGCGCAAGGTGATGAAGCTCAATCGCGCGCAGTCGCTCGCCAAGCAAGGCCGGCTCGAGGCCTCGCTGAAGGAACACCGCCAGATCATGGCGGCGCTGAAGGCGCGCAACGCCGAGCGCGCCGCGCTGCTGATGCAGCAGCACCTGGAGGCCGGGCGCGAAGCGGCGTCGTAGAGGCGACAATCGCGCCCATGCCGCAGCGCCCCCGCCTCGCCCTGATCGCCGCCGTCGCCCGCAACGGCGTGATCGGCCGCGGCGGCGAGCTGGTCTGGCACGAGAGCGAAGACCAGAAGCACTTCCGCCGCGTGACGATGGGCTGCCCGGTGATCATGGGCCGCAAGACCTGGGATTCGCTGCCGGCGCGCTTCCGCCCGCTGCCGGGGCGGCGCAACGTGGTGATCACGCGCAACGGGGCCTGGCGCGCCGAGGGTGCCGAGCGCGCCGCCTCGCTCGACGAGGCGCTGGCGCTGGTGGCCGAGGCGGCCAAGGTGTTCGTGATCGGCGGCGCCGAGCTGTACGCGCTGGCGCTGCCGCGCGCCGACGAGCTGGTCCTCACCGAGATCGACGCCGACCTCGACGGCGATACGCACTTCCCCGCGTGGCCGCGCGCGCAGTTCGAGCTCGCATCGAGCGAGCCGCGCACGAGCGCGGCGGGCATCGCTTACCGCTTCGTCCGCTACCTCCGCCGCGCGGAGGACGGCGGCGCTCAGCGGTAGGAGGCGAACACGCGCGTGGCGCCGCCGGCGGCGACGAGCAGCACGTCGTAGGCATCCTTGCGGCCGCCGTACTCGGGGCCGTCCATGCCCGGCGAGCCGACCGGCATGCCGGGAACGGCCAGGCCGATCGCGTCGGGCTTGTCGCGCAGCAGGCGCCGCACGTCCTGCGCCGGCACGTGGCCCTCGATCGCATAACGGCCGATCAGCGCGGTATGGCAGGAGCCCAGCGCCAGCGGGATGCCGAGGCGCTGGCGCATCGCGGTGTTGCCCTGCTCGCGCACCGTGACGCGAAAGCCGTTCTTCTCCATGTGCGCGATCCAGTCCTTGCAGCAGCCGCAGCTCGGGCTCTTCCAGACCTCGACGTGGATGGCGCTGCCGGCCTGCGCCAGCGCCCGCGCGGGCAGCGCCAGCACGGCCAGGCCGCCGAGCACGAGACGGCGATGGGGATTCGGATTCATGGCGACAAGCTCCGCGAAGCACTCGATTGTGCGCGCACCTTCGTGTTTCTTGAGATACGAACGATTCTCATTACAATATCGACCGACGCAACTCCACCGCCCGCCGCATGCCCGCACCACTCCCCGTCATGAGCATCTCGCGCGACAGCCTGATGACGCTCCAGGCCTACAGCCTCTCGCGGCGCGCGCAGCGGCAGCAGATGATCAGCCACCGCCGCCGGCGCAGCCTGACGCTCGGGCCGTGCATGCGACTGCAGTTCGAGGACGAGCTGACGATCCGCTACCAGATCCAGGAGGTGCTGCACGCCGGGCGCGCCGCGCACGCCGAGGCGATCGACGACGAGATCGGCACCTACGCGCACCTGGTGCCCGACGGCAGCAACTGGAAGGCCACGCTGCAGATCGAGATCCCCGACGCGGCCGAGCGCGGCCGCGCGCTGCCGCTGCTCAACGAGGCGGCGCACCGGCTCTACGTCGACGTCGAGCGCCAGCCGCGCATGTTCGCGCTGGCCAACGAAGACCAGCCCGACGGCCATCGCGCGCGGCCTTCGGCGGTGCACTTCCTGCGCTTCCAGTTCCCCGAGTCGCTGCGTGCCGCGCTGCTGCGCGGCGCCACCGCCACGCTGGGCTGCGCGCACGACCACTACGCCTTCCGCCGCGTGATCCCGCCGGCCACCATCGAGCGGCTGCGGCGCGATCTCGTGCTCGCCACGCACAGGCTCGACAAGCCCTTCGAGCGGGCGGCGGAGAGGACGACCGACAGCACTTGCTAATGCGACTTGTTCTCATCTAATATCGCCACCGTTCCTGCACGCCAGCCCGCCGCCAGCCTCGAACGCAGGTCGACTTTCGAGGAGAGCCTTGCCCATGAGAAACACCCGGCTGCGCGCCGCCGCCGATTGGCTGGTGTTCGCCGTCGTCGTGCTCGCGGTGTACCTGTTCGTTCCGCTGGCAGGGTGAGGTGCCGCATCCCTCGTGCAATCCCTTCCTTCGGCTTCCTTTCGCCGCGCGGCGCCACGGCACGCCGGCCCGAATTCCCTTTCAACCGCCACGAGGAGAACCGTGATGTCAAAGAAGAACCACGCGCTGGCCGCACTCGCCGCGCTCGCGCTGGCCGCAGCCGCGCCGGCCGCCCGCGCCGCCGAGCACGTCGTGAAGATGCTCAACGCCGGCAAGGACGGCAGCATGGTGTTCGAGCCCGCCTTCGTGAAGGCGGCGGTGGGCGACACGGTGGTGTTCCAGCCCACCGAGAAGGCCGCGCACAACAGTGCCTCGCTGCTGCTGCCGGCCGGCGCCAAGCCGTGGAAGGGCGCGCCCGACACCGAGGTGAAGGTCACGCTCGACAAGGAAGGCGTCTATCTCTACGTCTGCGAGCCGCACAAGGTGATGGGCATGGTCGGCGTGATCCAGGCCGGCAAGCCCGTCAACCTGGCCGACGCGAAGGCCGCCGCCGCCAAGGAGCAGGCCAGCTTCGCGATGGGCAAGGACCGCTTCGACAAGGCGCTCGCCCAGGTGAAGTGACTCCGCCTCAGGCCGTGCCGCCGGCGCCGCCGCCGCGGCAGGCCGGGTCGGAGCACAGGCCGTACATCGCCAGCGCGTGGTCGTGCAGTTCGAAGCCGTGCTGCTCGGCCAGCTCGCGCTGGCGCTGCTCGATCGCGGCGTCGAAGAACTCCTGCACGCGGCCGCAGTGCAGGCACACCATGTGATCGTGGTGGCGGCCTTCGTTCAGCTCGAACACCGCGCGCCCGCTCTCGAAGTGCTGGCGCGTCAGCAGCCCCGCCTGCGTGAACTGCATCAGCACGCGGTAGACGGTGGCCAGGCCGATGTCCGAACCCTCTGCGAGCAGCACCTTGTAGACGTCCTCGGCGGCGAGGTGGCGCCGGTCGGTGCGCTGGAACACCTCCAGCACCTTCAGGCGCGGCAGCGTCGCCTTCAGGCCGCTGGTCTTCAGCTCCTCCACCGGGCTGCCGGTGGGCGGCCCGTCGCCGGACCTGCGGCGCGGCGCCGTCATGATTCGGCCGCGCAGTCGGGCGCGCAGACGTAGTGCGTGCGGCCCACCAGGTTGCGGCTGCGCAGCATGCGGCGCGGGCGGTGCCGGCCGCACAGGAAGCAGGACATGGTCTGCCCCTGCAGCCCCGCGCCGCCGCCGTACGGCGAGCCGGCGGGCTTGCGGCGGTAGGTCAGGCCGTCGGCGCTGATGTGGGCGTGTGCGGAAGTCGTCTCGTTGCTCATACTGGATGAAAGTAGTTCTCATTTGCATTATGAGCAAGGCGGCGGCGCTCGGCAAGCCGCGCTTGTGACACCATCGCCGCCATGAAACTCGCCACCTGGAACGTCAACTCGCTGTCCGTGCGCCTGCCGCAATTGCTCGCCTGGCTGGCCGAGCACCCGGTCGACGCGATCGTGCTGCAGGAAACCAAGCTCACCGACGACAAGTTCCCGCACGCCGAACTGGAAGCGGCCGGCTACCGCGCGCAATGGTTCGGGCAGCGCACCTACAACGGCGTGGCGCTGCTCAGCCGCACGGACAGCGCCGACATCGTGCGCAACATCCCCGGCTTCGACGACGAGCAGGCGCGCGTGATCGCCGGCACCGTCGGCGGCATCCGCGTGATCGGCGCCTACTTCCCCAACGGCCAGGCGCCGGACAGCGAGAAGTTCGTCTACAAAATGCGCTGGCTCGACGCGCTGCGCGCCTGGGTGGGCAGCGAGCTCGCGGCGCACCCGCGCCTCGTGCTGCTGGGCGACTTCAACATCGCGCCGGAAGACCGCGACGTCTACGACCCCGTCGCCTGGGCCGGGCAGATCCACTGCACGCCGGAAGAACGCGAACAATTCCGCCGCCTCGTCGGGCTGGGCCTGCACGACGCCTTCCGGCTCTTCGAGCAGCCGCCCAAGAGCTGGAGCTGGTGGGACTACCGCAACCTCGCGTTCCGCAAGAACCAGGGGCTGCGCATCGACATCGTCCTGGTCAGCGAAGCGCTGAAAGGCCGCGTCGGCGCGTGCAGCATCGACAAGACGCCGCGCAAGAACGAGCGGCCCAGCGACCACGCGCCGGTGGTCGTCGAACTTGCCGACTGAGCGTCAGTCATCCAGGCCGAGTTCCTGGATCTTGCGCGTGATGGTGTTGCGCCCGATGCCGAGCTTCTGCGCCGCCTCGATGCGGCGGCCGCGCGTGATGTCCAGAGCAGTGTGGATCATGCGCGCCTCGAACTTGCGCGTCAGCGCGTCCCACACCTCGGGCTCGCCGGCGAGCAGCAGCTGGCGCGCCTCGTGTTCGAGGCCGGCGAGCCAGTCGGCGTCCGCCGCCACGCCCGGCACCGGCGGCGCAACCACCGGCGCGGCCGGGCTTGCCGGCGGCGGCACCGGCGCGGCCGGCTCGTGAGCCGACGACTCCGCCACGGGCACCACCGCCGCCACCGCCACCGCCGCCTCGCCGCTCAATTCCGGCGGCAGGTCCTTCGGTTCGATCACCTGCGCGGGCGCCATCACGGTCAGCCAGTGGCAGACGTTCTCCAGCTGGCGCACGTTGCCGGGGAAGTCGAAGCGCGTCAGCCGCGCCAGCGCCGCGTCGGTGAAGCGCTTGGCCTCCACGCCCAGCTCCTTGGCGCTCTTGCCGAGGAAGAACTTCGCCAGCGCCGGGATGTCCTCACGCCGCTCGCGCAGCGGCGGCAGGCGCAGGCGGATCACGTTGAGGCGGTGGAACAAGTCTTCGCGGAACACACCCTGGCGCACGCGGTCTTCCAGGTTCTGGTGCGTCGCGGCGATCACGCGCACGTTGGCGCGCATCGGGTTGTGGCCGCCGACGCGGTAGAACTGCCCGTCGCTGAGCACGCGCAGCAGGCGCGTCTGAAGGTCGAAGGGCATGTCGCCGATCTCGTCGAGGAACAGCGTGCCGCCGTCGGCCTGCTCGAAGCGGCCGCGCCGCGTGGTCTGCGCGCCGGTGAAGGCGCCGCGCTCGTGGCCGAACAGCTCGCTTTCCAGCAAGTCCTTCGGGATCGCCGCGGTGTTGATCGCGACGAAGGGGCTGGCCGCGCGCGGGCTGTGCTTGTGCAGCGCCTGCGCCACCAGTTCCTTGCCGGTGCCCGACTCGCCGGTGATCAGCACCGTCACGTGGCTCTGGCTCAAGCGCCCGATGGCGCGGAACACGTCCTGCATCGCCGGCGCTTGGCCGAGCATCTCGGGCATCTGCGCCTGCGCGGCGTCGCGCACCTCCTCGCGCAGGCTCTCGTCGACGGCGCGGCGGATCAGCTCCACCGCCTTGGGCACGTCGAAGGGCTTGGGCAGGTACTCGAAGGCGCCGCCCTGGAAGGCGCTGACCGCGCTGTCCAGATCCGAGTAGGCCGTCATGATGATGACCGGCAGCCCCGGGTGGCGCTCCTTCACCTTGCTGAGCAACTCGATGCCCGAGCCGCCCGGCATGCGGATGTCGGACACCAGCACCTGCGGCTCGTCGTCCTCCATCGCGGCGAGCACGTCGCGCGGGTTGGTGAAGCTGCGCACCGCCAGCTCCTCGCGCGCCAGCGCCTTCTCCAGCACGAAGCGGATGGATTGGTCGTCGTCAACGATCCAGATGGGTTTCATCGGCGGGCATCAGGGCAGCGGAATCAGGATCTTGAACAGCGTCCGGCCCGGTTCGCTCTCGCATTCGATCGTGCCCTGGTGTTGCTGCACGAAGGTCTGCGCGAGCGTGAGCCCGAGTCCCGAGCCGCCATCGCGCCCCGATACCAGCGGGTAGAAGATGTGCTCGCGGATGGACTCGGGCACGCCCGGGCCGTTGTCCTGGATATGCAATTCCAGTGCCAGACGATAGCGCTGCTTGCCCAGCGTGACCTGGCGCGCGATGCGCGTGCGCAGCGTGATCGCCGCATCGCCGGCGGCGATGCGCTCGGCCAGCGCCTGCGCGGCGTTGTGGGCGATGTTGAGCACGGCCTGGATCAGCTGCTCGCGGTCGCCGCGGAAGTCGGGGATGGAGACGTCGTAGTCGCGCTCGACCACCAGCCCGCGCGGGAACTCGGCCATGATCAGCGCGCGCACCCGCTCGCAGACCTCGTGGATGTTGACGTCGCTCACCACATGCGGCTTGCGGTGCGGCGCGAGCAGGCGGTCGACCAAGGCCTGCAGCCGGTCCGCCTCGTTGATGATGACCTGGGTGTACTCGGTCAGCGCGCGGCTCTCGACTTCCATCTCCAGCAGCTGCGCCGCGCCGCGGATGCCGCCCAGCGGGTTCTTGATCTCGTGGGCGAGGTTGCGGATCAGCTCCTTGGTGGCCTTGGCCTGGTCGAGCGCGCGCTCCTCGCGGTCCTGGCGCGTCTGCTGCTCCACTTCCACCAGTTCGATCAGCACGTGCGGCGTGCCGTCCATCTGCGTGACGATGGCGTGCACCGGCAGCGCATCGCCGCCGGTCGGGCCGGGGCGGCGCAGCAGCGTCTCCATGCGGCTGGTGGAGAACTCGTTGCGCGCCACCGCGGCAACCGTGTCGCGCAAGGCGTCGGCGTCGACGAACCAGTCGAACAGCGAACCGCGCTGCACGCTGCGGCGCGACAGGCCCAGCACGTTCTCGAACGAGGCGTTGGCGAACACGCAGCGCCCCTGCGGCGACACCACCGCCACCATCGTGGCGAGGTGGTCGAAGGCGGCGTAGGCCGCGTCGGCCGCCACGGGGGGCTCGGGCATCACGAGGACGGCAGCTTGCCGATCTCGCGCTTGATGGCGGCGATGTCGCTTTCCTTGCGCGCGATCGCCGCCTTCATCTCGGCGACACGGTCGAGGTACTTCTGGTAGTTGCGCTCGTCGCCGCGGCGCTCGGGCTCGCCGTTGTTGTATTCCTTCTGCAGCTGCGCGAGGCGCTCTTCTTCCTTCTTCAGCTCGGCCTCGAGGATGCGCCGCGCATCGCCGTCGCGCGCGCGCTGCTGCGAGGGATCGACGCGCGAGTCCGATGCGCGCGGCGCCTCGGGCACCGGCGAGCCGGCACGCGCGCGGGGACCCTGGATCACGGTGATCGGCGCGCCCTCGATGGTCTTGCAGCCGCGGCTCTCGGCCTCCTTGGCCGAGATGTCGGCGCTGCTCGTGTAGACGTTACCCGGGCAGCGGTAGACCGTGGCCGACTGCGCGGCAGCGGCCAGGGGCATGAGCAGGACAGCCAGGCCCAAACGGAAGCGATGCATGCGGAGGACTCCTTGCCCGGATCGTAGCCCACGGTCGATGCATCGCGGCACGCGCGAGTTCCAACAAAAAGGGACGGCCGCGGCCGTCCCTTCGTCCCTGCGGGAAAAGCTCACAAGGCGTAGTACATGTCGAACTCGACCGGGTGCGTGGTCATGCGGAAGCGCTGCACTTCCTGCATCTTCAGCTCGATGTAGGCGTCGAGGTAGGCGTCGGTGAACACGCCGCCCTTGGTCAGGAAGGCGCGGTCCTTGTCGAGGTACTCCAGCGCCTGGTCCAGGCTGTGGCAGACGGTCGGGATCTTCGCGTCCTCTTCCGGCGGCAGGTGGTACAGATCCTTCGTCGCGGCTTCGCCCGGGTGGATCTTGTTCTCCACGCCGTCCAGGCCGGCCATCAGCAGCGCGCTGAAGGCCAGGTACGGGTTGGCGGTGGGATCCGGGAAGCGCGCCTCGATGCGGCGGCCCTTGGGGTTGGCGACGTAGGGGATGCGGATCGACGCCGAGCGGTTCTTCGCCGAGTAGGCCAGCTTGACCGGCGCCTCGAAGCCGGGCACCAGGCGCTTGTAGCTGTTGGTGCCCGGGTTGGTGATGGCGTTGAGCGCGCGCGCGTGCTTGATGATGCCGCCGATGTAGAACAGCGCGAACTCCGACAGGCCCGCGTAGCCGTCGCCGGCGAACAGGTTCTTGCCGTCCTTCCACACCGACTGGTGCACGTGCATGCCCGAGCCGTTGTCGCCGACGATGGGCTTGGGCATGAAGGTCGCGGTCTTGCCGTAGGCGGCGGCGACGTTCTGGATCACGTACTTCTGCAGCTGCAGCCAGTCGGCGCGCTGCACCAGCGTGCTGAACTTGGTGCCGATCTCCATCTGGCCGGCGTTGGCGACCTCGTGGTGGTGCACTTCCACCGGGATGCCCAGCGATTCGAGGATCAGGCACATCTCCGAGCGCAGGTCCTGGCCGCTGTCGACCGGCGGCACCGGGAAGTAGCCGCCCTTGACGGTGGGGCGGTAGCCGGAGTTGCCGTGTTCGTAGTCCTTGCCGGTGTTCCAGGCGCCCTCTTCCGACTCGATCTTGACGAAGCAGCCGGACATGTCGACGTTCCAGCGCACGTTGTCGAAGATGAAGAACTCGGGCTCGGGGCCGAAGAAGGCGGCGTCGCCCAGGCCGGAGGACTTCATGTAGGCCTCGGCGCGCTTGGCCAGCGAGCGCGGGTCGCGCTCGTAGGGCTTGCCGTCGCTGGGCTCGAGCACGTCGCAGGACAGGATCAGCGTCGGCTCTTCGAAGAACGGGTCGATGTTGGCGGTGTTCGGGTCCGGCATCAGCAGCATGTCGGAGGCCTCGATGCCCTTCCAGCCGGCGATCGAGGAGCCGTCGAAGGCATGGCCGGAGCTGAACTTGTCCTCGTCGAAGTGAGAGACGGGCACCGACACGTGGTGCTCCTTGCCGCGGGTGTCGGTGAAGCGGAAGTCGACGAACTTGACTTCGTTCTCCTTCACCATCTTCATCACGTCGGCGACGGTCTTGGCCATCAAAGAATCTCCTGGCAGGCTGGGTTTGGGTGGGTGCTCAAAAACGCACGGGAATGTAGCAGAAGGCATGCCAGCGGCCGGGGCTTGACCGAGCGCATGCACAAGGCAGCGCCGCGCCTCGTTGCGCACCAATAAGCACCACGTTGGGGCGCAAAGCAGCGCCAATCTGGTGCACTGCTTTTGCCCGTCAACGCACCAGTTCGGGGCCCAGGCTGGCGCCGTGGCGGCGCAGGCCGGTGAGCAGTTCGGCGTAGGCCGCGGCCAGCAGCGGCGCATCGCCGCCTTTCACGCCCAGCTCGATGTGGCGGCCCCACTCGGGATGGTCGACGCTGGGCAGGCTGAACACCTTGATGCCGGCAAAGCGCGCCTCGAGGTCTTCCATCAGCGGCGTCAGCGTGGCCTCCATCGCGCCGAACACGATCACCGAGCGTTCGCGGGTGGCGGGCGTGCGCTGCGCTTGGGCGCAGTGCGTGTCCAGCGCCCACTCGATCATCGGCCAGGCCATCACCGGGAAGCCGGGCACGAAGAAGACCGCGCCGCCCGCATCGCCCGGATGCACGCTGAAGCCGGCGATCTTGTTGTACGGGTTGGGCACGATGCGCGCGCCCTCGGGGAACACGCCCATGTTGAGGCGATGCTGGTTGTCGGGGCGGTCGGGCTCGTAGGGCGTGCCCTGCTCGCGCGCGACGTCGCGCATGCGCTCGCGGATCAGCTCGGCGGCCCCGGGATGCAGCGCCAGCGGCACGCCGAGCGCCTGAGCGGCGCACTGGCGCGTGTGGTCGTCGGGCGTGGCGCCGATGCCGCCGCAGGAGAACACCACGTCGCCGCGGCGCGCCGCCGCGAAGGCATCGCGCAGGTCGGCCGTGATGCGCTCGCGCTCGTCGCCGGCGTAACGCGCCCAGGCGAGCGCGAGGCCGCGCGCGGCCAGCAGCTCGATGACTTTCGGAAGGTGCTTGTCGGCGCGTTTGCCGGAGAGGATCTCGTCGCCGATGATGATCAGGCCGAAGTTCATGGCGGCGGCAGCCTCTCCAGGCTCGGGAACGGCGCCGGCTCGGGCACCGGTGGCGGCGGCGGCTCGCGCTCCAGGCGCAGCGCCTGCAAGGCGGCGAGCCCGAAATGCGCGAACCACAGCGCCGCGAAGGCGAACACCAGCGTGTAAATCCAGATCGCCGCCGGCACCAGCACCGGCGCCAGCGCCGCGAACATCGTGCCCGACACCCACACCAGGCTCGGCGCCGCGCCGAGCAGGCCGGCCACCACGCCCATCGCCAGCATCGGCACGCGGTGGCGGCGGATCAGCTCGCGGCGCTCGTCGCGGCTGGCGTGCTCGGCGAGCACGTCGTAGCTGAGCACGCGGTAGGTCAGCCAGCCCCAGATCAGCGGCGGGATCAGCAGCACCAGCGGCGGCACCACCCACAGCGGGATCGAGATCACCATCGCCACGAGCGCGATCGCGGTGGCGGCCAGCGCCACCAGCGCGCCGCGCCACCACGAGCCGCCGTGGCGGCGCTCCAGATCGGGGAAGCGCCGCTGCGCGACCAGGTGCAGCATCGCCGGCGTCATCAGCACCGAGACCGCCAGCAGCGCCACCACCACGATCACCGGCGTGGCGAGGAAGACGATGATCAGCGGCGCCAGCGCCGACTTCAGCCCGGCGAGATCGAAGCGCTCCAGCCAGGCGAAGAAGGTGGTGACGAGCGACCAGCCCTGCAGCGTCTCGTTGACCGCGTCGACCGCGCGGTCCCAGAACAGATAGCCCAGGCCCAGCGAGGCCGCCACCATCAGCACCAGCGGCAGCACCGACAGCGCGATCACGCGCGGATGCAGGCAGTAGGCGGCCGCGCGCCAGAAAGCATCGAGCACCAGTTTCATGCCCGCGAGTCTGCCTTGATTCAGCGCAGGTTGCCGGTGTGTCCCAGCGAATGGCGCCCCGGCTGCGGCCACACCGTCAGGCCGTGCGGCTCGGCGCCGACCTTCACCGAGGCCACGGCGCCGCTGGCGGTGTCGACGCGGTAGACCACGTCGTCGAAGCGCCCGCCCAGCCAGAGGTACTTGCCGTCGGCCGTGAGGTTGCCCATGTCGGGGCTGCCGCCGTCGGGGATGCCCCAGCGCGCCACCACCTTCTCGCTGGCGAAGTCGATCACCGCCACGCCGCCGTCGGCGTTGCGCGGGCCGTGGATCCTGTGCGAGCCGCGGTTGATGACGTAAAGCTGCTTGCCGTCGCGGCTCGGGTACAGCCCGTGCGCGCCGACGCCGGTGGCGATGAAGCCGATCTGCTTGAAGGCCTCGGGGTCGATGACGTGCACACCGTCGGCATGCATGTCGGCCACGTAGAAGCGCTTGCCGTCCGGCGCGCTGCGGATGTCCTGCGGCATGCCCTTGGTCACCGTGCACAGCTCGGTCTCGCCCGGCTCCCAGACCTTGCCGGGCGCCTTCTTCGCGGTCGATTCCTTGTAGCGCCGCTCGGGCATCTGCAGCGTCAGGTAGCCCAGCACCTTGCGCTCGGCCAGGTCGATCTTGGCCACCGCACCGGTGAACTCGCAGGTGAAGATCGCGTGGCGGCCGTCGGCCGAGAAGTCGGCGTGGTTGATGCCGGGGCAGTTCGGCACGTCGATCGAATACTGCAGCGCCATCGTCTTCGGATCGCGGAAATCCAGCCGCTTGCGCGCCTCGGCCACCACGATCGCCGACTTGCCGTCGGGCGTGAAGTACATGTTGTACGGGTCGTCGACCATGATCGCCTTGCCCGGCTTGCCGGTCCTGGGGTCGATCGGCGTCAGGCTGCCGTCGGTGCGGCCCTCGGCGTTGTTGGTCACCCACAGCGTGCGCAAGTCCCACGAGGGCACGATGTGCTGCGGGCCGATGCCGACCTTGAAGCGGTCGACCACCTTCATCGTCTGCGGGTCGATCACGTAGACGTCGCCGCTGCGCAGGTTGGGCACGTAGACGCGCTCCAGGTCGCCCTGCACCGCCGGGCTGAGCTTGCCGGCGGTGGTTTCGCTGTAGATGTTGGTAGCAGGTGCCTGCGCCTGCGCGCCCAGGCAGGCGAAGCCCAGGGCGGCCACGGTGGAGGCGATGCGTCGCTTGTTCATGTCGGTCGGGAGGTGGAAGAAGATTCGGGACCGATTGTCAACGCGGGCCGGTACGGTCACGGATGACAGCCACCGTCTCGTCGACGATCAATGCCGTGCCGAGTTGCCCCAGCTCGACACTGGCGCGACGCGGATCACCGTTGACGCCGATGCGCTCGGCCGGCGTGCTGGCGCGGCCCAGCCACTCGGGGCGCACCAGCGATGCATCCACCGCCAGCGCCAGCGAGGTGTCGGCCAGGCCCGCATGCTCGCCGATCTCGCCGGGCGGGTAGCCGCGCGCGGCCAGCAGCTTCGCGTAGCCCGACGAGGCGGAGCGGTAGTACTCGGGCAGCGCCTGCACGCGGCAGCCGTCGCGCTTGACGCGCATCGCGGCGCGCTGCAGGTTCTTCTGGTAGCCGCCGTGGTCGCCGAGCAGGAACACGTCGCGAAAGCCGGCGTGGCACAGGCTGGCCGCCGCGCCTTCGAGCATGGCCTCGAAGGCCGGCTCGGGAATCGACAGCGTGCCCGGGTAGCGCATGTGCGCCTGCGGCGGCTCGATGCGGCCCTCGGGCACGTAGGCGATCAGCGGCGCCACCAGCGCGTTGCCGAGCCTGGCGGCGATGCGCTCTGCCAGCACGCGCGCGCGCAGGTTGTGCTTGCCCAGCGCCATGTGCGGGCCGTTCTGCTCGGTGCCGCCGATGGGCACGAGCGCGGTCGTCGTACCGGCGGCGATGCGCGCGCGCAGCTCGGTGGAGGTCAGCGCTTCGAGTTGCAGCGGTTGCTGCGCCGCCGCCAGCAGCGGCGCGGCGCAGCCCAGCGCCGCCAGCCAGCGGCGCGCCGCGCCTTCACTCATCGTCGCCGCCCAGCACCCCGCCGAGCAGCCCGCCGGCGCCGAAGCCGCCCAGCATCGAGCCCTCCTCGCGCCCGCCGCGGCCGGTCTGCGGCGCCGCCGCGAACACGCGCGAAGCCAGGCGCGAGAACGGCAGGCTCTGCAGCCACACCGCGCCGGGGCCGCTGACCTTGGCGAAGAACAGGCCCTCGCCGCCGAAGAGCGCCGTCTTGATCTTGCCGACGTACTGGATCTCGAAGCTCGCGCCCGGCGTCAGCGCCACCAGGCAGCCGGTGTCGACCAGCAGCGTCTGGCCGGCGGCCAGCTCGCGCCGCACCACCGTGCCGCCGGCGTGCACGAAGGCCAGGCCGTCGCCTTCGAGCTTCTGCATGATGAAGCCCTCGCCGCCGAAGAAGCCCACCGAGAGCTTGCGCTGGAAGTGGATGCCCAGCGAGACGCCGCGCGCCGCGCACAGGAAGGCGTCCTTCTGGCAGATCAGCGTGCCGCCGAGCTGGCGCAGGTCCATCGGCAGGATCTTGCCCGGGTACGGCGCCGCGAAGGCGACACGCTGCTTGGCGCGCGCCTGGTTGGTGTAGACGGTGGTGAAGAGCGATTCGCCGGTCACCAGCCGCTTGCCCGCGCCGAGCAGCTTGCCGAACAGGCCGCCCTGCTGCGCGCTGCCGTCGCCGAACACCGTGTCCATCTGGATGCCGGCGTCCATGAACATCATGCTGCCGGCCTCGCCGACGGCCGCCTCGCCGGGGTCGAGCTCGACCTCGACGAACTGCATCTCCGAACCCTTGATCTCGAAATCGACGACGTCCATGGCCATGCGGCGCATCTCCTTTGCTGACGATGCCGAGGATTCTCCCAGACCCCTAGAACGATCCCCCTTAAGAGGCAGGACACGCACGCCGCGCTGCGGCCAGAATGACCGACACGCCGCCATGACACTGCACCTGCCCACCCTGCTCGTCGTCTGCGTTGCCGCCGTGGCCGTCTCGGCCGGCGTGATGACGCTGTACGCCGGCACGCAGCGCACCTACCGCGGCTTCGGCTGGTGGATCGCGGCGCAGTGGCTGCTCGCGCTGGGCTGCCTCTTGCAGATGTTCCGCGACGACACGCCCGAGCTGCTGCCGCTGGCCAACCTGCTGCTGCTGCAATGGCCGGTGGTGGTGCTGGGCGGCATGCGCCGCTTCAGCGCGCGCCACCCGAGCCGCGTGCCGCCGCTGGCCGACGCGCTGATGCTCGGCGCCGTGTGGTTGGGCTGGCTGGCGGTGTGGGCCGCCGGCGGCTCGGTGGCCGAGCGGGTGGCCGCGTTCTCGGGCGGCTCCTTCGTGCTGCACCTGTACGGCGCCGTGCTGGTGTGGCGCATGGCCGAAACACGCATCAGCGCCGCCACGCGCATGCTGGTGGGCGTGGGCCTCGCCGCCGCGCTGCTGCACGCGCTGCGCGCCGCCGCCGCGTTGACCGCGCCGGTGCAGGGCGCGGTCGCCGAGGGCCTGCTGCTGGCCAGCGGGCTGGTGATCGTGGTCTCGGCGCTGGTGCTGGTCTACCTCGCGCTGATGCTGACCGCCGAGCGCAGCGAATCGCAGCTGCGCGAGATGCACCGCCAGCTGCGCTTCCTGGCCGACATCGACGTGCTGACGCACGTGCCGAACCGGCGCCACTTCCACGAGCTGGCCGCGCAGGCGCTCGCCGAAGGCGTGGAGGAGCCGTGCACGCTGATGATGCTCGACGTCGACCACTTCAAGCGCATCAACGACGAGCACGGCCACGCCGCCGGCGACGAGGCGCTGCGCGAAGTCGGCCGCTGCATGCACGAAGCGCTGCGCACGCAGGACATCGCCGGGCGCCTGGGCGGCGACGAGTTCGCCGTGCTGCTGCCGGCCGCGGCGGTGGACGACGCGATCGTCGTCGCCGGCCGCATCGTCGAGCGCCTGACGCAGCGGCGCGCCGAACGCGGCGCCGCGCCGCTGGGCCTGAGCTTCGGCGTGGTGCTGCTGCAGCCCGGCGAATCCCTCGTCGACGCCTTGCGTCGCGCCGACCAGGCGCTCTACGAAGCCAAGCGCCAGGGCCGCGGCTGCGCGGTGCCGGCCTTCGACGCCGAGGACGGGCCGGTGTTCGGCGAGAGCCGCCCGCTCGGCCTGACCGCGCTCTGAGACCCCGCCGGCGGAAGCCCCGCCGCGGGGCGATAGACTGGGGCATGCCCGACACAGAGACCAGCCTCGCCACGGCCCCGCGCCCCGGCGACAGCTACGTCCAGTCCTTCGCGCGCGGCCTGGCGGTGATCCGCTCCTTCGACGCCCGCGCGCCGCAGCAGACGCTGACCGAAGTCGCCCAGCGCACCGGCCTGACGCGCGCCGGCGCGCGCCGCATCCTGCTGACGCTCGAAGGCCTGGGCTACGTGCGCAGCCAGGGCCGGCATTTCGGCCTGACGCCAAAGATCCTCGACCTCGGCTTCGCCTACCTGTCCTCGCTGCCGCTGTGGAACCTCGCCGAGCCGGTGATGGAGAAGCTGGTCGAGGACGTCAAGGAATCGTGCTCGGCCGCGGTGCTCGACGGCGCCGACATCGTCTACGTGCTGCGCGTGCCGACGCACAAGATCATGAGCATCAACATCGGCATCGGCAGCCGCCTGCCGGCCGCCTGCACCTCGATGGGCCGCACGCTGCTGGCCGAACTCGACGAGGCCGCGCTGGACGATCTGCTGCGCCGCCACCCGCCGCAGGCGCGCACCGCGCGCACCCTCACCGACGTGGCGGCGCTGAAGGCCGAGCTGGCGCGCGTGCGCCGGCAGGGCTGGTGCGTGGTCGACCAGGAGCTGGAGGAAGGCCTGGTGTCGCTGTCGGTGGCTATCCGCGACCGCGCCGGCCGCGCGATCGCGGCGATGAACGTCAGCGGGCAGGCGGCGCGCACGCCGGCCGCGACGATGGTCGAGCGGTTCCTGCCGCGCCTGCAGGCCGCGGCGGCGCAGATCGCGCAGATGCTGCACGCCAAGGCATGAGGTTCCCGACTTGATCCACCTGCTCAACCTGCTCGCCGCCATCGCGCTCCTGGTGTGGAGCACGCACCTCGTGCGCACCGGCATGCTGCGGGCGTTCGGCGAGAACCTGCGCGGCATCCTCGCGAAGAGCTTCAGCAACCGTTGGAGTTCACTGCTCGCGGGGCTGGGCGTGACCAGCCTCGTGCAATCCAGCAACGCTACCTGCTTGATCGTCTCGTCGTTCGTGGGCAAGAACCTGGTGGCGACCAACATGGCGCTCGCGGTCATGCTGGGCGCCGACATCGGCACAGCGCTGATGGCGGTCGTGCTCTCGTTCGACCTGTCATGGGTGTCTCCGTTGCTGATCTTCGTCGGCGTCGTGCTGTTCACGACCCGCCAGGACAGCAGCATGGGGCGTATCGGGCGCGTGCTGATCGGCCTCGGCCTGATCACGCTGGCTCTGCAACTGATCGTCGATGCCACACGGCCGCTGACCGAGTCTCCCGCGGTGCGCAGCCTGCTGGTCGCTCTGCCTACGGACGTGATGCTGAACATCGTCGTCGGCGCCGTGCTGACGGTGTTGTCGTACTCGAGCCTCGCGATCGTGCTGCTGACCGCGACACTGGCCGCTTCCGGGCTGGTCACGATTCCGGTCGCAGTGGGCCTGGTGCTCGGCTCCAACTTGGGTACCGGCGTCCTCGCGCTGCTGGCGATGAGCGGCTCATCGCCGCAGGTGCGGCGCGTGCCGCTGGGCAACCTGATCTTCAAGGGCATCGCTATCGCAGCCGCGATTCCGCTGGCGTCGCAGGTGAACGTCTGGATGCAGCTGACCGGCGGCAACGCGCACGAACAGGTCGTGTGGTTCCACCTCGCGTTCAATGTCGTGAAAGGACTGGTCTTCATCAGCTTGACGGGCATAGTGGGCCGGGCCCTCGACCGACTGCTGCGCGAGCCCCCCCGCCGAATCGACGCCGACCGGCCGCGCCACCTCGACCCCTCGGCGCTGCAGACGCCGTCGCTGGCGATCAGCTGCGCGGCGCGCGAGGCGCTGCACCAGGCCGACGTCGTCGAGACGATGATGCGTGGCATCCTGCCGGTGATCCGCCACAACGACCTCGAGCTCGCCGGCCAGCTGCGCAAGATGGACGACACCGTCGACGAGCTGTACTCGGCGATCAAGTTCTACCTGACGCAGATCTCGCGCGAGGCGCTGTCCGAGCGCGAGAGCCGGCGCTGGACCGACATCCTCTCGTTCACGATCAACATGGAGCAGATCGGCGACGTGATCGAGCGCGTGCTGCAGGACGTGGAGGACAAGAAGATCCGCAAGAGCCGCAGCTTCTCCGAGGCCGGCCTGGCCGAGATCAGCCACCTGCACGAGCGGCTGCTGGCGAATCTGCGCCTGGGCATGAGCGTGTTCCTCGACGGCCACGTGCGCGACGCGAAGAAGCTGCTGGAGGAGAAGGCGCGCTTCCGCGACCTGGAGCGCGAGTACGCCGCCAGCCACATCGCGCGATTGCAGGACAACACCGCGCAGAGCATCGAGACCAGTTCGCTGCACCTGGACCTGATCAGCGACCTCAAGCGCATCAACTCGCACATCTGCTCGATCGCCTACCCCATCCTCGATTCGGCCGGCGCGCTGTCGCAGACGCGCATCCGCCACTCCAAGCTGGCCGAGCTGCCGGAGGATTCGCGCCAGCAGCGCTGAGCGTCAGTCGAGCCCCAGCGCGTGGGCGTGGATCAGCGCCGCTTCGAGCGTGTAGCGGCCGGCGGCGAGGTCGGCTTGCAGCGTCGCCGCATCGACGCAGGCGAAGGCCACCACCTCGCCGTCGCGGTTCTGTGGCGAGAGGCGGCGCGGCACCACGGCCTGGAACAGCACGGCGCGCTCGACCATGTAGCCCTCGGCCACCGGGCGGCGGATCTGCAGATGGCCGAGCGGCTGCAGCGCTTCGAGATCGGCGATGCGCAGGCCGGCTTCCTCCCAGGTCTCGCGTTCGAGCGTGGTGGGCACCGTCTCGCCTTCGGCCATCAGCCCGCCGACCAGCGTGTCCCACATGCCCGGGTCGGTGGCCTTGTCGAAGGCGCGCTGCTGCACCCAGAAGCGGCCGTCGGGATGGCGGCCGACCAGGTGCACCGCCTGCGTGATCAGGCCCAAAGGCCGCATCGCGGCGCGCTCGATCGCGCCGTGCACGCGGCCTTCGGCGTCGATCACGGGCAGCAGCTCGTCGCGCCAGCGGCTGGCGAGGTCGTGCTCGCGCAGCCAGGCGGCAAATTCGGCGAGGGTGGCGTCGTCGCGCGAGCTGATCTGCCACGCAGCGCCGTCGCGACGCAGCGGCAGGCCGTCGGCCAACATGCGCTCGCCCATCGCCGGCTCGATGGCGCCGACTTCGCTGCCGCCGAAGTGCAGGGGCTCGCGCGCATGCCGCGGCGGCTGCGCGGCACGCCGGCGCAGCTCGGCCAGCCAGTCGGGTTCGCCGTTCATGAGCCGCCCGCCAGCAGCGCGCGCAGCCCGGCTTCGTCGAGCACCGTCACGCCCAGCTCGCGCGCCTTGTCGAGCTTGCTGCCGGCCTCCTCGCCGGCGATCACGAAGTGCGTCTTCTTCGACACCGAGCCGCTCACCTTGCCGCCGGCCGCCTCGATCAGCTCCTTGGCCTCCTCGCGCGACAGCGCCGGCAAGGTGCCGGTCAGCACCAGCGTCTTGCCCAGCAGCGGGCGCGGCGAGGTGTCGGCGCTGCCGTCGTGCTCGTCCCAGCGGATGCCGGCGGCGCGCAGTTGCTCCACCACCTCGCGGTTGTGCGGCTGCTCGAAGAAGGTGCGGATGCTCTGCGCGACGATGGGCCCGACGTCGTTGACTTCGAGCAGCTGCTCGACGCTCGCGTCCATGATGCGGTCCAGCGATCCGAAGTGCTTCGCCAGATCCTTGGCGGTCGCCTCGCCGACCTGCCGGATGCCCAAGGCGTAAAGAAAGCGCGCCAGCGTGGTGTGCTTGCTCTTCTCCAGCGCCGCGACGAGGTTGGCCGCGCTCTTGTCGGCCATGCGGTCCAGCGCCGCGAGCTTGGCCACGCCCAGCGTGTACAGCTCGGGCAACGTGCGGATCAGGCCGCCGTCCACCAACTGGTCGACCAGCTTGTCGCCCAGCCCCTCCACGTCCATCGCGCGCCGGCCGGCGAAGTGCAGCAGCGCCTGCTTGCGCTGCGCGGCGCAGAACAGACCCCCCGAGCAGCGGTAGTCGATGCTGCCCTTCTCGCGCACCACGCGGCTGCCGCACACCGGGCATTCGCGCGGCATGCGGAAGTTGGGCACGTAGTGCTTGCGCTCGCCCGGCACGCGGCCGACGACCTCGGGGATCACGTCGCCGGCGCGCCGCACGATCACCGTGTCGCCGATGCGCACGTCCTTGCGGCGCAGCTCGAAGAGGTTGTGCAGCGTCGCGTTGCTGATCGTCGTGCCGCCGACGAACACCGGCTCCAGCTTGGCCACCGGCGTGAGCTTGCCGGTGCGGCCCACCTGGATCTCGATGCCGCGCAGCGGCGTCATCTGCTCCTGCGCCGGGTACTTGTGCGCCACCGCCCAGCGCGGCTCGCGCGAGACGAAGCCGAGGCGCTTCTGCAAGGCGATGTCGTTGACCTTGTAGACCACGCCGTCGATGTCGAAGGGCAAGGCGTCGCGCTGCGCGGCGATGCGCTGGTGAAAAGCGACCAGGCCCTCGGCACCCTGCACCACCGCGCGCTCGGCGTTGACGGGCAGGCCGAAGGCGGCGATCGCGTCCAGCGTCGCGCCGTGCGTGGCCGGCCGCGCCCAGCCGCGCGTCTCGCCCAGGCCGTAGGCGAAGAAGCTCAGCTTCTTGTCGGCCAGCGCGCGGCTGTCGAGCTGGCGCACCGCGCCGGCCGCGGTGTTGCGCGGGTTGATGAAGGTCTTGGCGCCTTTCTCGCGCTGGCGTTCGTTGAGGCGCTCGAAATCGTCGCGCCGCATGTAGACCTCGCCGCGGATCTCGATCAATGGCGGGGCCTCTCCGATCAGCCGCAGCAGGATCTGCCCGATCGTGCGGATGTTGTGCGTCACGTCCTCGCCGGTCTCGCCGTCGCCGCGTGTCGCGGCCTGCACCAGCACGCCGTCTTCATAGCGCAGGTTGATCGCCAGGCCATCGAACTTCAGCTCGGCGGCGTATTCCACCGGCGGGTCGGCTTCGCCCAAGGCCAGCTCGCGGCGCACCCGCGCGTCGAAGGCCAATGCACCGCCGGCCGTGGTGTCGGTCTCGGTGCGGATCGAGAGCATGGGCACCTCATGCTTCACCGGCACCAGCCCCGGCAGCACCTGGCCGATCACGCGCTGCGTGGGCGAATCGGGCGTCAGCAGTTCGGGGTGCGCCGCCTCGATCGCCTGCAGTTCCTGGAACAGGCGGTCGTACTCAGCGTCGGGAATCTCCGGCGCATCGAGCACGTAGTAGCGGTGTGCGTGGTGGTTGAGCGTGGCGCGCAACTCGGCGGCGCGCACGGCGGGGTCCGGGGAACTCATGCGACGATTGTCAGGCAGCAGTGCGTTGCAGGTGCCCCGTTCGGGCTGAGCTTGTCGAAGTCCCCCAGCGCGCCTCGCCAGCCCTTCGACGAGCTCAGGGCGAACGGGAGGTGATTTGTCAGGCACCCGCGCGTCGCGGACATCCCGTTCGGGCTGAGCTTGTCGAAGCCTCCCAACGCGCCTCGCCGGCCCTTCGACAGGGCGAACGGGGGGGATTCGAGATCAACTGAACAGCCGCCGCGCCGCCGCCGAGCCGGCCGGCAGGCCGCGCGCTTCGAGCGCGTCGTACAGCGTCTTCAGTTCGCTGCCGATGATCGCGAAGCTCTCGGGCGCGAGCGGGTTGCCGTTGTCGTCGACGATGGCCGCGTCCATGCCCAGCGACAGCGCCTGCGCGCTGGCCTGCCAGGCGATGAAGGGCTCGCCGGCGGGGTCGGTCTGCGGCACGTCGAAGGCCAGCGTCACGTCGCGCAGCGCGGCCTGGTTGGGGTCGTCGGCCAGCGCGGCCTGCGAGTCGAAGGCCAGCGTCAGCACCGGCGGCGCGCCGTCCTCGCTGCCGGGCAGCACCAGCCGCCCCGGCACGATGCCGGGCACGAAGCCATGCCGCCCTGCATGCTGCTGGATGAAGCCGACGCTCCAGGCCACCGAGCGCGAGCGCAGGTGCACGGCGAGCTGCGCGTCGTGCTCGCCCGCAAAGGTGTCGAGCTCGCGGGCGCGCGCCACCACTTCGAGCATGTCGGGGAAATCGGCCATCGCGCCGACCGCTTCGGCGAAGGCCTCGACCTTCTGCACGAACTCGGAGTACTCGATCTCGTTGAGCGCGCCGCCGCGGTTGGCGAGCTGCACGCCGGCCTGGAACTCGCCGTAGCGCTGGCCGGCGGCGGGCGGCTCCCATTCCTTCGTCAGCGCGTTCAGGCCTTCGATGAAAAACGGCTTGCTGCCGGCGCGGTGCGTGGGCGGCAGGTGCGTCAGCGCCATCTCGCCGCTGATCTGCACCTCGACCGTCAGCGTGGCGATCGCGTCGATCAGCGCATCCAGGCGCGGCTGCGCGCGGCGCGCCGGGCGCAGTTCGGCGGGCGGCGTCTCGACCGGCGCTTCGCCCACCGGCGCATCGAAGCTCGGCTCGATGCCTTCGCCCAGGCCCGGCTCGCGCGCGGCCTCGGCTTTCGGCGGCAGCACGCGCCGCGGCTGCGCGCGCCGCGCCTGCCACCACAGGTGCGCGGCCATCGCCGCCAGCACCGCCGCACCGAACAGGGCCAAGGCGACGGTCAGGCTCATGCGTGCATCCTCGTCAGGCCGCTTCGGCCATGCCGACCGCGGCTTCCATGTCCACCGCGACGATGCGCGAAACACCCTGCTCCTGCATGGTCACGCCGATCAGCTGCTCGGCCATCTCCATCGCGATCTTGTTGTGGCTGATGAACAGGAACTGCGTGCCCTTCGCCATCTCCTTGACCAGCTTGGCGTAGCGCTCGGTGTTGGCGTCGTCCAGCGGCGCGTCGACCTCGTCGAGCAGGCAGAACGGCGCCGGGTTGAGCTGGAAGATCGCGAACACCAGCGCGATCGCGGTCAGCGCCTTCTCCCCGCCCGACAGCAGGTGGATGGTGCTGTTCTTCTTGCCCGGCGGCTGCGCCATCACCTGCACGCCGGCGTCGAGGATCTCGTCGCCGGTCATCACCAGCCTGGCCTGGCCGCCGCCGAAGAGCGACGGGAACATGCGCCCGAAATGTTCGTTGACCTGGTTGAAGGTGCTGCCCAGCAGGTCGCGCGTCTCCAGGTCGATCTTGTGGATCGCGTCTTCCAGCGTGGTGATCGCGTCGGTGAGGTCGGCGTTCTGTGCGTCGAGAAAGGTCTTGCGCTCGCGCGCCGCGGTCAGCTCGTCGAGCGCGGCGAGGTTGACCGCGCCCAGCGCGTTGATCTCGCGGTTGATGCGGTCGATCTCGCCTTGCAGGCCGTAGAGCTTGACGCCGTTCTCCTCGATGTTCCTGGCCAGCGCCTCGAAATCGACCTGCGCAGCGCTGAGCTGCTCGAGGTACTGCGCGCCGCCGAGCTGCGCCGCCTGCTCCTCGAGCTGCAGCTTGGTGATGCGCTCGCGCAGCGGCTCCAGGCTCTGCTCGTGCTGCAGGCGCTGCTCCTCGGCGCGGCGCATGCGCAGCGTGAGGTCGTCGTACTCGCTGCGCTTGGCGCCGAGCGCGGCTTCGCGCTCGAGCTTCAAGGCCAGCGCGGTCTGCAGGCCGGCCTGCGCGGCGGCGTCGGTGAGCTTGTCGAGTTCTTCCTGCAACTGCTGCGCGGAGGCCTCGTTGGCCGCCACCTGCTGCAGCGCCGTCTCGATGCCGCGCTGCAGTTCGCCGCGGCGCGCGGCCAGCGAGCGGGCGTGGAACTGCGCCTCCTGGCTCTGGCGTTCCAGCGCGCGCAGTTGCTCGCGGGCTTCGGCCAGCTTGCGCTCGGCGCTGATCACGCCTTCGTCCAGCTCGGCGTGGCGCTCCTGCGTGGTGGCGAGCTGCATGTCGAGTTCCTCGAACTTCGCCTCGCCGGTGGCGCGGCGTTCGTTCAGGTCTTCGAGCTGGGCGTCGAGTTCGGCCAGCTCCTCGTCGAGCTGGGCGCGGCGCGTGCTGGTCTGCTCGGCGAGTTGCGACAGGCGCAGCAATTCCACCTGCAACTGGTGCGCACGCGTCTGCGCCTCGCCGGCTTCGCGGCGCGCGCTGGTCAGGCGCTGCGAGGCCTCGGTATAGGCGGCTTCGGCGCGCACCAGCGCGCTGCGCGCCTCTTCGGCGATCAGCGACTGCGCGCGCAACTGGCGCTCCAGGTTCTCGATCTCCTGGGCGCGCGCCAGCATGCCGGCCTGCTCGGAATCGGGCGCGTAGAAAGCCACCGCGAACTGGCTGATCTGGTGGCCCTCGCGGGTCATGATGATCTCGCCGTGCGTCAGCTTGCCGCGCGCGGCCAGCGCTTCGTCGATGTTGGCGGCGGTGTAGACACCTTCCAGCCAGTCGTTGAGCAGCGCCTTCAGCCCGGCATCGCCCAGGCGCAGCAGATCGCTCAGGCGCGGCAGCGTCTGGTGCGTATTGGCGATGGCCGCACTCGGCGGCGTGTAGAAGGCGAGCTTGGCCGGCGGCGCATCGTCGGCGAAGGCGCGAACCGTCTCGACGCGGCCGACTTCGAGCGCGTTCAGGCGCTCGCGCAGCGCCGACTCCAGCGCGGTCTCCCAGCCGGGCTCGATGTGCACCTTGGTCCACAGGCCTTGCAGCCCATCGAGGCCGTGGCGCGCCAGCCAGGGTTTGAGCTTGCCTTCGGTCTGCACCTTCTCCTGCAAGGCGCGCAGCGCGTCGAGGCGCGCCGACAGGTCGGCCTGCCTGGCGGCTTCGCCGTTCACCTGCTCCTGCTTGAGGCGGCGCTCCTCGTCGAGCGCGGGCACCTGCTCGTTCAGTTCGTGCAGGCGCGCATCGGCCACGGCTTGCATTTCCTCGGCGCCGGCGAAGCTGGTCTTCAGCTCGGCCAGGCGCTGTGTGTCGGGCGCGGCGAGCTGCTGCTTCTCGGCCGCGAGGCGCTCGCGGCGCGCATTGAACTGGCGGCGCTGCTCGTCGATGTTGCGGCTCTCGGCGGCGAGCAGCTGGATCTGCTGCTGCACCTGCGCGACCACGTTGCGCTGCTCGTTGCTCCTGCCCTGCGCGGCGCGCACGGCGTCTTCGATGTTCGGCAGGTTGCCGGCCTGCTCCTCGGCCTGCGCGGCCAGCACCTCGCCCTGCTCCTCGGCAGAGGCGATCTGCTCGGCGATCTGGCCGAGTTCGTCCTCGGCCTGCTGGCGGCGTTCGCCCCACTGCTCGCTGCCCGCCTTCAGCTCGGCCAGGCGCTGTTCGACCCGTGCGCGCCCTTCCACCACGTAGCGGATGCGCTCTTCGAGCCGGCTCACTTCGAGCGCCGCTTCGGCGAGCAAGCCCTGCGCGCCGTGCAGCTCGTCGCTGGCGGCGTAGTGCGCCTGGCGGATCGTCTCCAGCTCGGCCTCGCCGTGGCGCAGCTCGGCCAGGCGCGCTTCGAGCGAATTGGTCGCTTCGAGGTGCGCCTTCTTGACGCGCTCTTCCTCGCTGGCCGCGTCGCGGTGCTTGAGGAACCACAGCTGGTGCAGCTTCAGCTCGCCGCTTTGCTGCAGGCCGCGGTACTGCTGCGCCACCTCGGCCTGCTTCTCCAGCTTGTCGAGGTTCGCGCTCAGCTCGCGCAGGATGTCTTCGACGCGCGTCAGGTTCTCGCGCGTGTCCTTCAGCCGGTTCTCGGTCTCGCGGCGGCGCTCCTTGTACTTCGAGACGCCGGCGGCCTCTTCGAGGAACAGGCGCAGCTCCTCGGGCTTGGATTCGATGATGCGGCTGATCGTGCCCTGGCCGATGATCGCGTAGGCGCGCGGGCCCAGGCCGGTGCCGAGGAAGACGTCCTGCACGTCGCGGCGCCGCACCGGCTGGTTGTTGATGTAGTAGCTGCTGGTGCCGTCGCGCGTCAGCACACGCTTCACCGCGATCTCGGTGAACTGGTTCCACTGGCCGCCGGCGCGCGCGTCGCTGTTGTCGAACACCAGCTCGACGCTGGAACGCGAGGCCGGCTTGCGGTTGCCCGAGCCGTTGAAGATCACGTCCTGCATCGACTCGCCGCGCAGTTCGCTGGCCTTGCTTTCGCCCAGCACCCAGCGCACCGCGTCCATGATGTTGGACTTGCCGCAGCCGTTGGGCCCGACCACGCCGACGAGCTGCCCCGGCAGCTGGAAATTGGTCGGTTCGGCGAACGACTTGAAGCCGGACAGCTTGATCGAGTTCAGGCGCATGGGAGAGCGGGATGATGCCCGGCGTCGAGGTGCGTCGACCTTTCGCCAAGTCCTTGATTCATATGAGAAAACCCGCGCTTTCGCGGGTCCTCTGCGGGGCGGGATGATAGCATCGCGGCCCCGCGCCATCCCTCTCCAGACGTGTCCGCCATGCCTTCGAAGAAGACCCCCGCGACGCCGCCGCTCAAGCAGCGCCCCGTGCCGCCCAACCCGCCCAGCGCGCCGAGCAAGGAACTGCACGTCTTCCCGAACCCGGCGCCGGAGCGCGACTACGTCATCCAGTTCCAGGTGCCCGAGTTCACCTGCCACTGCCCACTGACCGGCCAGCCCGACTTCGCGCACTTCACGATCGACATGATCGCCGACCAGCGCTGCGTCGAGCTGAAGAGCCTGAAGATGTACTTCTGGAGCTACCGCCACGAAGGCGCGTTCCACGAGAAGGTGACCAACACCATCCTCGACGACATCGTCAAGGCGACGAAGCCGCGCTTCGTGCGCATCACCGCCAAGTGGTACGTGCGCGGCGGGATCTACACCAACGTGGTCGCCGAGCACCGCAAGAAGGGCTGGAAGCCGCAGCCGCTGGTGCAACTGCCCGCGCACGCGGCACAAACCGGCCTGCTGTGATGAACCCGCTGCTCGCGAAACTGCACCCCTACCCCTTCGAGCGCCTGCGCGAGCTGACACGCGGCATCGTCCCCAACCCCGCGTACAAGCCGATCGGCCTGGGCATCGGCGAGCCCAAGCACGCGACGCCGGAGCTGATCAAGCGCGCGATCACCGACAACCTCGCCGGCCTCGCCAGCTACCCCGCCACCGCCGGCGAACCGCGCCTGCGCGAGGCCTGTGTCGCCTGGGTGCAGCGCCGCTACGGCGTCACGCTCGACGCCGCCACGCAGGTGCTGCCGGTGATCGGCTCGCGCGAGGCGCTGTTCGCACTCGCGCAGACGGTGATAGACCCGACGAAGCCCGGCGCCACCGTGGTCTGCCCGAACCCGTTCTATCAAATCTACGAAGGCGCGGCGCTGCTGGCCGGCGCGCAGCCGCACTACGCCAACAGCGACGCGTCGCGCAACTTCGCGGTCGACTGGGCGAGCGTGCCGGCCGAGGTCTGGACGCGCACGCAGCTGCTCTACGTCTGCTCGCCGGGCAACCCGACCGGCGCGGTGATGCCGCTGGCCGAATGGAAGACGCTCTTCGAGCTGAGCGACCGGCACGGCTTCGTGATCGCCTCCGACGAGTGCTACTCCGAGATCTACTTCCGCGACGAGCCGCCGCTGGGCGCGCTGGAAGCGGCGCAGCAGCTCGGCCGCAAGGATTTCCGCAACCTGGTGGTGCTGACCAGCCTGTCCAAGCGCAGCAACGTGCCCGGCATGCGCTCGGGCTTCGTGGCCGGCGACGCGGCGATCCTCAAGCCCTTCCTGCTCTACCGCACCTACCACGGCAGCGCGATGAGCCCGGTGGTGCAGGCGGCCAGCATCGCCGCCTGGGGTGACGAAGACCACGTGGTGGCGAACCGCAACCTCTACCGCGCCAAGTTCGCGCAGGTGACGCCGCTGCTGGCCGGCGTGATGGATGTCGCGCTGCCCGACGCCGGCTTCTACCTCTGGGCCGGCGCGCCGGGCGGCGACGACGTAGCCTTCGCCTTGCAGTTGCTCGCTCAATACAATGTGGCGGTGCTGCCCGGCAGCCTGCTCGCGCGCGAAGCGGGCGGCGTCAACCCGGGGGCCGGCCGCATCCGCATGGCGCTGGTCGCCGGCGTCGACGAGTGCCTCGAAGCCGCCCAGCGCATCGTTTCCTTCATCCAAGCCCGCTGACCATGAGCCAACAACTGCAAAGCATCATCGACCTCGCCTGGGAAGGCCGCGCCAACATCACCGCCACCAGCAGCCCCGAGGTGCGCGAGGCCGTGGAGCACGTGATCACCGAACTCGACGCCGGCAAGCTGCGCGTGGCCGAGCGCCAGGGCGTGGGCCAGTGGACGGTCAACCAGTGGGTCAAGAAGGCGGTGCTGCTGAGCTTCCGCCTCAACGACAACCGCCTGATGCAAGCCGGCGAGCTGAGCTTCTTCGACAAGGTGCGCACCAAGTATTCCGACGCCGACGAAGCGGCGCTGCGCGCCAGCGGCGTGCGCGTGGTGCCGCCGGCGGTGGCGCGGCGCGGTTCGTTCCAGGCGAAGAACGTGGTGCTGATGCCCAGCTACGTGAACATCGGCGCCTACGTCGACGAGGGCACGATGGTCGACACCTGGGCCACCGTGGGCTCGTGCGCGCAGATCGGCAAGAACGTGCACCTGTCGGGCGGCGTCGGCATCGGCGGCGTGCTCGAGCCGCTGCAGGCCGGCCCGACCATCATCGAGGACAACTGCTTCATCGGCGCGCGCTCGGAGGTGGTCGAGGGCGTGATCGTCGAGGAGAACTCGGTGATCTCGATGGGCGTGTACATCGGCCAGAGCACCAAGATCTACGACCGCGCCACCGGCGAGGTGATCTACGGCCGCGTGCCGGCCGGCTCGGTGGTGGTCAGCGGCAACCTGCCCAGCGCGGACGGCAAGTACAGCCTGTATTGCGCGGTGATCGTCAAGCGCGTCGACGCGCAGACGCGCGCCAAGACCAGCATCAACGACCTGCTGCGCGCCTGAGCGCGCGGCCTCGCGACACACGCAACGGGAGGATCGGCATGAGCAACGGCGGCAACATGGAGCGCGTGCTTCGCCTGATGGCGGAGAAGAACGCTTCGGACGTGTACCTGTCGGCCAATTCGCCGATCCTCATCAAGATCAACGGGCAGCTGCTGCAGCTGTCCGACCAGCCGCTGACGCACTCGCAGCCGCGCCAGCTGCTCGCCGAGCTGCTGACGCCCAGCCAGCTCGAAGAGCTCGACGACACCGGCGAGCTGAACATGAGCATCGGCCTGGCGGGCGTGGGCAGCTTCCGGCTCTCGGGCTTCAAGCAGCGCGGCTCGATCGCGGCGGTGTTCCGCTGCATTCCGGTCGTGATCCCCACGCTGGAGAGCCTGAACGTCCCGAGCATCCTCAACAACCTGATCCTCGAGAAGCGCGGCCTGATCCTGATGGTGGGCGCCACCGGCACCGGCAAGAGCACCACGCTGGCGGCGATGCTGGAGCAGCGCAACCAGCAGATGGCCGGGCACATCCTGACCATCGAGGATCCGATCGAGTTCCTGTTCACCAACAAGAAGTCGGTGGTCAACCAGCGCGAGGTCGGGCGCGACACCAACACGCTGCAAGTCGGCCTGAAGAACGCGCTGCGCCAGGCGCCCGACTGCATCATGATCGGCGAGATCCGCGACCGCGAGACCATGACCTCGGCGATCTCGTACGCGCTGTCGGGCCACCTGGTGCTGTCGACGCTGCACGCCAACAACTCCTACCACGCGCTCGGGCGGATTCTTTCCTTCTACACGCCGGAGGCGCGCCCCGCGCTGCTGGCCGACCTGGCGGCGGGCCTGAAGTCCATCATCTCGCAGCGCCTGGTGCGCGCGGTGGCCGGCGGGCGCGTGCCGGCGGTAGAGGTGATGCTCAACACCAAGCTCGTCTCCGAACTGATCGAACAAGGCGACTTCACCGGCGTGAAGGAAGCGATGGAGAAGTCGCTGGCCGAAGGCTCGCAGACCTTCGAGCAGGATCTGGCGCGCCTGATCACCACCGACATCATCACGCGCGACGAGGGCCTGGCCTACGCCGACTCGCCGACCAACCTGATGTGGCGCCTGCAGAACGACATGTCGCCGGTGTCGCGCATCCAGCCGAAGAAGGAAGAGCAGGACGACCAGCCGACCTTCACCGACATCCAGCTCGACGTGCGGGAAGAAACCAGCACGATGTCGGGTCTCTTGCGCCCTTGATGACCAACCGCACGCTGCATCTGGCCGAGCAGTTGATCGCCTGCCGCTCGGTGACGCCCGACGACGGCGGCTGCCAGCCGCTGATCCGCGAGCGGCTCGCGCCGTTGGGGTTCGAGTTCGAGAGCATCGTGTCGGGGCCGGACGATTTCCGCGTCACCAATCTCTGGGCCGTCAGGCGCGGCAGCGATGCGAACGCGCCGCTGCTCGCCTTCGCCGGCCACACCGACGTGGTGCCCACCGGCCCGCTGGAACAGTGGCGCAGCGACCCCTTCGTGCCCACGCACCGCGACGGCAGGCTCCATGGCCGCGGCGCGGCCGACATGAAGAGCTCGCTGGCGGCGATGGTGGTGGCAACCGAAGAGTTCGTCGCCGCGCGGCCCGCGCACCGCGGCTCGCTGGCCTTCCTGCTGACCAGCGACGAAGAAGGCCCGGCCGTCGACGGCACGGTGCGCGTGGTCGAGTGGCTGCGCGCCCAAGGCATCCGGCTCGACGCCTGCATCGTCGGCGAGCCGACCTCGGTGGACACGCTCGGCGACATGGTCAAGAACGGCCGGCGCGGCTCGCTCTCGGGCAAGCTCACGGTCAAGGGCGTGCAAGGCCACATCGCCTACCCGCACCTGGCGAAGAACCCGATCCACCTCGCCGCGCCGGCGCTGGCCGAACTCGCCGCGATCGAATGGGACCGCGGCAATGCCTACTTCCCGCCGACCAGCTGGCAGATGTCCAACATCCACGCCGGCACGGGGGCCAGCAACGTGATCCCCGGCGCGCTGGTGGTGGACTTCAATTTCCGCTTCTGCACCGAGTCGACGCCGGACTCCTTGAAGGCGCGCGTGCACGAAGTGCTTGACAACCACGGCCTCGACTACGAGCTGGCCTGGACGCTGGGCGGCGAGCCCTTCCTGACGCCGGTGGGCACGCTGTCCGAAGCGCTCGCGAATGCGATCCGCGCCGAGACCGGCGTGACCACCGAACTCTCCACCACCGGCGGCACCTCCGACGGCCGCTTCATCGCCAGGATCTGCCCGCAGGTCATCGAGTTCGGGCCGCTGAACGCCAGCATCCACAAGATCGACGAATGGGTGGAGACCGCGAGCCTCGAACCCTTGAAGAACATCTACCGCCGCACACTCGAAGCGCTGCTCACATGAAACTCATAGACCTGATCACCGCGCAAAGCGCCCGCCTCAAACAGGCGGGCGTTTCGTTTGGCCACGGCACCACCAACGCCTTCGACGAAGCCGCCTGGCTGGTGCTCGCCGCGCTCGGGCTGCCGCTGGATGCGCTGGAAGCGCGTGCGCAGCGCGAGCTGTCGGCCGAGGACGACGCGAAAGCGACCGCGCTGGTCACGCAGCGCATCGAATCGCGCCAGCCCGCCGCCTACCTGACCCAGGAAGCGTGGCTGCAGAACGTGCCCTTCTACGTCGACGAGCGCGTGATCGTGCCGCGCTCCTACATCGCCGAGTTGCTCGCCGACGGCGAGGGCGAAGGCACGCTGGACGCCTGGCTGTCGGACCGCACGCAGCGCGTGCTCGACCTGTGCACCGGCAACGGCAGCCTGGCGGTGATCGCGGCGATGGCCTATCCCGAAGTGAGCGTCGACGCCTGCGACCTCTCGGACGACGCGCTGGCGGTGGCGCGCATCAACGTCGACAAGCACCAGCTCGGCCAACGCATCCGCCTCTTCAAGTCCGACCTCTTGGCCGAGGCCCAGGGCCCTTACGACCTGATCGTCTGCAACCCGCCCTACGTCAACAGCGAGAGCATGGCGGCCCTGCCGCCCGAGTACCGCGCCGAGCCGCAGATGGCGCTGGCCGGCGGCGCCGACGGCATGGACCTGGTGCGGCGCATCCTGCGCGACGCGCCGGCCAGGCTCAGCGACATCGGCGTGCTGGTGCTGGAGATCGGCCACGAGCGGACTCACTTCGAACGCGCCTTCCCGAAGGCGGAAGTGGCCTGGCTGCCCACCAGCGCGGGCGCCGACGAAGTGCTGCTGATGACCCGCGATGCGCTTGCCAGGCTGGCGCAGCGCATGAACAAGGCCTGAACACGCATGCTGTTGCTGAACGACCTTTCGCTGCGCCGCGGCGTCAAGCTGGTGCTGGACCATGCCAGCGTGACGCTGCAACCGGGCGAGAAGATCGGCCTGATCGGGCGCAACGGCGCGGGCAAGTCGTCGCTGTTCGCGCTGCTGACCGGCAAGCTGCACGCCGACGGCGGCGACGTGCAGATGCCGCCGCGCTGGCTGCAGCCCGGCGGCATGGCCGAGGTGGCGCAGGAGATGCCCGAGACCGACGAGGGCGCCACCGACTTCGTGCTCGCCGGCGACGCCGTGCTGGCGCTGGCGCAGCAGCGCCTGGCCGCCGCCGAAGCGGCCGACGACGGCCACGCGATCGCCGAGGCGCACCAGGCGATCTCGGATGCCGGCGGCTTCGACGCACGCGCCCGTGCGCAGGCCATGCTGCTCGGCCTGGGCTTCAGGCCCGAGCAGCTCGACGCGCCGGTCAACAGCTTCTCGGGCGGCTGGCGCATGCGGCTGCAACTGGCGCGCGCGCTGATGTGCCCGGCCGAGCTGATGCTGCTCGACGAGCCCACCAACCACCTCGACCTCGATGCGCTGGTGTGGCTGGAGGCCTGGCTCAAGCGCTACCCCGGCATGCTGATCGTGATCAGCCACGACCGCGAGTTCCTCGACGCGATCACGCAGGTGACGCTGCACCTGGACGACGCGAAGCTGACGCGCTACGGCGGCAACTACAGCGCCTTCGAGGAGATGCGCGCCGAGCGCATCGCGCAGCAGCAGGCCAGCTACGCGAAGCAGCAGGAGCGCATCGCGCACCTGCAGAAGTTCATCGACCGCTTCAAGGCCAAGGCGACAAAAGCGAAGCAGGCGCAAAGCCGCGTCAAGGCGCTGGCGCGCATGGAGAAGATCGCGCCGGTGCTGACCGCGAGCGACTTCCAGTTCGAGTTCCGCGAGCCGGCCTCGCTGCCGAATCCGATGCTGGCCTTGAGCGGGCTCGATTGCGGCTACCGCAGCGACGAGGGGCGCGAGACCACCATCGTGCGCGGCATCGAACGCTCGGTGCTGGCCGGCCAGCGCATCGGCATCCTCGGCGCCAACGGCCAGGGCAAGTCGACCTTCGTGAAGACGGTGGCGCACGAACTGGCGCCGCTGGCCGGAACGATGACCGAGGGCAAGGGCCTGGCGATCGGCTACTTCGCGCAGCAGGAGCTGGACCTGCTCTCGCCGGCCGACGGGCCGCTGATGCACCTGGTGCGCCTGGCGCGCGACGTCGGCCCGCCGGCGCGAGAGCAGGAGCTGCGCGATTTCCTCGGCTCGTTCCGCTTCACCGGCGACATGGTGACGCAGGCCGTCGGCACGATGTCCGGCGGCGAGAAGGCGCGCCTCGTGCTCGCGATGCTGGTGTGGCAACGCCCCAACCTGCTGCTGCTCGACGAGCCGACCAACCACCTCGACCTGACGACGCGCGAGGCGCTGTCGATGGCGCTCAACGATTTCGAGGGCACGGTGATGCTGGTCAGCCACGACCGCGCCCTGCTGCGCGAGGTCTGCGACGAGTTCTGGCTGGTGGCCGGCGGCGCGCTCAAGCCCTTCGACGGCGACCTCGACGACTACCAGCGCTGGCTGCTCGACCAGTCGCGCGAGGCGGCCAAGGCCGCGTCCGAACAATCGCGCCGGCTGCGCGAGGAAGCCACACCCGCCGCGAGCCGCAAGGAAGACCGCAAGGCCGCGGCCGCCGCGCGCCAGGCGCGTGCCGACGAGATCAAGCCGCTGAAGAAGGAGCTGACGCTCGCCGACCACAAGCTCGGCGTGCTGTTCGCCGAGCGCGACAAGCTCGAAGCGAGTTTCGCCGATGCCTCGCTGACGCCCGAGCAGATCGCCGAAGCGGGCAAGCGCCTGAAGGCGATCGGCGACCAGATCGAGCAGCTCGAAGGCCGCTGGCTGGAACTCTCCACCCGCATCGACGAACTCGGCGCAGCGCCCTGAACACTGCTTCACCCCGGCGCATGCACGGTCATGCGGCGTGCGCGACAGTCGGCGTCCCAACCCGTCAGCAGGAGAACACATGGCCCTCGAAAAAGTGCTCTACACCGCCCGCGCCACCACCACCGGCGGCCGCGAAGGCTCGTCCAAGTCCGACGACGGCAAGCTCAGCGTCACGCTCGCCCCGCCCAAGGAGATGGGCGGCAACGGCAACGGCACCAACCCCGAGCAGATGTTCGCGGCCGGCTACTCGGCCTGCTTCATGGGCGCAATGAAGTTCGTCGCCGGCCAGCAGAAGAAGCAGGTGCCGGCGGACGCTTCGATCACCGCCGAAGTCGGCATCGGCCCGATCCCGGCCGGCTTCGGCATCCAGGTGGCGATGCAGATCAGCGTGCCGGGCTGGTCGAAAGCGGATGCGCAGGCGCTGGTCGACGCCGCGCACAAGGTCTGCCCCTACTCGAATGCGACGCGCGGCAACATCGACGTGACGCTGACGGTGGTCTAAGCACCACCCATCAGGCGCAGCATCAGCTCGATGCGCGCCTGCGCCGGCGTCAGCGTGCCCGCCGAGGGCAGACGCTCGGCGGGGGTGGTCAGCACCGGGCCGGCGAGGCAGCGGGTGCAGCGCAGCACGCTGACGCCGGCGGCCTGCGCGGCGAGCAGCGCATCCTGCAGCGCATGGTGCAGCGTGCCGTTGCCGGTGCCGGCCACCACCAGCCCGCGCACACCGGCAGCCACCAGCGCGCGCACCGCCTCCGGCCGCGCGCCGGCGTGGCTGGTGACGATCTCGACCCAGGGCCATTCGCCTCGCGCGATGCGATCCAGCCCCAGCGGCTCGCCCGCCGGCCAGTCGCGCAGGCGACGCACGCGTCCTTCTTCGACATAGGCCAGCGGCCCGGCATCGCCCGAGCCGAAGGCATCGAGGCGGTAGCTGTGCAGCTTGCGCACGTCGAGCGCCGAATGCACCGTGCCGGCCAGCACGGCCATCACGCCGCGCGCGCCGCTCTCGCGCGCCAGCGCCACCGCATCGAGCAGGTTCTGCGGCCCGTCGCGCAGCAGCGAGGTGGCCGGGCGCATCGCCGCGGTCAGCACCACCGGCTTGGCCGGTGCGAGCAGGCGCTGCAGCAGGTAGGCGGTTTCTTCCAGCGTGTCGGTGCCGTGCGTGATCACCACGCCGGCGATGTCGGGCTGCGCGAGGTGGTGTGCCACGCGCTGCGCCAGCGCCGCCCACACCTCGTGGCTCATGTCCTTGCTGTCGAGCTGTGCCACCTGCTCGGTGACCAGCGGCTGTCCGGCCAGCGCCGGCACGGCGTCGAGCAAGGCCTGCACGCCCAGCTGCGCGGCGCTGTAGCCGATGTTGTCGGTGGCGCTGGCGGCAGTGCCGGCGATGGTGCCGCCGGTGGCGAGCACGGCCACGGTGGATGCGGTGTCTTGCATTGGATTCACAAACTGGATGAAAATACAGGTGCTGGACATGCATCCAGCGCCCAAGGAGAGCCCGTGCAGGAGAAGCCCAAACTCACCGACCGCCAGCAGCAGATCCTCGATCTGGTGCAAAGCGCCATCGAACGCACCGGCGCCCCGCCCACGCGCGCCGAGATCGCCGCCGAACTCGGCTTCAAGTCGGCCAACGCCGCCGAGGAGCACCTGCAAGCCCTGGCGCGCAAGGGCGTCATCGAGCTGGTGGGCGGCACCTCGCGCGGCATCCGCTTGAAGTCTGACACATTGCGCGCGCTGGCCGAATCGCGCGTCAAGCAGTTCAGCCTGCCGCTGCCCAGCCTCGCGCAGCTGTCACTGCCGCTGGTGGGCCGCGTCGCGGCGGGCTCGCCGATCCTGGCGCAGGAGCACATCGACCAGACCTACATCGTCGAGGCCAGCATGTTCCCGCGCCAGCCCGACTACCTGCTCAAGGTGCGCGGCATGAGCATGCGCGACGCCGGCATCATGGATGGCGACCTGCTCGCGGTGCAGAAGGCCAAGGAGGCGAAGAACGGCCAGATCGTCGTCGCGCGGCTGGGCGACGAGGTCACCGTCAAGCGCTTCCGCCGCACACGCACTGGCGTCGAGCTGATCCCCGAGAACCCGGATTTCCAGACCATCGTCGTGCACCCGGGTCAGGAAGATTTCGAGCTGGAAGGCCTGGCGGTCGGCCTGATCCGCAACAACATGCTGATGTGAGATGGGCTCGGCCACGACCATCAAGTCGCCCAAGGCCAGCACGGCCGAGGAATGCGAGCGCCTGGAGCAGTTGCCCAACATCGGCCCGGCGCTGGCGGCCGACCTGCGCCTGATCGGCATCCGCACGCCGGCCGAACTGCGCGGCAAGGACCCCTTCGTGCTCTACCAGAAGCTGTGCGCCGCCACCGGCCAGCGTCAGGACCCGTGCGTGCTCGACACCTTCATGGCCGCCACCGACTTCATGCGCGGCGCGCCGGCCGCGCCGTGGTGGAGCTACACGGCGCAGCGCAAGGCCTTGTTCGGGCAGGTCTAGCTCCGCCGGTAAGAACCGCTCCCAGCTAGGGTGGCTCCCAGCTGGGAAGCGCCACAGCTTTCCGGCGCGAGCGCATCCCTGAACACTGCGCGGACTGTGGATCCGCGCTTCAAGACCAACCTGCTCGAACACGTCAAGGCGATCGGCGCCTGGGCGACGCGGCGCGCTGCCGAGAGCCGGATCGACGCGGTCGACTGCTCGCTGACGCTGCGCCTGGACGGCCGCACGCTGCGCCTGCAGCCGCAGTTCGCCGGCCGCCGCGGCGGGCCGAACTTCGTCTACTTCGACGTGCCCGACGCGCATGCGATGGCCTTCGTCGGCTGGCTGCCCTATGGCCCGCAAGCGTGGGACGTGTCGCTGAGCAAGCGGCGCTTCAAAACCGTTGCCGCCGAGGCCGGCCTGCCGGTGCCGCGCGGCTGGAGCGAGCCGGGCCTCATCGACGCGCCCTTCCTCGTCAAGCGCGAGCGCGGCGCCTTCGGCATTGGCATGCACGGGCCGTATCCGCCCGAGCGGGCGGCAACGCTGAACCTGGCCGAGGGTGAGTTCGCCGAAGCCTTTGTCTGGGGCCGCATCGCGCGCGCCTGGTACTGGAGCGGGCGGCTGACGGTGCTGGAGGTCTTCGACATGCCCGGCGTCGCCGGCGACGGCTGCAGCACCTACGAGGCGCTGCTGCGCCGCCAGGGCGCCGAGCTACCGGCCGACTTCGCGAGCATCGCCGCGCTGCAGGGCGTCGCCCCCGGCGACGTGCCGGCGGCCGGCCGGCGCATCGTCTGCGACTACCGTTACGTCTCGCCCTTCAACCCGACGGTCTACGCCAACGCGAACCGCCTGCCGCGCGAGGCCGGCAGCGCGCTCGTCGAACGCTTCCGCGAGGCGGGCCGGCGCTTCTGGCCGTGCGTGCCGGGGCCGGCAGGCTACCGGGCGGCGTTCGTGCTCGACGCCATCGTCGACGCCGACGACCGGCCGTGTTTCCTCGAGGTCAACAGCAACCCGCAGGGCCACCCCGACGCCTATGCACAGATGCTCGACGACCTGTTCGGAGTCGAGCCGCGATGAACCGGCCGCACTGGCACCTGAGCCTGGCGAGCCGGGCCGACGCCGCCGCGGTGGCGGCGCTGCGCATCGAGGCTTATCGCGCGGCGCGCGAGTTCCGCTGGCGCGACGAGGCGCGGTTGCACTGGGGTCCGGTCGACGACGATTCCTGCGTGCTCGCCCTGCGCGATACGGACAGCCGGCTCGCCAGCAGCGTGCGGCTGACCGTGCTGAGCGACGCCGCGGCGGCCGAGCGGATGATCGAGCACTCGCTCGCCGGCCTCGAGCTCGCGCCGCCTGTGCTGGTGCTGTCGCGCTCGGCCTCGCACCCGCAACTGCGCCGCCAGGGCGGCTCCGGCCTGCTGCGGCAGACCTATCTCGCGGCCTTCGTCGACGCGCCGCCGGGCAGCGTCGTCACGCAGGTCTACGACGGCGCACCGCGGCTGGCCGGCATGCTCGCCGAGGGCTTCGAACTGCACCGCCCGCGCGCCAGCTGGGACAGCGAGGCCGAGGCGACCAGCCCCCCGCTGATCGCCCGGCTGCGGCGCGAGCGCTTCGCCGCCGCGGCCGCCGTCGCCACCGCGGCTCAGGCGCACCGGCTGGCCGATGCCGCGATCGACCGCGAGGCCATCGCCGATGGCCTGCGGCGGGCCATTGCCCGCGCGCAGGCCCGCGCCGCCGGGCCCGCCGGCGCGTGGCCGGCCGAACACTGAATCACGAGCAGGGAAGGAACACACCATGATCAACGGCCTGTTGCCGCAATTCACCCGCCTCGGCGGCGCTGCGCTGGAGCCGGAGCCGGCGCAGGACGAACCGGCCTCGCCCGAATCCTCCCCATCGCCCGAGGAGGCCGAGTCGTTCGTGGATCTGCGCAAGCGCCTGCCGCTGGCGCCCTTGCGAGCGCTGGACACGCCCTCACGCACGCCCACCCCGACGCCGGCCCCCGCTGCGCCGGTCGCGACGCAGACACCGGCCCCCACGCCCCTGCCCGCGCCCGCGGCCACCTACGTCGGCGAGCCCGCCGTCGACCCCGCCTGGCTGCAGCAGCGCGAGGCCGCGCTGAGCGCCGTGCGCAGCGACTACGAAGCCGCGCGCAACGCCGCCCGCGCCACGGTCGGCGGCACCGGCTGGACGAATGCGCAGACGTACACCGACGAGAGCGGCCAGCGGCTGACGCTCAGCGGCCGCCCGGCCGTCTTCGTCGCCGACCCCGCCGCACCGCCCGAGGTGATCGGCTGGGACGAAAGCGGTCCGCTGACCCGCCCCGCCGGCCACTGGTTCGAGTTCGACGAAGAGGCCTTCGCCGCCGACTACCGCGCCCGCGGCGGCGCGCCGCTGGCGGCGCTGGCCGAGCTCTACGACACCGACACGGCGAGGCTGCTCGCGCAGCACCCCGAGATCTGGACTCTGGCCACCCGGGACCACGCCCTCAACGCCGGCCCGCCGCAGCCCGGCCGGGCGATGGGCGACGCCGCCCAGCTCGGCATGCTCGACCTCTACCTGGCCGACTCGCAGCTGCGCGCGCTGATCGACGCCTATGGCGGCGGCCCGGTCGAGCCGGCCACCAGCGCGCTGGCGCGCGAGCAGGTGCGGCTCTACGGCCAGCAGCGCTACGAGCAGCTCACGCGGCTCGACCGCGCCATGCAGTCGGTGCGCGACCAGTACAGCCGCGCGATGACCGAGGCACGCGCCAACGGCGGCCCCGGCTGGGTCGATCTGCCGCGCACCATCACCATCGCCGACGAAGGCGGCGGCACCCGCGCCGAGCCCATCTGGCTGCGCGACGAGAGCGGCATCGTGCTCGGCGCGGACGGCCGCCCGCAGGCGCTCACCGAGCGCTGCTTCGACCCCGACCGCTTCACCGCCTGGTACCTGCAGCAAGACGGCCTGGCCCAGCAGGCCTTCGCCAGCTTCTACGGCCAGAGCCACACCAGCTTCGGCACCGACGAATCCGGCCAGCGCGTCGCCGGCACGATCACCTTCGACAACCCCGCCTGGATGGCCTCCGACATCGGCGGCGGCCGCATGATCCACCGCGAGCTGGTGTCGATCGACCTGAACCGCCCGCCCCGGCTCAACAACGACCGCGCTGTCGGCTTCGACCTCGACGCCGGCTGGGCCACCGCCAACAGCAACATCCACCAGCACCGCGACTGGTTCGAAACGGCGGTGAAGATCGTGCTGGTGGCCGGCATCACCTACGCCACCGCCGGGCTCGGCAGCTACGTCGCCGGCGCCACCACGGCGGCCGCCAGCGGTGCCGGCGCCAGCGCCGGCGTCGCGGCGGCCCTGGGCGCGGCGGCCGGTGCCGCCACGATGGGCGCGGTCACCTCGATGGCCAGCGGCATCGTCAACGGCAACTTTTCGCTCAAGAACGTGCTGCGCGGCGCGCTGGCCGGGGCCATCACCGGCGGGCTGGGCGGCTCGTTCGGCCCGCTGGACAGCATCGGCGGCGTGCTCGGCCGCGCGACGCTGCAAGGCGGCATCCAGGCGCTGCTGGGCGGGCGCTTCGAGGAGGGCGCGCTGTCCAGCCTGGCCAGCAGCCTGGCGCAGCTGACCGGACAGCAGCTCGAGCAAGGCATCAGCCAGGCGGTGGCCGACCAGTCGATGAGCGCCGGCGAGGCCTTCGCCGCGCGCGGTTTCGCGCGCGTTCTCACCTCGGCGATCACGGCGGCGGGCAACCCGGACGATCCGAACTACGCCTTCGCGAACGCCTTCCTCGGCGATACGCTGAGGGCGGCCATGCCGGAGGCGGAGCCGCTGCCTTCGGCGACTTTCGTTGACACGATGCAGCCGACTCAAGGTGAAGGTTCGTGGTCAGAGCAGGACTACCGCAATGGGGCGGATGTTCAGAGTGATCAGGCCACGGGCCCGATGATCGAACCCGAGGCCCCCGAGCCCGCCGCAACCGCCCCCACCCGGCTCGACGAAAACGGCAGCCACCTCGACGAGCCGGGCGTGGCCGCTGCGCCCACGCCTGCGCCCACGCAAGATCCAGCTCCGCCTGACGAGAGCACCGCAGCCCAGCCGTCGACGGCGGACGAAGCGCCGGCCGACCAACAGGCGGCCATTGGCGCCCGCCGCGAACTGGACTGGAGCCGCCGCGACGACAGTGGCCAGGTGGTCGAGCGCGCGCTGTACGTCGGCGATGAAGAGACCTTCCGCTACAGCAGCGACAGCGCGGGGCAGTACACCGTCACCGTGGGCGCCAACAACGCCTTGGTGCGCGACGCGGCCGGTCAGCTCCAACTGGTGAGCTGGGCCGAGGCGCAGCGCCGAGACGACTACACGGTGCTGGTGCCGCCGGGCCAGACCTTGGTGAGCAACGGCGTGCAGGGCGTGGTGCTGCCCCAGGGCAGCAGCGGCGACACGCTGCGCCTGGCCAGCGCGCTGACGCTGCTGGCGGTGCCTGCAGGTGCGGGCGAGATCGGCTTCGGTGCGGCCGCGGGCGCTGCAGCCGAACTGGCGGCAGCGGCGCGCGCCCTGGGCGTGCTGGGCCTGGCGCTGTACAGCGCGCCGCTGGGCGGCGGCGAGACGGTGGTGCCGATCCGCGACGACCTGCGGGTGGTGAAGCCCGCGTCGGACGTGATCATGGGCTATGTGGAGGTGCGCAACGCCAGCGGCCAATGGCTGAGGCTGGACGGTGGCCAATACGACCCGGCCCAGGTGGCCCGCTTGGCGGACACCCTGCAATCGGCGGCGCTCACGCCGGAAGAACTGCGCACCGTGCAGGCGCCACTGATCTACGTGCCCACGCCGCCGCAGGACACGAGCCCGCCGCCCGTCGTGGCCGACCGGCCGGACACCAGCTTGCCGGGGTATGAGGTGCCTGATATTCCAGCGCCTTGGATTGAGACCTTGCCGGCAGCGGATCCACCGAGCGCCGAGGATCTGCTGATCGACAAGACCAACAGCAAGATTCTTGGTGACAAGATGAGGGAGGCAGGCATCAACCCGCCGGGCGAAGGATACGAGCCACACCACGTGGTGCCCACTGGAGCCGGACAAGGCACAGAGATGGATGCTGTGCGTGCGAAGCTGGCCAACCTGGGTATCGACTTGAATGACCCGGTGAACGGGGTTTGGCTGCCAGGACCTAGCGCGTCTGTGGACGCACCGGAGGCTTACCATCGGACCTTGAACAATGATGCTTACAACAAAGCGATCATAGATTTGTTCAGGGACGTGAGCACTGCGAATGACGCAGTCGATGTCCTTTTCAATATTGCGGCAAGACTCAGGTCTGGAAACTTCCCGGGCGTCCGGCCACGCCCTTAACGCCGAGTGTGAAAAATGATTGTCTACGACATGCAACCTGAAGGGTCTGAAGAGAAATGGATATGGTTCTCCACCAAGAATGGAATGACATTCCCAATGGATTCCAAAAAAGAGGATGAGTTCTTCGTCAATTTTCCAAAAGTTGCGGTAAAGCGCAGATCTACCTCTAAGGGGATGGGCTCCAAGGCAAAGCTCGCAGACTTTTCAAATGTCAATTACAATGGCTATCCAGTTTTCAGCCAACGCGCCAAAGACATTATTTCCCCTCTGCTAAGCGGTTTGGGACGATGGATCGAGCTGGAATACGACGAAGCGACTTATTGGCTTTTCTACATCACCAATGTGGTCGACGCACTGGATGAAGAAAAATCGACGATCACTCGATTCAAGAGCAGCCAGAAAGTTATGTCGATTGAAAGCTTTGTCTTCAAGCCCGATGTCGTGAAGGATCAATGGCTATTCACGCTGCCCCAACGCCCCGGCAGCAACCGATTGGTCACAGACCGCTTCGTCGAACTGGTCCGCGAGCACCGCTTGACGGGCTTTCTGTTCGAGAAGCTGTGGTCCAGTGAAGAAGGCCCAGTTCCGGCGGGCTTGAAAGACTGGCTCAAGCCCCGGATCACAGGGCTGGAAGGGTTGTGACGGCTGAGTGGCCTAACCCTTCGCTGGAGCCGACGTGCACCGGCATGGCACCCTGGCCGCGAGGCGCTTGTTCTTATCATCCACCTCGCGGCCAGGGCGCCACGCTGGCGCTCGCGCCTCAGCTCAAACGTTAGGCCTCAAGTTGCGCGCCTGCCATCCAGCCGCGCTGCCGCCGGAGCACGACATGACCTCAGCATCTCGCTTTGCAATGAATGACTTTTCGGAGGAAGCTCAGATGCGGTCTCGGCTGTTCGCCTCGCTTGCGCAGAAGGACAAGTATGAGGTTCTTCCTGGCCGCTACGGCGGCGAGTACAACAACGACATGCTCGCTCTAGGGCCACGTCGGGCCGAGGGATGGGAGATTCTTCTGCTTGGATTGAAGGTGACGGACGGCGAGGGTAACGTGCAACTGGACATGCACTCGATGGGGCCGCTAAGGCAGATGTCACGCCAATGGCTAGAGGCTGTCGTCCACGCCCTTCGCATGGTGCCCAACGGCTGCCAGGCAGCTGATCGCATCGCAACGGCCTTGGCTTCAAACAAACTCATCCCCGGCCTGATTATTCTTGACCGAGCTGACGGAACGACAAAGCTGCTTCGCTTGTCGCTCGACATTGAGTCCTGGCCAAGATCGCTTGGCGACACGGGCACGAGCTGCGCGTGGATTCGCCATTGATTCCGCTGTCGTGGCTGCCGGTGCAACCGCTGCCCGTGTACGAAATGCCCTATGCATTCCTGCGCGAAGAGCGCATCGCGTAGACGAAGCCGCGCGAATCGCTACGGCGCCGGCTCGAGCTTGAGCGTCTGCACCGCCGGCGCCGCCCACACCGGCGCGTAGTCCACCTTCGCCCAGCGCTCGACGAAGCTGCGGTAGTGCGGCGAGAGCGCGATGCCCGACTGCCCGCTGGAGTGCATGAAGCGCGAGTTGGCCGGCTCGCCCAGGTCGTAGATCGCGCGCAGCGAGGGGCCGTGCTCGTCGAGGTACAGCTCGCCGGTGGCGGCATCGGGCTTGAGCGTCACGCGCGAGACGTTCACCGTGTAGGTGTCGCCGCCCACCGACGTGCGCAGCTCGAACCAGCGCGCCAGCGCCTTGACGCGACTGAACGGCCGGTGCTCGCTGCGCGCCTGGTGGGCGCGGCCCCAGCGCCAAGCGGACACGTCCGGCCCCTGCGCGGCCTGCAACTCGTCGAGCGCGCGCGCCAAGGCGCGGTCGTTGATCTGCGCGCAGGTCTCCACCGCCGGCGTGTTCTTGTCGTCGCACCACCAGGCGTCCTGCTTTTGCATCACCTCCTGCATCGCCTCGCGCCAGGCGCGCACGCTGGCGTCCCAGGCGGCGTCGCCCATCTCGTCGGCGAACAGGTCGTGCGCGAGGCGGCGTGCCCAGGCCCAGTAGATCAGCGGCGCGGCCTTGTCGGCGGCCATCACGCCGTCGAAGCCGGCCAGCTCTCGCTGCGCCGCGGCCGCCAGCGGATGCTCGGGCGCGGCCTGGCGCAGCAGCGGCAGCATCGGCAGCGCGGCCAGCGACAGCTCGTCGGCATGCATCGCCTGCATGTCGGCGATCGAGTACTTGTCCTTCGCCTGCAGCATCTGCGCTATGCGCTGGTAGCGCCACGGCGGCGCCCATTCGCCGGTGAGGTAGTGCGGATAGTCGGCCGGGTGGATGCGCTGGTTGGCCGTGGCGATCCAGCCGCGCGGCGGGTCGATCTCGCGCGGCGTCGCGCCGGCATCGAGGAAGCCGGCCCAGTCGTAGCGCGCCTCCCAGCCGGGCGACGGCACCTGGCCCTTCAGATCGTTGTCGGGCTTGCGCAGCGGCACGCGGCCGGCCGACACCTCGGCGATGCGGCCGGCGCGATCGGCCACCACCATGTTCTGCATCGGCGCCACGTAGCGCGCGGTGGCACGGATGAATTCATCGACCGAGCGCGCCGCGGTCATCTCCCAGCTCGCTTCCATCGTGCCGGGGTCGGGGTCGAGCGCGGTCCAGCGCAGCGCGATCGCGTAGGCCGGCGCCGAGGCCGGGCCGGTCAGCCCGGCGCCCGCGCCGCCGTCGGAGATCACCGGGCCGTGGCGCGTGGCGCGCACGGTCAGCTGCTCGTCGGGCTTGCCCTTGATGCGGATGGTCTCCTCGAAGCGCTCGAAGGCCTCCCAGCCCTGCGGCGTCTGGTACTTGTCGGGCTCGGCCGGGTGGATGCGCTCGAGGTAGAGATCCTGCACGTCGGGCCCGGTGTTGGTGAAGCCCCAGGCGATGTGGTCGTTCTGGCCCAGCACCACCTGCGGCAGCCCGGGCATGGTGGCGCCGGCCACGCGCCCGGCGGGGGTTTCGATGCGCGCGAAGTACCACAGCGCCGGCGCGCTCAGCTTCAGGTGCGGGTCATTGGCCAGCAACGGCTTGCCGCTGTCGGTGTGCGAGCCGGCCAGCACCCAGTTGTTCGAGCCCACGCCTTCGATGCCCGATTCGGGCGCGGCGGCCAGCGCTTGCGCGCCCAGCTTCGCGTCGAGCTTGAGCGAGCGGAACAGCGCGGCGTAGTCGGCGGTGACCAGCGGCTTCTCGCCCGGATACGGCGGCAGCAGCTCGTTGATGCGCGCCACGGGCAGGCGCAGCGCCAGGCGCAAACGCTGCAGCTCGGTGGTCCAGTTGCCGCCCAGATCCCAGGCCATCATGATCATCCAGGCCAGGCTGTCCTGCGGCGTCCAGGGCTCGGGCTGCAGGCCGAGCAGCACGAACTCCGGCGGCCGCGCGCGCATCTGGGCGCGGGTGAATTCGTTGATGCCGTCGGCGTAGGCCTGCAACAGCTCGCGCGAGCGCGGCTCCAGGCGCTCCCACTGCGCCGCGGCGGCGCGCTTGACACCCAGCGCGCGCAGGAAGCGGTCGGTCTCCAGCGCCGGCTCGCCGAAAGCCTCGGCCAGCCGGCCGGCGCCGATGCGGCGGTGCGTTTCCAGCTGCCAGAGCCGGTCCTGCGCATGCACGAAGCCGAGCGCGAAAGCCGCGTCGCGCGCGCTGCCGGCGCGGATGCTCGGGATGCCGTCGGCATCGCGCTCGACGCTCACCTCGCCGTGCAAACCCGCCAGCGTCAGCGCACCCTCGGTGCGCGGCAGCACCAGCGAACGATAGGTGCCGAAGGCCACGGCCAGCGCCGCGCCGAGCACGAGCAGCCCCACTGCGATCCGACCCGCCCAACGCATCGTTCTTCTCCTTGTCCTGGATCCAACCGGCGCGAGAGCTTACGCCCAAGCGTGAAAAAGCCGGCAGTTTCCGCGCTTGCTCGTCACACCACGATGCAGTGTGGAGGTCCACACTGCGCCCATGCCCGCTTTTCGACGGGTAGCAAGCGTTGGGAACCATGATCTCGCCTCAGCACGCCCACCGTCCCGCCGCCGGCCGCACGCGGCCCGCCCGGCTCGAAATCTGCCCGCCGCAACGCCAGCGCGCAGCGCAGCCTTGGCTGGTGCGCGTGAAGAGCTGGCTGGTGGCCAGGTGGCCCGGCGCCGGCAGCCCGCCCCCGGCGCTGCCCGAGCGCTCGCGCGCGCTGGCCGCGGCGCGCCAGGATTTCTTCGAGGCCACCGCCGACCTCAGACTGCCCGCCGCCGCCGCGCTGCTCGACCGCATCGAGTACGCCAAGTCGATGCGCGAGCTGTGGCACCTGCGCGCCGAGGTGTTCGCGCTGGTCTCGCTGGAGCTGGATCAGCTGGAGGCCGACAAGCGCCTCGCCCGCCTGAACTGCCACTTCCCGACCCGCGCGCCGCGCTCGGGCTTCGTCGGCCTGCACGCCGGCAAGGGCATGTGGCCCTGACGAGCGACCCGTTCAGCGCGAGCTGAGCGCGAGCTTGACGCCCAAGCCGATGAACAACGCGCCCGCGGCGCGTTGCAGCCATGTGCCCGTTCGTCCCGCGCCGCCGCGCGCGGCGAAGCCGGCCGCCAGGCCGCTGGCCGCGAAGGCCACCACCAGGTTCACCGCCGTGCCGCCGAGGTTGAACAGCGTGCCGAGCGCCAGCAGCGCCAGCGCCTGGTCGGGCGCGCCGGGCGCGATGAACTGCGGCAGGAAGGCGAGGAAGAACAGCGCCACCTTGGGATTCAGCGCATTGGTCAGCGCGCCCTGCCAGAACGGACTCCCGCTGCGCGGCACGGCCGCCGCCGTGGACAGCGCCGGCCGCGCGCGCAGCATCTGCACGCCGGTCCAGACGAGATAGGCCGCGCCCGCCCATTTGACGGCGCTGAAGGCGAGTTCGGACGCCGCCAGCAGCGCCGTCAGCCCGAGCGCGGCCAACAGCGTGTGGAAGACGCAGCCGGCCCCGACGCCCAGCGCCGCCAGCACGCCGGCGCGCCGCCCGCGGGCGGCGCCGGTGCCGGCGACGAACAGCATGTCGGGCCCGGGCGTCAGGTTCAGCAGCAGCGCGGCGCCGAGGAACAGCGCGAAGTCGTGGACGGGGAGGTTCATGGGCAGCGATGCTAGCCGCCCGTGCACAATCGGCGCAGTCCGCCCTGCAGCGCCGCCGACGTGAACATCATCATCCTCGACGACTACCAGGACGCGGTGCGCAAGCTCAGCTGCGCCGCGATGCTGGAGCCGTACAACGCCAAAGTCTTCACCAACACCGTCAAGGGCATCGGCCAGCTGTCGGTGCGCCTGAAGGACGCCGAGGTGCTGGTGCTGATCCGCGAGCGCACGCAGTTCCCGCGCCTGCTGCTGGAGAAGCTGCCCAAGCTGAAGCTGATCGCGCAGACCGGCCGCGCCGGGCCGCACATCGACCTCGAAGCCGCCACGCGCCTGGGCATCGCGGTGGCCGAAGGCATCGGCTCGCCGGTGGCGCCGGCCGAGCTGACCTGGGCGCTGATCATGGCGGCGATGCGCCGGCTGCCGCAGTACATCGGCAACCTCAAGCACGGCGCCTGGCAGCAGTCGGGGCTGAAGGCGGCGTCGATGCCGCCGAACTTCGGCATCGGCCTGGTGCTGCGCGGACGCACGCTGGGCATCTGGGGCTACGGCCGCATCGGCCAGATGGTGGCCTCCTACGGCCGCGCCTTCGGCATGACGGTGCAGGTGTGGGGCAGCGAGGCGGCGCGCGAACGCGCCATCGCCGACGGGCACCTCGCCGCGCGCAGCCACGAGGAGTTCTTCGAGAGCTGCGACGTGCTCTCGCTGCACCTGCGCCTGGCCGACACCACGCGCGGCATCGTGCGGCTCGACTCGCTGACGCGCATGAAGCCGACCGCGCTGCTGGTCAACACCTCGCGCGCCGAGCTGATCGAAGAAGGCGCGCTGGTCTCGGCGCTGAACCGCGGCCGCCCCGGCATGGCGGCGGTCGACGTGTTCGAGAGCGAGCCCATCCTGCAGGGCCACCCGCTGCTGCGGCTGGAGAACGCGGTGTGCACGCCGCACATCGGCTACGTCGAGCTGGACAGCTACGAGATCTACTTCCGCGCCGCGTTCGAGAATGTCGTCAACTTCATCGCCAAGAGCCCGACGAACATCGTCAACCCCGAAGCGCTGCGCGTGATCCGATGAGCGCCGGCACGGCGCAGGCACGCTGGGCGCTTCTGGCCGGCAACTTCGTGATCGGCTGCGGCGTGATGGTCGTGGCCGGCACGCTCAACGACCTGGCGCGCGCGCTGGCCGTCTCGGTGGCGCTGGCTGGGCAGCTGATCGCGATCGGCGCGGTGGTGATGGGCATCGGCGCGCCGCTGCTGGCCAGCTGGGTGGCCGGCTTCGACCGCCGCCGGCTGCTGACACTCACGCTCGCCTGGTACGCCGCCGGCCACGCGCTCTCGGCCTTGATGCCCGACTACGCCGCGCTCGCCGGCGTGCGCGCGCTGTGCATGCTCGGCGCGGCCGTCTTCACGCCGCAGGCCGCCGCGGCGATCGGCCACATGGCGCCGCCCGAGCAGCGCGGCCGCGCCATCACCTTCGTCTTCCTCGGCTGGTCGCTCGCCTCGGTGCTGGGCATGCCGATCGCCGCCTGGATCGGCGAGACCTTCGGCTGGCGCGCCGCCTTCGCCACCGTGGCCGTGCTCGGCGCGGCGGCGGCGGCGTGGGTGCACGCCGCGATGCCCGACGGCGTGAAGCCGCCGGCGCTGTCGCGCGCCGCCTGGCGCGAGGCCGTCACGCAGCCGGCGCTGATGGCGATCGTCGCCGTCACCGCGCTGCAAAGCGCCGGGCAGTTCACGCTCTTCTCCTACTTCGCGCCCTACTACCGCCAGACGCTCGCCGCGACGCCGGCGCAGATCAGCGCCCTGTTCTTCTGGTTCGGCCTGTTCGGGCTGATCGGCAACGTGGTGCTGACGCGCGCGATCGACCGCGTCGGCGCGCCGCGCTGCGCGATGATCGCGCTGGCGCTGATCACGCTGTCGCTGCTGGCCTGGCCGCTGGCCGGCGGCATGCCGAGCATGGCGATCGTGCTGGTGCCCTGGGCGCTGGGCTGCTTCTCGGCCAACTCGGCGCAGCAGGCGCGCCTGGGCCTGGCCGCGCCGGCGCTGGCCCCGGCGCTGATGGCGCTGAACACCTCGGCGATCTACCTCGGCCAGGCGGTCGGCGCGGCCAGCGGCGGCGTGCTGCTGGCCGGCAGCGGCTTCACCTGGCTGAGCCCGGTGGGCGTGCTGTGGCTGCTGGCGGCGATCGCGCTGAGCGCCTGGGCCACGAAACGCAGCGCAGCCGCACGATGAGCGCCCCCGCTTCCTGCGCCGAGCTGTTCCTCGCCTTCAACCGCCTGGCACTGCAAGGCTTCGGCGGCGTGCTGGCCGTCGCGCAGATCGAGCTGGTCGAGCGGCGCGGCTGGCTCTCGCGCGCCGAGTTCGTCGAGCTGCTCTCGGCCAGCCAGGTGCTGCCCGGGCCGAACGTGGTCAACCTCGCGCTGATGCTGGGCGACCGCTGGTTCGGCTGGCGCGGCGCGCTGGCGGCGCTGGGCGGGCTGATCGTCGTGCCGCTGGCGATCGTGCTGGCGCTGACGCTGGCCTACGACCGCTACCAGCACGTGCCGCAGGTGGCCGGCGCGCTGCGCGGCATGGGCGCGGTGGCCGCCGGGCTGGTACTGGTCACCGCGCTGCGGCTGGCGACCACGCTGCGCGGCAACCGCCTCGGGCCGGTGCTGTGCGCCGCGGTGGCCGCCGCCACCTTCGGCGCCATCGCGCTGGCGCGCTGGCCGCTGGTGGCGGTGCTGGCCGCGCTCGGCCCGCTGGCCGTGGCGCTGGCGGCGTGGAGGCTGCGACCATGAACGGCCTGAGCTGGGCGGATCTGGCCGGCCTCAGCGGCCACTTCATGCTGCTCAGCCTGGTGGCGATCGGCGGCGCGATCACCACCGCGTCGGACATGCAGCGTTACGTGGTCGCCGAACACGGCTGGATCACCGATGCGCAGTTCACCAGCGCGATCGCCATCGCGCAGGCCGCGCCGGGGCCGAACGTGCTGTTCGTCGCGGTGATCGGCTGGAACGTCGCGGGCGTCGCCGGCATGCTGGCGACGCTGGTCGGCACCATGCTGCCCTCGACCCTGCTGGTGCTGGCGGTGTCGCGCTGGGCCGCGCGGCGCCGCGAGAGCCTGGCGGTGCGCGCCTTCGCCACCGGCATGGCGCCGCTGACGCTCGGGCTGCTGGCGGCCACCGGCTGGGTGCTGGCCGAACCCTTCGTGCGCGCTCCCGATCGGCGCATCGGTGCGCTGGCGCTGATGGGCGTCACGATCGCGGTGATGCTGAAAACCCGGCTCAGCCCGATCTGGCTGGTCGCGCTCGGCGCCGCGGTCGGCGCGCTGGGCGGGATCTGATCAGCTCAGCGCGCGGCCGAGCAGGTCGGGGAAGTCTTCCAGCTCGTCGGCCACCGGCGCGGGCAGGCCCAACCAGCCGGAGTCGAGCGACTGCGGGATCAGCACCTCGGCGCCGCCGTCGTCGCTGCGCACCACCTGCACGGCCAGCGGCACGTCGGGCGGCGAATCGGCCGACTGCATCAGCACCGGCGTGCCGCCGACGGTGGACGCCAGCACCACCACCGAGCTTTGCGGGCCGACGCGCGCCAGCACCTGCAGGCCGCGCTCTTCGGCGGCGGCTTCGATGCGGCGCAGCGTCTCCTTGACGCCGAAGGGGCTGTGGCGCAGCACGCGCATCGAACTCGACAGGCGCTGGTCGTCGAGCACGCCGCGGCCGGTGCACAGCGAAGCCATCACGACCGCGAGGCTGCCGGTCATCCACAGGCGGAAGGGAGTGCGCAGCGTCTTCATGGGCCTGGACCCTAACGCCCGCATGTGTCTGCGGCAAGTCGACCCTGCCGCCAGCATGTAAAGAATCGCAAGGCGCGGCCTGCCGCGCGTCAACCCGACGCGCGCCGAGCATCACCAGATCACTTCGTGCCGAAGATCTTGTCGCCCGCGTCGCCCAGGCCCGGGATGATGTAGCCGAGTTCGTTGAGGTGGCTGTCGATCGCGGCCGTCCAGCAGCGCACATCCGGATGCGCTTCGTGCAGCGCCGCGACGCCTTCCGGCGCGGCCACCAGCACCAGCGCGCGCACGTCCTTGCAGCCGCGGCGCTTGAGCAGGTCGATGGTCGCAATCATCGAGCCGGCGGTGGCGAGCATCGGGTCGACGATCAGCGCGGTGCGCTCGTCGAGGTGGCCGACGAACTTCTCGAAGTAGTGCTCGGGCTGCAGCGTCTCGTGGTTGCGCGACAGGCCGACCACGCTGACCTTGGCGCTCGGGATCATGTCGAGCACGCCGTCGAGCATGCCCAGCCCGGCGCGCAGGATGGGCACCACGGTGACCTTGCGGCCGGCGATGCGCTGCACCTCGGTCGGGCCGCTCCAGCAGTCGACGGTGACGGTTTCGAGCGGGAAGTCCGAGGTGGCCTCGTAGGCGAGCAGGCGCGCCAGCTCGTTGGTCAGCTCGCGGAATTTCTTGGTCGAGATGTCGGACTCGCGCAGCAGGCCGACCTTGTGCTTGACGAGCGGATGGCGGACGTCGATGACGGTCATGGTGGGGGTCGCTTCGTTGGATGCGCCCAGTCTAAGCGGCGCGATCAGCCGAACAGCCGCGGCAGCACCTGCGCCGCCGTGCCCGGCACCAGCACATGCGCGGCGCCGTCGATCTCGCTGGCGTGCGGGTTGACGATCGCGACGAACGCGCCGCCGCGCCTTGCCGTCGCCGCCAGCCCGGCGGCCGGCCACACCGCACCCGAGGTGCCGACCACCAGCATCACGTCGGCCGCGCGCGCGGCGCGCTCGGCGGCTTCCAGCGCGCCTTCGGGCAGCGCCTCGCCGAACCACACCACGCCGGGGCGCACCAGGTTGCCGCAGTCGGGGCAGCGCGGCGGGCGGCCGGGCGTGGCCTCGTGCGGATCGCGCCGGCGTCCGCAACGGCAGGGCTCCAGCCAGCGGTCGGCGAGGATGTCACCGTGCAGGCGGATGGTGTCGGCATTGCCGGCGCGCTGGTGCAGGTCGTCGACGTTCTGCGACACCAGCGTCAGCACGCCCGGCCGGCGCTTGGCGAAGTCGCCGAGCGCGAGGTGCCCGGCATTCGGCTGCGCGGCGCGCACGCCTTCGCGGCGCTCGGCGTACCAGTCCCACACCAGTTGCGGGTCGGCGCGAAAGCCCTCCTCGCTGGCCAGCTGCGCCGGATCGAAGCGCGACCACAGGCCGGTCAGCGCATCGCGGAAGGTCGCAATGCCGCTCTCGGCCGACATGCCCGCGCCGGTGAGCACGCAGATGCGCGTTGCCGCGGCGATGCGCTCGCTCAGGTCGCGGACCGGATCGTCCAGTTCAGCCACGGCGCTCGCGTTGGCGCAGCGCCTCGTACAGGCACACGCCCGACGCCACCGAGACGTTCAGGCTCTCCACCGCACCCTTCATCGGCAGGCGCACCAGCTCGTCGCAGGTCTTGGCGGTGAGCTGGCGCATGCCCGCGCCCTCGGCGCCCAGCACCAGCGCCACCGGGCCGGAAAGATCCGCGTCGTAGAGCGAGCGCTCGGCGCGATCCGAGGTGCCGATGATGCGGATGTCGCGCTCCTTCAATTCGTTCAGCGTGCGCGCCAGGTTGGTCACCATGAAGTACGGCACCGTCTCGGCCGCGCCGCTGGCCACCTTGGCCACGGTGGCGTTGACGCCCACCGCATGGTCCTTGGGCGCGATCACCGCGTGCGCGCCGGCGCCGTCGGCCACGCGCAGGCAGGCGCCGAGGTTGTGCGGGTCGGTGATGCCGTCGAGCACCAGCAGCAGCGGCGCGCCCTCCACCGCGTCGAGCGTGTCGTCCAGCGAATGGCTCTTGGCCACCGGCTGCACGCGCGCCACCACGCCCTGGTGGCGGTGCGTGCCGCACAGCTGGCGCAAGCGCTCGTCGTCGCTGTCGACGATCTTCGCGCCGGCCTCGCGGGCACGCTCGACGAACTGGCGCATGCGCGCATCGCGCCGCGCCGCGTCGACGTGCAACTCGATCACCGACTGCGGCGCGGTCTTCAGCCGCACGGTCACGGCATGGAAGCCGAACAGCACCTGTTTGCTCATGCCGGCATGGTAGCCTCGGCCGCATGCAAGTCATCTGTCTCGACCTCGAAGGCGTGCTCGTTCCGGAGATCTGGATCGCCTTCTCGCAGCGCACCGGCATCGCCGAACTCTCGCGCACCACGCGCGACGAACCCGACTACGACAAGCTGATGCGCTTTCGCATCGAGCTGCTTCGCAAGCACGGCCTCAAGCTCGCCGACATCCAGGAGGTGATCGCCGGCATGGGGCCGATGGCAGGCGCGAAGGACTTCCTCGACGACCTGCGCAGCCGCTATCAGGTGATGATCCTGTCGGACACTTTCTACGAGTTCGCGCAACCGCTGATGCGCCAGCTCGGCTGGCCGACGCTGCTGTGCCACAAGCTGGAGGTCGACGCCGACGGCTTCGTCACCCGCCACCTGCTGCGCATGGCCGACCAGAAGCGCCACGCGGTCAACGCGCTGCGCCTGCTGAACTTCCAGGTGATCGCGGCGGGCGATTCGTACAACGACACCGGCATGCTGATGTCGGCACACGCCGGCTTCTTCATCCACCCGCCCGAATCCATCGTCGCGCAGTTCCCGCAGTTCCCGGTGACGCGCAGCTATGCGGAGCTGAAGGCGTCGATCGACGCGGCGGCGGGGAAGCTGCGCGGCTGACCCTCAGCGCCGCAACATCACCACCAGCCACAGCGCGCCGATCAGCGCCGGCTGGTGCAGCATGTAGAAGCTCAGGCTCCAGCGGCCCAGCACGGCCAGCGGCGCCAGCGCGCCGGGCAGCGCGCCGGCCAGCCATTGCCGGCGGTGCGCCAGCATCCAGCGCCCCGCGGCCAGGCCCCACAGCACCACGCCCAGCCAGGGCAGCAGCGGCGCGTAGTCCTCGGTGACGGGCTTGCGCGTGACCAGGCCCACCCAGTTGGTCCAGCGCGTGTCGAAGAAGCCATGCTGCACGAAATGCGGCAGCGCGATCGCGACGGCGCCGGCCATCCACAGCCAGCCCTTCAGCGGCGCAAGCAGGCGCGCGACGACCAGCATCAGCGCGATGCCGTGCAGGATGCCGAAGCTGATCCAGCTGCGCGGGAACATCAGCGCCGAGCCGGCGCTGACCAGCAGCGCGCAGCCGGCGATCTGCGCCCAGCGGCGCCAGAAGCGCGGCCAGGTCTGGCCCTGATGCAAGGCCACCGCCAGGCTCAGCCCGGCGCAGAACAGGAACAGCGAGACGATGCAGATGCGTTGCAGCGTCCAGGTGGGGTCGGTGTAGAAGTTCTGGCGGATGAAGCCGAAGTAGTTGAGGTCGAAGCAGAAGTGGAAGACGGCCATCCAGACGATGGCCACGCCGCGCAGCGCGTCGAGGCGGTCGAGACGTTCGGGGGCGGCCATGTCGATCGGACGATAACGCAAGGGCGCGGTTATGCTTCGATGCCCATGAATTCAGCCAGCACCACCGAAGCGTACGTGCGGCGCGAGCTGCTCGAACTCGCGCTGCGCAATGCGGGCCGCAGCGCGCCGGCGCTGCTGCTGGTGGTGGCGATCATGGTGTGGTTCGGCATGCATGTCGGCCGTCAACCGGCGGCGCTGGCCTGCGGCATCATCGGCGTGCCGACCGCCGCGTGGCGCTGGTGGCTGTGGCTGCGCTACCGGCAGCCGACGCCGCTGTCGGAAGCCGACGTGCGCCGCGCTGGGCTCAACCTGCAGGCCAACTCGGCCTCGGCCGGCATCCTCTGGGTGGTGGCGACCTTCTCCGTCTATCCGCACCTCAGCGCCACCTTCTCGACGGCCTTCGTGATCCTCGTGTGCGGCTCGGTCGCCGTGGCAGCCTACTTCATGCCGCTCGTCGGCCGTTCCTTCGCGCTGCTTACAGCGCCGCAGCTCGGCGCGCTGGCCATCGTCAATGCGATGGGCAAGGCCGACGGATCGCTGCCCATCGCCGGCATGGTGATCATCTTCGGCCTGACGATGGCGCGCGCCGCGCGCGAGTTCACCACCATCACGACGCAGGCGATCCGCCACGGCCTCGAAGCCGACGCGGCCAATGCCTCCCTGCAACGCGCCAAGGCGCTTGCCGAGGCGGCCAACGATTCGCTGACGCGCGCGAAGGAGGCCGCGGAAGCGGCCAACACCGCCAAGTCGCAGTTCCTCGCGACGATGAGCCACGAGATCCGCACGCCGATGAACGGCGTGCTGGGCGCGCTCGAGCTGCTGCGCAGCTCGCCGCTCGATCCGCAGCAGCGCCGCCTGGTGAAGACCGCCGCGTCGTCGGGCGAGTCGCTGATGGCCATCCTCAACGACGTGCTCGACCACTCGAAGATCGAGGCCGGCAAGCTCAATCTGGTGCACAACCCGCTGTCGCTGCACGCCACGGCCGCGTCGGTGGTGGCGCTGTTCCGCGCCAACGCCGACGCCAAGGGCCTCACCTTGACGCTGGACGTCGACCCCGAGAGCGCCAACTGGGTGCTGGGCGATGCCCAGCGGCTCAAGCAGGTGCTGCTGAACCTCGTCGGCAATGCGATCAAGTTCACCGAGCGCGGCGGCGCGTCGCTCAAGCTCGCCCCCACGCGCGGGACGAGCGCGCGTCCGGGCGTGCGCTTCGAGGTGGTCGACAGCGGCATCGGCGTACCGCTCGAACTGCAGGGCCAGCTGTTCCAGCCCTTCCAGCAGATCGACGGCTCGCGCAGCCGGCGCAACGGCGGCACCGGCCTGGGCCTGGCGATCAGCCAGAAGATCGTCGAGGCGATGGGCGGGCGCATCGAGCTGGAGAGCCAGCCGGGACACGGCGCGCGCTTTCATTTCGAGCTGGCCTTCGACGCCGACCCGAGTCCGCCCGAGGGCACCGCGCCCGACTCCGCGATGTCGCCGCTGGACGGGCTGCCTTCGCAGCTCTCGGGCACGGTGCTGGTGGTCGAGGACAACCCGGTGAACCGCGTGATCGCCGAGGAGATGCTCCAGTCGCTCGGGCTGGCCTGCCTCGAGGCGCAGGACGGCGTGGAGGCGCTCGACGTGCTGGCGCGCCGCTCGGTCGACCTGGTGCTGATGGACTGCCAGATGCCGGGGATGGACGGCTACACCGCGACGCAGCACATCCGCGCCCGGGAGCTGAGGCAACGCCTGCCGCGCACGCCGATCGTCGCGCTGACCGCCAACGCCTACGAGGAAGACGCCACGCACGCGCTCGAGGCGGGCATGGACGCCCACCTCGCCAAGCCCTACACGCGCGATCAGCTGCGCGAGATCATCTCCACGTGGCTGTGACGCTCAGAGCGCCCCCCAGGCCGTCAGGCCGGTGCCGCGCTCCTCGCCGAAGCCGGTGTTGCCGCCGCGAAGCTCGCCCCAGGCGGTGTCCAACTCGATCTTCTTGATCTCCTCCACCGCGCCTTCCTCCGCGCCGCCGGCCTTGCGCACCTGGGCGCGCGCGAGGCGCTCCATCAGGCGCAGGTCGCGCGTGGTCAGCGTCAGCGCGGTCTCGGCCCACAGGTCGACGGCTTCCACCAGCGATTCGTAGGTGATCGGGGCGGCCATGCGCTGCGCGCGCAGCGCCGCCAGCGTGCCGCGCAGCTTGGGCTCGACGCCGCGCACCACCTCGAAGATCGCCTCCTCGCCGGCGCCGTCGTCGACCACCACGTCGACCAGGCTGCGGCGCAGCAGCTGATCGGCGGTGTAGAGGCGGCCGCTGAGGATCATGTCGTTCGCCACCGCGAAGCCGGCCTTGCGGATCGTGAACTGCCACGCGCCCATGCCCGGGAACAGGTTGAACAGCACTTCGGGGAAGCCGGCCTGAGCGCTGCGCTCGAAGATGACCTTGTGGAAGGGCAGCACCGACTCCAGCCCGCCGCCCAGCGTGTCGCCCTGCACCAGCACGGTGGTGTGCACGCCGCGCTGCGCGGCGGTCTCCATCCACCACACCAGGTCGATGCAGCGCCGGCCGTACATCTTCAGCGAGTCGATGTCCTGCGCGCGCACCAGCAGCACGAACAGCGCGAGGTCGCCGCCGAAGTTGAAGACGCCGGCGACGTCGGAGCTGAGCACGAAGTGGCGCACCACGCCCGGGTTGTCGGCGATGTCGTCGAGCATCTGCTGCAGCTCCGACATGCCCGCCAGGCTGTAGCACTGGATCGGCTTGACGCAGGTGCGCACGCGCAGCATGCCCAGCTCCCCGGTCCACTCCAGGCGCAGGTACTTGTAGGGGCGCGACAGGATCGCCGGCAGCCCCTCTCCCTTCCGGGAAGCGGCAGCCGTCGTCATACCCGCTCGATGATGCGCGTGAAGTGATGGAAGTTGAGCAGCGCGGCGTCCACGATCGCGTCCTGCGCCGGCTTGTCGTCGACCGTGACCATGATCTTGCGCAGGTCGGCCATGTGCTCGGCGTCCATCGTCGCGTGCGAACCGATGAAGGACACGCCGCGCTCGCCTTCGAGCAGCAGCGACTCCTTGATCGCCGCGGAGAACGGCCCGCCATACACCGAGGCGATCACCTCCAGCGTGTAGAGCATGCCCAGCACCGAGCAGGGGTGCGCGCGCTCGGCGGCCCAGTAGTTGTAGCCAACCAGCGCCTGCGTGAAGGCCGAGGGCTTGTAGCCCTCGATGTCGGAGGCCGGCACGCCGACGGCGTCGAGGTCGTTGCGCACCCACTCCTCGTGGCCGGATTCCTCCTGCATGTGCTGGTAAAGGAAGTAGCGCACCGCCTTGTGGCTGTCGGGGATGCGGCTGGCGGCCGCGGCGCTCACCGGGTTGAAGTGCCACACCACGTGGTACAGCTCGAGCAGCAGCGTGCGGTAGCGCTGCAGCGGCATGCCGTTGGCGACGGCGTCGAGCACGACGGGATGGGTTTCGAAGGCACGGCGTGCCTCGTCGGTGCGGATCACGAGGTCCGCGAAGAATGGGCTCATCTTCAGGTTTCTCCAACGACGCGCCGCCCTTTGCGGCGCCTCTTCTTGTGGCGGCATTGTGGCGGCGCACGGCGCGCCGCACCACTGTCAATCTTGACAGGTTGCTCCCCACTCGACGAAGGACAGGAAGCAAGAAGCACTGTGCGCGGCGCTTGAAGAATCGCAAAGGCCCAAGCGGCCCTTGGCGTGAGCATGTGGGCCGCAGCGCAGCAGCAACACCACAGCATGGCCGGCCAACGTCGAATCCTCATCATCCAGGGGCACCCCGATGTCACCCGGGAGCACCTCGGCCACGCGCTGGCGCATGCCTACGCGGCCGGCGCGGCGGCGGCGGGGCACCAGGTGCGCACCGCGACGCCGGCGCAACTCGACTTCCCCTTGCTGCGCAGCCAGCACGAGTGGGAGCACGGCGCGCTGCCGCCGGCCTTGCAGAAGGCGCAGGACGACATCGCCTGGGCGCAGCACCTGCTGCTGTTCTTCCCCTTGTGGATGGGCGACATGCCGGCGCTGCTCAAGGGCTTTCTGGAACAGGTGGCGCGCCCCGGCTTCGCGTTCCGCCGCGAGGAGGGCAACCCGTTCGGCGCCAAAGGGCTGGCCGGGCGCTCGGCGCGCATCGTCGTGACGATGGGCATGCCGGCGCTGCTGTACCGCTTCTACTTCCGCGCCCACAGCGTCAAGAGCCTGGAGCGCAACATCCTCGGCTTCGTCGGCATCGCGCCGGTGCACGAAACGCTGGTCGGCCTGGTCGACCGGCTCGACGAAGCCGGGCGCGACAAGTGGCTGGCGCGGCTTGCCGCGCTGGGGCGGCGCGCCGCTTGAGTGGCGTCAATCCGCGCCGGCCCGGGGCTGGCAGGATCGCAGTGTGCCCGCCCCGCTGAACATCGACCGCCGCCAGACCTGGAACGTCGGGTACTGGATCCTTGCGCTGCTGGCGCTGATGTTCGTGCAAAGCCTGTGGCAGGACGCCTCGCGCGTCGAGACCGTGCCCTACAGCGCCTTCGAGCAGGCACTGGCCGAGGGCCGCGTCGCCGAGGTGACGGTGTCCGACCAGGCCATCAGCGGCAAGCTCAAGTCGCCCGAGAACGGCAAGACCAGGCTGGTGGCCACGCGCGTCGAGCCCGAGCTGGCGGCGCGGCTGGAGAAGTACGGCGTGCCCTACGCGCGCACCGTCGACAGCCCGCTGCTGCGCGAGCTGCTGTCGTGGATCGCGCCGGCGGCGGTGTTCTTCGGCCTGTGGTACTTCGTGATCCGGCGCATGGCCGAGCGCTCGGGCGGCGGGCTGGGCGGCTTCATGGCGATCGGCAAGAGCCGCGCCAAGGTCTACGTCGAGACCGACACCGGCGTCGACTTCGCCGACGTGGCCGGCGTCGACGAAGCCAAGGAGGAGCTGAAGGAGGTGGTCGACTTCCTGAAGCATCCGCAGGAGTACGGCCGGCTGGGTGCGCACATCCCCAAGGGCGTGCTGCTGGTCGGCCCGCCGGGCACCGGCAAGACGCTGCTGGCCAAGGCGGTGGCCGGCGAGGCCGGCGTGCCCTTCTTCTCGATCTCGGGCAGCGAATTCGTCGAGATGTTCGTCGGCGTCGGCGCGGCGCGCGTGCGCGACCTGTTCGAGCAGGCACGCCAGAAGGCGCCCGCCATCATCTTCATCGACGAGCTCGACGCGCTCGGCCGCGCGCGCGGCGCCTTCCCCGGCCTGGGCGGCCACGACGAGAAGGAGCAGACGCTCAACCAGCTGCTGGTCGAGATGGACGGCTTCGACACCTCCTCGGGCCTGATCATCCTGGCGGCCACCAACCGGCCCGAGATCCTCGACACCGCGCTGCTGCGCGCCGGGCGCTTCGACCGCCAGGTGCTGGTCGACCGACCCGACCGCAAGGGCCGGCGCGACATCCTCGCCGTGCATGCGCGCAAGGTGCGGCTGGCCCCCGACGTGAACCTCGACGACGTGGCCGGCATCAGCGCCGGCTTCACGGGCGCCGACCTGGCCAACCTGGTCAACGAGGCGGCGATCGCCGCGACGCGCCGCCACGCGCAGGAGGTGACACTGGCCGACTTCAGCGCCGCGGTGGAGCGCATCGTCGCCGGCCTGGAGCGGCGCAGCCGCGTGCTCAACCCGCACGAGCGCCGCGCCGTGGCGCTGCACGAGATGGGCCATGCGCTGGTGGCGCTGGCGCAGCCGGACAGCGACGCGGTGCACAAGGTGTCGATCATCCCGCGCGGCATCGGCGCGCTCGGCTACACGCTGCAGCGGCCCACCGAAGACCGCTACCTGATGACACGCGCCGAGCTGCAGCGTCGCATCGCCGTGCTGCTCGGCGGCCGCGCCGCCGAGGTGCTGGTGCTGGGCGAGCTGTCCACCGGCGCGGCCGACGACCTCGCCAAGGCCACCGACATCGCGCGCGAGATGGTCACGCGCTTCGGCATGGACAGCGCGCTGGGCCACGTCGCCTACGAGCCGCCGCGCGCCGCGGCGCCGGAGCTGGCGTTGCTCGGCGGCGGCAACACGCGCACGCTGTCGGAGGCGACGATGCAGCGCATCGACGCCGCGCTGGCCGCCCTGGTGGCCGAAGGCTTCGCCGAGGCCACGCGGCTGCTGACGCGGCACCGCGACGTGCTGGAGCGCGGCGCCGCGCTGCTGCTCGAGCGCGAGACGCTGGCCGAGGACGAATTGCGCGAGCTGGCCGCGCCGCTGCGCGAGCGACCCTGATCAGCCGACCCAGCGCCGGGCGTTGCGGAACATGCGCATCCACGGGCTGAACGCGCTCGGCTCGCCGCTCGTCCAGCTCATCTGCACGTTGCGGAACACGCGCTCCGGGTGCGGCATCAGCACGCTGAAGCGGCCGTCGGGCGTGGTCACCGCGGTCAGGCCGTCGGGGCTGCCGTTCGGGTTGGCCGGATAGGCTTCGGTCGGCCGGCCTTGGTGGTCGACGAAGCGCATCGCGCGCTGCACGGCGTTCGCGTCGCCGCGCTGCGAGAAGTCGGCGAAACCCTCGCCGTGCGCCACCGCGATCGGGATGCGGCTGCCTTCCATGCCGGTGAAGAAGATCGACGGGCTGTCCAGCACCTCCACCAGCGACAACCGCGCCTCGAACTGCTCGCTGCGGTTGCGGGTGAACTTCGGCCAGGCCTGCGCGCCGGGAATGAGGGGGGCGAGCGCGGCCATCATCTGGCAGCCGTTGCACACGCCCAGCGCGAAGGTGTCGTTGCGGCCGAAGAAGGCCGCGAACTGCTCGGCCAGCGCCGGATTGAACATCACCGAGCGCGCCCAGCCCTCGCCGGCGCCCAGCGTGTCGCCGTAGCTGAAGCCGCCGCAGGCGACGAAGCCCTGGAACATGTCCAGGCGCGCGCGGCCGGCCTGCAGGTCGCTCATGTGCACGTCGTAGGTCTCGAAGCCCGCCTGGTGCATCGCGTAGCTCATCTCGACGTGCGAGTTGACGCCCTGCTCGCGCAGGATCGCCAGCTTGGGGCGCGCCGCGGCGACGAAGGGCGCGGCGATGTCCTCGGCCGGGTCGAACGTGAGGTGCAGGTGCAGGCCCGGGTCGTCGGGCGCGCCGGCGGCCGCGTGCTCGGCATCGGCGCAGGCCGGGTTGTCGCGCAGCGCGGCGATGCGCCAGCTCACCTCGTCCCAGGCCTGGTGCAGATCGCGCAGCGAGGCGCTGAACACCGCCTTGGCGTCGCGCCACACCTCGACCACGCCGCGCGCATTGGTCTTGCCGACGAAGTGGCTGTGCCGGCTCAGGCCGTGCGCGCGCAGCGTCTGCATCACCTCGTTGCGCACGGCGCTGGGCACTTGCAGCACCACGCCGAGTTCCTCGTTGAACAGCGCCTCCAGCGTCAGGCGCTGGCGCCGTGCGCCCACCTGGGCGGCCCAGTTCTTGGTGTCGCCGTACTCGGCGCGGCTGTCGGCGATGCCGTCGCCTTCGGTGACCAGCAGGTCGACGTTCAGGTCGACGCCCATGTGCCCGGCGAAGGCCATCTCGCACACCGTGGCCCACAGGCCGCCGTCGCTGCGGTCGTGGTAGGCGAGGATGCGGCCCTGGCCGCGCAGTTCGTTGACCGCCGCGACCAGGGCCTTCAGCAGCGCCGGGTCGTCGAGGTCGGGCACGGTGTCGCCGAACTGGCCCAGCACCTGCGCCAGCATCGAGCCGCCCATGCGCCGCCGGCCCTGGCCGAGATCGACCAGCACCAGCGTGGTGTCGCCCGGCTGAAGCTGCGGCGTCAGCGTGGGCCGCACGTCGGCGATGCTGGCGAAAGCCGACACGATCAGGCTCACCGGCGCGGTGACCTGCTTCGCCTCACCGCCTTCGTTCCAGCGCGTGCGCATCGACAGCGAATCCTTGCCCACCGGCACGCTGATGCCCAGCGCCGGGCACAACGCCATGCCGACTGCCTTCACGGTGTCGTACAGCGCCGCGTCTTCGCCCGGCTCGCCGCAGGCGGCCATCCAGTTGCACGAGAGCTTGACGCGCGCCAGCTCGATCGGCGCGGCCAGCAGGTTGGTGATGGCCTCGCCGACCGCCATCCGGCCCGAGGCCGGCGCGTCGAGCGACGCGAGCGGCGTGCGCTCGCCCATGCTCATCGCCTCGCCGGCAAAGCCGGCGTAGTCGGCCAGCGTCACCGCGCAGTCGGCCACCGGCACCTGCCAGGGGCCGACCATCTGGTCGCGGTGGTCGAGGCCGCCCACCGTGCGGTCGCCGATCGTGATCAGGAAACGCTTGCTGGCCACCGTCGGGTGGCGCAGCACGTCGAAGGCGACCTTTTCCAGTGCCACGTCGTCAAGCTGCAGCGGCGCGGCCGTGCGCGCCACGCGCTTCACGTCACGATGCATGCGCGGCGGCTTGCCGAGCAGCACCTCCATCGGCATGTCGATCGGCCGATTTTGTGGATCACGGTCGTTGCCCGGCTCTTCGAGCACGAGTTGCTTCGCATCGGTGGCCACGCCGACGATCGCGAACGGGCAGCGCTCGCGCTCGGCCATCGCCCGGAACAGCGGCAGCGCCTCGGCGCGCACCGCCATCACGTAGCGCTCCTGGCTTTCGTTGCACCAGATCTCCTTCGGAGCCAGGCCGGACTCCTCCAGCGGCACCTTGGACAGATCGAAGCGCGCCCCCTTGCCCGCGCCGTCGACCAGCTCCGGGAACGCATTGCTGATGCCGCCCGCGCCCACGTCGTGGATCGCGAGGATGGGGTTCGCTTCCCCCAGCGCCCAGCAATGGTTGATGACCTCCTGCGCGCGGCGCTGGATCTCCGGGTTGCCGCGCTGCACCGAGTCGAAATCGAGTTCGGCGGCGTTGGCCCCGGCGGCCATCGAACTCGCCGCGCCGCCGCCCATGCCGATGCGCATGCCGGGGCCGCCCAGCTGCACCAGCAGCGTGCCGGCGGGGAATGGAATCTTGCTCGTCTGCGAGGCCGAGATCGTGCCCAGCCCGCCGGCGATCATGATCGGCTTGTGGTAGCCGCGCCGCACGCCGGCCACCGTCTGCTCGTAGACGCGGAAGTAGCCGAGCAGGTTGGGCCGGCCGAACTCGTTGTTGAACGCGGCGCCGCCGATGGGGCCGTCGATCATGATCTCCAAGGGGCTGGCGATGTGCTCCGGCTTGCCGTAGGGCTGCTGCTCCCAGGGCTCGTTCGTGCCGGGCAGATGGAGGTTCGATACCGAGAACCCGGTCAGCCCCGCCTTCGGCCTGGAGCCGCGCCCGGTGGCGCCCTCGTCGCGGATCTCGCCGCCCGCGCCGGTGGCCGCGCCCGGGAAGGGCGAGATGGCGGTCGGGTGGTTGTGCGTCTCCACCTTCATCAGCACGTGCGCGGTGTCGCGGCGCGGGCCATAGACCGGCGCGTTGGTGTAGCCCTGCGGCAGCCAGCGCTCGACCTCGTGGCCTTCCATCACGCTGGCGTTGTCGCTGTAGGCGATCACCGTGTGCTGAGGCGCCAGCTGGTGGGTGTGGCGGATCATGCCGAACATCGACTTGTCCTGCGCAGTGCCGTCGATCGTGAACTGGGCGTTGAAGATCTTGTGGCGGCAGTGCTCGGAGTTCGCCTGCGCGAACATCATCAGCTCGACGTCGGTGGGGTTGCGCTTCAGGCCGGTGAAGGCGGCGACGAGGTAGTCGATCTCGTCGTCCGACAGCGCCAGGCCGAAATCCTTGTTGGCCGCTTCCAGCGCGGCGCGCCCGCGCCCCAGCACGTCGACGTGCTCCATCGGCTTGCCGGGCTGCTCGTCGAACAGGTGCCTGGCCTCCTCGCGCGAGCGCAGCACGCTTTCGGTCATGCGGTCGTGCAGCAGCGCGGCGCAGGCGTTCAGTTCTTCATCGGAAAGCGTCTTCGCGCCGCCCAGCAGCCCGCTCTTGAGCGTCAGCCGGTATTCGGTGACGCGCTCGACGCGGCGGATGCTCGAGCCGCAGTTGTGCGCGATGTCGGTCGCCTTCGAGGCCCAGGGCGACACGGTACCCAGGCGCGGCGCCACCACCAGCAGCGCGCCTTCGCCCGGGCCGCCGTACGGGTCGCCGTAGCGCAGCAGCGCTTCGAGCTTGTCGCGCTCGGCGGCAGCGAGCGCATGGTCGCTCCACACCCAGTGCACGTGGCGCGCATGCACCGCGGTGATGCGCGGCTGCACCGCTTGCAGGCGCGGCAGCAGCGCTTGCGCGCGGAAGGCGGACAGCGCGTTGCCGCCCTCGAAGTGGAACAGGTGCTGGGGGCTGGAGCTCACGCGACGGTCTCGGGATGGAAGGCCGGCCACGGGGCAGGGGCGCCCCGGTGGAAACCCGCGATTTTACGTGGCCGATGAGATAATCCGCGCCCATGACGATCACGATCAAGACCGCAGCCGAGATCGACGGCATGCGGCTCGCCGGCCGGCTGGCCTCCGAGGTGCTGGACATGCTCACGCCGCACGTGAAGCCCGGCGTCACCACCGAACACCTCGACAAGCTCGCGCACGACCACATCGTGAACGTGCAGGGCGCCATTCCCGCGCCGCTGAACTACGCGCCGCCGGGCTACACGCCCTACCCCAAGTCGGTCTGCACCTCGATCAACCATCAGGTCTGCCACGGCATCCCGAACGACCGGCCGCTGAAGAACGGCGACATCGTCAACATCGACGTCACCGTGATCAAGGACGGCTGGCACGGCGACACCAGCCGCATGTTCGTGGTCGGCGAAGGCTCGATCGCCGCCAAACGCCTGTGCCAGATGACCTACGAGGCGATGTGGAAGGGCATCGCGAAGGTGAAGCCGGGGGTGCGCCTGGGCGACATAGGCAACACCATCCAGACCTTCGCCGAGAGCAACGGCTTCTCGGTGGTGCGCGAGTTCTGCGGCCACGGCATCGGCCGCAAGTTCCACGAGGAGCCGCAGGTGCTGCACTACGGCCGCCCCGGCACGCTGGAACAGCTGGTGCCGGGCATGACCTTCACGATCGAGCCGATGATCAACGCCGGCAAGCGCGACATCCGCGAGATGGGCGACGGCTGGACCATCGTCACGAAGGACCGCTCGCTGTCGGCGCAATGGGAGCACACGGTGCTGGTCACCGACAGCGGCTACGAGGTGCTGACGCTGTCGGCCGGCAGCCCGCCGCCGCCGGCTTTCATTTCCGGCTGAGGCGGCGATGGCCGCCGCCGTTCCCGAACGGACGGACGCCGGCGAGGCGCAGCCCGGCATCGCCGAGCTGCGCACGCGCTTCCGCTCGGGCAAGGCCGAGCTGATCGCGCACTTCGAGGCTTCGCGCGCCGGCGCGCCGGCGGCGGCCAAACTGCTCAAGGCGCTGGCGAAGCACGTCGATGCCACGCTGCTGGCGCTGTGGCGGCACTGCGCGATGCCCGGCGGCGCGGCGCTGCTGGCGGTGGGCGGCTACGGGCGCGGCGAGCTGTTCCCCTGCTCCGACGTCGACGTGCTGGTGCTGCTGCCGCCGGCCTCGGTGCGCCAGAGCGAGGACGAAGCGGCCGCGACGCGCTCGGCCATCGAGCGCTTCATCACCGCCTGCTGGGACATCGGGCTGGAGATCGGCTCCTCGGTGCGCACCGTCGACGAATGCATCGCCGAGGCCGAGCGCGACGTGACGGTGCAGACCTCGCTGCTGGAAAGCCGCTACCTGTGCGGCTCGCGGCGCGTGTTCACCACCTTCCGCCACGCCAACACGCGCGCGATGGACCCCAAGGCCTTCCTGCGCGCCAAGACGCTGGAGATGCGCCAGCGCCACACCAAGTTCGAGGACACGCCCTACGCGCTGGAGCCCAACTGCAAGGAGAGCCCCGGCGGCCTGCGCGACCTGCAGGTGGTGATCTGGGTGGCGCGCGCCGCCGGCCTCGGCAAGAACTGGAACGAGCTGGCCGCCAAGGGGCTGATCACGCCCTTCGAGGTCAAGCAGCTGCAGCGCAACGAAGGGCTGCTCAAGCTGATCCGCGCGCGGCTGCACATCATCGCCGGCCGGCGCGAGGACCGGCTGGTGTTCGACCTGCAGACCGCCGTGGCCGAGAGCTTCGGCTACCAGTCGACGCCGGGGCAGCGCGCCTCCGAGGTGCTGATGCGGCGCTACTACTGGGCCGCCAAGGCGGTGGCGCAGCTCAACCAGATCCTGATGCTCAACATCGAGGAGCGCGTGGCCGGCTCGCAGGACGCGCCGATGCGCCCGATCGACGAGTTCTTCCTCGAACGCGGCGGCATGCTCGAGGTGGCCAGCGACGATCTCTACCAGCGCCACCCGCACGCCATCCTGCGCACCTTCCTGACCTACCAGCAGACGGTGGGCATCAAGGGGCTGTCGGCGCGCACGCTGCGCGCGCTCTACAACGCGCGCGAGGTGATGGGCGCCGGCTTCCGCAGCGATCCGGTGAACCGCGCCACCTTCATGCAGATCCTGAAGGCCAGGGAAGGCCAGACGCACGCCTTCCGGCTGATGAACCAGACCTCGGTGCTGGGGCGCTACCTGTGGGTGTTCCGCCGCATCGTCGGGCAGATGCAGCACGACCTGTTCCACGTCTACACCGTGGACCAGCACATCCTGATGGTGCTGCGCAACGTGCGGCGCTTCTTCATCCCCGAGCACGCGCACGAGTACCCGTTCTGCAGCCAGCTCGCGCTCACCTGGGACAAGCCGTGGACCCTGTACGTGGCCGCGCTGTTCCACGACGTGGCCAAGGGCCGCGGCGGCGACCACTCCGAGCTGGGCGCCGTCGAGGCGCGGCGCTTCTGCCGCGACCACGCCATCGAGCGCGAGGACGCCGCGCTGATCGAGTTCCTGGTGCACGAGCATTTGCGCATGTCGCGCATCGCGCAGAAGGAGGATCTGTCGGACCCCGAGGTGATCCAGGACTTCGCCCGGCGCGTCGGCACGCCGCGCGCCCTGACCGGCCTGTACCTGCTGACCGTGGCCGACATCCGCGGCACCAGCCCGAAGGTGTGGAACGCCTGGAAGGGCAAGCTGCTGGAGGATCTCTACCGCTCGACGCTGCGCGCGCTCGGCGGCGCGCAGCCGAACCTCGACGCCGAGATCGAGGCGCGCAAGGAAGAGGCGCGCCACCTGCTCAACCTGCACTCGATGCTGCCCGACACCGAGGGGCCGCTGTGGAAGACGCTCGAGGTCAGCTACTTCGCCCGCCACGACGCGCCCGACATCGCCTGGCACGCGCGCTCGCTGTTCCGCCACATCGAGACGAAAGAGCCGGTGGTGAAAGCGCGCCCCTCCTCGCTCGGCGAGGGCCTGCAGGTGCTGGTGTACTCGCCCGACCGGCCCGATCTGTTCGCGCGCATCTGCGGCTACTTCGACTCGGCCGGCTTCAACATCCTCGACGCCAAGGTGCACACCACGCGCGCCGGCTACGCGCTCGACACCTTCCAGGTGACCAGCCCCCAGCTCGAAGGCCACGACCCGGTGCAGTACCGCGACCTGATCTCGCTGGTGGAGATCCAGCTCGACGCGGCCGTCGCCGCCACCGGGCCGCTGCCCGAGCCGAGCCGGGGCCGGCTGTCGCGGCGCGTCAAGAGCTTCCCGGTGACGCCGCGCATCACGCTGCGGCCCGACGAGCGCGCGCAGCGCTGGCTGCTCGGCGTCTCCACCAGCGACCGCTCCGGCCTGCTCTACGCCATCGCGCGCGTGCTGGCGCGCCACCACATCAACCTGCAGCTCGCCAAGATCACCACGCTGGGCGAGCGCGTGGAAGACACCTTCCTGATCGACGGTTCGGCGCTGCAGCAGAACAGGAAGCAGATCGAGATCGAGAGCGAGCTGCTCGACGCGATCAGCCCCTGATGCCCATCGTCAAGATCCCCGCGGCGGACGCGCTCGGGCGCCTGGCCGAATTCGACGCCGTGATCGACGCGCGTTCGCCCGCCGAGTACGCGCTCGACCGCCTGCCCGGCGCGCTCAACTGGCCGAGCCTGAACGACGCGGAGCGCGCGCTGATCGGCACCGAGTACAAGCAGGTGTCGCCCTTCGCGGCGCGCAAGCGCGGCGCGGTGCTGGTGGCGCGCAACATCGCCGCGCACGTCGAACGCGAGGCGCTCGACAAGCCCAAGGACTGGCGGCCGCTGCTGTACTGCTGGCGCGGCGGCCACCGCAGCGGCGCGCTCGCCACGGTGCTGGGCGCGATCGGCTTTCGCGTGCACCTGCTCGCAGGCGGCTACCAGGCCTTCCGCCGCGCCGTGGTGGCCGAGCTGGACGCGCTGCCGGCGCGCTTCGAATGGCGCGTGCTCTGCGGCATCACCGGCTCGGGCAAGAGCCGGCTGCTGCAGCGCCTCGCGGCCCGCGGCGCGCAAGTGCTCGATCTCGAACGGCTCGCCGAGCACCGCGGCTCGGTACTCGGCCTGGTGCCGGGCCGGGCGCAGCCGACGCAGAAGCACTTCGAGACGCAGCTGTGGGATGCGCTGCGCCGGCTCGACGCGGCGCGGCCGGTGATCGTCGAGAGCGAGAGCAAGAAGGTCGGCGACCTGCGCGTGCCCGAGGCGCTGGTCGAGCGCATGCGCGCCGCGCCCTGCGTCGTGCTCGAGCTGCCGATCGAGGCGCGCGTCGAGCTGCTGATGCAGGACTACGACTTCTTCGTGCGCGACAGCGCGGCTTTCTGCGAGCGCCTGGACGCGCTGCGCGTGCTGCGCGGCAACGAGGTCGTCAAGGGCTGGCAGGAACGCGCCCGCGCCGGCCAGCTGCGCGAGGTGGTGCGCGAGCTGCTGGAGCAGCACTACGACCCGATCTACCGCCGCTCGATGCAGAACCACTTCGCGGAGCTGGCGCGGCCGCTCGCGGCGGTGGCGTGGGACGGCGGAGAGGCTTCCCTGGACGCGGCGGCGCAGCGCATCGCGGCGCTGTGACTACAATCCGGCTCCGGTCGGCAGTTCACCCAGGCGTTGCCGCGCTGTCCCCAGCGAGCTAAACCTGCCATTCCCCCGCGAGCTTGGTCACGTCCGATGCGTGCGCCGGGCCGGAAGTCGGCAACCCCCGGCGCCTCGACACCGAGGTTTGGCGCATGAACGACGGAAGACCCTCATGCCCCGCACCCACACGCCGCTGCAAACGAGCGACATCTCCTCCTTCGCCCGCGCGCTGTCGCGCGAACTGAAGCAGTCCCACGCGCTGAACCTGCGCCTGCCCGGCCATGTCGAGCTGCTCAACATGCTGGCGCGCGCCGCCGGCCACCGCAACTTCCAGAGCCTGAAGGCGCAGCCGCCGGCGGCTGCATCCGCGCCCGTGGCCGCCGCGCCGGCGGCGCCCAGCGACGCGGTCGCGAAGGCGCTGCGCCAGTTCGACGCGCAGGGCCGCATCACGCGCTGGCCGCACAAGTTCAGCGTGCAGCGCCTGATGCTGTGGGGCCTGTGGATGCGCTTCGACGGCAAGCGCCGCTACCGCGAGCGCGAGGTCAATCAGATCCTCAATGCCTGGCACCTGTTCGGCGACCACTGCCTGCTGCGCCGCGAGCTGATCGAGATGGAGATGCTCGCGCGCAGCGACGGCGGCGCCGAGTACCGCAAGCTGCCCTGCCGGCCCGGCGAGGAGGCGATGGCGCTGATGCGCGCGCTGCGCGAACGCGCCTGAAGCCTCAGGCCTTCAGGAAGTGCTCGCGGTAGTACGCGAGTTCGTCGATCGACTCCTGGATGTCGGCCAGCGCGGTGTGCGCCTGGGCCTTCTTGAAGCCGGCCATGATCTCCGGCTTCCAGCGCCGCGCCAGCTCCTTGAGCGTGCTGACGTCGAGGTTGCGGTAGTGGAAGAAGGCTTCCAGCTCGGGCATGTGGTTGGCGAGGAAGCGGCGATCCTGGCAGATGCTGTTGCCGCACATCGGCGACTTGCCCGCCCCCACGTAGCGCTTGAGGAAGCCGATCACCTGCGCGGTGGCGGCGGCTTCGTCGATGGTGGAGGCCTTGACGCGCTCGATCAGCCCGCTGCGGCCGTGCGTGCCCTTGTTCCAGGCGTCCATCGCGTCGAGCGTGGCGTCGCTCTGGTGGATCGCCAGCACCGGGCCTTCGGTGCGCCGGCCCAGGTTCGCGTCGGTGACGATCACCGCGATCTCGATGATGCGGTCGCGCTCGGGCGACAGGCCGGTCATCTCCAGGTCGATCCAGACCAGGTTCTGGTCGCCGGCGGTCAGGGTGTCGTCGCTCATGAAATTCTGCAAGCTGGGCGGGGTGGCATCGGCGCGCATTCTCGCAGTTCTACACTTGCGCCCATGCAAGCGATGCTTCTCACTTCGTGCTTCGCCGCCGCGCTGCTGGTCTCGCTGGCGCTCAAGTTCTGGCTCTCGACGCGCCAGATGCGCCACGTGGCGGCGCATCGCGATGCGGTGCCGGCGGCGTTCGCGGCGACCATTGCGCTCGCCGCGCACCAGAAGGCGGCCGACTACACGATCGCCAAGGGCCGCTTCGGGCTCCTGTCGACCGCCTTCGGCGCCGCCGTGCTGCTCGGCTGGACGCTGCTCGGCGGCCTCGACGCGCTGAACGTCTCGCTGCGCGATGCGCTGTTCGAGCGCTTCGGCGGCCTGACCTACCAGCTCGCGCTGCTGGCCGCCTTCGCGCTGATCGGCGGCCTGCTCGACGCGCCCTTCGAGGCCTGGAGCACCTTCCGCATCGAGCAGCGCTTCGGCTTCAACCGCATGAGCTGGAAGCTCTACCTCGCCGATGCGCTCAAGGGCGTGCTGGTGGGCGCGCTGATCGGGCTGCCGATCGCCGCGCTGATCCTGTGGATCATGGGCGCGACGGGCTCGCTGTGGTGGCTGTGGGCCTGGGGCGCGTGGATGGGCTTCAACCTGCTGATCCTGGTGCTGTACCCGACCGTGATCGCGCCGCTCTTCAACAAGTTCGAGCCGCTCGCCGACGAGTCGCTGAAGGCGCGCGTGCAGGCGCTGATGGCGCGCTGCGGCTTCACCGCCAAGGGCTTGTTCGTGATGGACGGCAGCCGCCGCTCGGCGCACGCCAATGCGTATTTCACCGGCTTCGGCGCGGCCAAGCGCGTGGTGTTCTTCGACACGCTGCTGGCCAAGCTGACGCCCACCGAGGTGGAGGCGGTGCTGGCGCACGAGCTCGGCCACTTCAAGCACAGGCACGTGCTCAAGCGCATGGCGGCGATGTTCGCGCTCAGCCTCGCCGGCTTCGCGCTGCTCGGCTGGATGTCGGGCCAGGGCTGGTTCTACCGCGGCCTGGGCGTCGAGCCGAACGTGGGCGCGCCCAACGACGCGCTGGCGCTGCTGCTGTTCCTGCTCGCGGCGCCGGTGTTCGGCTACTTCGTCTCGCCGCTGCTGGCCGGCCTGTCGCGCCGCCACGAGTTCCAGGCCGACGCCTACGCCTGCGCGCAGGCCAGCGGCGCCGACCTCGCCGCCGCGCTCCTCAAGCTGCACGAGGACAACGCCGCCACGCTGACGCCCGACCCGGTGTTCGTGACGTTCTACTACTCGCACCCGCCCGCCTCGGAGCGGCTCGCCGCGATGCAGCAGCTCGCCTCGGGCGCAGCGGCTTGAGCCGAGGCGCCGAACTCGACCTCGGGCTGGTGGTCGCCGGCCACGGCCGGCACTACACCGTCGAGACGCCCGAAGGCGTGCGGCTGCACTGCACGCCGCGCGGCAAGAAGAGCGAGTGCGTGGTCGGCGACCGCGTGCGCTGGATGCCCACCTCGGCGGGCGAAGGCGTGATCGAAGCGGTGGAGCCGCGCCGCAACCTGATGCACCGGCAGGACGAGTGGAAGACCAAGTCCTTCGCCGCCAACCTCGACCAGCTGCTGGTGCTGGTGGCCGCCGAGCCGGTGTTCAGCGAATCGCAGCTGGCGCGTGCGCTGATCGCGGCGGAGGCGGCCGGCATTCCGGCGGCGATCGTGCTCAACAAGGCCGACCTGCCGGCGATCGACGCGGCGCGCGAGCGCCTGGCGCCCTATGCCGCGATGGGCACCGCGGTGCACGAGGTCGCGTTGAAGGCCCGCCCCGATGCGAGCCGCGCCGCGCTGGCGCCGCTGCTGGCCGGCAAGGCGACGCTGGTGCTGGGCCCGAGCGGCACCGGCAAGAGCACGCTGATCAACCTGCTGGTGCCCGATGCCGGCGCGCAGGTCGGCGAAGTCTCGCGCGCGCTCAACTCGGGCCGCCACACGACGACGACGACGCAGTGGTACTGGCTCGATGCGCAGCGCAGCGCGGCGCTGATCGACTCGCCCGGCTTCCAGGAATTCGGCTTGCGCCAGGTCGACGCCGCCGAGCTGCCGCGATTGATGCCCGACTTCCGCGCGCCGTCGACGCAGTGCCGCTTCTACAACTGCACCCACGTGCAGGAGCCGGGCTGCGGCGTGCGGGCGGCGCTGGAGCGCGGCGAGATCAGCGCGTCACGGCATCGCATCTACTGCGAGATCCGCGACGAGCTCACTCGAACCCGCTACTGACGATCAGCCGATCAGGTTCGCCAGCGTCAGCAGCGCCAGCAGCAGCATCCACAGCACCACCGAGCGCCACACCAGCCCGACGATGCTGCGCAGATGCCCGGGCAGCGGCGGCAGCCCCGGCGTCGAGCCCTCGGCGCCGGCCGCTTCGGGCAGCGCGCCGGCCTCGAAGGTCTTGGAGCGGTCCGGCGTGACGCCGGGCGCCGCGCTACCGCCGAGCTGTACGCCCACCGCCCCGGCGGCGGCGGCGAGGATGATGCCCTCGTTCTCGTGCTTCCACAGCCCGGCGTCGCGCCGCCAGCAGGTGATCGCTTCCTCGAAGTTGCCCACCACCGCGAAGCCGAAGGCGGTCAGCCGCGCCGGCACGTGGTCGATCAGCCCGAACAGCCATTGCGAGCGCCGCATCAGCCGCTCGTTGACCGGCGCGCCCACGGTGCGGCTCTTGAAGGCCCAGTAGCGGCTCGCCAGCTCGGCCATGCGGTACAGCACCGCGCCGGCCGGCCCGAGGCCGAAGGCCGAGCCGAGCACGAACCAGAAGAACACGCCGAACACGTGGCGGTGCGCCGCCAGCAGCGAATGTTCGATCACGTGGCGCAGCAGCTCGGTGCGCGGCAGTTCGCTGGCGTCGAGGTGGCGCCACTGCGCGAGCAGGCGGCGCGCCTCGTCCTCGTCGCCGCGCTCGAGCGCGTCGCGGATGTCGGTGAAGTAGTGGCTGAACTGGCGGAAGCCCAGCGTCAGGTAGAGCACCGCCACGTCGAAGCCGAGCGCGAGCAGCAGGCTGAAGTGGCCGATCGCGTGGTAGGCCAGCGTGACCAGCAGCGCCGGCACCAGCACGGTGATGCACCACACGACCCAGGCGTGGTGGTCGCGCCCGGCGTCGAAGTTGCGGCCCGCCCAGCGCATCCAGCCGGTCAGCGTGTCGTGCACGACGTTGTCGCGCGGCAGCGGCTTGAGCTGTTCGATCAACAGCGCGAACAGGACGGCGAAGAAACTCATGCCGTTCGATGATAACGGCGCGGCCCGCGCGCTCATCGAACGAGGAAAGAGTACAGATTGCGCAGCATCGCCGCGGTGGCGCCCCAGATGAAGTACTCGCGCGGCTGGCCGGCGGCATCGACGCCCTGCCACGGCATCGACAGGAACTGGCGCCGCTGCCCGCCGAACTCGAAGAGGTGGCGCTGGTGGTGCGCCGGGTCCATCAGGAAGGCCAGCGGCACCTCGAAGGCCTCGGCGACCTCGAAGCTGTCGATCGCCAGCGTGAAGCCGGGCCGCACCAGCGCCACCACCGGCGTCACGTGAAAGCCGGTGACGGTGGTGTAGACGGGCAGCGCGCCGATCACGTCGATGAAGTCGGGCGACAAGCCGACCTCCTCTTCCGCCTCGCGCAGCGCGGTGTGCACCGCGTTCGCGTCGATCTCCTCGGCGCGCCCGCCGGGAAAGCTGATCTGGCCGGCGTGGTCGCGCAGGTGCTCGGTGCGGCGCGTCAGCAGCACGCTGGCGCCTTGCGCGTGCGCCACCAGCGGCACCAGCACCGAGGCGGCGGCCGGCTCGCGGCCGGCGAACAGGCTGCCGTCGCCGGCCAGTTCGGGCTGCCATTCGGCCTGCACGGCGAAGCGCTCGCGCAGCGCAGCCGCGACGAGGCGCTCGGCGGGCACGGCGGGCAGCTGCGCGTCGGTGCCGATCACCGGCACGGCCTTGGGGTCGAGGATGGGCGGGCGGCTCATGGGCGTTGGAAAGACAAAGCCGCCCCTCGGGGCGGCTTCGTTCTCAGGGTCATCCGGCCCGGGCTCAGGCCAGCTTCTCCTTGATGCGCGCCGACTTGCCCGAGCGCTGGCGCAGGTAGTACAGCTTGGCGCGGCGCACGTCGCCGCGGCGCTTGACCTCGATCGAGGCGATCAGCGGGCTGTAGAGCTGGAAGGTGCGCTCCACGCCTTCGCCGCTGGAGATCTTGCGCACGATGAAGCTGCTGTTCAGGCCGCGGTTGCGCTTGGCAATCACCACGCCTTCGTAGGCCTGCACGCGCTTGCGCGTGCCTTCGACGACGTTCACGCTGACGATCACGGTGTCGCCGGGGGCGAATTCGGGGATGGTCTTGTTGAGACGGGCGATTTCTTCCCGCTCGAGGGTCTGGATCAGGTCCACGGGTTTCTCCAAGGATCTTGCGCGGGGGTGTTGGAAGGTGTGGGCGGCATCACAGGCCGCTCGCCCGGCAGAGGATCGAAAAGCCGCAGATTATAGCCCGAGCGCGGCCAGGGCCTTCTCGTCGGCCGGCGTGAGCTTTCCGGCGGCGCGCGCGGCGGCGATCAGGTCGGGGCGGCGTCGCGCGGTCAGCTCCAGCGAGCGCTCGCGGCGCCAGCGCGCGATGTCGGCATGGTGGCCCGACAGCAGCACCGCCGGCACCGGCCGCGCCGCATCGCCCTCGCCCAGCACTTCGGGGCGGCTGTAGTGCGGGCAGTCGAGCAGCCCGTCGGAGAAGCTGTCCTGCTCGTGCGAGCGCGCGTCGCCGAGCACGCCGTCCTGCAAGCGCGCCACCGCGTCTAGCAGCGCCAGCGCCGGCAGCTCGCCGCCGGAGAGCACGAAGTCGCCCAGGCTCAGCTCGGCATCGACGTGGGCGTCGAGCACGCGCTGGTCGATGCCCTCGTAGCGGCCGCACAGCAGGATCGCCCCCGGCCCGGCCGCGAACTCGCGTACCAGCGCCTGATCGATGCGCCGGCCGGTGGGCGTGAAATGCACCACCGGCGCGGCCGTGCCGCGATCAGCCTTCGCTGCGGCCAGCGCGCGCTCCAGCGGCTCGGCCAGCATCACCATGCCGGGGCCGCCGCCGTAGGGGCGGTCGTCGACGCGGCGGTAGTTGTCCTCGGCGAAATCGCGCAGCGGCCAGAGCTTCACCTGCACCTGGCCGGACTCGAAGGCGCGCCGCGTCACGCCGACTTCGAGTGGCGCGCCGAACAGTTCGGGGAACAGCGTGACGATGTCGAAGCGCATGGCGCCGCGCGTCAGTAGTCCAGGCCCCAGTCGACGCGGATGCGGCGAGCGGCCAGGTCGACGTCGTCGATGTACTGCGCGACGAAGGGGATCAGGCGCTCGTCGGCTTCGCCCTGGCTGCCTTCAGGCAGCACGCGCAGCACGCTGTGCGCGCCGGTGTCGAGCAGACCGACCACCGTGCCGAGCGGCTGCTCTTCGCGGTTGACGACGGCCAGGCCAATCAGGTCGACCCAGTAGAACTCGCCCTCGCCGGCGGTCGGGAAGCTGGCGCGGCCGATGAAGATGCGCGCGCCGCGCAGCGCCTCGGCGGCGTCGCGCCCGGTGATGTCCAGGCAGCGCGCCACCACGCCGTCGCCGTGCTCCTTGGCCTCGGCGATCTTCAGCAGCGGGGGCAGCGCCGGCGCGGCGGGACGCGGCGGCCGGGCCTCGGCACCCGGCTGGAGGAACCAGCGCTTCGAGGAGAACAGCGCCTGCGGATCGGCGGCGAAGGGCTGGACCTTGAACCAGCCCTTCACGCCCCAGGCGCCGACGATTCGCCCGACCTCGACGGCATCGTCGGGCCAGGCCGGCTCGGCAGCGGAGCCAGACAATCCGCGCCTCAGGCGGCGGCGGTCTTCGCCTTCGCTTCGCCGACCAGGCGGGCGACGGTGGGCGACAGTTGCGCGCCGTTCTTGGCCCAGTGCTCGACGCGGTCGAAGGCCACGCGCAGCGGCTGCTCGGCGCCCGAGGCCACCGGGTTGTAGAAGCCCACGCGCTCGATGAAGCGGCCGTCGCGGCGGTTGCGCGAGTCGGCGACGACGATGTTGTAGAACGGGCGCTTCTTGGCGCCGCCACGTGCGAGTCGGATCACGACCATGACTGTTTCCTTGCAAATCCGGAGTGATCGACTTCGCCAGGGACACGGCTGGTGAAGACGGATCGGGGCTCGCTTGCCGTAGATACGCCGGTCACCCGACCGGCCAGCAGCGAAACCCGGCATTATAGTCGGCTGCGCCTTGGCTTCCGCACTTCATCGCGATGACCGCTGCCTCCTCCCTCGTGATCCGGCCCAGCACGGCCGCCGACCTTCCCGCCATCACCGCCGTCTACGCCTGGAACGTCGCGAACGGCACCGGCACCTTCGAGCTGGAGGCGCCCGACTCCGCCGAGATGGCGCGCCGCCGCGACGACGTGCTCTCCAAGGGCCTGCCCTGGCTGGTGGCCGAGCGCGCCGGGCGCGTGCTCGGCTACGCCTACGCCAACCACTTCCGCCCGCGCCGCGCCTACCGCTTCTGCCTGGAGGATTCGATCTACCTCGCCGACGAGGCGCGCGGCCAGGGCGTCGGCCGGCTGCTGCTGGCCGAGCTGCTGGCGCGCTGCGAAGCGGCCGGCGCGCGCCAGATGCTGGCGGTGATCGGCGACTCGGCCAACGCCGGCTCGATCGGCGTGCACCGCACGCTCGGCTTCGAGCACACCGGCATCCTGCGCGCCGCCGGCTGGAAGTTCGGCCGCTGGCTCGACGTGGTGCTGATGCAGAAGGCGCTCGGCCGCGGTGACGCGAGCGAGCCGGTGGACCGGGCATGAAGTCCAAGACGCTGGCGACCTGGATCGCGGTGCTCGGCGGCACCTTCGGCCTGCACCGCTTCTACCTGCACGGCCTGCGCGACCGCTGGGGCTGGCTGCACGTGCCGCTGGCGCTGCTGGGCCTGGCCGGCGTGCAGCGCATGAACGAGCTGGGCCAGGACGACAAGCTCGCCTGGCTGCTGATCCCGCTGCTGGGCTTCACGATCGCCGCCGGCATGCTCGCCGCGATCGTCTACGGCCTGACGCCCGACGAAAAATGGGATGCGCGCCACAACCCCGGCGCGCCGGTGCACGCCACGCGCTGGGGCCCGGTGCTCGGCGCGATCGTCGCGCTGATGCTCGGCGCCGCCGCGCTGATGGCCTCGGTGGCCTTCAGCGGCCAGCGCTACTTCGAGTGGCAGGTGGAAGAAAGCCGCAAACTGAGCCAGTAGCCATGGCGTCCCCGGCCGCGGGGGCTGGCCGGCCGCGCTGCCTCACTCGAACAGCGCCAGGCTGATCCAGTAGAACACGCCCGCGACGAAGGCCGAGGCCGGGATCGTGAAGATCCAGGCCCACACGATGTTGCCGGCGATGCCCCAGCGCACCGAGGAAGCGCGCCGCACCGAGCCGACGCCGACGATCGCGCCGGTGATGGTGTGCGTGGTCGACACCGGGATGCCCAGGCTCGTGGCGATGAAGAGGGTCATCGCGCCGCCGGCCTCGGCGCAGAAGCCGCCCACCGGCTTGAGCTTGGTGATCTTCTGGCCCATCGTCTTGACGATGCGCCAGCCGCCGAACATCGTGCCCATGCCGATGGCGATGTAGCAGACCCAGATCGTCCAGACCGGCGGCAGCGTGTCGTCGGCCGACGAGTAGCCGGCGGCGATCAGCAGCATCCAGATGATGCCGATGGTCTTCTGAGCGTCGTTGCCGCCGTGGCCGAGGCTGTACAAGCCGGCCGAGAACAGCTGCAGGCGGCGGAACCAGTTGTCCACGCGCAGCGGCGGCACGCGCCGGAACAGGTGCGCCACCGCCACCATCAGCAGCGAGCCGAACACGAAGCCCAGCAGCGGCGAGACGAAGATGAAGGCCACCGTCTTGAACACGCCGCCGGCCACCAGCGAGCCGGCGCCCGACTTGGCGATCACCGCGCCGACGATGCCGCCGATCAGCGCGTGCGACGAGCTCGACGGGATGCCGTACCACCAGGTGACCACGTTCCAGGCGATCGCGCCGATCAGCGCGCCGAACACCACGTGGTGGTCGACCACGCCCGGCACCGCGATGCCCTTGCCGATGGTGGCCGCGACCTTGAGCTGGAAGATGAAGATCGCGACGACGTTGAAGAAGGCCGCGAACAGCACCGCCTGCTGCGGCTTGAGCACGCCGGTGGAGACGACGGTGGCGATCGAGTTCGCCGCGTCGTGGAAGCCGTTCATGAAGTCGAACACCACCGCCAGAACGACGAGCAGCGCCACGACCCAGAAGGCAGTCTGGATGCTGTCCATGTCGGCGCGGGGCGTGCGAGGCCCGGTTCAGGCGTTCTCGAGGACGATGCCCTCGATCAGGTTGGCCACGTCCTCGCAGCGGTCGGAGATGGATTCGAGCTGCTCGTAGATCGCCTTGAGCTTGATCAGTTCGCGCACGTCGGTCTCCTCGCGGAACAGCTTGGACATCGCGCTGCGCATCACGCGGTCGGCGTCGCTCTCGAGCTTGTCGATCTCCTCGCAGGTCTTGATCGCCGCCTCGGCGGTGGCCTGCTGGCTGATCTTGGGCAGCAGCGACACCGCGTGCTGCACGCGCTCGCAGCACTTGGCCGACAGGTCGCCCAGGCGCAGCACCTCCTCGGTCATCGCGCGCACGTCGTACAGAGACATCGTCTCGGTGGCGTCCTGCAGCAGGTCGAGGATGTCGTCCATCGCGTTGATCAGGCCGTGGATCTGCTCGCGGTCGATCGGCGTGATGAAGGTCTTGTGCAGCAGCCGGTTGACCTCGGCGGTGACGCGGTCGGCGCTGCGCTCGGCGTTGACCACCTCGCCGGCGTGCTTCTCGCGCAGGTCGGCGTCGGCGTAGTTCTGGATCAGCAGGATGAAAGCGCGCGCGCCTTCGACGATGTGCGTGCCGTGCTGGTTGAACAGCTCGAAGAAATTGCCCTCACGCGGCAGCAGCTTGCCGAACAGCATCCCTCGGACCCCTTCCTTGTCGTCACACGCTCGAAACCGGGCGAGTGTAGCCGCTGGCCGGGCCCGGTTCAGGCGCGGAAGATGAAGTAGACGGCGCCCACCAGGCACAGCCCGGCCCAGATGAAATCGAGCTTGAAGGGCTGCTGCATGAAGAACACCGCGAAGGGCACGAACACCGCCAGCGTGATCACCTCCTGCATGATCTTCAGCTGCGCCAGCGAGATGCCGCCGGCAAAGCCGATGCGGTTGGCCGGCACCTGCAGCAGGTATTCGAACAACGCGATGCCCCAGCTGATCATCGCGGCGATGTACCAGGGCTTGGCGGCGAGGTTCTTCAGGTGGCCGTACCAGGCGAAGGTCATGAAGACGTTCGACGCGGCCAGCAGCAGGATGGTCTGCAAGGGGATGGGAATGCCGTTCATGCGGCCAGCCTTTCGATGCGTTGGTCGGCCACGCGCGCCAGCAGCGATGCCGCGCTGCCGTGGCCGGGGATGTCCAGCTGCGGCGCCAGCTCGGCGAGCGGCGCCAGCACGAAGGCGCGCTGGTGGGCGCGCGGATGCGGCAGCGTCAGCTCGGCGGTGGCGAGGCTTTGTCCGCCGTGCAGCAGCAGGTCGAGGTCGAGCGTGCGCGGCGCGTTGCGGTAGGGGCGCTCGCGGCCGTGCGCGAGTTCGATGGCCTGCAACCGGTGCAGCAGTTCGAGGGGCGCGAGCGTGGTGCGCAATTCGGCCACCGCGTTGAGGTAGTCCGGCCCGCTCGAATCGACCGGCGCGCTGCGCCAGAGCGACGAACGGCGCAGCAGCTCGGTGCCGGGCAGCGCCGCCAGCGCATCGAGCGCGGAAGCGAGCGCGGCGCGCGCCTCGCCGAGGTTGGCGCCCATGCCGACGTAAGCGAGGCTCGGGCCCACGTCGGCTCAGGCCGCGTCGGCCGCCGGCGGCGGCGAGTCGGCGGCGCCCGCCGGCTTGCGGCGGCGGCGGCGCTTCCTCTTCGCCGGCTCGCCGCCCTCGCCCGCCGCGCCGCCGCCGGTGCGGCGCTGGCCCTCGCGCTCGCGCGCGGTCTCGATCAGCGCCTCGCGCTCCTCGTCGCTGCCCAGCGAGAAGTCTTCCCACCACTCGGCCAGCTCGGCGTCGACCTCGCCGGCGTCGGCGCGCAGGCGCAGGAAGTCGAAGCCGGCACGGAAGCGCGGCTGCTCGGCCAGCGAGTACGGCGCACGGCCGCCGCGGCGCTCGAAGCGCGGCTGCATCATCCAGATCTCGCGCATGTCGGCGGCCAGCTTGCCGCGCCCGGAGATGTCGCCGATGCGCGCGTCGAAGGCGGCATCGATGGCCTGCTGCAGGGCCGGGAGCGGCGCTTCGCCCTTGGCGCGGATCGTCTTCCAGCGCTCCTGCACGTCGTGCCACAGCATGCAGGCGAGCATGAAGCTCGGCGCCACCGGCTTGCCCTCGCCGACGCGCCGGTCGGTGTCGGCCAGCGCGAGCTGCACGAACTTCTCGCGGCCGTCGTGGCGCTGCGCCTCGTCGAGCGCCACGTCGAGCACCGGGAACACGCCGCGGTGCAGGCCCTGCTTGCGCAGCTGCTCGATGCTCGCCAGCGCGTGGCCGGTCTGCAGCAGCTTGATCATCTCGTCGAAGGTGCGCGAGGCCGGCACGTTGTCGAGCAGCGCGGCCATCTCCTGGATCGGCGCGCGTGTCTTCGGTTCGATCTCGAAGCCGAGCTTGGCCGCGAAGCGCACCACGCGGATGATGCGCACCGGGTCTTCGCGGTAGCGCGTGGCCGGGTCGCCGATCATGCGCAGCAGCTTCTTCTTCGCATCGGCCAGGCCGCCGTGGTAGTCGACCAGCAGCTCGCGCTGCGGGTCGTAGTACATCGCGTTGACGGTGAAGTCGCGCCGCGCCGCGTCCTCGATCTGTGGGCCCCAGACGTTGTCGCGCAGCACGCGCCCGCTGGCGTCGACCACGCTGGTCTTGTCGGCCAGTTCGCCCTTGGAGGTCTTCTCGTTGCCGGCCACCTGCTCGGCGCTCGCGTCGATCAGCGCGCGGAAGGTCGAGACCTCGATCACCTCGTGGTCGCGCCCGCGCCCGAACACCACGTGCACGATGCGAAAGCGCCGCCCGATGATGAAGGCGCGCCGGAACAGCGCCTTGACCTCCTCGGGCGTCGCGCTGGTAGCGACGTCGAAGTCCTTGGGGCGCAGCCCGAGCAGCAGGTCGCGCACCGCGCCGCCGACGATGTAGGCCTCGTGGCCGGCGTCGGCGAGCGTCTTGACCACCTTGATGGCGCGCTCGTCGACGAGCGCGAGGTCGATGCCGTGCTGCTCCTTGCCCACCTCGACGCGCTTGCCGCGCGCCGCGGCGCCGGCCTTCTTCGTCGGGGTGCTCTTGCCGAGCAGCTTGTCGATGAATTTCTTGATCATTCTTCGAAGAGTCTGAGGATGCGCCAGCCGCGCTCGCGCGCCACCGCTTCGAGCGCCGGCGACGGGTTGGTCGCCACCGGGTCGGTGGCGCGCTCGAGCAGCGGCAGGTCGTTGGGCGAGTCGCTGTAGACGCTGATGCGCTCGAAGTCACTCCAGCCCCGGCCCGACTCGGCCAGCCACTGCCCGACCCGCGCCACCTTGCCCTCGCGGTAGCTCGGCGTGCCGGCGATGCGGCCCGTGATGGTAGCGCCCGGGCCGCGTTCGAGCCGCACCGCGATCAGCGTTTCGATGCCGAAGGCGCGCGCGATCGGCGCGGTGACGAAGTCGTTGGTGGCGGTCACCAGCGCCACCGCGTCGCCGCGCCGCTGGTGCTCGCGCACCAGTTCCAGCGCGGCCGGGCGCAGCGCCGGCGCGATCACCTCGCGCATGAACTGCGCGTGCGCCGCCGCGGCCGCCTCGGGGCCGCGCTCGCGCAGCGGCGCGGTGGTGAATTCGACATAGGCGTGGATGTCCAGCGCGCCGGCCTTGTACTGGGCGAAGAACTCGTCGTTGCGCCGGCGGAACGCCGCCTCGTCGACCCAGCCGAGGCGGATCACGAACTCGCCCCAGGCGTGGTCGGAGTCGAGCGGCAGCAGCGTCTCGTCGAGGTCGAACAGCGCCAGGTTCAATGAACTCACGCTGTGCCCTCCTCGGCGAGCATCAGCTTGAGCATGGGCACGGTGATGGCGCGCTTGTTGGCCAGCGAGAAACGGTCGAGCCGGTCGAGCTGCGCCATCAGAGGCTTGAGGTTGCGCTCGAAGCGCGTCAGCAGATAGTCCATCACCTCGTCGGAGAGGAACACGCCGCGCCGGTCCGCCTCGCGGCGCAGCGCGGCGCGCATCTCGGCCTCGGCCAGCGGCTGCAGCGCGAACACCGGGCCCCAGCCCAGGCGCGTGCGCAGGTCTTCGCGCAGCGGCAGGTCGACGGGCGGCAGGCGGCCGGCGGCGGCCAGCGGGATGCCGTGCGTGGCCGCGTCGACGAACAGCGCGAAGGCGGCGTGCTGGCGCGCCGCGTCGAGGCCCTGGCAGTCGTCGATCAGGATCAGCGACCAGTCTTCGGCCAGCGTCCACGGCAGTGGCGTCGTCGGCTCGAACCAGCCGCTGCGCTGGCCCTGCGCGCGCAGCTGGCGCGCCAGCGCGCGCAGCAGGTGCGTCTTGCCGGCGCCGCTGGCGCCCCACAGGTAGCTCACCGGCGCGCGCTGCACGCCGCCGCCTTGCAGGTGCGCCAGCGCCGCGGCGTTGGGCCCGGCCAGCCAGCTCGCGAAGCTCTGTTCGGGGCCGTCGCCGATCGCGCCGATGGCCAGCGGCAACTGCTTCATCCGCCGTACAGGGGGCTGGCGAGGTAGGCCGCCCGCACGCGCCGCACCGCCACCACCAGCAGCGCGCTGACCGGCAGCGCGATCAGCACGCCGACGAAGCCGAACAGGTGGCCGAAGGCGAGCAGCGCGAAGATCACCATCAGCGGGTTCATGCCGATGCGCTCGCCGACCAGGCGCGGCGTCAGCCACAGGCTCTCGACCAGCTGGCCGACGCCGAACACCACCGCCACCGCCACCAGCCCGTACCAGCTGGCGAACTGCAGCAGCCCGGCGAGCAGCGCCAGCACCAGCCCGAGGCCGAAGCCAAGGTAGGGGATGATCATCGCCAGGCCGGTGAACACGCCCACCGGCAGCGCCAGGTCGAAGCCGAACAGCGTCAGGCCGATGCTGTAGAAGGCCGCCATGCTCAGCATCACCAGCAGCTGGCCGCGCAGGTACTGGCCGAGCACGGCATCGCATTCGTCGAGGAAGCCGACCACGCCCTCGCGCATGCGCGGCGGGACCAGCGAGTGCACGTGCGCCACCAGGCGCGGCCAGTCGTCGAGCAGGTAGAACAGCACCACCGGCACCAGCACCAGGTTGCCGATCAGCGCCAGCACGATGCTGCCGCCGATGCGCGCCGAGCTGAGCGCGGCGGCCAGCCCGTCTTCCAGGTTGGCGTCGAGGTACTTGAGCACGAAGGCCTTGATGCCGGGGATGTCCAGCTGCACGTGGATGCCGAACTGCGCCAGCCAGGGCGCGACGCTGCGGTTGAGCTTGTCGGCCAGCACCGGGATCTGCTCGCGCAGCATCGGCAGCTCCTTGGAGATGATCGGCACGATCAGCAGCAGCACCGCGGCCAGCACGACGATGAACAGCACCTCCACCAGCAGCACCGCCGCCAGGCGTGGCACGCGCCGCGCCGCGAGGCGCTCGACGGCGGGGTGCAGCGCGTAGGCCAGCACCGCGCCGACGACGAAGGGCGTGAGCACCGGCGCCAGCAGCCACAGCAGCAGCGTGGCGGCGACGGCGATGGCGGCCCAGGCGAGGCCGCGGCGTTGTGCGGGGGTCGGTGTCATGCGGCCGCGCATTCTACGGGGCGGGCCCGCGCGGACGCTCCGGCGCTCAATGCAGGCGCGGCGAGCCCTGGCGGCGCAGCTCGGCCAGCCGCGCGGCGATCGCGGCGCGGTCCTGCGCCGGCCCGGCGTGCTCGAGGTAGTCGGCCAGGTCGCCCGCGGCCGAGCCGTTCATGCCCAGCTCGGCGTAGGCCAGGCCGCGGTCGCGCCGCTCCTCCCAGGCCTGCGGCAGCAGCAGCACGAGGCGGTTGGCCGCCGCCACGAGGCGCGGCCAGTCCTGCGCGGCGCGGTGGATCTCCTTCAGGTTGCGCAGCATGCGCGCGATCACGTCGCGCGCTGGCGCGGCCTGCAGGAACAGGCCGAGCGGCGCGTCGAACTCGCCGGTCAGGCCGCGGCTGCGCTTGTACGGCAGCAGCAGCTCGTCGAGTTCCTCGCGCGAGAGGGATTGCCCGGTGAACGGGTCGATCACCACCTCGCCCTGCGACATCTTCAGCTTGACGAGGAAGTGCCCCGGGAAGGACACGCCGCGCGCATGCAGGCCGATCTGCGCGGCCAGCTCCGCGTACAGCACCGCCAGCGTGATCGGGATGCCGCGGCGCGTCTGCACCACGCGGTGCAGGTAGCTGTTGCCGGGGTCGTAGTAGTCGTTGACGTTGCCGGCGAAGCCCAGCTCGTGGAAGAAGAAGCGGTTCAGCCAGCGCAGCCGCTGCAGGGCCACGGCATCGGCCGGGATGCGGCGCTTGAGCTTGGCGGCCAGCGCGTCGATCTCGGCCAGCACGCCTTGCACGTCGAGATCGGGGTACTCGTCCTGCGCGATCGAGACGGCCGCTTCGAGCAGCGGCAGGCTGGCATCGTCGGCCACGAGGGAGGCGAAGTACTCCAGCGCGCTGGGCGCCTCGAACTGCAGCGGACCGGCCATGAAGCCAGTTTAGCCGCGGCGCATGAATTGTCGAAGCTTGAGGCCGCTGCCCAGCAGCACCGCGAAGTACAAAACCACCGCCCCAGCGATGCAGGCGGCGAGCAGCCCGACGCGCGTCCAGGGCTGCGCCCGCAGGGCGATCCAGTCGATCGCGCCCGACGCCCACCACAGCGCCGCGCCCATCAGCGCGCAGGCCAGCACGATGCGCAGCGCGAACAGCGCCCAGCCCGGCTCGGGCGTGTACAGCCCCTTGCGGCGCAGGCCGGTGTAGAGCCAGGCGGCATTGAGCAGCGCGCCCAGGCCGATCGACAGCGCCAGCCCGGCGTGGCCCAGCTTCGGCACGAACAGCAGGTTCATCGCCTGCGTCAGCACCAGCACGACGATCGCGATGCGCACCGGCGTGCGGATGTCCTGGCGCGCGTAGAAGCCCGGCGCGAGGATCTTCACGCCCACCAGCCCCATCAGCCCGACGCCGTAGCCCATCAGCGCCAGCGAGGTGCGCTCGACGTCGCGCGGCGTGATCGCGCCGTAGTGGTACAGCACCGCCACCAGCGCCTGCGGGAACACCAGCAGCGCCACCGCGCAGGGCAGCGCCAGCAGCAGCACGAGGCGCAGGCCCCAGTCGAGCAGGCCCGAGTAGCGCGCCGAGTCGCCCCCGGCCTGCGCCGCCGAGAGCTGCGGCAGCAGCACCACGCCCAGCGCCACGCCGAGCAAGGCGGTCGGGAACTCCATCAGCCGGTCGGCATAGGTCAGCCACGACACCGCGCCGACGCCCTGGTGCGAGGCGATCTGCGTGTTGATCAGCAGCGACAGCTGCGCCACCGAGACGCCCAGCAGCGCCGGCGCCATCTGCTTGAGCACGCGCCCGACGCCCGGGTGCGCGAAGGCGGCGCGCAGCGCGCCCGGCGCCAGGCCGATGCGCGGCAGGCAGCCGATGCGCGCCAGCGCCGGCAGCTGCACCGCGAGCTGCAGCACGCCGCCGCCCATCACGCCGACGGCCAGCGCGTAGATCGGCTCGATGCCGTGGCGGGCGAACAGCGGCGCAAGGCCCCAGGCGGCGGCGATCACCGCGAGGTTCAGCAGCACCGGCGTGGCCGCCGGCACCGCGAAGCGCTTCCAGGTGTTGAGGATGCCGGCCGAGAGCGCCACCAGCGACATGAAGCCGATGTAGGGGAACATCACGCGCGTCATCAGCACCGCGTCGTCGAAGCGCTGCAGCCCGGAGGCGATCGCCCAGACCACCAGCGGCGCGGCGAGCACACCGACCGCGCAGGTGGCCAGCAGCGCCCAGAACAGCACGGTGGCGACCGCGTCGACCAGCCGGTGCGTGACTTCGTCGCCCTCGCGTGCGCGCGCCTCGGCGAGGATGGGCACGAAGGCCTGCGAGAAGGCGCCTTCGGCGAACAGCCGGCGCAGCAGGTTCGGGATGCGGAACGCGACCTGGAAGGCGTCCATGTAGCCACCGGCGCCGAAGGCGGCGGCGACGATCGCCTCGCGGGCGAGCCCGGTGATGCGCGAGGCCAGCGTGAACAGGGAGACGGTGGAGGCGGCCCGCAGCAGGTTCATGGAAGCGGCGGATTCTATAGGGGCGGGCCGCCCGGGAGGCGGATGTGCTATATTCGCGGTCTTTGCTCCACCCCGGACAGACGCTACAGCATGGCCACCTCCTCCAAAGCCAAGAAGAAGACCGTTCGCATCGCCTCGGGCCGCAAGCGCGCCCGCCAGGACGTCAAGCTCAACGCCGCCAACACCGCGCTGCGCTCGAAGTTCCGCACCGTCATCAAGAACGTCCAGAAGGCCGTCGTCTCGGGCGACAAGTCCAAGGCCGCCGACCTCTTCAAGACCGCCCAGAGCGTGATCGACTCGGTCGCCGACAAGGGCATCTTCCACAAGAACAAGGCCGCGCGCCACAAGAGCCGCCTGGCGGCCAAGGTCAAGGCGCTCGCCGCCGCCTGATCAACTTCCCGGGGTGGGAAGAAAGCCGAAGGGCCTGCAAGCGCAGGCCCTTTGTCATTCCTGGGCGGGATCGCGCGTACGCAGGCGGTTGTCGCGCGCGAAGTTCATCACGAAGTCCCAGGCCATCGGCTCGATGTCGCGCAGCGCCTCGCTGACGATCACGCACTTGATGCCGTCGATCACGCGCGGCACGCAGTACGGCGAGTAGCCGATGTAGGCGCTGATGCCGCCGCTGCGCACGCCGCCGGGGCGGAAGCAGGCCATCGCGCCGGCCAGGCGCTCGGCCCAGTCGCTGGGGCGGAAGGTCTTGCCTTCGAGGGTGATGCCCTGGATGTGGATCTGGCGCATGGGTGGCTCGGCATCGTCTTCACGTTGCAGCGCAGCAAGAGCAATGCCGAGGTCGTTCGCGCCCATCCGCGCCTTATCGGCCGCTGCCGGGCGGCCCTTAGAATGATTCGCTCGCCCGCTGGAGAACGCGATGAACGCCCCGGAAAAAGTGCCCGCGAGCCCCGAGCCGCACGTGATGAAGACCTACGGCCGCCTGCCGATCGCGCTGTCGCACGGCCGCGGCTGCTGGGTGTGGGACACCGAGGGCAAGAAGTACCTCGACGGCCTGGGCGGCATCGCGGTGAACACGCTGGGGCATGCGCACCCCAAGCTGGTGCCGGCCTTGCAGGATCAGGTTTCCAAGCTGATCCACAGCTCCAACTACTACCTCGTGCCCCTGCAGGAGCAGCTCGCCGCCAAGCTGTGCGAGATCTCCGGCCTGACCAACGTGTTCTTCTGCAGCACCGGGCTGGAGGCCAACGAGGCGGCGCTGAAGATCGCGCGCAAGTTCGGCCATGACAAGGGCGTCGAGCGCCCCGAGATCGTCGTCTACGAGAAGGCCTTCCACGGCCGCTCCATCGCCACGCTGTCGGCCACCGGCAACCCCAAGGTGCAGGCCGGCTTCGGCCCGCTGGTGGAAGGCTTTCCGCGCGTGCCGCTGAACGACATCGGCGCGCTGCGCAAGCTCGCGGCGATGAACCCGAACATCGTCGCGGTGTTCCTCGAAGTGATCCAGGGCGAAGGCGGCATCAACCCGGCCACCGTCGACTACCTGCGCGCGGTGCGCCAGCTGTGCGACGACAAGGGCTGGCTGCTGATGCTCGACGAGGTGCAGTGCGGCATCGGCCGCACCGGCCAATGGTTCGCGCACCAGTGGGCCGGCATCCGGCCCGACGTGATGCCGCTGGCCAAGGGCCTGGGTTCGGGCGTGCCGGTCGGCGCGGTGGTGTGCGGGCCGCGCGCGGCGGACGTGTTCGGCCCCGGCAACCACGGCACCACCTTCGGCGGCAACCCGCTGTCCATGCGCGCCGGCGTCGAGACGCTGCGCATCATGGAAGAAGAGGGCCTGCTCGCCAACGCCGCCCGGGTCGGCGCGGCGCTCAAGGCGGGGCTGGAGCGCGAGCTGAAGGGCGTCGAAGGCGTGGTCGAGATCCGCGGCCAGGGCCTGATGCTGGGCATCGAGCTGGCGCGCCCCTGCGGCGATCTGCTAGCCCGCGCCGCGCAGGCCGGGCTGATGCTCAGCGTCACCGCCGACAAGGTGGTGCGCCTGGTGCCGCCGCTGATCCTCTCGGAAGACGAGGCGGCGCAGATCGTCGCCATCCTGTGCCCGCTGATCAAGAGCTTCCTGGCCGAGCCGGCGAAGCAAGCGTGAAGGCGATGAAGCCCGGCATGAGCCTGATGAAGCACTACCTGCAGTTCAAGGACCTGCGCGCGGAGGAGTACGCCTACCTGTTCGAGCGCACCGCGGTCATCAAGAAGCGCTTCAAGAACTACGAGAAGTACCAGCCGCTGGTCGACCGCACGCTGGCGATGATCTTCGAGAAGGCCAGCACGCGCACGCGCGTCAGCTTCGAGGCCGGCATGTACCAGATGGGCGGCTCGGTGGTGCACCTGACCACCGGCGACAGCCAGCTCGGCCGCGCCGAGCCGATCGAGGACAGCGCGCGCGTGATCAGCCGCATGGTCGACATCGTGATGATCCGCACCTTCGAGCAGACCAAGCTGGAGCGCTTCGCGGCGCACTCGCGCGTGCCGGTGATCAACGGGCTGACCAACGAATACCACCCCTGCCAGATCCTCGCCGACATCTTCACCTTCATCGAGCAGCGCGGCTCGATCCAGGGCAAGACGGTGGCCTGGGTCGGCGACGGCAACAACATGGCCAACACCTGGCTGCAGGCGGCCGACATCCTCGGCTTCACGCTGCACGTCAGCACGCCCTCGGGCTACGAGCTCGACCCGAAGGTCGCGGGCGTCGCCGACCCCGCCTGCCTGAAGAGCTTCAAGAGCCCGATCGCCGCCTGCGAGGGCGCGCACTTGGTCACCACCGACGTGTGGACCAGCATGGGCTACGAGGCCGAGAACGAGGTGCGCATGAAGGCCTTCGCCGACTGGTGCGTCGACGCGCGGATGATGGCCGCGGCGCAGAGCGACGCTCTCTTCATGCACTGTCTGCCGGCGCACCGCGGCGAGGAGGTCGAGGCCGAGGTGATCGACGGCCCGCAGTCGGTGGTGTGGGACGAGGCCGAGAACCGCATGCACGTGCAGAAGGCCTTGATGGAATACCTGCTGCTCGGGCGCATCGGGTGAGCGGCCGATGAAGCTCGCGCTGATCGCCGACCTGCACGCCAACCGCGAGTCGGTGGGCGCGGTGATGGCGCACGCCGCAACGCAGTCCATCGACCGATACGCCTTCCTCGGCGACTTCGTCGGCTACGGCGCCGACCCGGGCTGGGTGGTCGACCTGGTGCGCGACCACGTCGCGCGCGGCGCGGTCGCGGTGATGGGCAACCACGACGCGGCCGTGGTTCAGGGGCCGCTGCCGACCATGATCCCCGAGGCGCGCCAGGTGGTGGAGTGGACGCGCGCGCGGCTCGACGCGGCGCAGCTCGACTTCCTCGCCGCGCTGCCGATGTCGGTGGAGGACGAAGACCGCCTCTACGTGCACGCCAACGCCTTCGCGCCGGCCGAGTGGGCCTACGTGCTCGGCCGCATGGAGGCGGTGCGCAGCCTGCAGTCGACCGGCGCGCGCTTCACCTTCTGCGGCCACGTGCACGACCCCAAGCTGTTCCACCTCACCGGCACCGGCAAGATCGGCGACTTCGTGCCCAGCGACGGCATGCCCATCCCCTTGTCGGAGCAGCGCCGCTGGCTGGTGATCCCCGGCTCGGCCGGCCAGCCGCGCGACGGCAACCCGGCCGCCTGCTACGCCACCTTCGACACCGCGAACAGCACCCTGACCTACTTCCGCGTGCCCTACGACACCGAGGCGGCCGGCGCGAAGATCCGCGCGGCCGGCCTGCCGCAGCGACTGGCGCGCCGCCTCGAACATGGAGAGTGATCCGCAGCAGCAGGAGCAGGCGCCGCCCGCCTCGACCGCCGGCCAGCGCCTCGAAGCCGGCCAGGTGATCGACGGCTTCCGCCTCGAGGAGCACCTGCACCAGGGCGGCATGGCGCACCTGTGGCGCGTGACGCGCGTCGCCGACGAGGGCGGCGACGCCTCGCCGCTGATCATGAAGGTGCCGCGCATCAAGGGCGGCGACGACCCGGCCACCATCGTCGGTTTCGAGGTCGAGCAGATGATCATGCCGACGCTCTCCGGGCCGCACGTGCCGAAGTTCGTCGCCAAGGGCGACTTCACGCGCCAGCCCTACATCGTGATGGAGCACATCCCGGGCGCCTCGCTGCGCGCGCGCTTCGACGCCGCGCCGCTGCCGCTGGACGAGGTGATCGAGATCGGCAGCCGCGTCGCCACCGCGCTGCACGACCTGCACCGCCAGCACGTGATCCACCTCGACGTGAAGCCGAGCAACATCATGTTCCGCCCCAGCGGCGAGGCGGTGCTGGTCGACTTCGGCCTGTCGCGCCACGACAGGCTGCCCGACCTGCTCGACGAGGAATTCGAGCTGCCGATGGGCACCGGGCCCTACATGTCGCCCGAGCAGGTGCAGTTCGTGCGCAACGACGCGCGCAGCGACCTGTTCGCGCTCGGCGTGCTGATGTACCACCTGGCCACCGGCGAACGCCCCTTCGGCAACCCGAACACGGTGCGCGGGCTGCGCCAGCGCCTGTACCGCGAGCCGGTGCCGCCGCGCGTGCTGCGCCCCGAGATCCCGCCGTGGCTGCAGGAGGTGATCCTGCGCTGCCTGGCGGTGCAGCCCGCCGAGCGCCACCAGACCGCCGCGCAGCTCGCCTTCGACCTGCAGAACCCGACGCAGGTGAAGCTCACCGAGCGCGCCGAGCGGATGCAGAAGAAGAGCGGCGGCCTCGGCACGCTCAAGCGCTGGTTCAGCGCCATCGGCGGCGAGCCGGTGACGATCGCCAGCGCCGCCGAGCAGACCGAGCGCAGCCCGATCATCCTCGCCGCGGTCGACGTGGCCGGCGCCACGCCCGCGCTGCTCGAAGCCGTGCGCCACACGGTGCAGCGCCTGCTCACCACCGAGCCGGGCGCGCGGCTGGCGTGCCTGGCGGTGATGAAGACCAACCGCATCGCCACCGACGAGCTGATGGAGGCCGACGGCAGCAGCAAGCACGTCAACCTGCTGGTCAAGCTCAAGCACTGGGCGCACCCCTTGCAGCGCGCGCTCGAGCCGCAGCAGCAGGACGGCCGCGTGACCTACCACGTGCTGGAAGCGCCCGACGCGGCCGGCGCGATCGTCGACTACGCGCGCAAGAACCAGGTCGACCACGTCGTGATGGGCGCGCGCAGCAGCGGCGGGCTGCGCCGCTACCTGGGCAGCGTGTCGGCCGAGGTGGTGGCGCAAAGCGACTGCACCGTCACGGTGGTGCGCGCGGTCTCGGAAGACTGAGGCCGCGCATGGAAGACAACGCCTGCACGCGCTGCGGCGCCTGCTGTGCGAGCTTCCGGGTCGACTTCGCAGCCGAGGAGCTGGCCTCGCGCGGCGGCTGCGTGCCCGACGGTCTCGCCGTCGAAGTCAATCAACACAGCTTCCGCATGCGCGGCACCGACCATGCCTCGCCGCGCTGCGCGGCGCTGGTGGGCACCGTGGGTACTCGAGCGCACTGCGGCATCCACGAATGGCGGCCCTCGCCGTGCCGCGAGTTCGGCCCGCGCGCGCCGCTGGGGCTGGGCGACGAGGCCTGCGCGCGCGCGCGTGCCCGCCACGGCCTGGCGCCGCTGGCCTGAGCGTCACGCCGCCGCCGCGGCCTGCCATTCGTCGTCGCGCGCCTCGCGCACGTCCAGGCCCAGGCGCAGCTCGCGGCTCGATTCGTACCAGCCCGGGCCGGCACCCTCGCCGTCCTCGTCCGGCCGCATCATGCGGAAGCGGCGCAGGAACAGCTCGTCGTTGGCGCGTTGCCGGCACAGATCGGCGATGCGGGTGATGAAGCGGGCCATCGTGTCCTCCAGCGCTTGTCGTGTTCGCTGGAAGCCAGTCTTGCGATGCGCGCGCCGCCGCGCCATCGCCCTCGCGTGCCACCCCCGCTCCCCTTCCCCCGCGCGGGGGTCTCAGCCCGGCACCGGCACGACGCTCACCGCCACGTCCATCGCCTGCGCGCCGCCGCCGAGGATCACGCCGCGCAAGGGCACCACGTCGGCGAAGTCGGCGCCCCAGGCGAGCGTGATGTAGCGCGCGTCGGCGCGCTGGCCGTTGGTGGGGTCGAACTCCACCCAGCCATGCCGCGGCGACCAGGCCGCCACCCAGGCGTGCGAGGCATCCACCCCCATCAGGCGGGGCTGGCCGGGCGGCGGGTCGGTGAGCAGGTAGCCCGACACGTAGCGCGCCGGCAGGCCCCAGCCGCGCAGCGCGGCGAGCATCAGGTGAGCGAAGTCCTGGCACACGCCGCGGCGCTCGTGCAGCACCTCGTCCACCGAGGTGCTAACGGTGGTCGCGCCGGGCTCGAACTCGAACTCGGCGTGGATGCGCCGCATCAGCGCGCTCACGGCCTCCAGCCAGTCGCGCCCGGGCGCGAGCTCGGCCGCGGCGTACTGCCGCGCCGCCTCCGACAAGGGCAGCAGCGCGGTCGCCTCGGTGACGCGCAGCGCGTCGAGCGCCGGCGGCGCGCCGGGCCGCGCCAGCGCCGCGCGGACGCCTTCCCAGGGCTGCGCCTCGCCGGCCGCGGGCGACGGCCGCGCGCCGACCTCCACCTCGCAGCGCATGCGCACTCGCAGCCCGCGGTGCGCGCCGTGCAGGCCGAAGTGGGTGACGGTGTTGCCCCAGGCGTCGGGGCCGTCGTGGCGCTCGTCGGGGCGCGGGTCGATGTCGATCGCGTGGGCGAGCAGCTTCTGCCACGGCAGCGTTCGCGGCGTGAGCCGGGCGCGCTGCCAGGACTGCGACACCGGCGCGTCGTAGGCGTAGCGCGTCTCGTGCTCGACGCGGTATCTCAGCGCCTTCATGCGACCAGCGACAGCACCGAGCGCGACGCCGCATGCGAGAAGAACTTCAGCGTCAGCTCGTCCGACACGCTGCCGGCGATGCGCTGCAACTGCTCGAGCAGCGCCGCGAGCGCCTCGCTCTCGGGGTGCAGGTCGGCCGGCGTCAGCGCGGCCAATGCGGCCTGGCCGGGCGCGACCACGTCGCTCGCGCAGCGGCCGTGCCGCGCTTCGAGCTTGGCGACGTATTCCGCCAGCCCCTTGAGCTGGAAGGCGAGCGAGCGCGGCACGCCCTCGTCGCGCACCAGCAGGTCGAGCACCGGCAGCCATTCGGGCGCGACCACGTAGCGCGAGCGGTAGGTCACCGACGAATCGGCCCATTGCAGCAGCCATTCCAGGCCCTGGTCGCGGCCCTCGCGCGTGGCGGCCTGTAGCGCGGCGCAGAGGTTCCACAGCCGCTCGATGCGCCGCCCCATCGACAGGAAGCGCCAGCCGGTGCCGCGCGTCATGCCGTCGAGCACGAAGCCCGACAGCGTGACCATCGCCGTCACCGCGCGGTCCAGCCAGGCCAGCGCGAGCGGCAGGCGCATCGCCGTGGAGGCGCTGCCGTGCTGGAACACCGGGTCGGCGATCAGCTGGTTGAGGGTGCGCCAGTGGTCGGCCGACAGGCGATCGCGCAGGCCGAAGGCGACGCGCGACAGCTCGCGCAGCCGCTGCGCCAGCGCGCCTTCGGGGTGCGTGGCGGCGCGCAGCAGCGCGAGCGCGCAGTGGCTCGAATCGCGGTCGGCCGCCGCGTCGGCATCGACCAGCCCGAGCCGCGCGCACAGCGCCAGCGCGGCGCCCGCGCCGTCGCAGCCCTCCTCGTCGAGCTGCGCCTCGATGGCCACGCGCAGCAGCCGCGCGGCGGCGTCGGCGCGCTCGCCGTAGCGGCCGAACCAGAACAGGTTCTCGGCGCTGCGCGAGGGCAGGTTGGCGCGCGAGTTCACCAGCGCGGCCGGCGTGACCGTGCTCGTCAGCAGCGAGAAGGCGGCGTTGACCGGCGCGTCCGACAGCACCCAGGTGTCCTTGGAGCGGCCGCCGTGCTGCATCGCGATCATGCGCGGCTCGCCTTCGCCGGCCACGCGCGCCAGGCCGCCGGGCATCACGCGCCAGCCGTCCGGCGTGGCGACGGCGAAGACGCGCAGGCCCACGCTGCGCGAGCCCAGCGACTCGCGGCCATGCGCGCCGCGCTCCAGCACCGGCGCCTGCGAGACCTGCACCCACTCCTGCGCCACCCAGCGCTGCGGCCGCGCCGCGATGCGCGCGCGCAATCGCTCGCGCGCCGCGGCGTCGAGATCGGCGCCGAACAGCGAGGGCTCGCGCGAGGCCTGGTCGACCGGCTTGATCAGCAGCTGGTCGAGGTGCTGCCAGGCGTCGTCGAAGGCGGCCGGCTCGCCCAGCCACCAGGTGGCCACCGAGGGCAGCGCGAGCGGCTCGCCGAGCAGGCGCTCGGCCAGCGCCGGCAGGTAGCCGAGCAGCGCGCCCGACTCCAGCACGCCCGAGCCGAGCGCGTTGGCGATCAGCACGCTGCCGCGCCGCGCGCACTCGGTCAGGCCGGCGACGCCGAGTGCCGAATCGGAGCGCAGCTCGAGCGGATCGCAGTAGTCGTCGTCGAGGCGGCGCAGCAGCGCGTGCACGCGCTGCAGGCCCTCGACGGTCTTCATCCACACGCAGCCGTCGCGCACCGTCAGGTCGCTGCCCTCGACCAGCGCGATGCCCAGATAACGCGCAATCAGCGCGTGCTCGAAGTAGGTCTCGTTGAAGGGGCCGGGCGTCAGCAGCGCGATCAGCGGCGCGCCGTCGCCCGGCCCGCCGGCAACGGACTTCGGCGCCCAGCGCAGCAGCGCGTCCTTCAGCGCGGCGAAGAAGGCGGCCAGGTGCTGCACGCGCAGCTCGCGGAAGGCCTGGGGGAACACGCGCGAGATCAGCAGCCGGTTCTCCAGCGCGTAGCCGGCGCCCGAGGGCGCCTGCGTGCGGTCGCCCACCACCCACCAGCGGCCGTCGGGCGAGCGCGCCAGGTCGGCGGCGTAGTGGAACAGGTGCACGCCGCCGGGCGGGCGGATGCCCTGCGCCGCCGGCAGGAAGCCGGCATGGCCGAACACCGCCGCCGGCGGGATCGCGCCCGACGCGAGCAGCGCCTGCTCGCCGTACAGATCGGCGAGCACGCGATTCAGCAGCTCGGCGCGCTGCGCGATGCCCTCTTCGATGGCGCGCCACTCGTGCGCCGGCAGCAGCAGCGGCAGCGGGTCGACCTGCCAGGGCCGGTCGCGCCCCTGCGGGTCGGCGTAGACGTTGTAGGTGATGCCGTTCTCGCGCACCTCGCGCTCGGTGAGCGCCAGCGTGTCGGCCAGGCTGCCGGCGCCGCGCGACGCCAGCGCGCGCAGGAAGGGCTCCCAGTGCGCGCGCGGCCGCTGTTCTTTTTCGAGCAGCTCGTCGTAGCGGCCGCTGCGGGCGGCGTAGGCGGCGAGCAGGCTCTTCAGGGGCATCCTCTCATTGTCGCCGCAGGTCGAGCGTGAACGGGAAGTCCGGGTTGCGCTCCTCGCGCGCCACCTCCATCGCGCCCGGCGTGTGGCCGATGCGGAAGAAGCGCGCCAGCCGCCGCGCCTCGGCCTCGTAGGCGTTGACCGGGAAGCTGGCGTAGTTGCGCCCGCCCGGATGCGCCACGTGGTACTGGCAGCCGCCCATCGAGCGCTTCATCCAGCCGTCGACCAGGTCGAAGCTCAGCGGCGCGTGCACGCCGATCGTCGGGTGCAGCGCCGAGGGCGGATTCCAGGCGCGAAAGCGCACCGCGCCGACGAACTCGCCGACGCGCCCGGTGGGCTGCAAGGGCACGGCGCGGCCGTTGCACGCGAGCACGTGACGGTCGTCCACCAGGCCCGTGACCCGCACCTGCAGCCGCTCCACCGACGAATCGACGAAGCGCACCGTGCCGCCCACCGCGCCCTCCTCGCCCATCACGTGCCAGGGCTCGAGCGCGAGGCGCAGCTCGACGTCGACGCCGCGCGCCGCGAAGTCGCCCAGGCGCGGGAAGCGGAATTCCAGGTGCGGGGCGAACCACTCCAGCTTCATCGGGCAGCCGGATTGATTCAGTTCCTCGACCACGTCGGCGAGGTCGGCCCACACGAAGTGCGGCAGCATGAAGCGGTCGTGCAGCTCGGTGCCCCAGCGCTTCAGGCGCGCCGGGCGGTACGGCTGCCGCCAGAAGCGCGCGATCAGCGCGCGCATCAAGAGCTGCTGCGTCAGGCTCATGCGCGCGTGCGGCGGCATCTCGAAGGCGCGCATCTCCAGCAGGCCGAGGCGGCCGGCCGGGCCGTCGGGCGAGTAGAGCTTGTCGATGCAGAACTCGGCGCGGTGGGTGTTGCCGGTCACGTCGATCAGCAGGTTGCGCAGCAGCCGGTCGATCAGCCAGGGCGGGCAGGCGGCCGGGCCGAGCGCGGACTGCCGCTGCAGTTCGGCGAACGCGACTTCGATCTCGTAGATCGAATCGTTGCGCGCCTCGTCGATGCGCGGCGCCTGGCTGGTGGGCCCGATGAACAGGCCCGAGAACAGGTAGCTCAGCGCCGGATGGTTGTGCCAGTAGGCCACCATGCTGGCCAGCAGGTCGGGCCGGCGCAGGAAGGGCGAATCGGCGACCGTCGCGCCGCCGAGCACGAAGTGGTTGCCGCCGCCGGTACCGGCGTGGCGGCCGTCGAGCATGAACTTCTCGGTGGACAGCCGCGTCTCGTGCGCCGCCTGGTACAGGTGGGTGGTCTGGTCGACCAGTTCGGACCAGCTGTGCGCCGGGTGGATGTTGACCTCGATGACGCCCGGGTCGGGCGTGACGCGCAGCACCGCCAGGCGCGGGTCGCGCGGCGGCTCGTAGCCTTCGAGGATCAGCGGCAGCTTCATCGCCAGCGCGGTGTCCTCCACCGCCGCGACGATCTCGAGGTAGTCCTCCAGCGCCGAGGCCGGCGGCAGGAAGACGTAGAGCCGGCCGTCGCGCGGCTCGGCGCAGATCGCGGTGCGGGTGATCCCGCCGGCCGACTCGAAGGGCCGCGGCGCGGGCGCCGCCGGCGCGGCGTCGTCGTCGAGCGCGCCGAAGCCGCTGCCGGGCAAGCCGCCGCGCAGCGCGGCGCGCGAACGCTCGGCGAAGCTCGAAGGCGGCGGCTCGCCCGCCGCGCCCGTCGCGCCCGCCGCGCGATCGGCGAAACGCAGCCGGCGATACGACGGCAGCGGCGCGAAGGGCTGGGTCGGGTCCGGCGCATGCACCCAGGGCTGGTCGGTGGCCGAGGCCCAGGGCTGCGAATCGAGCGGCAGCCGGTAGCCGAGCGGCGAATCGCCCGGCACCAGGTAGCAGCGCTCGCTGCGCAGGAACCACGGCCCGGTCTGCCAGCGCGCCGGGCCCTGCGTGGCGCGCGCGATCGGCAGCACATGGCCGACGACCTTGTCGAGCCCCTGCGTGAACACCTTGCGCAGCCGCTCGCGTTCGAGCGGATCGGCCAGCCGCGCGTCGAAGGGGTCGACGTTGGCCGGCAGCTTGCGCTCGCGCCACAGGTAGTACCAGGTGTCCTCGTAGGCGGGGAACACGTACTTCGGATCGAGCGCGAGGCGCCGCGCCACGCCTTCGAGGAAGCGCTGCGCCTGCGCGTCGGTGACGCCGTCGTGCTCGTGCTCGTCGGCGAACAGCTCGGGATGCGTCCACACCGGCTCGCGGTCCTTGCGCCAGAACAGGTTCAGGCTCCAGCGCGGCAGCTGCTCGCCCGGATACCACTTGCCCTGGCCGTAGTGCAGCAGGCCGCCGTCGCCGTACTTCAGGCGCAATTTGTCGAGCAGTTCGGCGGCCAGCAGGCGCTTGGTGGGCCCCAGCGCCTCGGTGTTCCACTCGGCGCCGTCGCGATCGTCCACCGAGACGAAGGTCGGCTCGCCGCCTTGCGTGAGGCGCACGTCGTGCGCGCGCAGCTGCTCGTCGACGCGGTGGCCCAGCGCCTCGATCCCGGCCCATTGCTCGTCGCTGTAGGGCAGCGTCACGCGCGGCGCCTCCCACACGCGCGACACGCTCATGTGGTGCTCGAACGTGGTCTCGCACTCGTCGAGCGCACCGGTCACCGGCGCGGCCGAGCCGGGGTCGGGCGAGCAGGCGAGCGGGATGTGGCCTTCGCCGGCCAGCAGGCCCGAGGTCGGGTCGAGCCCGATCCAGCCCGCGCCGGGCAGGTAGACCTCGCACCAGGCATGCAGGTCGGTGAAGTCGGACTCGCTGCCGACGGGGCCGTCGAGCGCCTTCACGTCGGGCTTGAGCTGGACGAGGTAGCCCGAGACGAAGCGCGCCGCGAAGCCGAGGTGGCGCAGGATCTGCACCAGCAGCCAGCCCGAGTCGCGGCACGAGCCGCTGCCCTTGGCGAGCGTCTGCTCGGGCGTCTGCACGCCCGGCTCCATGCGGATCAGGTAGCCGATGTCCTTCTGCACGCGCTGGTTCAGCTCGACGAGGAAGTTGGTGGTCTGCTTCTTCTCGCGCGGAATGCCGGCCAGGTATTTCGCGAACAGCGGCGTCGCCTCGCCCTTGAGCCGGTACGGCGCGAGTTCGTGCGCCAGCGAGGGGTCGTAGTCGAACGGGAAGTGCTCGGCCGAGGGCTCGAGGAAGAAGTCGAACGGGTTGAGCACCGCCATCTCGGCGACCAGGTCGACCTCGATGCGAAAGCTCGTCGTCTTGTCCGGGAACACCAGCCGCGCGAGGTAGTTGTTCTGCGGATCCTGCTGCCAGTTGACGAAGTGGCCGGCGGGCTCCACGCGCATCGAGTAGCTCAGGATGCGCGTGCGCGAATGCGGCGCCGGGCGCAGGCGGATCACCTGCGGCCCCAGGTGGATGGGCCGGTCGTACCGGTAGTGGGTCACGTGGTTGAGCGCGACGTGGATGGACATTCAGGGCTCCGGGGGGGATATCAGCACGCGCACGCGCAAGGTTTCGTCGCCGCCGCCCTCGCGCACGCCGCGCACCGGCGCGCAGGCGGCGTAGTCGGGGCCGACGGCCAGGCGCACGTGGCGCTCGTCCATCGTGCAGCGGTGGGTGATGTCGATGCTCAGCCAGCGGCGCGCATCGACGTCGACGCAGACGTCGGCCCAGGCGTGGCTGGCCAGCTGCTGCGCCTGCGGCGAGTGGAAATAGCCGCTGACGTAGCGCGCCGGCACGCCGGCAGCGCGGCAGGCGGCGATGAAGACGTGCGCCTGGTCCTGGCAGACGCCGGCGCCGAGCGCGAGCGCCTCGGCCGCCGTGGTGCCCACGTGCGTGGCGCCGCCGCGCCAGGCGATGCGCGCGGCCACCGCCGCGGCCAGCGCGAGCAGCGCCGCTTCGCCGACGCCGCGCCCGCCCAGGTGCGCGCGGCCCAGCTCGGCGAGTGCCGCGTCGGTGGCGGTCAGCGCCGTGGCGCGCAGGTACAGCGCCGGGTGCGGCGCGGCCAGGTCGTCGACCAGCAGCGGCGCCGGCGCGGTCTGCACGATGCCGTGCGCGGTGACACTGCCGCGGTAGACGTGCCGCGCGCCCCTGGCGCGCGCCATGCTCCAGCTGTGCGCGAGGTTGCCCCAGCCGTCGCGCTGCGCGTACAGCCGCCCCGGCGCGTTGACGTGCCAGCTCTGCACCTCCTGGTGCGCGTTGGCCTGCGGCGTCAGGCACAGCTGCTGCAGCGCGTACTGCAGCGGCGCGCTGTACTCGTAGTGCGTCTCGTGGCGGATGCTGAGTTTCATCGCTCAGCGCGTCCGCTATTGAACGGGGACCAGGAAGTCGCGGCTGATGCCGACGCCGATGGTGTTGACGCGGTCGAGGAACTGCGTCAGGAAGGCGTGCAGCCCGGTGGCGAGGATCTCGTCGATGCGGCCGTACTGCAGGTCGGCGCGCAGCCGGCCGGCCTGGCGCAGCGTCTCGCCGCTCTGCTCGTTGGCCACCATGCGCAGGTTGCCCACCACCTCCTGCATGCAGGCGGCCAGCGAGCGCGGCATGTCGGGGCGCAGGATCAGGAGCTCGGCCACCTTCTCCGGCAGGATCACGTTGCGGTAGGCCTTGCGGTAGACCTCGAAGCCGGAGACCGAGCGCAGGATCGCCGACCAGTGATAGAAGTCGTACTCCACGTCCTTGGCCGGCCCCTGGCTCTGCCCGGCCTGGCTTTGCGCCGAACCGAAGAACTCGAGATCGGCGGCGTGGAACTTCACGTCGAGCAGCCGCGCGGTGTTGTCGGCGCGCTCGAGGAAGCTGCCGATGCGCAGGAAGTGGAAGGCCTCGTCCTGCAGCATCGTGCCGACGGTCACGCCGCGCGACAGGTGCGAGCGGAACTTCACCCACTCGAACAGCGTGCTCGGGTCCTTCTGGAAGTCGCTGGTCGCGATCAGGCGCTGGAACTCCAGCCAGGTCTGGTTCTGCGTCTCCCACACCTCGGTGGTCAGCGTGCCGCGCACCGCGCGCGCGTTCTCGCGCGCCGCCATCAGGCAGGAGCGGATGCTCGACGGGTTCTGCGCGTCGGCCACCATGTACTGCATGACGTTGCGCGCGCTGACGGCGCCGTCGTAGCGCGTGGCGAAGTCGCCGGAGAGCTCGGAGATGCCGAGCAGCCCCTTCCAGCCCTTCTCGGCGGCGTCGGCGGATTGCGGCAGCAGCGAGGTCTGGTAGTTGACGTCGAGCATGCGCGCGGTGTTCTCGGCGCGCTCCATGTAGCGCGACATCCAGAAGAGGTGATCGGCGGTGCGGGACAGCATGGTTTTCTCCTTCAGGCCTCCAGCACCCAGGTGTCCTTGGTCCCGCCGCCCTGCGACGAGTTGACCACCAGCGACCCCTCCTTCAGCGCCACGCGCGTCAGGCCGCCGGGCACCATCTGCACCGTCTTGCCCGACAGCACGAAGGGCCGCAGGTCGATGTGGCGCGGCGCGATGCCGCTGTCGACGAAGGTCGGGCAGGTGGACAGCGCCAGCGTCGGCTGCGCGATGTAGCCGCTCGGGTGGGCCTCGAGCGCGCGGCGGAAGTCGTCGATCTCCTGCTTCGTCGCCGCCGGGCCGACCAGCATGCCGTAGCCGCCGGCGCCGTGCACCTCCTTGACGACCAGCTCGCCGAGGTGGTCGAGCACGTACTTCAGGTCGTCGGGCTCGCGGCACAGCCAGGTCGGCACGTTGTGGAGGATCGGCTTCTCGCCGAGGTAGAACTCGACCATCTTCGGCACGTAGGGGTAGATCGACTTGTCGTCGGCCACGCCGGTGCCGATGGCGTTGGCCAGCGTCACGTTGCCGGCGCGGTAGACGGAGAGCAGCCCGGCGCAGCCGAGCGTGGAGTCGGGGCGGAAGACCAGCGGGTCGAGGAAGTCGTCGTCGACGCGGCGGTAGATCACGTCGACGCGTTTGGGGCCCTGCGTGGTGCGCATGTAGACGAAGTTGTCCTTGACGAACAGGTCCTGCCCCTCGACCAGCTCGACGCCCATCTGCTGCGCCAGGAAGGCGTGCTCGAAGTAGGCGCTGTTGTACATGCCGGGCGTCAGCACGCAGACGGTGGGCTCGTTGACGGCCGCCGGCGCGACGGCGCGCAGCGTCTCCAGCAGCATGTCGGGGTAGTGCGCCACCGGCTCGACGCGGTGCTGGCTGAACAGCTCGGGGAACAGCCGCATCATCATCTTGCGGTTCTCCAGCATGTAGCTCACGCCGCTGGGCACGCGCAGGTTGTCCTCGAGCACGTAGTAGCTGCCGCTGCCGTCGGGGTTGGCGGCGCGCACGATGTCGATGCCCGAGATGTGCGAATAGACGCCGCCGGGCACGTCCACGCCCATCATCTCGGGGCGGAACTGCGCGTTCTTGAAGATCTGCTCGGCCGGCACCAGGCCGGCGCGGATGATCTCCTGCTCGTGGTAGACGTCGTGGATGAAGCGGTTCAGCGCGGTGACGCGCTGCGCCAGGCCCTTTTCCATCTCGCTCCACTCGTGCGCCGGGATCACGCGCGGGATCAGGTCGAAGGGGATCAGGCGCTCGGTGCCCGAGCCGTCCTCGTCCTTGGCGCCGTAGACCGCGAAAGTGATGCCGACGCGGCGGAAGATCATCTCCGCCTCCTCGCGGCGCGAGCGCATCGCGTCGCGCGGCTGCTGCGCCAGCCAGTGGTCGTAGCCCCGGTAGTGCTCGCGCACCACGGCGCCGGCCGCGTGCATCTCGTCGAAACTCGGTCTCATCGGGAACGTCTCCTCGCCGGGCAGGGTAGCAAAAAGCAGGCCATTCACTCGCCGGAAGCCGCCTGCACGAGCGAAAGATGCCAGTAGCGGCGGGCGCTGTCACGCTGGCAGCGGCCCGCGCCGCCTTCGTCCGAGCGCCACGTCCAGGCGCCGCAGGCCGGGCTCGCGACCAGCGTGCCGCCGAGCGCGCGGTAGCGCTCGACCACCTCGGCTGCCGGGTGGCCGAAGCGGTTGCGGTAGCCGGCCTGCACCACCGCGATCCGCGGCTTCACCGCATCGAGGAACAGCGGCGTCGACGACGTGCGGCTGCCGTGGTGCGGCACGAGCAGCACGTCGGCGTGCAGCGCCTCGCCGTGGCGGCCGGCCAGCCGCAGTTCCTGCTCGCGCTCGATGTCGCCGGCGAGCAGCGCGGCGGGCGCGTCCATCGCCGCGACGCGCAGCACGCACGACACCGTGTTCGGCCGCGCCGCCGGGTCGGCCTCGCCCTCGCGCGGATGCAGGAACTCGAAGCGCACGCCGTCCCACACCCAGGTCTGGCCGGCGGCGCAGGGTTCGTGCTGCGGCGCGAGCGCGAGCAAGGGGTGGTCGGGCGGCAGCGAACTCGAGGTGGCACGCACCGGCAGCGCCGCCAGCAGCGCCCGCGCGCCGCCGACATGGTCGGTGTCGCGGTGGCTCAGCACCAGCCGGTGTACCTCCCGCTCGCCGCGCGCGCGCAGCAGCGGCAACAGCACGCGCGCTCCGGCATCGCTGTCGCGCGAGTACTGCGGGCCGGCGTCGTAGACCAGCAGGTGGGCTCGCGTGCGCACCAGCACGGCCGTGCCCTGGCCGACGTCGGCCGCCAGCAGCTCGTAGTGGCCGGGCGGCGGACGCCCGGGTGGCGTGAGCAGCAGCGGCAGGGCCAGCGGCACGGCGAGCGCCCGCACCCGCCACGGCAGCGGCAGCACCGCCAGCGCGCCGCCCAGCAGCGCGGCGGCCGAGGCCCAGGCCGGCGCCGCCGGCACGAACCACAGCGCCGCCGGGAAACCCGCGAGCCATTGCAGCCACAGCGTCAGCGGCTGCAGCAGCCAGGCCGCCAGCGACCACAGCGGCGGCACGAAGCCACCCAGCAAGGCGAGCGGCGTCACCAGCAGCGTGATCAGCGGAATCGCCACCAGGTTGGCGAAGAAGCCGACCAGCGAGACCTGCTGGAAGAACAGCAGCGTCAGCGGCGCGAGGCCGAGCGTGGCGATCAGCTGGGTGCGCAGGCCGCCGCGCAGCGTGGCGATGAAGCGCTCGCGCAGCGTGCCTGCGTATGCCGCCTCGCCCGGCTCGGAAGCCATCAGCAGCGCCACCGCCGCGAACGAGAGCCAGAAACCCGCCTGCAGCAGCGCCCACGGATCGGCCAGCGTCACCACCAGCGCGGCGAGCGCCAGCACCAGCGGCCAGGGCCAGCGCAGGCCGGCGCTGCGCAGCAGCACCACCGTGGCCAGCATCCACACCGTGCGCTGCGCCGGCACCGCCCAGCCGGCGAACAGTGCGTAGGCGGCGGCCACCAGCAACCCGCCCCAGCGCGCCGCCTGCGGCGCGGGCACGAAGAGCATGGCGCGCGGGCTGCGCCGCCAGAGCGCGGCGATGGCCGCGGCGGCGAGCCACGCCAGCATCGTGATGTGCATGCCGCTGATGGCCATCAGATGACTCAGGCCCGTCGTGCGGAACAGCTCCCAGTCCTCGCGCTCGATCGCTCCCTGGTCGCCCACCGCCAGCGCCGCCAGCACGCCGGCCGCGCGCGCATCGGCCACGCGCGCGAAGATCGCATCGCGCACTCGCTGGCGCAGCCGCTCGACCGGATAGCCGGCGCCCTCTTCGATCGGCTGCGAGGGCGCGGCGCGCACATAGCCGGTGGCGCGCACGCCCTGCTCGAACAGCATCAGTTCGTAGTCGAAGCCGTGCGGGTTCAGCGAGCCATGCGGGCGGCGCAGGCGCACGTCGAAGGCCCAGCGCTGGCCGGCGCGCAATTCGCGCTGCGGTTGGGAGAGCGCGGCATCCTCGTGCGCATTGACGTACCAGCCGAGCGAGATCAGGCGCGGCAGCGTGACCTCGGCGCCGTCGAGCGTCGCGCGCTCGACCTCGAAGCGAAAGCGCAGCCCGTTCGGCCCGGCCTGCGGCAGGCTGGCGACGATGCCGGTGAGCTGCAGGTCGCGCCCTTCGAGTTCCGCCGGCAGGTGCTCGGCCAGCCGCTGCGCGGCGCGCCAGCCGGTGCTGCCGAAGCCGGCCAGCGCGAGGCCCAGCACCGCCAGCAGGCCGAGCCGCCGCCAGCGCCAGCCCGCCAGCGCGAGCAGCACGCCGAGCGCGGCGAGCGCCGCGTAGAGCGCCGTGCCGCCCAGCGCGCGCTGCTGCAACTGCAGGGCCGCGCCGAGCGGCCATGCGAGCAGCGCCGCGAACCAGCGCAACGGTGTTCCTCCCATCGGCGCAGTGTAGGATTTGCGCCCCGCTTCGAGCCCCCGAGGATTCCGCCCATGTCCAACGTCTACGACCGCCTCGCCGAGCTGGGCATCACGCTGCCGCCGCTGGCGGTGCCGGCCGCCGCCTACGTGCCCTTCGTGCGCAGCGGCAAGCTGATCTTCCTCTCCGGCCACATCGCCCGCCGCGACGGCAAGCCCTGGGTCGGCCAGCTCGGCCGCGAGATCGACACCGCCACCGGAGCGCAGGCCGCGCGCGCGGTGGCGATCGACCTGCTCGGCACGCTGCACGCCGCGATCGGCGACTTGAACCAGGTCGAGCGCATCGTCAAGGTGATGAGCCTGGTCAACAGCACGCCGGCCTTCACCGAACAGCACCTCGTCACCAACGGCTGCTCCGAACTGCTCGGCGCGGTGTTCGGCGAAAAGGGCGCGCATGCGCGCAGCGCCTTCGGCGTGGCGCAGATCCCGCTGGGCGCCTGCGTCGAGATCGAGCTGATCGCGCAAGTGGCGTGAGCGCGTCGATGAAGCTCGCGCCGCGCGGCTGGCTGCTGGCGATCGCCGCGCTCTCCATCGCGGCGGTGCTGGCCGCGCTGTTCACGCAGTACCAGCTCGACATGCAGCCCTGCCCCTGGTGCATCCTGCAGCGCGTGCAGTTCGTGCTGATCGCGATCCTCGCGCTGGCCGCCGCCTTCCTGCCCGGGCGCGTGCTCTTCGCGGGGCTGGGCGCGCTGACCGCCGCATCGGGCATCGCGGCAGCGTTGCACCAGCACTTCGTCGCCGCCAAGTCGACCTCGTGCAACCTGACGCTGGCCGACAAGATCGTCAGCGGCATCGGGCTGGACCGCGCGCTGCCTGCGGTGTTCGAGGTGCGCGCGAGCTGCGCCGACGCGGCGGCGAACCTCGCCGGCGTGCCCTACGAGTTCTGGAGCCTGGCGCTGTTCGCGGCGGTGATCGTGATGACGCTGCTCGCGCTGCGCGGCCGCAAGGCCTGATTTCAGCGCGGCGTGCAGCCGGGCGGATCGCCCTCGGTGGCCGCCGGCACCGACATCAGCCAGCCGCGCAAGGTGCGCAGCAGCAAGCGTCCGCACCCGGCTTCGACCAGCGAGCCGCGCTCCATCTTCTCCGCGCCACCCTCCACGTAGCGGAAGGTGCGCTGCACAGCATCCGGCGGCGGGGCGGGACGCTGTGCGCCGGCCATCGCCACGTCGAGCGACTCGGCCAGCAGCGCCGCGCTGAGATCCAGCAGGCGGCGTCCGTCGTCAGCGTTCCAGTGCGATTCGAGCGACTCGGGCAGCGCCGCGTCGCCCGCGGCCACCGGGCGCGACACAACGCGGATGGTCTGCGCATAAGCCGCATCGGACGTTGCCGGCGCGTAGATGCGCACCGCGTTGTCGAGCACCACGGCGCGCTGGTCGCGTGTCATCGAGAACACCGGGGCGATCTCGACGGTCCAGTCCAGCGCCGGGCTTTCGTCGGCGGCGAGCGCGCGGCGCGCGTCGTTCGTGCGCTGCCTGGGCAACGCCGAGCGGATCAGCTGGGCATGCGTGAATCCGTCCAGCACCGGACGAAAGGGCTTGAGCACCTCGTCGGCCTCGGACTGGAGCTTGTCCTTCTGCGATTGCTTGGCGCCTTCGTTGAGCAGGCCGTGGGTGAGGATGGCGACCAGCAGCCCCGCGGCGTTGGGCGCCGGGTAGAGCATCGAGCCGGTGCCCATGCCGGCCGCGTCGTGGCTCACGACCCCGCGGAAGACCACGCGCTCCACGCTCGGAACCTTCAGCGCCCAGGTTCGCGTGCCGCTTTCCTGATCCGCCGCGAACGCCACCGTCGCCAGCATCGAGGTCAGCAGTGCCGCCGCGGCGGCGCGCAGGAGGCGAACGCTCACGGCTTGAAGGGCTTGAGAACTTCGTCCTTGCCGAGCTCGACGGCCTGGAAGTAGGCGTTGGTCAGGCCCGGGAACTTGGCTGGCTCGTCCCAGGGCCCGTCGCTCGCGCGCACGACGTTCAAGGGCTGGTACCAGTCGTAGCTGTTGGTCTTCAGGTCCACCAGGAAGGCGGCACCGCGCAGCACCGCCTTGGGGTCGCCGGTCGGCACATAGGCGGAATAGGTGCGTTCGAAGCCGAGCAGGTTGATCGACACCACCAGCAGCTTGTCGACATCGTGCTTCTTGCCCAGCGCGCTGAAGTCCTTGCGCGCCAGGTTGGTACCCTGCGCCGACGCATTGGGCAGGTCGTCGATCTTCAGCGGATCCGCGATGACCTTGGCCTGCGCCCCGCGCTTGGCCAGTTGCTCGGCCAGCAACTCCTTCAATCTGGCCAGGTCCTCGGGCGGCAGCGTGTTCGCATGCGCAGTCAGGCTCGAATTGGCCACCGAGGCCGTCGCGAGGCACAGCAGGCAGCTGGCGCCCGGGAAGCTGGTGTCGGCCTTGGGCAAAGCCGTCATCGCCACGCCGACCCGGGCGTTCGGTGCGGCCAGTGCCGCGGCGTTGAGCGTGACGGGGGTCTGGACGGGCGTGGCGCAGCCCGACACCAGGCCGGCCAGCAGCACGAGGCCGGCCGCGGCGATGCGAATCTTCAAGATGGTTCTCCCTCGGGGCGGTTGTTCTGAACGGTCGCGCCCCGCAGGGGCGCGCCGGAGCGCAAGCATAGCGCCGCTCAGAGCCCCGCCGGCAGGACGCGCTGAGCCTTCATGCCCTCCACCGCCCGGCCCTTGCGCGCGCGCTTGCCGGCGTAGGCCGCCAGCGCCGCGCCCTTCAGCACGTCCTCGCGCGGCTTGTCGCCGCGCAGCGCCTTGCCGGTCACCTGCAAGGCCTGCGCGAACGCGGCCACGCTGACCAGCGCGTCCTTCGCATCGAGGTCGATCAGCGTCAGCCCGCGCCCGCCGTTGGGCTGCAGCTTCAGCTCGTCGAGCCCGAAGGTCAGCAGCCGGCCGGCCAGCGACAGGCAGGCCACCTGCGATGAACCGTTCACCACCGCCGGCGGCAGCGGCTTCTCGTCGGCTTCCAGGCTGAGGAAGCTCTTGCCGCCCTTCTGCCGCGCGACCAGGTCGCCCAGCCTGGCCATCAGGCCGAAACCGCCGGTGCTCGCGAGCAGCAGCGTCTGCGTGGCCGCGCCGGCGAGGTAGTGCGCCGGCTGCGTGCCGCTTTCCAAGTCGATCAGCGTCGTGATCGGCTGGCCGTCGCCGCGCCCGCCGGGCAGCCCGGCCACCTGCGTGGAGTACACACGCCCATTGCTGCCGATCACGATCAGCGGGTCGACGCTGCGGCACGCGAACGCGCCGTACAGCCCGTCGCCGGCCTTGAAGGCGAGCGTGCCGGCCTCGACCTCGTGGCCCTTGAGCGCGCGCACCCAGCCCTTCAGGCTGACCACCACCGTCACCGGCTCGTCGACCACCTTCACCTCGGCCACCGCGCGGCGTTCTTCCTGGATCAGCGTGCGGCGCTCGTCGCCGTACTGCTTCGCGTCGGCCTCGATCTCCCTGATCACGGTGCGCTTGAGCGACGCCGGGCTGCCGAGGATGTCCTCCAGCTTCGCCTGCTCGGCGCGCAGCTCCTTCAGCTCCTGCTCGATCTTGATCGCTTCGAGCCGCGCCAATTGACGCAGGCGGATTTCGAGGATGTCCTCGGCCTGCCGGTCGCTGAGCTTGAAGCGCGCGATCAGCGCCGCCTTCGGCTCGTCGGCATTGCGGATGATGCGGATCACCTCGTCGATGTTCAGCAGCACCAGCTGCCGGCCTTCGAGGATGTGGATGCGGTCCAGCACCTTCGCCAGCCGATGCTGCGTGCGCCGCTGCACGGTGGCCTGACGGAACGCGATCCACTCGCTCAGCACCTGGCGCAGGCTCTTCTGCGTCGGCCGGCCGTCGGCGCCGATCATCGTCAGGTTGATCGGCGCGCTGCTCTCCAGGCTGGTGTGCGCCAGCAGCACGTTGATCAGCTCCTGCTGCTCGACGGTGCGCGACTTGGGCTCGAAGACCAGGCGCACCGGCGCATCCTTGCTCGATTCGTCGCGCACCGCGTCGAGCACCGCCAGCACCGTGCCCTTGAGCTGCACCTGCTCGGTCGAGAGCGCCTTCTTGCCGGTCTTGACCTTGGGGTTGGTCAGCTCCTCGATCTCTTCGAGCACCCGTGCCGCGCTCGCGCCCGGCGGCAACTCGGTGACGACCAGCTGCCACTGGCCGCGCGCCAGGTCCTCGATCTTCCAGCGCGCGCGCACCTTCAGGCTGCCGCGGCCGCTCGCATACGCCGCGCGGATGTCCTCGGCGCTGCTGATGATCTGCCCGCCGCCGGGGAAATCCGGGCCCGGGATCAGCGCGGCGAGTTCGTCGTCGCCCAGCTTGTCGTTCTTCAGCAGCGCCACCGCGGCGGCGGCCACCTCGCGCAGGTTGTGGCTGGGCACCTCGGTGGCCAGGCCCACCGCGATGCCGCTCGCGCCGTTGAGCAGCACGAAGGGCAGCCGCGCCGGCAGCAGCTTCGGCTCCTGCGTCGAGCCGTCGTAGTTGGGGATGAAGTCGACCGTGCCTTCGTCGATCTCGTCGAGCAGCAATCGCGTGATCGGCGCGAGGCGCGCCTCGGTGTAGCGCATCGCTGCCGCGCCATCGCCGTCGCGGCTGCCGAAGTTGCCCTGGCCGTCGATCAGCGGGTAGCGCTGGCTGAAATCCTGCGCCATGCGTACCAGCGCGTCGTAGGCGGCCTGGTCGCCGTGCGGGTGGAAGCGGCCCAGCACGTCGCCGACGACGCGCGCGCTCTTGACCGGCTTGGCGCCGGACGCGCCGGCGAAGGCCAGCCCCATGCGCTCCATCGCGTAGAGGATGCGGCGCTGCACCGGCTTCTGGCCGTCGCAGACGTCGGGCAGCGCGCGGCCCTTCACCACGCTCAGCGCGTATTCGAGATAAGCCTGCTCGGCGTACAGCGACAACGCGATCGCGTCGTCGCCTTCGGCCTGCGGCGGGGGGTCGAAGAGGTCGTTCATAGGCGGGCGGCATTCTCGCGCAAACCCGGGATCGCCCCGTTACGATGCGCGCCACGCGAAGAACAGCAGGAGACCCATGCAGTCCGACATAGCGATCGCGCAGGCCGCGCGGCTGAAGCCCATTGCCGCCATCGGCGACGCGCTGGGCATTCCCGAGGAAGCGCTGGACCCGCGCGGCCGCCACATCGGCAAGGTGGCGCAGCCCTGGCTGGCGACGCTGCCGGATCGGCCCGGCGCCAAGCTGGTGCTGGTGACGGCGATCTCGCCGACGCCCGCCGGCGAGGGCAAGACCACCACCACCGTGGGCCTGGGCGATGCGCTGAACCGCATCGGCCAGCGCGCCATCGTCTGCCTGCGCGAGCCTTCGCTGGGCCCGGTGTTCGGCATGAAGGGCGGCGCGGCCGGCGGCGGCCATGCGCAGGTGGTGCCGATGGAGCAGATCAACCTGCACTTCACCGGCGACTTCGCCGCGATCGCGCTGGCGCACAACCTGCTCGCCGCGATGATCGACAACCACATCCACCACGGCAATGCGCTCGGCTTCGACGTGCGGCGCATCGGCTGGAAGCGGGTGATGGACATGAACGACCGCGCGCTGCGCGACATCATCATCGGCCTGGGCGGGCCGGCGCACGGCGCGCCGCGCGAGAGCGGCTTCGACATCGTGGTGGCCTCCGAGATCATGGCGATCCTGTGCCTGGCCACCGACCTGGCCGACCTGAAGGCGCGCCTGGCGCGCATCGTGGTCGGCGAGGACGGCCAGCGCCGCCCCATCACCTGCGCGCAGCTGAAGGCGCAGGGCGCGATGGCCGCCTTGCTGAAGGACGCGATCTCGCCGAACCTCGTGCAGACGCTGGAGAACAACCCGGCCTTCGTGCACGGCGGGCCCTTCGCCAACATCGCGCATGGCTGCAACAGCGCGATCGCGACGCGCGCGGCGCTCAAGCTGGCGGACTACGTCGTCACCGAAGCCGGCTTCGGCGCGGACCTGGGCGCCGAGAAGTTCATCGACATCAAGTGCCGCGAGACCGGCCTGCGCCCCGATGCGGCGGTGCTGGTGGCCACGGTGCGCGCGCTCAAGTACCACGGCGGCATGGCGGTGGCCGACGTGGCGAACGAAGACCTGGCCGCGCTGGAGCGCGGCCTGCCGAACCTGGAGCGCCACCTGCGCAACGTGCAGGAGGTCTACGGCCTGCCCTGCGTGGTGGCGATCAACCACCGCTCGCACGACACCGCCGCCGAGGTCGACTTGCTGACGCGCCACGTCGAGGCGCTGGGCGCCAAGGCGGTCGTCGCGAAGCACTGGGCGCACGGCGGTGCCGGCGCCGAGGAACTCGCGCACGCGGTGGTGGCGGCCTGCGCGCAGCCGAACGGCTTCCGCTTCGTCTACGACGACGATCTGCCGCTGTGGCAGAAGGTCGAGGCGATCGCCACGCGCATCTACGGCGCGGCCGGCGTCACAGCATCACCGGCCGCGCGCGAGCGCATCGAGCGGCTGCAGGCCGAGGGCTACGGCCGCTTCCCGGTGTGCATCGCCAAGACGCAGATGAGCTTTTCCACCAACGCCGCGCTGCGCGGCGCGCCCAGCGGCCACGTGCTCGACATCCGCGAAGTGCGGCTGGCCGCCGGCGCCGAGTTCGTCGTGATGGTGTGCGGCGACGTGATGACCATGCCAGGGCTGCCGAAGACGCCGGCGGCCGAGCTGATCGACATCGACGACCAAGGGCGCATCAGCGGCTTGTCGTGAATTCGTTTTCGAGCAGCGACATCACGATCAGCGAGTCGTAGCCCTCGGCGGTGCGCACGCTCTCGCGCAGCCGCCCTTCCTCGACGAAGCCCTCGCTGCGGTAGAGCGCCAGCGCGCGCTCGTTGCGCGCCTTCACGTCGAGCCAGAAGCGGTGCGCGCCGAGGTCGCGGAACGCCATCTGCGCCAGCAGCCGCACGCATTCGCGGCCCAGGCCGTGGCCCTGGTCTTCGGGCAGCAGCACCACGCGCTTGAGTTCCACCGAGCGGTGCGGGTTGCGGCAGCCTTGCAGGATCACGAAGCCGACGCGCTCGTTGTCGGCGCCGCGCTCGACGATGAAGTGGCGGAAGTCGGGAAAGCGGATCGCGCCTTCGTGCTGGGGGCGCTCCCAGGGCGTGATGAAGGGCAGGTTGGCCTGGTCCTGCTCGACCGCGATGACGAAATCGAGATCCGACGCCATCGTCGGTCGGAGGCGGATGTTCAAACGTCGACCTCGACATCGTCGCCGCGCAGCTCCATCAGCTCGCGGCGCGCCTGCGCCTCGCCCTTGCCCATCAGCTTGGTCAGCGCCTCCACCGTGGCCGCGAAGCCGTGCGCGCCGAAGCTCACCTGCAGCAGCCGGCGCGTGTCGGGGTTCAGCGTGGTGTCCCACAGCTGCTCGGCGTTCATCTCGCCCAGGCCCTTGAAGCGGCTGATGGTCCAGCTGTTCTCGCGCGCGCCTTCCTTGCGCAGCTTGTCGAGCGCGGCGGTCAGCTCCCCCTCGTCGAGCGCGTAGATCTTCGCCGCCGGCTTCTTGCCGCGCGCCGGCGCGTCGACGCGGAACAGCGGCGGCTTGGCCACGTGCACGTGGCCGCGTTCGATCAGCTTGGGGAAGTGGCGGAAGAACAGCGTCAGCAAGAGCACCTGGATGTGCGAGCCATCGACGTCGGCGTCCGACAGGATGCAGACCTTGCCGTAGCGCAGGCCGGAGAAGTCGGGCTCGTCGTTCGGGCCGTGCGGGTCCACGCCCACCGCCACCGCGATGTCGTGGATCTCGGTGTTGGCGAACAGCCGGTCGCGCTCCACCTCCCAGGCGTTGAGCACCTTGCCGCGCAGCGGCAGGATGGCCTGCGTCTCCTTGTCGCGGCCCATCTTGGCGCTGCCGCCGGCCGAATCGCCCTCGACGAGGAAGATCTCGTTGAAGGCCGTGTCGCGGCTCTCGCAGTCGGTCAGCTTGCCGGGCAGCACGGCCACGCCCGAGCCCTTGCGCTTCTCGACCTTCTGGCCGGCGCGCTGGCGCGTCTGCGCCTGGCGGATCACCAGCTCGGCGAGCTTCTTGCCGAGGTCGACATGCTGGTTCAGCCACAGCTCGAGCGCCGGCTTCACGTAGGTCGACACCAGCCGCAGCGCGTCGCGCGAGTTGAGACGCTCCTTGATCTGGCCCTGGAACTGCGGGTCGAGCACCTTGGCCGAGAGCACGAAGCTGGCGCGCGAGAACACGTCCTCGGGCATCAGCTTCACGCCCTTGGGCAGCAGCGAATGCAGCTCGATGAAACCCTTCACGGCGCCGAACAGGCCGTCCTTCAAGCCCGATTCGTGCGTGCCGCCGGCCGGCGTCGGGATCAGGTTGACGTAGCTCTCGCGCATCACGTTGCCGTCGTCGGTGAAGGCCACGCACCAGGCCGCGCCCTCGCCTTCGGCGAAGTTCTCGGTCTCGGCGGCCTCGGCGTAGTGCTCGCCTTCGAAGAGCGGGATGATCGGGTCGGCGGCCAGCGTCTGCATCAGGTAGTCGCGCAGGCCGCCCTGGTAGAGCCACTGCTGTCTGTCGCCCGACTTCTCGTGCGCCAGCGTGACCGTCACGCCCGGCATCAGCACCGCCTTGCTGCGCAGCAGGTGCGTCAACTCGCCGCGCGGCAGCTCGGCGCTCTCGAAGTATTTCGCGTCGGGCCACACGCGCACGGTGGTGCCACTCTTGCGGTCACCGCTGCCGGCCTTGCGCGCCTTCAGCGGCTCGACCACGTCGCCGCCCGCGAAGGCGATCGTCGCCACCTGCCCGTCGCGGTAGACCGTGACTTCGAGCCGCTTCGCCAGCGCGTTGGTCACGCTGACGCCCACGCCGTGCAGGCCGCCGGAGAAGCTGTAGGCGCCGCCCGCGCCCTTGTCGAACTTGCCGCCGGCGTGCAGCCGCGTGTAGACGATCTCCACCACCGGCACCTGCTCCTCGGGATGCAGGCCGATCGGGATGCCGCGGCCGTCGTCCTCCACGCTCACCGAGCCGTCGGCGTGCAGCGTCAGGTCGATGCGCCGGCCGTGGCCGGCCAGCGCCTCGTCGGCCGCGTTGTCGACCACCTCCTGGACGATGTGCAGCGGGTTGTCGGTGCGCGTGTACATGCCCGGCCGCTGCTTGACGGGCTCGAGCCCCTTGAGAACGCGGATCGAGGCTTCGCCGTAGCTGCCCGGTGTCTTGCTCTTGGTCGCCATGCGCGGGATTCTAGGAGCGGCGACAATCGCGCCCATGAACACAGCTTCCGCGCCGCAACGCCTGTCGATGCAACAAGTCCTGTGGTGCGGGGCGGCCATCGTCACGCTCTCGATGGGCATCCGCCACGGCTTCGGCCTGTGGCTGCAGCCGATCACGATGGAGCGCGGCTGGACGCGCGAGACCTTCGCCTTCGCGCTCGCGGTGCAGAACCTCGCCTGGGGCCTGGCGGGGCCTTTCGCCGGCGCGCTGGCGGATCGTTTCGGCGCCTTCAAGGTGCTGATCGCGGGCAGCCTGCTGTATTCGCTCGGGCTGGTGACGATGGCCGTGTCCACCTCGGGCCTGGCCTTCACCGGCAGCGCCGGGCTGCTGCTGGGCATGGCGCAGGCGGGCACCACCTACGCGGTGGTGTACGGCGTGATCGGCCGCAACGTCGCGCCCGAAAAGCGCAGCTGGGCGATGGGCGTGGCGGCGGCCGCCGGCTCCTTCGGCCAGTTCCTGATGGTGCCGGTGGAGAACTGGCTGATCGGCGGCATCGGCTGGCAGTCGGCGCTGTTCATCCTCGGCTGCCTCGCGCTGGCGATCGCGCCGCTGGCCTTCGGGCTGAAGGAGCCGCCGCGCGCGGCGGTGGCCTCACAGCAGAGTCTCGGCGCGGCGCTGCGCGAGGCCTTCGCCTACCCGAGCTTCCGCTGGCTGATGGCGGGCTACTTCGTGTGCGGCTTCCAGGTCGTGTTCATCGGCGTGCACATGCCGAGCTACCTGAAGGACCACGGCCTGACGCCCAACGTCGCGACCACCGCGCTGGCGCTGATCGGCCTGTTCAACGTGTTCGGCACCTACGCCGCCGGCGTGCTCGGCCAGCGGCTGCCGAAGAAGTACATCCTCTCGACGATCTACCTGCTGCGCTCGATCGCGATCGTGATCTTCCTCGCCGCGCCGCTGACGCCGTGGAGCGTCTACGTGTTCTCCGCCGTGATGGGGCTGCTGTGGCTGTCCACCGTGCCGCCCACCAACGCGGTGATCGCGCAGATCTTCGGCGTGCAGTACCTGTCGATGCTGGGCGGCTTCGTGTTCCTGAGCCACCAGGTCGGCAGCTTCCTCGGCGTGTGGCTGGGCGGCAAGCTCTACGACGCGACGGGCAACTACGACATCGTCTGGTGGATCGCCGTTGCGCTGGGCGCGTTCGCCGCGATCGCCAACCTGCCGGTGCAGGAGCGCGCGATCGCGCGCGCGCCGCTGCCGGGCGCGGCGGCGGCATGAAGCTGCGCCGCAGCCTCGCCTGGGCCGCGGCCGGCGCGGTGCTGCTGGCCGTGTTCTTCGCCTACCTGAAGCCCGACCTGATGATGACGCTGGCCAACCAGCTGTGGGCCTGCTTCTGATGCACGCCGGCCTCGATGCTTCGCCCTGGGTGCGGCGCTGGGCGGCGCTGCTGCCGGCCGATGCCAGCGTGCTCGACCTGGCCTGCGGTTCGGGCCGGCATCTGCGCTGGTTCGCGCAGCGCGGTCATCGCGTCACCGGCGTGGATCGCGATGCGCAGGCCGTCGAGCCCTTGCGGGCGCTGGGCGAGATCGTCGTCGCCGACATCGAGAACGGCCCCTGGCCGCTGGCCGGCCGCCGTTTCGATGCGGTGGTGGTGACCAACTACCTGTGGCGTCCGTTGCTGCCGGCGATCGTCGACAGCGTCGCCGAGGGCGGCGTGCTGATCTACGAAACCTTCGCCGCCGGCAACGAGACCGTCGGCAAACCGTCCCGAGCCGACTTCCTGCTGCAACCCGGCGAGCTGCTGCGCGCCGCGCAAGGCCTGCGCGTGATCGCCTACGAAGACGGCTTCCTCGCCGAGCCCGACCGCTACCTGCAGCGCATCGCCGCGGTGCGCGAGGCGGCCGCGTCACCCGGCGTTGCACCCCGCTACCCGCTGTAGCCCGAAGCCCCGCCGGCCGTGCCGGCTAAAATCGCGCGATTCAGAGGATTGTCCCCATGAAGCCCATTGCTGGAAGCATCGTCGCGCTGGTCACCCCGCTGCACGACGACGGCGCGGTCGACTACGACGGCCTGCGCAAGCTGATCGACTGGCACATCGCGCAAGGCACCGACTGCATCGGCGTCGTCGGCACCACCGGCGAATCGCCGACCGTCTCGGTCGACGAGCACTGCGAGATCATCCGCGTGTCGGTGGCGCATGCCAAAGGGCGCGTGCCCATCATGGCCGGCACCGGCGGCAACTCCACGCGCGAGGCGATCGAGCTGTCGCGCTTCGCGAAAGAGGTCGGCGCCGACTGCACGCTGTCGGTCGTGCCCTACTACAACAAGCCCTCGCAGGAAGGCATCTACCGGCACTTCAAGGCGATCGCCGAGGCGGTGGACGTCCCGATGGTGCTGTACAACGTGCCCGGCCGCACCGTGGCGGACATGCAGCCCGAGACCACGATCCGCTGCGCCGCGCTGCCCGGCGTGATCGGCGTGAAGGAAGCCAGCGGCAACGTCGAGCGCGCGCAGTGGCTGATCAAGCAGGCGCCGAAGGGCTTCTCGATCTACTCCGGCGACGACGGCACCGCCGTCGCGCTGATGCTGCTCGGCGGCCAGGGCAACGTCAGCGTCACCGCCAACGTCGCCCCGAAGCTGATGCACGAGCTGTGCGTCGCGGCGATCGAAGGCCGCGTGCGCGAGGCCGCGGCGATCCAGATGCGGCTGCTCGCGCTGCACAAGGCGCTGTTCTGCGAACCCAGCCCGGCGCCGGCCAAGTGGGCGATGAAGCGCCTCGGCCTGATCGGCGACGCGGTGCGCCTGCCCATCACGCCGCTGACGCCGGCCGGCGAGCAACAGGTCGAGCAGGCACTGCGCGACGCGGCGCTGCTGTGATCCTTTGGAGAATTCTCTAGTGACCCGTTCCTCTGCCCTTCTGCCCCTCGCGCTGAGCCTGGCCGCCCTGGCCGGCTGTTCGTCGATCGAGAACCTGGTCTCGGGCGACAAGCTCGACTACCGCACCCAGGGCAACCGCACGCCGGGCCTGGAAGTGCCGCCGGATCTGACCCAGCTGGCGCGCGACTCGCGCTACGCGCCCACCGGCGGCGCGGTCAGCGCCTCGACGATCCAGAACGCCCCCGCCGCGACCACCGGCGCGGCCGTGCAGCAGACCGCCACCGCGGTGGCGCCGGCGCAGATCGGCGACGTGCGCATCGAGCGTGAAGGCAACCAGCGCTGGCTGGTCACCCCGATGACGCCCGAGCAGCTGTGGCCGCGCCTGCAGGCGTTCTGGAAGGACAACGGCTTCACGCTGGTGCTCGACCAGTCGGCCACCGGCCTGATGGAAACCGACTGGAACGAGAACCGCGCCAAGCTGCCGCAGGACTTCATCCGGCGCAGCATCGGGCGCGTGTTCGACTCGGCGTATTCGACCGGCGAGCTCGACAAGTTCCGCACCCGCGTCGAGCGCACCGCGAGCGGCAGCGAGGTCTACATCAGCCACCGCGGCGCAGAAGAGGTCTACACCAGCCAGCAGAAGGACTCGACCACCTGGCAGCCGCGTCCGACCGACCCGCAGCTCGAAGCGGCCTTCCTGGCGCGCCTGATGCAAAAGCTCGGCGTCACCGAGGAAGCGGCGCAGAGCGCGGTGGCCAATGCGCCGGCCGTGCCGGCGCGCGCGCGCATCGTGCCCGGCCAGAGCGCCGCGACGCTGCAGGTGGACGACAGCTTCGACCGCGCCTGGCGGCGTGTCGGCCTGGCGCTGGACCGCAGCGGCTTCACCGTCGAGGACCGCGACCGCGCGCAAGGCCTGTACTTCGTGCGCTACGTCGACCCGAAGGACATCGGCAAGGGCGAGCCCGGCTTCTTCGCCAAGCTGTTCGGCAAGGCCGATGCCGCCGGCGGCCCGCAGCGCTACCGCATCCAGGTCAAGGGCGACGGCGAGCGCAGCAGCGTGGCGGTGCTCAATGCGCAGGGCGCGCCCGATGCCGGCGAGAACAGCCAGCGCATCGTCACCCTGCTGCTCGACGAGCTGAAGTAAGCCACGCGCCGCGCCGCCGATGCGCTTTTGCAGCCTCGGCAGCGGCAGCGGCGGCAACGCGACCGTGGTCGAGGCGCGCGAGGGCGCGCGCGTGCACCGGGTGCTGGTCGACTGCGGCTTCTCGCTGCGCGAGCTGGAGCTGCGCCTGGCGCGCGCCGGGCTGCAGCCGGCGGACCTGCACGCGATCTTCGTCACCCACGAGCACGGCGACCACGTCGGCTGTGCGCTGACGCTGGCGCGCCGCTACCGCCTGCCGCTGTGGATGAGCCGCGGCACCTGGCGCGCGATCGACGCGGACGGCGAAGGGGTCGAGCTGCGCTTCGCGCGCGACGGCGAGGCGATCGCGATCGGCGCGCTGCAGCTGCGGCCCTTCACCGTGCCGCACGATGCCGCCGAGCCGCTGCAACTGCGCTGCAGCGACGGCGCCGCGAGCCTCGCGCTGCTGACCGACGCGGGCTCGATCACCGCGCACCTGCTGGAGCAACTGCGCGGCTGCGGCGCGCTGCTGCTCGAATGCAACCACGACGCGCAGATGCTGGCGCGCTCGCGCTACCCGGCCTCGCTGAAGGCGCGCATCGGCGGCAGCCACGGGCACCTGTCGAACGCCACCGCGGCGAGCATCCTCGCCGAGTGCCTGCACGGCGGCCTGCGCCACATCGTCGCGGCGCACCTGAGCGAGCAGAACAACACGCCGGACCTCGCCCGCGCCGCGCTCGCGGCGGCCTGCGGCGCGGCGAGTGCCGACATCCTCGTCGCCGATCCGGCCGAGGGCTTCGACTGGCTCGACCTGCGCTGAGCGGCAAAAACAAAAAAGCCGCCTTGCGGCGGCCTTTTGTGCATCCGATGAAAACCGGATTACTTCGACGCGGCGTCAGCAGCGGCCGAAGCGGCGCCGGCGACGGCGGCAGCAGCTTCCGAAGCGGCACCGGCCACGGCAGCGGCGGCTTCCGAAGCGGCACCGCTGACAGCGGCGGCAGCGCCCGAGGCGGCATCAGCCACGGCGGCCGGGGCGGTCACGGCAGCGGGAGCAGCCGGCGCAGCGGCCTCTTCCTTCTTGCCGCAAGCGGCCAGGGCAAGAGCGGCAACCACGGAAGCCAGCAGAACGGTCTTCTTCATACTTGTGTCCTCAAATCAAAGAGTCGAACAATTACCGGTAATTGCGGGATCTCTCCGATCAGCAGAGACCCATCCCCCAAAGATCCGCGGGGCTCGAGCACCCGACATGATCAGCCTTTGATTATAGCCAAACCTAGGGAACACCCTAGAGTCCGAGCGTGGTGGCCGGAAACGCCTCCGCAGAGCGTTGCAAAACCGCGTCGATTTCCTCGCGCCATTGCACCTCGTCGGCCTTCTCGCGCGTGGCCACGCCGCGGTAGTGCACGCGGTCGTGCAGCCGCACCGACAGCAAGCCCGGCACGAGCAGGATCGAGGGCATCTGGCCGGCTTCGAGATCGTCGTTGCTGCGGCACTGCACCACGTGCGAGAACTGGCGCCGCCAGTTGACCCAGCGCGCCTGCGCTCGCGCCAGCGCATCGAAGCTGCGCGCCACGATGGTGAAGCTGCGGTGCGCCGCGGCCCAGTGCGTCAAGTCGTCGACGACGGCCTTCTCGCCCAGCGGCCAGTCGGCGAAGTCGTCGTCGATCAGCCAGATCTCGCGACAGCCGACCAGCGCGGCTTCGGCCAGCGCGCCGCGCACGGCGTTCTGGAAATCGCTGCGCGATTCGATCAGCGCGCGCGTTGGTTGTTCGCTCATCGTGCCTCCCCTTCATCGGCGGCATGCAGCCACCCGGCCTGCGCCCATTGCGCCAGCACCTCGCGCGCATCGTCGCTCAACGCGGCCACGTCGCGGGCCGCGAGCGCGCGCCGGTCGGCGAGCCGGCGCATCAGCACGGCGTCGCGCCCGCCGGCGCGGAACGATTCGCCGTTGACGTAGACATGGCGCTCGTCGTGCAGCATGCGCGTGCGCCGATCGAGCCGCACCGCCCCAAGACCCGCGAGCGGCTCGCCGGCATCGAACCACACGCCCGGCTTGGGCTCGCTGAGCACCTCGCCGAGCGCGACCTCGAAGCCGCCTTGCGCCTTCAGCCAGCGCGCCAGCGAATCGCGCGCGAAGTCCTGCAGCTGCCCCGGGATGCGCCCCGGCGTGGTCGTGGCGGGCTGCTGCGGGTCGCGGTAGATGCGCGCATCGCTGCCGTGGCCGTCGTCGCCCTCGTCTTCGTCGATCGCGCGCTGCAGCAGCTCGCGCGCCAGCTCGTCGGCGCCCGCCGAGCGGAAGCCGATCGAGCAGGTCATGCACTCGCCCTCGGCGATGCCGTCGTGCGCCCAGCCGGGCGGAAGGTAGAGCATGTCGCCGGGTTCGAGAACCCATTCCTGCTCGGGCTCGAAGTTGGTGAGGATCTTCAGCTGCACGCCGGCCTGCAGCTGCGGATTCGCGAGGCGCCCGATGCGCCAGCGCCGCACGCCGTGGATCTGCAGCAGGAACACGTCGTAGGAATCGAAGTGCGGGCCGACGCCGCCGCCATCGGTGGCGTAGGAGACCATCACGTCGTCGAGCCGCGCATCGGGCACGAAGCGGAAGCGCTCCAGCATCTCGCGCGCGCTGTCCAGGTGCAGGTCCAGGCCCTGCACCAGCACGCTCCACTGGCGCTGCGCCAGCGGCGGCAGCGCGCGGCGCGGCAGCGGGCCGTGGCGCAGCGTCCAGTCGCGGCCGCCGCGCACGATCAGGCGCGACTCGACGGCGTCGCTCGCGGCCAGCGCGAACAGCTCGGCGCGCGAGACGAAGGGCTTGACCATGGTCACGGCCTGCCGCACCAGCAGCGGCTTCTTGTGCCAGTGGCTGCGCATGAAGCGCTCGGGGGACAGGCCGCCCAGCAAGGGCGTGGCCGAGGTGATGGCGATGGGAGTCATGGACGGCGATTGTGCGATCATCCCGCGATGCTGATCACCGCCCCCTGCGTCGTCACACTGACCTGGCGTCTCGAAGACACCCAAGGCAACCTGATCGACGAGCTCGCCGACCCGATGGAGTTCTTCTACGGCGGCGAGGATCTGCTCGAGAAGGTGGAAGAAGCGCTGGCCGACCAGGGCACCGGCTTTCACGCCGTGCTGCACCTCGAACCCGAACACGCCTTCGGCGACTACGACCCCGCGCTGGTGTTCTTCGAATCACGCGCCGTGCTGCCCGAGGGCGTGGAGCCCGGCATGCAGTTCGACGGCCCGCCGCCGGGCGCGAAGACGCCCGACCTGCGCGCCGACGCGATCTACACCGTCACCGAGGTCTACCCCGAGCACGTGGTGCTGGACGGCAACCACCCGCTGGCCGGCATCGCGCTGCGGCTGGATCTCAACGTGCGCGACGTGCGCGAAGCCACCGAAGAAGAGATCGAAGCCGGCAGCGTCGGCTCGTCGGCCTTCACGGTGCTGAACACCGCGCCGCCGGATTCGCCCTTGCACTGATCTCAGTGCTTTCCGGTCGAGCCGAAGCCGCCTTCGCCTCGCTCCGACTCGCCGAACTCCTCGACGCGCCGGAACGCCGCCTGCACCACCGGCACGATCACCAGCTGCGCGATGCGCTCCATCGGGTTGATCGTGAACGCGGCGCTGCCGCGATTCCAGCAGCTCACCATCAGCGGGCCCTGGTAGTCGGAGTCGATCAGGCCGACGAGGTTGCCCAGCACGATGCCGTGTTTGTGGCCCAGGCCCGAGCGCGGCAGGATCATCGCGGCCAGGCCCGCATCGCCGATGTGGATCGCGATGCCGGTCGGGATCAGCGTCGATTGCCCCGCTTCGAGCACCAGCGGTGCATCCAGGCAGGCGCGCAGGTCGAGGCCGGCGCTGCCGGGGGTCGCATACGCGGGCAGTTGCTCGGCGATGCGGGCGTCGAGCACTTTCAGGGCTATCGTGGTCATGTCTTGTCGGAAGCGATGCGGGCGGCGATTTCGGCGACGAGTGCACGCGCGAGACTGAGCTTGTCGGCGCGCGGCAGTTCGCGGTGCCCCTCCGCATCGACCAGCGTCAGCGTGTTGTCGTCCTGGCCGAAGGTGGCCGGGCCGAGGTTGGCGACGATCAGCGGCACGTTCTTGCGCGCCAGTTTCTCGCGCGCATGCTTCAGCAGATCGCGGCTTTCGGCCGCAAAGCCGACGCAGTAGGGCCGCTCGGGCAGCCTGGCCACCGCGGCGAGGATGTCGGGGTTCTCGGTCAGCTCGAAGCTCGGCACCAGCCGTCCGCTTTGACTGGGGCCGTCCTTCTTGATCTTGTGTTCGGCCAGTTGCGCCGGCCGCCAGTCGGCCACCGCGGCGGTGGCGACGAAGACGTCGTGCCGGGCCGCGACCGGCAGCACCGCGTCGTGCATCTGCTGCGCGCTGCGCACGTCGATGCGCGTCACATGGCGCGGCGTCGGCAGGTGAACCGGCCCGGCCACCAGCGTCACCTCGGCGCCGGCCTCGGCGGCCGCGCGTGCGATCGCGAAGCCCATCTTGCCGCTGGACAGGTTCGTGATGCCGCGCACCGGGTCGATCGCCTCGAAGGTCGGCCCGGCGGTGATCAGCACGCGCTTGCCGAGCAGCGCCTTGGGCTGGAAGAAGGCGATCAGCTCATCGAGCAGCTCTTCGGGCTCGAGCATGCGGCCGTCGCCGGTTTCGCCGCAGGCCTGATCGCCGCAGCCCGGGCCGAGCACCACGGCGCCGTCGGCGCGCAGCTGCGCGAAGTTGCGCTGCGTCGCCGGGTGCGCCCACATCTCGCGGTTCATCGCCGGCGCCACCAGCAGCGCGCAGCGCTCGATCGGGCGAGCCAGGCACAAGAGGCTCAGCAGATCGTCGGCGCGGCCGTGCAGCAGCTTGGCGACGAAGTCGGCGCTGGCCGGCGCCACCAGCACCGCATCGGCCTCGCGCGTGAGATTGATGTGCGCCATGTTGTTGGGCGCGCGCGCGTCCCACTGGCTGGCATACACCTCGCGGTTCGACAGCGCCTGCAGCGTCACCGGCGTGATGAAGTGCTGCGCCGCCTCGGTCATCACCACCTGCACGGCGGCGCCCTCCTTCACCAGCGCGCGCACCAGCTCGGCGGCCTTGTAGCAGGCGATGCCGCCACTGAGCCCGAGCACGATGCGCCGCCCTTCGAGTTGACCCTTGATCATCACAGCGGCGTCCATGCGCGCGACCAGTCGGAGAAGTTGAACAGCACGCGCACCGCCTTGCCGTAGACCTGCTCGTGCGGCAGCAGTCCCCAGGCGCGCGAATCCATCGAATTGTCGCGGTTGTCGCCGAGCATCAGGTAGTGGCCGGCGGGCACCGTGCAGCGCCACGCGCCGGGGCGCGGCTGCTCGCAGTGGCCGGCCAGCGCGTCGGCGAGCGGCATGCGGCCCTGCACGAAGGGGTTGATCTTGATGTCGTGCGCGCGCCCTTCGAGCGTCTCGCGCAGGCGCCACTGGCCGCGGTCTTCGTCGGGCACCGCGCGGGCGCCGTCGTCCAGCAGCTCGGCCTGCGGCGCCGCATCGCCGATGCGCACCACGCCGCCTTCGAAATGCACCACGTCGCCGGGCAGGCCGATCAGGCGCTTGACGTAGAAGGTCGACACGTCGCTCGGGAAGCGGAACACCACCACGTCGCCGCGCTGCGGCGCGCCGGTCTCGATCGCGGTGTTGGTGAAGGGCAGGCGCGGGCCGTAGGCGAGGTGGTTGACGAGCAGGTAGTCGCCCACGCGCAGCGTCGGCTCCATCGAGCCCGAGGGCACGCGCGGCCAGTCGGCCAGCGCGACGCGGCAGCTGAACATCAGCGCGACGACGACGAACAGCTCGGCGCCGAGGTGCACCCACCAGGGCTTGCGGGCCGGCTCGGCGCCGAGGCGGCGCACGCGCAGCCGCCATGCGAGCCAGGCCGCGCCGGTGACCAGCGTGGCGAGGAAGAGCATCTCGTTGACGGAAAAGCCGATCTGCATGGTGCGGCGAATTATTCATCAGCCGTCGCTTCACCTATAACCGCATGCGCGGCAGGGAACCGTTGGTCATGCCGCGAACACGATTGCGAAGTACATTCGCGGGCCCATGACGACAGACATGCCACTCACCGCCGCTTCCGCCGCCTCGGCCGCTTCCGCGCCGCTGTGGACGCTCGACGGCCTGCGCGCCGCCGACCCGGTGCTGGGCCTCGCGCTGCTGATGCTGGTGGCCGTGCTGCTGGCCGAGACGCTGCACCGCACCTGGCGCATCCCGCGCATCGTCGGCCACATGCTGACCGGCGCGGTGGCCGGGCCGGTGATGCTGCGCCTGTTCCAGGGCCTGGAACTCGATCCGTGGAAGCCGCTGATCGACCTCGCCATCGGCGCGCTGCTGTTCGAGCTGGGCACGCGCATCCGCCCGCGCTGGCTGCTCGACAACCCCTGGCTCGCGGCGAGCGCGCTGCTGCAGGCGCTGCTCGCCGGCCTGTTCGTCACCGTGGCGCTGAAGTGGCTGGGCGCGCCCTGGCTCACCGCGGCGGTGGCCGGCACGGTGGCGGCGTCGACCTCGCCGGTGATCGTGCTGGCGGTCAGCCACGAGGCGCGCTCGCGCGGGCAGGTGACCGAGCGGCTGCTGATGATGTCGGCCTTCAACGCCGTGGTCGCGGTGGTGGGGCTGAAGGTGCTGCGCATCGTGCTCGCCTCCGACAGCGGCACGCCGGCCGAGGAATTCACGCGCGCCTCGATCAGCGCGCTGTGGGTGATCAGCGGCTCGTTCCTGCTCGGGCTGGCCTGCGGCTTCGTGCTCGACCGCGTCAGCCCGCTGGTGCGCGGCACGCCGGCGATGCCGGTGCTGCAGATCGCGCTGGTGATCATCGCCAGCATGCTGGCCGCGCAGTGGACGCTCTCGCCGCTGCTCGCGCTGCTGGTGGCCGGCATGACGGCGCGCGCGCGCATGCAGCATGCGCTGACCGTCGAGCCTCACCTCGGCTCGGCCGGCGCGGTGCTCAACGTGCTGCTGTTCATCTGCCTCGGGCTGCTGTTCACGCTCGACGGGCTGGCCACGCTGTGGCCGTGGGTGATCGTGATCGTGCTGGCGCGCCTGGCCGGCACCGCGGCGGCGATCGGCGGACTGGCCAGGGTCAGCGGGCTGAGCATCAAGCAGGCCGCCGCGCTGACGCTCGCGCTGCAGCCGATGAGCAGCCTCGCGGTGCTGCTGGCCGCCGACACCTTCGGCTGGAGCGCGCAGCTGCCCGGCGCGCACACGCCCACCGTGCAGGCGCTGCTGCTGGCCACCACGCTGATGCAGGTGACCGGCCCGGTGTGGACCCAGCTCTCGCTGCGCCATCTGGTGCACGAAACGAACGAAAGCTGAAGAAATGAAACCCCCACGCTCACTTCGTTCGCTGCCCCCCGAGGGGGCGTGTCAGTGGCTTCGGGCGGCCGGGCGCCACTGACATGGCCCTGCAGCCCTTCACCGTCTCCGAGCCGCTGACGCTGGGCGTCGAGCTGGAACTGCAGCTCGTCAGCACGCACGACTACGACCTCGCGCCGCAGGCCGAAGACCTGCTGCGCGTGCTCGCCAACCACAGCGGCGCGTGGGACGTGAAGCCCGAGATCACGCGCAGCATGATCGAGATCGGCACCTCGATCCAGCGCCAGCACGGCACGCTCGTCACCGAGCTGCGCGACCTGCGCGACCAGCTCGCGCGCGGCGCGCGCAAGCTCAACATCGGCATCGCCGGCGGCGGCACGCACGCCTACCAGCACTGGAGCGAGCAGAAGATCTTCCCCGGCGAGCGCTTCCACTACATCAGCGAGCTGTACGGCTACCTCGCCAAGCAGTTCACCGTATTCGGCCAGCACGTGCACGTGGGCTGCGAGGACGGCGACCGCGCGCTGTGGCTGCTGCACGCGCTGTCGCGCTACGTACCCCACTTCATCGCGCTGTCGGCCTCGTCGCCCTACGTGCAGGGCGTGGACACCGGCTTCGACTCGGCGCGCCTGAACTCGGTGTTCGCCTTCCCGCTGTCGGGCCGCGCGCCCTTCTGCCTGGGCTGGGACGAGTTCGAGAAGTTCTTCGACAAGATGACCAGCACCGGTGTCGTCAACTCGATGAAGGACTTCTACTGGGACATCCGCCCCAAGCCCGAGTTCGGCACCATCGAGCTGCGCGTGTGCGACACGCCGCTGACGGTGGAGAAGGCCGCCGCGCTGGCCTGCTACCTGCAATGCATCTGCCGCCACCTGCGCGAGAGCCGGCCCTTCGAACCTTCGGAAGACGACTACCTCGTCTACACCTTCAACCGCTTCCAGGCCTGCCGCTTCGGGCTCGACGGCGAGATCGTCGACCCCAAGACCAAGGAGCGGCATCGCCTGCGCGACGACATCCTGCGCACGCTGGCGCGCATCGACGAGCATGCGCTCGACCTGCAGGCGCTCGACGCCTCCAACCTGATCCGCGACAGCCTGTTCGCCGGCAACGACGCGCAATGGCTGCGCAGCCAGCGCGACGGCGGCCGGCCGCTGTCGGCGGTGGTGGAAGCCGCCGCGCAGCGCTGGATGGGCGGATGATCACACCCGACATGCCACGATCCCTGCGCCCCCTGCTCGCCGCCCTGCCACTCGCCCTGGCCGCCTGCGCCTCGCCGCCACCGCCGCCCCTGCCCGACGCGCAGGTGCTGGTGTTCGGCGAACAGCACGACCAGCCCGACCACCAGCGCCAGACCGCACAGGCGGTGGCGCAGCTCGCCGCCGAGGGACATCTGGCCGCGCTGGTGATCGAGATGGCCGAGCGCGGCCGCAGCAGCGCCGGCCTGCCGCGCGACGCCGATGCGGCGCGGGTGCGCGAGGCCCTCGCCTGGAGCGGCTGGGAATGGCCGGTCTACGAAGGCGTGGTGATGGCCGCGGTGCGCGCCGGCGTGCCGGTGCTGGGCGGCAACCTGCCGCGCGCGCAGATGCGCGCGACGATGGCCGACGCGAGCCGCGACGCGCTGCTCGACGCAGCGGTGCGCGAGAAGATCGCCGCCGCCGTGCGCGACGGCCACTGCGGCCTGCTGCCGGCGGCCCAGGAGCCCGGCATGGTGCGCATCCAGATCGGGCGCGACCAGAGCATGGCCGAGACCGTGGCCGCCGCGCTGCGCCCCGGCCAGCGCGTCGCGCTGCTGACCGGCGCGCAGCACGCCTCGCGCGACCGCGGCGTGCCGCTGCACCTGGCGCTGCGCGAAGGCGCGCCCAGCATGCACGTGGTGATCTTCGGCCCGGCCGCCGGCGGCCTGGCGGCCGACGAGCTGCGCAGCGCGAAGTTCAAGCCGCGGCCGGACCCGTGCGAGGGGCTGGCCGAGCGCTTGAAGAAGAAGCCGGCGGCATAGACCTCCGTTCGCCCTGAGCCTGCCCTTCGACACGGGCCTTCGGCAAGCTCAGGCCCTGCTCAGGATGATCGGAAGGAGACCCCGCTCGCCCTGAGCCTGTCGAAGGGCTTCGACGAGCTCAGCCCAAACGGGGGTCTACCCGATCTCAGGTGCGTTCCGCCACCCAGCCCTGCACCGACGCCAGCGCGCCGGCCAGCTTGGCCGGCTCGGTGCCGCCCGCCATCGCCATGTCGGGCTTGCCGCCGCCCTTGCCGCCGACCTGCTGGGCGACGAAGTTGACCAGCTCGCCGGCCTTCACCTTCGCCACCGCATCACTGGTCACGCCGGCGGCGAGCTGCACCTTGCCGCCTTCCACCGTGGCCAGCACGATGGCGGCGCTCTTGAGCTTGTCCTTGAGCTTGTCGAGCGTCTCGCGCAGCGCCTTGGCGTCGGCGCCGTCGAGCTGCGCGGCGAGCACCTTCAGGCCCTTGACGTCGACCGCGCGGGCGAGCAGTTCGTCGCCTTGCGAGGACGCCAGCTTGCCCTTCAGCGCCGCGAGTTCCTTCTCCAAGGCCTTGACCTGATCGAGCACCTGCGCCAGGCGCGCCGGCACTTCGGCGGGCGCCGCCTTCAGCGTGCCGGCGATGCGGTTCACCGTGCCTTCCAGCGATTGCAGGTAGGCCAGCGCGTTGTCGCCGGTCACCGCCTCGACGCGCCGGATGCCTGCCGCCACGCCGCTCTCGGCGACGATCTTGAACAGGCCGATGTCGCCGGTGCGCTGCACGTGCGTGCCGCCGCACAGCTCGCGGCTCGAGCCGATGTCGAGCACGCGCACCTCGTCGCCGTACTTCTCGCCGAACAGCATCATCGCGCCGGACTTCTGCGCTTCCTCGATGGGCATCACGCGCGCCTGCGTCACCGCGTTGGCGAGGATCTCGGCATTGACGATCGCCTCGATGCGCTCGATCTGCGCCTCGGTCACCGGCGCGTTGTGCGCGAAGTCGAAGCGCGTGCGCTCGGCATTCACGAGCGAGCCCTTCTGCTGCACGTGCCCGCCCAGCACCTCGCGCAGCGCCTTGTGCATCAGGTGCGTGACGCTGTGGTTGCGCATGGTCCTGGCACGCTGCTCGGCATCGACGCGCGCGACGAACTCGTCACCGATCTCGACCTCGCCTTCGACGACGCGGCCGCTGTGCCCGTGCACCGCGGCCTGCACCTTGATGGTGTCTTCGACGATCACGCGCGAGCGCGCGTTGCGCAGTTCGCCGCTGTCGCCCGCCTGGCCGCCGCTCTCGGCGTAGAAGGGCGTGTGGTCGAGCACGATCACCACGTCGTCGCCCGCACGCGCCCTGGTCACCGGCGTGCCGTCGACGTAGATCGCCGTCACCTTGCTGTGCTCGCACACCAGGTGCTCGTAGCCGTGGAAGGCCGTCGCCGCGCCGTCGTATTCCAGCCCGGCGGCCATCTTGAACTTGCCGGCGGCACGCGCCTGCTCGCGCTGGCGGTTCATCGCGGCTTCGAAGCCGGCCGAATCGACCGTCACGCCGCGCTCGCGGCACACGTCGGCGGTCAGGTCGAGCGGGAAGCCGTAGGTGTCGTGCAGCTTGAAGGCGGTCTCGCCGTCGATCTGCCTGGTGCCGCCGGCCAGCGCCGCTTCGAGGATCTCCATGCCGTTGGCGATGGTCTGGAAGAAGCGCTCTTCCTCCTGCTTCAGCACCTCGGTGACACGCAGCTTCTCGCGCTTCAGCTCGAGGTAGGCCTCGCCCATCTCCTCGACCAGCGGCGCCACCAGCGCGTGGAAGAAGGGCTTGCGCGCGCCCAGCTTGTAGCCGTGGCGGATGGCGCGCCGCGCGATGCGGCGCAGCACGTAGCCGCGGCCCTCGTTGCCGGGAATCACGCCGTCCGTCACCGTGAAGGTGCAGGCGCGGATGTGGTCGGCAATCACCTTCAGCGACGGCGAATCCTTGTCGCAGTCGCCCGCGCCGGCCGCATCGACGACCCGCTTGGCCGCCGCCAGCAGGTTGACGAACAGGTCGATCTCGTAGTTCGAGTGCACGTGCTGCAGCACCGCCGCGATGCGCTCCAGCCCCATGCCGGTGTCCACGCTCGGCCTGGGCAGCTTGTGCATCACGCCCGCTTCGTCGCGGTTGAACTGCATGAACACGTTGTTCCAGATCTCGATGTAGCGGTCGCCGTCCTCGTCGGGCGAGCCCGGCGGGCCGCCGGGAATCTCGGGGCCGTGGTCGTAGAAGATCTCGGTGCACGGGCCGCAGGGGCCGGTGTCGCCCATCATCCAGAAGTTGTCGCTGGCGTAGCGCGCGCCCTTGTTGTCGCCGATGCGCACGATGCGCTCGGCCGGCACGCCGACGTCTTCGTTCCAGATCTGGTAGGCCTCGTCGTCCTCGGCATACACCGTGACCCAGAGCTTGTCCTTCGGCAGCTTGAAGACCTCGGTCAGCAGCTCCCAGGCGTAGCGGATCGCGTCCTTCTTGAAGTAGTCGCCGAAGCTGAAGTTGCCCAGCATCTCGAAGACGGTGTGGTGCCGCGCGGTGTAGCCGACGTTCTCCAGGTCGTTGTGCTTGCCGCCGGCGCGGATGCATTTCTGCGAGGTCGTCGCGCGGCTGTAGGGCCGCTTGTCGAAGCCGAGGAAGACGTCCTTGAACTGGTTCATCCCGGCGTTGGTGAACAGCAGCGTCGGGTCGTCGCCCGGAATCACCGGGCTGGAGGGCACGATGGCATGGCCCTTCGATTCGAAGAACTTCAGGAACGCTTGGCGGATCTCGGAGGCTTTCATGGGCCGGAATTCTACCGGCGGGCCTCTGGGCATCGGGCAGGCGCAGTACAGTGTCGGGCTGCCTACGGAGACACGACATGGACATGAAGACCTCGCCGCTGGCCACGCTGGCCGACGCCTCGCTGCTGAAGACCGATGCGCTGATCAACGGCGAATGGGTGGCGGGCACGAGCCGCTTCGCGGTGCACGACCCGGCCACCGGCGGCAAGCTCGCCGACGTGGCCAACCTCGGCGCCGCCGAGACCGACGCCGCGCTGAAGGCCGCCGACAAGGCCTGGCCCGCCTGGCGCGCCAAGACCGCCAAGGAGCGCGGCGCGATCCTGATGAAGTGGTTCGCGCTGCTGCACCAGCACGCCGACGACCTGGCGCGCATCATGACCGCCGAGCAGGGCAAGCCGCTGGCCGAAGCGAAGGGCGAGGTGGGCTACGGCGCCAGCTTCCTCGAATGGTTCGCCGAGGAAGCCAAGCGCGTCTACGGCGAGACGGTGCCCACCACCGACGCCAACAAGCGCTACCTCGTCATCAAGCAGGCGATGGGCGTGTGCGCGGCGATCACGCCGTGGAACTTCCCGATCGCAATGATCACGCGCAAGGTCGCGCCGGCGCTGGCCGCCGGCTGCCCGGTGGTGATCAAGCCGGCCGAGCAGACGCCGCTGTCGGCGCTCGCGGTGGCCGAACTCGCGCAGCGCGCCGGCATGCCGGCTGGCGTGCTGAACATCGTCACCGCCGACGCCGACAACTCGATCGCCGTCGGCAAGCGGCTGTGCGCGAGCGACATCGTGCGCCATCTGTCGTTCACCGGCTCCACCGAGGTCGGCCGCATCCTCGCCGCGCAATGCGCTCCGACGGTCAAGAAGCTCAGCCTCGAACTCGGCGGCAACGCGCCCTTCATCGTCTTCGACGACGCCGACCTGGACAGCGCCGTCGAGGGCGCGATGGTCAGCAAGTACCGCAACGCCGGCCAGACCTGCGTGTGCGCGAACCGGCTCTACGTGCAGGACGGCGTGTACGACGCCTTCGTCGCCAAGCTTGCCGAGAAGGCAAAAGGCATCAAGGTCGGCAACGGCTTCGAGGCCGGCATCAGCCAGGGCCCGCTGATCGACGACCAGGCGATCGGGAAGGTGGAACGCCACGTCGCCGACGCGGTGAGCAAGGGCGCCAAGGTGGTGGTGGGCGGCACGAAGATCGGCGAGCGCTTCTACACGCCGACGGTGCTGGCCGAGGTGACCAGCGAGATGCTGTGCGCGAGGGAAGAGACCTTCGGCCCGGTGGCGCCGGTGTTCCGCTTCAAGACCGAGGCCGAGGCCATCGCGATGGCCAACAACACCGAGTTCGGCCTGGCGAGCTACTTCTACAGCCGCGACGTGGGCCGCATCTTCCGCGTCGGCGAGGCGCTGGAGTACGGCATGGTGGGCATCAATACCGGGCTGATCTCGACGGCGGAAGTGCCCTTCGGCGGCGTCAAGCAATCGGGGCTGGGGCGCGAGGGCTCGCACCACGGGATCGACGACTACGTCGAGATCAAGTACCTGTGCCTGGGCGATATCCTGAAATGACGCTCAGCCGTCGTTCGCCGCCGCGCCGCTGAGGCGGCCCTCGGCGGGCGCGCCGGCGGCGAGCGCAGCGGCGCGCGCCAGCAGGGCTTCCGGCTGGGCGCCGTCGCGCAGGTGCAGCGCGATGCCCAGCGCGGCGGCCAGCAGCGCCTCCTGCCCGGCCACCTGGAAGGGCGCGCGCAGCACCGTCAGCAGCTTGGCGCCGACGTGCGCCGCGTCGCCGGGCGCCAGCAGCGCGGCCAGCAGCACCGCGTAGCTGTCGTCGCCCAGCGCGGCCACCACGTCGCTGGCGCGCACGCCGGCGCGCAGGCGCACGGCGAGCTTGCGGCGCAGCACGTTGGCCGCCTCGCGGCCGAAGCGCGCGGCCACGCTCTCGAAGCCCTCGATGCGCAGCACCAGCACCGCCATCGGCGCCGGCTGGCGCTCGCGCAGCGCGATCAGATGGCTCATGTGCTCGACCAGCTGCTGGCGGTGCGGCAGCCCGGTGGCGAGGTCGGTGGCGTAGGCCTGGCGCGCCTCGCGCTCGATGCGGCGGCGCTCCACCGCCACGCGCAGCCGCGCGCCGAAGCCGGGCGAGCGCAGGTCGTGCACGCCCACCACGTCGGCCGCGCCCTGGCGCAGCCAATCGAGCAGCGGCGCGGCGTCCTCCCCTTCGGCCACCACCACCAGCGCGGTCGCCGCGGCATGCGCGGGCAGGTCGGCCAGGCCGGTGCGCTGCAGCAGCAGCACGGCGTCGAAGTCGCCGGCATCGAAGGGGGCGTCGGCCGGCAGGCTCATCACGTCGAACGGCCCGGCCGCCGAGACGGCCAGCGAGGCCTGCACGCCCTCGCCGAGCGGCTCGGGCACCAGGATGCGCAGGGATTCGAGGCTCATGGCGCGGGCTCCTTCGGTGGTTCAGGCGAGAAGAACGAGGTCGCTGTACGGCGCCAGCGCCTTGTCGACGGTCATCAGCCGCAGCGGCTCGGTCAGCGCCTGGGCGATCAGCAGCCGGTCGAACGGATCGTCGTGGTGGCGTTCGAGCGAAGCCACGCGCGCCGCGTGCGCCGCGCTGACGGGAAGCTCCAGGAAGCCGCTCGGAGCGATGGCCGCGGCCAGTTCGGTGGGGTCCGCCTTCAGCTTGCCCAGGCGCGCCTTGATGGCGATCTCCCAGATCGACGCGGCCGACACGTAGACCTCCTCGGCTTCCTCGATGAGCCGCCGCGCCGCCGGCTTCAGCGAAGCCGAGCCGGCCACGGCCCACAGGAAGACGTGCGTGTCCAGCAGCAGCCGCATCAGCGCCCTTCGAAGCTCTTCAAGACGTCTTCGGGCAGGGACGCGTCGAAATCGGCGGGGATGGTCAGCCTGCCTTTGAGCACGCCGAAGCGGATGCGGCGGCGCGGCGCTTCCAGCCGCGTGATGCGCACCAGCGGCTTGCCGTTGCGGCTGACCACCACGTCTTCGCCCGCGGCGGCCTTGTCCACCAGTTGGGACAGCCGGGTCTTGGCGTCGTAGATGTTGATGGTTTCCATGTTCGACCTCCGCTGGCACGCTCAGACCAAGTCTAGTCTACATAGGCCCACCCAGCGCGCGGTACAGCGACACGCCCGCCTGCAGGCGCGCCAGCCTGATCTGCACGCTCAGGTCTTGCGCCACGGTCACCGTGCGCTGCGCGTCGAGCAGCACCAGCAGCGTTTCGGCGCCGGCGCGGTAGCGGCTCTCGGCCAGGGTCAGCGCACGCCGGGCCTGAGCCAGCGCTTCGGCCTGCGCCGCGGCCTGTTCGTCAAGGCGGGCGATGGCGTTGAACGCCACTTCCACGTCGGCGAAGGCGGCGACGATGGCCTGCCGGTAGGACGCCAGCAATTCCTCGCGCTGCGCGAGCGCCAGGTCGCGGCCGGCCGCCAGGCGGCCGCCGTCGAAGATCGGCGCCGCCAGCGCGGCGGCGAGCGAATACACCGGGTTGTCGAGCACGCGGCGCAGCCGGTCGCCCCCCGTGCCGATGGCCGCGCTCAGCGACAGGCCGGGCAGCATGGCCGCGCGCGCGGCGGCCACGTCGGCATCGGCCGCGGCGAGGCGGGCCTCGGCGCTGGCGATGTCGGGACGGCGGCTCAGCGATGCCGGCGGCACGCCGGCCTGCACCGAAGGCAGGCGCAGGCCGTCCAGCGACGTGGTGGCCACGGAAACGCCTTCGGCCCGCCCCAGCAGCAGCGCCAGCGCGGTGCGTGCCGCCTCGGCCTGCTGGCGCAGCGCGGCCAGCGCCTGCCGCTGGCTCGCCACCAGCCCCCGCTGCTGGGTCAGCTCCAACGGGTTGGCGGCACCGGCGCGTGCGCGCGATTCCACCAACGCCAGCAGGCGCTCGGCCGTCTCCAGATTGCGCTGCGCGAGGCCCTGGCGTTCCACGCAAGCCACGGCCTGCAGCCAGGCGCCGGCGACGCCCGAGGCCACCGTGAGCCGCACCGCGTCGCGCTCGAACTCGCTCGCCTGCAGCGCGGCGCGCGTTGCGTCGCGGCCGGCCCGCAGCCGGCCCCACAGATCGACTTCGTAGCTGGCAAAGAGACGGGCGCCGAAGCCGTTGCCATCCACGGCGGCGTGGCCACCGAGGCGGGCTTCGTGGCCGGCATTCACGCTGGCGTTCAGCCCCGGCAGCAGCTCCGCGCCGGCCATGCGCGCCGAGGCTTCGGCGCGATGAACGCGCGCCACGGCGGCGGCCACGTCCTGGTTCTGCGCGAGCGCGGCCTGCACCAGCGCGCTCAGTTCCTCGCTGCCGAAGGCCTGCCAATCATCGCGAGCGATGTCCGCCGAAGCCGCAGGCGGCGCCGGCATCGTCGGCGCCGGGCTCGCGCACGCCGCCGTCAGCAGCGCGGCCAGCATCGAGAGCATCGCCACACGCCTGGGCATCTCCCTCACTCCCCCGCCAGCGCCACGACCGGATCGAGCCGCGAGGCCTGCCGCGCAGGCATGAGGCCGAAGACCAGGCCGGTGGCCACCGCGCAGCCGAAGGCCAGCCCCATCGCGCGGATCGAGAAGATCACCGGCACGGCCGCGTAGATCAGCGCCACGCCGATGGCCAGGCCGATCGCCACGCCCGCCACGCCGCCGACCAGCGACACCAGCACCGCCTCGGTGAGGAACTGGCGCTGGATGTCGCGCTGGCGCGCGCCGGTGGCCATGCGGATGCCGATCTCGCGGGTGCGCTCCTTCACCGCCATCAGCATGATGTTCATGATGCCGATGCCGCCCACCACCAGCGAGATGCCGGCGATCAGCGCGAGCAGCAGGCTTTGCTGGCGCGTCGCCTCGTTGTGCTGCCGCACGCGCGCCGGGTTGTTGGCGATGGCGAAATCCTTCAGCCCGTGCGCTTCGGTCAGCGCCGCCGTCACCTCGGCCACCGTGCGGCCGATGCGCTCCGGCTCGTGCACCTTCACCTGGATCAGCCCGGGATGGCGCGTGCCCAGCACGCGGCGGCTGGCCGTCGAGAACGGAATGGCCACCAGGTTGTCGCCCTCGGGCTCGCCGGTTTGCGCCAGCTCGCCGATCACGCGAAACGGCACGCTGTCGAGCAGCACGTAGTCGCCCACCGGGCTGCGCCCCGCGAAAAAGCGCTCGCTGGCCGCGCTGCCCAGCACCGCCACCGTGGCGATGTTCGCTTCGTCCTCGGCGGAGAAGAACACGCCGCGCGCGAGCTGCCAGTTGAAGAGCCGCGTGCCCTGGTGGCCCATGGACCACAGCGCGGTGGACGAGTCGGTGCCGTTGGCGCGCAGCATCGCGCCGCCGGTCAGGAAGGGCATCGCGATGTCCACGTTGGGCAGTTCGGCCACCAGCCGCACGTCGGCTTCGGTCAGCACGCCGCGCAGGCCGCGCGTGCCGTAGGTGTCGGGGCGGATCGACATGCGGTGCGTGTCGCCGAAGGCGGCCATCTTCTGCAGCGTCTGCTCGCTGGTGCCCTGGCCGACGGCCATCAGCACGATCACCGAGGCCACGCCGATCACGATGCCCAGCAGCGTCAGCATGGTGCGGAAGCGGCTCACCCACAGCGTGCGCCACGCACTGCCCAGCGCCTCGCGCGCGTCGACCCACCACGAGGCGCTGTGCGCCACGCCGCGCGCCATGCGCGCCATGAAGTGCCGCGCATCGAGCGAAGGCGCGGCCACGCCCGCCGCCGGTTCGCCGGCCCGGTCTTCGACGATGCGCCCGTCGCTGATGCGCACGACGCGCCGCGCCTGCGCCGCCACCTGCGCATCGTGGGTGATCACGATGATGGTGTGGCCCGCGTCCGCCAGCTCGCGCAGCAGCGCCATCACCTCGGTGCCGCTGCGGCTGTCGAGCGCGCCGGTGGGCTCGTCGGCGAGGATCACGTGGCCGCCGTTCATCAGCGCGCGTGCGATCGACACGCGCTGCTGCTGCCCGCCCGAGAGCTGGCCGGGTCGGTGGCCGGCGCGATCGCCCAGGCCCAGCCGTTCCAGCAAGGCCTGGGCGCGCTCGCGGCGCGACTCGGCAGGCGTGCCCGCATAGACGGCCGGCACCTGCACGTTGTGGCTCGCGTCCAGCGTGCGGATCAGGTGGTAGCCCTGGAACACGAAGCCGAAGGCCTCGCGGCGCAGCCAGGCCAGCTCGTCGGCGCCGAACGCCGAGATGTCCTGTCCGGCGAAGCGGTACGTGCCCGCGCTGGCCCGGTCCAGGCAGCCGAGGATGTGCATCAGCGTCGACTTGCCCGAGCCCGAGGCGCCGACGATGGCGACGAACTCGCCGGCATGGATCGCCAGGTCGATTCCGTGCAGCACCTCCACGCTCGGCTCGCCGCCCTGCCCGCCGTAGGACTTGCGCAGGCCGTGCAGTTCGATCAAGGGCGGGATGTCGGGCTCGTTCGCCGCTACCACCGCAGCCTCCGCGACGCCTGCTCGCGCTGGATGCCGGTGACGAGCCGATCGCCCTCCTCCAGCCCCTGCAGCACCTCGCCGAGCAGCCGGTCGCGCACGCCGATGCGCACCTCGCGCGACTGCACCTCGTCGCCGGCCAGCACCCTGGCCGTGAAGCGGCCCGCCTCGCCGCCGGCGGGCTCGAGCGCGGCCAGCGGCGCCACCAGCACGTCGCGCGCCGCCGCGGCGACGAAGAACACCTGCGCGCTCATCTGCGGCATCAGCGCGCCGTCGGCGTTGTCCACGTCGAACAGCGCGGTGTAGAGCACGACCTTGCCGCTGGAGCCTGCATTCGCGCCGCCGGCCGGCACGGCGCCGGGGCCGCTCGGCGGCGCGGGCAGCACCTGGCGCAGCGTGCCCTGCCAGCGGCGCGCCTGGCCGGCCGCATCGCGCAGGCCCAGCGTGGTGAAGTACACCGGCATGCCGGTGCGCACGCGGCCGACGTCGGCCTCGGAGACCTCCGTCCACACCGTCATGCGCGACAGGTCGGCGATGCGCATCACGTTGGGCGTCTGGTAGGTCGCGTTCAGCGTCTGGCCCTCGCGCGCATCGAGCGTCACCACCGTGCCGGCGATCGGCGCGTAGATGCGCGTGTAGCCGAGCAGCGCCTCGTTGCCGGCCAGCGTGGACTGCGCGCCTTCGATCTGCGCCTTCAGGCTGTCGATGCGCGCCTGGGCGACGCGCAGGCCGGCCTGCGCGGTCTGCACGTCTTCCAGCCGCGTGGAACCCTCGGCGGCCATCTGCTGCTGGCGCTCGGCCTGCTGGCGCGCGAGGTCGCGCTGGGCCTCCTGCTCGGCGAGCTGCGCGCGCAGGCTGGCCAGCGTGGCGCGGTCGGTCTGCACCTTGGCCTGCTGCAGCGAGGGGTCGATCTCCAGCAGCAGCTCGCCCTGGGCCACCTTGTCGCCGGGCTTCACCGCGATGCGCCGGATCTGGCCCGAAACCTGCGCGCCCACGTCGACATAGCGCTGCGGCTGCAGCACGCCCAGCGCGGTGACGGCGTTCTCTATGCTGCCGCGGCGCACGGGCTCGGTCTGCACGCGCTCGACGACGCGGAAGAAGCCCCACCACAGCGCCGCACCCAGCGCGGCCAGTGCCAGCGCGGCGTAGGGCCAGGATCCCGATCGAGCGCCGCTCATCGCCGCGCGGGCCGCGTGGCGTCGATGTCGCGCCAGTCCACCTCGGCGGTGTAGCCGCTCGGGCCGGCGAAGAGCACGTAGAACTCGCCCTCGGGGCGCTTGAAGCGCACCCGGCCGCGGCCGTCGGCCGGCGCCGAGGCCAGCAGCCTGCCGGCGTAGTCGCGCACCTCGAAGCGCGCGTCGCGCGGCACATCGTCCTTGAACAGCGAGTAGCCGCCCTGGCATGCCAGCTCGCGCCCGGGCTCGTTCCAGCAGGTGCAGACCACGATCAGCTCGTTGGCCGCGCTGTGCGCCCGCACGGCGGCCGAGGCGCACAGCGCCGCCAGCGCGAGGGCCAGCCCCCGCGTCGCCTTCGTTGCCGTCATCGCGAAGACTCCTCGATGAAGCGCGCCGTCGCCGGCGCGATGCGCGCCACGTCGAGCGCGAGCTGGTGGGTGCTGCCGTCCTTGCCGACCACGGTGAGCCAGAGCCGGTCGCGCGGCACGAGGCCGGGCTGCAACTGCACGGCCGACAGGCGCTCCCAGTGCTGGCCGCGAAAGGGGTTGCCGAGCGAATGCGGCGGGTGGGGCTCGCGCCACTTCAGGTAGGCGGTGCGGATGTGGGCGTCGCAGGTCGGGCAGAAGCGCAGCACGAAGGCCTTGACCGGCACGCCGCTCGGCGACGTCTCGGGCGGCGCCACCTCTTCTTCGGCCAGCGTGAACGGCCAGGGGCCGACCTGCGCGTGCAGCGCGTCGGCGCGCAGCAGCGGGTGCAGCGGCGCCTCGTGCAGCGCGCGGCCCACCGCCAGCGGCAGGCCGATCAACGCGGCGAGCCCGAGCGCCTGGGCGGCACGCCGCCCGCGCGACGGCGCTGCCTGCGCGGCGGGCTGCGCAGGCACGGCCCGGCGGCGCGCGGCCCGCTTCGGGCCCCAGGGCCGCCACGGCATCGCGAACACCAGCGCCACGCCGGCGACGGCCAGCACGCCCAGCCACAGCACCGGGCCGTACTCGCCGCCCCAGCGCTCGATGCCCAGCCACAGGCCCGCTGCCAGCAGCGGCCAGCCGAGCAGCCGGTAGCGCCTGCGCTCGCGGGCGCCGGGCACGCGGCCCAGCAGCAGCGCGCCCTCGCGTTCGCTGGCCAGCGCCAGCAGCGCGAAGCCGGCCAGGCCCAGCAGCAGCACCAGCGCGTACCACCAGAAAGACAGCAGCGGGATCATGCGGCACCCCCGTGGCGCAGCAGCCACCCGCACAGCGCCGACACCGCCAGCGTCCAGGCCACGAGCCAGGCCCAGGCGCGTGTTGCGCTGCGCACGTGGAAGACCCAGCACAGGATCGCCGCGTAGACGGCGAAGCTCAGGAACGTGCCCGTCTCGACCGCCTGCGCGCGCTCCATCGGGATCAGCAGAGACAGCAGCGTGCCGATGGCCGCCGTCAGCGCGTAGCCGCCCACCGCGGCGGCCAGCACGCGCGAGGTCACCGCGAGCCGGTAGCGAAGAGACATGCTCATGGCGTCACCTCCGGCGTCACGACAGCGCTGTGCCGGCGCAGCGGCGACGCATGCGGCGTCACCCACTGGCGGTACAGCTTCACGGCCGTGAGCGCGAAGGCCGCGCCCAGGCCGAGCATCGTCAGGTCGAAGCCGGCCAGCACCCAGTCGCCGGCCGGCAGCGTCACGCCCAGGTGGCGCTCGGTGGTCAGCGCGTTGACCAGCGGCAGCAGCGCATACGCGGCGGCGGCCAGCGCCAGCAGTTCCAGCCAGGCGGCCTTCAGCGGCCGCAGCAGCGCGTAGATCCAGGCCCAGCCCCAGCCGAGGAACAGCAGGTGCTGCTCCCACTCGGCGCGAGCGGCCATCTCGACGGGCAGCAGCCGGTTGGCCCAGAAAAATGCGGCCACGCCGAGCGGCAGGCCGGCCAGCGTGCCGACGTTCAGCACCTCCACCAACCGCAGGCCGGCGAAGGCGCCGTCGTGCTTCGTGCGGCGCTTGACGGTCCACAGCACCAGCCCGGTGGCGATCATCGCGCAGCCCAGCAGGCCGCAGACGACGTACAGCCAGCGCAGGCCGGCGTTGGCGAACCAGCCGAAGTGCAGTGCGGCCATCCAGCGCGTGCCCTGCAGGCCCGGCCCGTCGACGTCGACCGGCAGGCGCTCGCCGGTGCCGGCATCGAAGCGCAGCTTGGTCTGCGCGTTGTTGGTGATCGGCAGCTCGGTGCCCCAGTCGCGCGCGACCGTGATCGACAGGGGCTCGCCCTGCACGCGAGACACCACGATGCTGCGCCCTCCCCCGGGACCCAGCACACGATCGGCCTGATCGAGCACGCGCGTCATCGGCACCGTGGGGCGCGACACCGGCTCGTGTTCGCGGCGCTGGAGCAGCTGCGCGTTGAAGCGCAGGTGGTCCGCGCGCTGCGTGCCGTACACCGCCATCTCCGGCAGCGGCATGTAGACGCTGGGCAGCAGCATCAGCCCGCTGTAGCTGATCATCAGGAAAAACGGCAGCGCCATCACGCTGATGACGTTGTGCGCATCCAGCCACGAGCGCTGGCCCTTGCCGGGGCGGAAGGTGAAGAAGTCGGCGAAGATCTTCTTGTGCACGATCACGCCGGTCACGCAGGCCAGCAGCATCAGCATCGCGCAGGCGCCGGCGATGTATTCGCCGAGGCTCGCGTCGATGTAGTGCAGCTGATAGTGCATGCTCCTGAAGACGTCGCCGCCTTCGGTGTCGCGCACCTGTACCGGTGCAACCTCGACGCCGGTGCGCGGATCGAGTTCGACCTCGCCCAGCACGTCGCTGGCCACCATCAGCCCCCTGGTGTCGCCGCGCCGATCGTTGTTGCCGGCGCGCTGGCCGTCGTTGGGCAGCCGGACCACCCACTGCTCGCTGCGGCCCGGCTGCCGAACGAGGTGGTCGAGCGCCAGTTCGGCCATCGCGGCATCGGGCGGATACGCGGCGCCGAACGCGCGCAAGGGCCGCTCGGGCTCCATCCAGCGCGTGATCTCGTCCTTGAAGTAGGCGCCCGTTCCCATCACGAAGACGAAGAACAGCAGCCACCCCACGACCAGACCGGCCCAGGTGTGCAGCCAGGCCATGCTCTGTCGGAAATGCTCTTTCATGGTCGGTTCAGTTCGGAAAGAAGAAGGCAAGCGCCGCCAGGCCCACGGCGGCACGCAATACCCAGCGCGGCAGGTACGACAACAGACAGGCCAGCACCAGCGCGGCCGCGTTCAGCAGGCCCGTCCACGCCACGGCGCCGATGCCGGCCCCCCATGCGGCCATGCAGGCCCACAAGGCGCAGGCCAGCAACAGCGCGCCCGCGACGCGCCATGCGATGCGCAACCGGCCCGGCAGCGCGCGGCCCGCAAGAACCTGCCCGTGATGCCGATCCATCGCCAGGCTCAGCGCGACCATGCCGGCGTAGCTCAGCGCCAGGGCGACCAAGGCGATCGGCACGGTGTTCACGGCCAGCCCTTCAGCGCGGCGAAGGCCAGGCCAGCCACCGCGCCGGCGACGCCCAGCCCCGTCCAGGCGCGGGTGGCGCTGCGCGTGGCGAACACCCACAGCACGACGGCGGTGTACAGCGCGAAGCTCCACAGCGTGGCGGCGAGCACACCCTCGGCCGGCAACGTGCCGGCAACGCGCGGCAGCAGCAAGGCGAGGTCGGCGGTGAGCAGCGAGGTCAGCGCATAACCGCCGATCGCCGCGGCGAGCACGCGGCTGGCCACCGTCCAGCGCCGGCGGGCAGAGGGCATCGCACGCCGGCGCATCAGCGGGTACCCCCGGCCGGCAGCGCGGCGGCCTCGGCCGGCAGCGCATCGCGGCCCTGCGATGCGGGCCGCGGCGCGGCCTGCGTGCGCCGCAGCTTCGATGCCATCAGCGCGAAGACCGCGCCCAGCGCCAGCATCGTCAGGTCGAAACCGGCCAGCACCCAGTCGCCGGCCGGCAGCGTCACGCCCAGGTGCCGATCGGTGGTGAGGGCATTGAGCAGCGGCAGCAGGCCGAAGGCCGCGCAGGCCAGCCAGAGCTGCTCGCGCCACACGCGCCGCGAAGGCGCGAAGCGCAGGCGCAGCGCGGCATGCAGCAGCGCGAGTCCCCAGATGATGAACAGGCAGTGGAATTCCCAGTCCGCGCGCCTGTCGAGTCCCGCCGGCAGCAGCCGGTTGGCCCAGAAGAACGCCGCCACCGCGGTGCACAGGCCGGCGATCGTGCCGATGTTCAGCACCTCCACCAGCCGGAAGCCGAAGGCTACCGACTGCCCGGCCTTCAGGCGCTTCTCCTGGTCGCGCCGGCGCTTGACGGTCCACAGCACCAGACCCGTGGCGATCATCGCGCAGCCCAGCAGGCTCGAAGCGAAGTACAGCCAGCGCAGGCCGACGCCGGCAAAGCGGCCTTCGTGCAGCGCGAGCAGCACGTCGCGCGTGCTGCGGCTGCCGCTGTCGCGCACGGCCGGCGCCGGCAGCGGCCGGCCGCTGACGCCATCGAAATGCAGCCGGTCGTTGCCGGCGCCGGTGACGCTGCGCCCCGGGCGGCGATGCACCGTCACCCAGGCCAGCGCATCGCCCGGCTGCGCGACGGTGATGCGGCCGACCTCGCCCGCGCCCCAGGCGGCTTCGGCCTGCCGCACCATGCGCTCCAAGGGCGCCAGCGGCGCCGCCACGCCGCCGGGCGCGGCCGGCCCCTGGCGCGGCGAGATCTGTTCGAAGAACGCATCGCGCCGACCCTCCATGCCCGCCTGCAGGCCGGCCGGCACGTAATCGAACAGGAAGAACACCAGGCCGCTGTAGGTGATCATCACGAAGAACGGCAGCGCGAGCACGCTGACCACGTTGTGCGCGTCCAGCCAGCTGCGCTGGCCCTTGCCCGGGCGGAAGGTGAAGAAGTCGGCGAAGATCTTCTTGTGCACGATGACGCCGCTGACCAGCGCCAGCAGCATCAGCATCGTGCACACGCCCACCGCGTAGCGGGCGGCGTCGAGGCTCATGTAGCGCAGCCGGTAGTGCATGCGGTAGAGCTGATTGCCGCCGCCGGTGGCGCGCACCTTCGGCGCGGCCACGGGCGCCCCGGCGTCGTCCAGCGTCTGCCGCGTGAGCTGGCCGAAGCGCTGGCCGGCGGCCGGCTGCGCGCGCCACCACACGTTCAACCGCGTATTGCCGCGATCGACCGGCAGGTTGATGCTGAACTCCTGCGCGCCGCCGGCCACGGACTGCAGGTAGCGCTGCGCCAGCGCCACCGCGTCGGCGGGGGACAGCGTCGTCGGCTGCGCCAGCGGCAGCTCCGGCCGCATCCAGCGGTCGATCTCGGTGTTGAAGTAGCCCGCTGAGCCGGTGACGAAGATGAAGAACAGCACCCAGGCCGCGACCAGCCCGGCCCAGGTGTGCAGCCATGCCATGCTCTGGCGAAAGTGGTCCTTCATGTCGCTGTGCGCGCTTGCCGGCCGGGCCGTGCAGCGTCGTCAGAAGTCGAAGGTCACCGACAACTTGACCGTGCGCGGCGTGGGCTGGATGACGCCGCCGTTGCCGTAGGCCATCCAGAAGTTCTTGTCGAGCAGGTTGTCCACGTTCAGCCGCGCGACCACGGCGCGACCGAACGGCGGCTGGAAGCGGTAGCGCAGCCCGGCGTCCCACAGCGTGTAGGCCGCCACGTCGAAGGTGTTCGTGGCGTCGATGTAGGCCTTGTCGACCCAGCGCACGCGGGCGCTCAGCGCCAGGCCGGGCAGGAAGCCGGCATCCCAGTCGCCCGCCAGCACGAACTTCCATTTCGACGCGGAGATGGCCTGCCTGCCGTCGGTCAGGCCGCCCTGCGTTTTCGTCAGCCGGGCGTCGAGGTACGACGCGCCGCCGGTGATGCGCGTGCCCTTGACCGGCTCGCCGGCGACGCTGAAGTCGACGCCGCGGTTGCGCTGCTCGCCATCGAGCACCAGTGTCGGCTTGGGCTGCGTGGGAAGGGTCAGCGTGTTCGGCTGCTTGATCTGGTAGGCGCTGAGGCTGGCCAGCAGGCGCTCGCTGAAGTCGAACTTCGCACCCGCCTCGTATTGCCTGGATTTGTAGGGCGGGAAGACCTCGCCCTCGTTGTTGTAGGTGTTGCCCACCACTCGGCCGGGCTGCAGGCCCTCGATGTAGTTGGCGTACACCGACACCCTGTCCGACGGCTTGTAGAGCACCGTGAAGGCCGGGCTCCACACCTTGCTCGAATACGGCACGCCATTGAGCGCGCCCGCGGCGGTGAAGGAGCGGCTGGCAACCTTCTGGTTGCGCGCGCCTACGGTGAACTGCAGGTTGTCGTCCAGCATCGACAGCGTGTCGGAAATGCCGAGGCTCGAACGGTCCGACTCGCCGCTCTTGTATTGCGGGCCCGAGGTCCACGTGGGCCGCACGAGATCGGCCGGGGCGTAGATGTTGGAGGTGATGGCCGTGGCGTTGCCTTGCGCAACGGCATTGAGGTTGTCGCGGTGGATGTCGCTGTAGTTGAGGTTGACCGTGTGCTGCACGGGGCCGGTGCCGAACAGGAAGCGCAACCCCGCCACGCCGGAGCGCGTGTCGTAGCCCCAGCCCTTGCCGTCGCCGCTCGGCGTCGCGTTGAAATCACCCGCCGCGTTCTGCAGCACGGGGTTCATGAAGATGTCGAGCCCCTGGAAGCGCGCCGCGCCGTAAGCCACGTAGGCCGACAGGTTGTCGGCGATGTCGAACTCGCCGCGCAGCATGCCGAAGGTGGTTTCGTCGTTCCACTCCAGCCACGAGGGAAGGTAGCTCTTCTTGTTGGTGGGAACGGCGTCGGGCGCATCGACACCCGCGGCCAGGAACAAGGGGCGGTTGGGCCCGGCCAGTTCGCGCTTCTGATAGCCGACGTCCGCCGAGAGCCGGGCGCGGTCGTTCAGCCGCAGGTCGAGCCCGAGCATCGCGGAGGTGAACTTGTCTTTGCTCGGGCTGATGGCGCCCTCGCCGTCGCGGTAGCTGCCGTTGAAATGGACGCCCAGCTGCTTGCTCTCGCCGAAGCGGCGGCCGGCGTTGACGGTGGCCGTGCCCTGCGATTCCGAGGCGTAGCCCAGCACGATCTGCGCGCCGGGCTCGTCCTGCGCGCGCTTGCTGACGATGTTGAGCGAGCCGCCCGTGGAGTTCGACATGGGCATGCCGTTGAGCAGTGCGCTCGGCCCCTTGAAGACCTCCACCCGCTCGGCCATGCTCACGTCGATGGTGTAGTAGGGCAGGATGCCGTAGAGCCCGTTGAACGAGGTCGAATCGCTGCTGTCGCCGATCGAGAAGCCGCGCGACTGCGCGGCCTCCCAGCCGCTGTTGCTGGGCGCGGTGATGACCACCGAGGCGTCGTTCTTCAGCACGTCGGCGATGGTGCGCGCCTGGGTGTCCTCGATCAGTTGCGCCGTGTAGCTGGTCTGCGCGAACGGCGTGTCCATCACGTCCTTGTTGCCGAGCATGCCGATGCCCCCGCCGCGCGCGACCTTGCCGCCCGCATACGCCGCCGGCAACTCGTTCGGCGAGCGCTCGGCGGTGGCCCGGACCCGCACGGCCGGCAAGGTGCTCTCGCCCACGGGATTCGCCGGCGGCGCGGCGGCCGGCACCACCGCGGAAGAAGCCAGCGCGCGCAACACATACGTGCCGCCCGCCTGCTGCACCGCTTCCAGCCCCTGTCCGCGCAGCAGCTCGGCGAAGCCCTGCTCCACCGTGAAGCTGCCCGACAAGCCCGCGCTGCTCTTGCCCTGGGCCAGTTCATTGGGCGCAGAGAGGAACACACCGGCTTCTTCCGCAAAGCGGTTCAGGGCTGCCGTGAGTGAGCCGGCGGGAATGTCGTAGCGCCGAGCCTGCCCCGCAGCGGCTTGCGCGTGCGCCTGCGGCGCCCAGAGCGCGGCGGCGAGCAGGCTGCCCGACACGGCCAGCTGCACGGCCAGCACGGCCGGGCGCAGCGCGACGTTCGGAAAGGAGCGGACATGGCGAGACATGGATGGTGGCCCTCGGAGTTTTTGAGTTTTGAGGCGACCATCGGACGAACCGACGTTGCGCTGCCGGCCGGTGAGCACCGGGGCAGCCGCCGATCTGATCGCCTCTCATCCTCGAACCGGACGAGATCGAAAAAAGGGAACCTGATCGGCGAAAAACTTCTTGCCCCGCGCGTCAGCGGGCTTCGACGGTGACCCACCACGGCAGCGTGCGGCGCACGCGGATCGGCAGGCTCTGCTCCAGCATGGCCAGCGCGCGGTCGCTGTCGTCGGCGGGGTAGACACCCATCACCTTGAGGCCGGCCACCTCGGGCGCCACGCTGATGTGGCCGGGGCGGTAGCGGCCCAGTTCTTCCAGCAAGGCGCCCAGCGGCATGTCGTCGGCCGGGATGCGGCCCTTGCTCCAGGCTTCGCGGAGCCTGTCGCTGGCCGTCAGGGGCGCGATGCCGTCGGCATCGAAGTGCGCCGCGCGGCCGGCCGGCACATGGCCGCTGCGGCCGGCGCGGGTGCGGATCTCGACCGCGCCGTCGAACACGTCGAGCCGGGTCTGATGCTCGGTCAGGCGCACGGTGAAGCGCGTGCCCAGGGCCTGCAACCGGCCGAAGCCGGTCTCCACGAAGAACGGGCGCCGCTGCACATCGGCCGCGGTGTCGACGAGGATCTCGCCAGCCAGCAGGCTGAGCCGGCGCGCGTCGGCGTGGTAGCTCACGTTCAGCGCGGTGCCGGTATTGAGCCAGACGCGCGAGCCGTCGGCCAGCACCAGCTCGCGCCGCTGCCCGGTGCCGGTGCGATGGTCGGCACGCAACGAGGCCACCCGTTCCGGCAGCGGCGTCTGGCGCCAGCCCAGCCAGCCCGCGAGGCCCAGCCCGAGCGCGCCGGCCAGGCCGTTGACGATGCTGCGGCGCCGGCTGCCGCCGCCCGGCCGCGCGGCCTCCACCGCGCTGACCGCGGCAGCCGCACCGCCCGGGCCGTGGCCGCGCAAGGGATCGAACTTGCGGCTGACGGCTTCGATGTACCGCCAGGCGTCGGCGTTCTCGGGCGACAGCGCGAGCCAGGAGCGCCAGGCCTGCCGGTCCTGCTCGCCGGCGCGTTCGTCGCGCAGGGTCGCGTACCACTGCGCCGCCTGCTCCAGGCTTTCGACGCTGGGCTTGGCGGAGAACATGCTCAGTTGTCCAGGCCCGCTTCGATCAGGGCGCACTGCAGCATGGCCTGCGCGATGTACTTCTTGACCATGCGCTCGGAGACGGCCAGCTCGGCGGCGATGTCGCGGTAGGGCACGCCGTCGACCTGCGCCATCACGAAGGCGCGCGCCGCCTTCTGCGACAGCCGGCCGAGCATGCGGCCGATCTCCAGCAGCGTCTCGATGACGATGGCCTGGTGCTCCGGCGACGGCGCGGCGGGTTCGGGCAGCGCCGCCAGCGCTTCACTCCAGGCCTGCTCGACTTCACGGCGGCGCCACAGATCCACGCACAGGCCGCCGCCGATGGTGCGCAGGTAGGCACGCGCCTCGACGAAGCTGCCGAAGCCGGGGATCGATGAGCGGGTGAGCAGCCGGAAGAAGGTGTCGTGCGCCAGGTCCGCGGCGTCGGCCGCGTTGCCCAGGCGGCGGCGCAACCATCCCTGCAGCCAGTCGTGGTGGTCGCAGTAGAGGTTCTCGACGGTGGGAGGGGTCGGGTTGATGATGGTAGAGAATGAGAATGAATATCAATTCTCACTCAAACGCTGTCGGTCGCGCAACGCTTGCGGGGTACTCGAGCTGCATCGCAACCACCTCCGTGCCGCGCTCGCCGTTGGCCGCCACGACGGCCGAGGGCGACGCGGCGAACGCACGGTGGTCACGAACGGGCAGTCGGCTCCCTCGGGATGCGCCGCGTCGAGCGCCGCGAGGGTGGCGTCGGGCTGCACCTGGAGAGCCGGATAGTGCCGCACCGGGCCGGGGCCGCCGGCCAGCATCAGCACCTCGGCCACAGCCGGGGCTTCAAGCGCCCCCGGCCCCGGCAAGCGGCGGCCCCGTCGCGACGCTGCGCGCCAGCAAGGCCACCGCCTGCGCCTGCCGGTGCGTTCCGGTCTTGGCGAGGATGCGCTTGAGGTGGGAACGCACGGTCGCCGGGCCGATGCCCATGCCCAGGGCGATGTCCTCCGGCGAACGCCCCTGCGCGAGGGCGGCGGCCACGGCGGCTTCGGTGCGCGTCAGGCCGAACAGCTCGCGCAGGCGCGCCGCGGCGATCGGCGCCTGCGGATCGCGGATGAACACCAGCGCGCAGGGTCGCTGCTCCGCGAAGGCGCTCGGCGCGGGGCGCAAGGGCGCCGCCTCGAGCGCGAGCGGCATGCGCCGAAGGCGGGGAATGGACAGCGCCGCGCCGGCCTTGGCGGGCTTGCCGCGCGCCGTGTCCAGCGCGGCGCGCAGCAGCGCCACCAGCCGCTCATGGAGCGCGGGCGGACGCAGCCAGAGGCGCCCGCCGGCGATGGCCAGTTCCGCGTTGTCGCGCAGCAGGTGTTCGGCCATCGCGCTGGCGTGGATCACGCGGCAGGCTTCGTCCACCACGAGCACGCCGGTGTCTAGCCGGTCCAGCGCCTGCACGGCCGCTGCATGGTGACCGGATGCCGCCGCCAGGCGCTGCCCGAGCCGCAGCGCGCGCTGCAGATGCGGCAGCACGAGTTCGGCCTGCCGGCGCTCCGGCGCCGCATAGGCGCCCGCGCCGCGCGGGCGATGGATGCCGAGCACGCCGATCGCGCCGTCCGCCGCGGGGAACACCGCGCCCAGCATGTGGTGGATGTCGAGACGGCGCAGCCATTCCCGATAGAAGCCGCTGCGCTGCTGCTCCGCGCGCGTCACCAGATCCTCGTCGGACACGATGCGCGACATGCCGTAGGCCACCGAGCGCTCCACCCACAGATCGTGGCGGTGCCAGTGCTCGGCCCAGGCCTGCTCGCGTTCGGACACGACCAGGTTGCCGGTGCACTCCAGCAGGTTCACCCGCGCGCCGCCGTCGTGCAGCTTCAGCACCGCGCTGGTCGAGCCGAAGGCCTCGGCGATGCGCGAGGCCGTGCCGCGCCACAGGGCCGGATCCAGCGCCGCATCGTAGAGATGGGCGATCAATCCGCAGACGCGGGACTCATCGGGTTCCCGTGACGGCATGGCCATGCGACGCCCCTTTCATTCGTCCGTGTTTCTCCCCTGTCCAGGGGACGAAAGCCGATCCGGGCAACCCTAGCATGGGTCGAGGAAATCCACCCAGCCACAGGAGTCTTGCCGATGAAGAAAAGGGTCGCGTTCGCTTGTTCGGTCCTCGCCGCCGCGGCGCTCGGCGGCGCCGCGCCGGCGCTGGCACAGACCGCGCCGATGGACATCGCCGGCATCCGCATCGGCATGACCGAGGCGGAGGTGGTCAAGGCCCTCAAGGCCTTCGATGCCGGCGCGCAGGTCAAGCGCAACATGGCGAGCTACCCGTACTTCGACGGCGTCAATTCGTTGCAGACGCCGGAGTTCCTCGACAGCGTGGGAACGAGCGTCGCCGGCTCGATGTTCACGGTGCACTTCAGCGGCCCGCCGGCGGAGCCTCGTGTGCTGGCCGTCACGCGCCGCTCGTCGAACGACAACCCGCCGACCGGCGAGCAGTTCGCCTCCGCCCTGATCGCCAAGCACGGCCCGGCCGGCGTGCGCTCGCTGCCGCGCACGGGCGCCGACATCGTGCAGTGGAACGAAGCGGGCAAACCGACCTGCACGGTGCTCAAGCACGGCTCCGGCCAGTTGGTGCCCGACCCGGGCGTCGGCTCGCTGTTCCCGCCGACCGCGGTGAAGGTGCTGGAGCAGCAGGCCCGGCAGCGGCACCCCGGCCTGGCCTTGTCGATGGGCGCCTCGGTCGACGCGGCGCGTTGCGGCACCGTGCTGCGCTACCAGTGGTCGGGCGAGCCGGTCAGGAATTTCGAAGCCTGGCTGGTCGACCAGGGCGGCATGGTCGCCGCGGCGCGCCGGTCGACACAATGGGTCAAGGGGCTGGAGGCCGAGGCCGTGCGCAAACGCCAGGCCCAGGCCGGAACGCCCAAGCTGTAGCGGTGGAGCGGGTGAAGGGAATCGAACCCTCGTCTTAAGCTTGGGAAGCTTCAGCTCTGCCATTGAGCTACACCCGCGTCGGGGCGGGATTCTAGCGGCAGCCATCGGGCACAATCCGCGCCCTCGCCCGCTGCCGCCGTCTCGCGCTCCATGAATTCCCCGCCCGCCGATCCGCCGCCGCGCCGCGCCATCCGCAGCTTCGTCGTGCGCGCCGGGCGCATGGGCACCGGGCAGCAGCGCGCGCTGGCCGAGCTGGCGCCGCGCTTCGTGCTGCCGTACCGCGATGGCGTCACCGACTTCGCTGCCGCGTTCGGGAGGCAGGCGCCGCTGGTGGTCGAGATCGGCTTCGGCATGGGCGACGCCACCGCGCAGATCGCCGCGGCGCGGCCGGACACCGATTTCCTCGGCATCGAGGTGCACCCGCCCGGCGTCGGCGCGCTGCTGCAGCGCATCGAAGAGCGCGGCCTGCCCAATGTGCGCATCGTCCAGCACGATGCCGTCGATGTGCTGGAGCGCATGGTCGCGCCCGCCTCGCTGGCCGGCGTGCACGTGTTCTTCCCCGACCCGTGGCACAAGAAGCGCCACCACAAGCGCCGCCTGATCCAGCCGCCTTTCGTCGCGCTGCTGGCCAGCCGCCTCGCGCCCGGCGGCTACCTGCACTGCGCCACCGACTGGGAGCCCTATGCGCAGCAGATGCTGGAAGTGCTCACCGCCGAACCAACGCTGAAGAACCGCTTCGACGCCTGGGCGCCGCGCCCCGACTACCGCCCGCTGACCAAGTTCGAGAACCGCGGCCTCAAGCTCGGCCACGGCGTGTGGGATCTGGTGTTCACTCGCTCCAGCTGACCCAGCCGAAGTGCGCGGTGACCAGCACCAGCACGCCGAACACGATGCGGTACCACGCGAACGGCGTGAAGGTGTGGCTGGCGATGTAGCGCAGCAGCCAGCGCACGCAGATCCACGCCGAGACGAACGAGAACAGCAGCCCGACGGCGAAGAGCGGCAGGTCGGCCCACGACAGCAGCGCGCGCTCCTTCCACAGGCTGTAGGCGCCCGCGCCCACCAGCGTCGGGATCGCGAGGTAGAAGCTGAAGTCGGTGGCGGCCTTGCGGCTCAGGCCGAGCAGCATGGCGCCGATGATCGTCGCGCCCGAGCGGCTGGTGCCCGGGATCATCGCGAGACACTGCACCAGCCCCACCTTGAGCGCGTCCCACGGCGTCATCTGGTCGACCGAGTGGATGCGCGCGGTCGCGACGCGCCGCTCGGCCCACAGGATCACGAAGGCGCCGGCGATGAAGGCGCTCGCCACCACGGTGGGCGTGAACAGGTGCGCCTTGATCGCCTTGCCGAACGCGAGGCCCAGCACCACCGCCGGCGCGAAGGCGATCGCCACGTTGAGCGTGAAGCGGCGCGCCTGCTCGCTGCCGCGCCCCAGGCCCGCCACGGTGTCGCGCAGGCGCTGCCAGTAGACGATCACCACGGCGACGATCGCGCCGGTCTGGATCGCGATGTCGAACACCTTGCTCTTGTCGTCGGTGAAGCCCAGCAGCGAACCGGCCAGGATCAGGTGCCCGGTGCTGGAGATCGGCAGGAACTCGGTCAGGCCCTCGACGACGCCCATCAAGGCTGCCTTGGCCAGGAAGATCCACTGCGCGAGGTCCAAACCGATGCTCCGGGTTTTCTTGGGGTGGCGCGGATCATAAGGGTCACCTGTGACGGTTCTTCCCCGCGTTCGGGGCGGTCGGGGCGCGTGGCATGCTTGACCTGTGCCTACCCGTACCGGTACATTACTGACCGGTCAGTCAGTATCGCAATGCCCGACAGCCCCACCGCCCCCACTGCTTCGAACGCAGCCCACCCGCCGCGCCAGCGCCGCAAGGAAGCCCGCCCGCAGGAGCTGATCGACGCCGCGCTCGAGCTGTTCGCCGAGAAGGGCTTCGCGGCGACGCGCTCCGAGGAAGTCGCGGCGCGCGCCGGCGTCGCCAAGGGCACGCTATACCTCTACTACCCGAGCAAGGAAGAGCTGCTCAAGGCGGTGATCAGCCAGCGGCTGTCCAGCGAGATCGAGGCGGTGAGCGAATTCGCGCGCGGCTACCGCGGCGACTGCGCCAGCCTGCTGCGCGAGGTCTACACCGAGTGGTGGAGCCGCGTGTTCGACAGCCCGACCTCGGCGGTGTTCAAGCTCGTCATCACCGAGGTGCGCAACTTCCCCGACATCGCCGCCTTCTACCGCGCCGAAGTGGTCGAGCCGGCCACCGCGCTGGTCGGCGAGATCGTCGGGCGCGGCATCGCCAGCGGCGAGTTCCGCGCGATGGACGTGCGCGGCGCGGTGATGTCGCTGATCTTCCCGATGATCATGCTGTGCCTGCACAAGCATTCGCTGGGCGCCTGCATGCCGGAGGTGGAAATGATGGACCCGCACGCCTTCATCCGCCAGCACGTCGAGATCGTGCTGAACGGCCTGCGGGGCCGCGCATGAAGCGCCATCTCAAGTGGATCGTTCCGCTGCTGGCCGTGCTGCTGCTCGGCGTCGCCGTGATGCGCGCGCTCGACAAGCGCCGCAGCGAGCAGGCGGCCGCCGCGCCGGCGCGCGAAACGCTCGCGCTCGACCTCGCACCGGCCGACGTGGTGACGGCGCGCCGCACCACGCTCGCGCGCACGCTCGAAGTCTCGGGCGGCTTGAAGGCGGTGAACAGCGCGGTGGTCAAGGCCAAGGTGGCGGCCGAGCTGCGCACGCTCAGCGTGCGCGAAGGCGACCGCGTCAAGGCCGGCCAGGTGATCGGCCAGCTCGACACCGTCGAGCTCGACTGGCGGCTGCGCCAGGCCGAGCAGACCGCCGCCTCGGCGCGCGCGCAGCTCGACATCGCCCGCCGCGCGCTGGAGAACAACCGCGCGCTGGTGGCGCAGGGCTTCATCTCGCCGACCGGGCTGGAGACCTCGGTGAACAACGAGGCCGCGGCGCGCGCCAACCACGAGGCGGCGGTGGCCGCGGCGGAGCTGGCGCGCAAGTCGCGCGCCGACGGCACGCTGGTCGCGCCGATCGCCGGGCTGGTGTCGCAGCGCCTCGCGCAGCCCGGCGAGCGCGTGCCGGTGGACGGCCGCATCGTCGAGATCGTCGACCTCGCGCGCCTCGAACTCGAAGCGGCGGTGGCGCCGGAAGACGTGGTGCAGCTCGCGCTCGGCCAGAACGCGATGCTCCAGGTCGACGGCCTCACCGAACCGGTGGCCGCGCGCATCGCGCGGATCAACCCGAGCGCGCAGACCGGCAGCCGCTCGGTGCTGGTCTACCTCGCGGTCGACGCGCACCCGGCACTGCGCCAGGGCCTGTTCGCGCGCGGCCGCGTCGCGGTGGCGCAGGTCCAGGGGATCGCGGTGCCGCTGGCGGCGGTGCGCACCGATCTGTCGCAGCCCTACGTGCTGCAAGTGCAGGACGGCAAGGCGGCGCTGAAGACCGTCAAGCTCGGCGCGCGCGGCGAACTCGACGGCCAGGCATGGGTGATCGTCGCCGAAGGCCTGCCCGAAGGCGCCGTGGTGCTGACCGGCAGCGCCGGCGCGGTGCGCGACGGCACACCGGTGCGCCTGGCTGCGCCGGCCGGCGCGGCCTCGTCGACCTCGCGCTGAATCTGCGCCATGTGGTTCACCCGCATCTCGATCGCCAACCCGGTGATGGCCGTGATGGTGATGCTGGCCTTCGTCGTGCTGGGCCTGTTCAGCTACCAGCGCCTGGCGGTCGACCAGTTCCCCAACATCGACCTGCCGACCGTCGTCGTGCAGATGGACTACCCCGGCGCCTCGCCGGAGATCATCGAGTCGGAAGTCACCAAGAAGGTCGAGGAGGCGGTCAACACCGTCGCCGGCATCGGCTCGCTGTACTCGCGCTCCTACGAGGGCACCTCGGTCGTCATCATCGAGTTCAACCTCGACGTCGACGGGCGCAAGGCCGCCGACGACGTGCGCGAGAAGGTCGCGCTGATCCGCCCCAACCTGCGCGACGAGGTGAAGGAGCCGCGCATCTTCCGCTTCGACCCGGCCAGCGCGCCGATCTTCAACGTCGCGCTGCTCTCGCCCGACGCCAGCAAGTCGGCGCAGGAACTGAGCACCTGGGCCACGCAGGTGCTGCAGAAGCGGCTGGAGAACGTGCGCGGCGTCGGCTCGGTGACGCTGGTGGGCGGCGTCGAGCGCGAGATCAACCTGCACGTGCGCCCGGCCGCGCTGGAGGCCTTCGGCATCGGCGTCGACCAGATCGTCGCCGCGGTGAAGAGCGAGAACCAGGAGCTGCCGATGGGCGCGATCCGCTCGGCGCAGCAGGAGCGCGTGGTGCAGATCAACGCGCGGCTGAAGCGGCCGGAGGATTTCCGCGACATCGTGGTCGCAAGAAAGAACGGCCAGGCCGTCAAGCTCTGGCAGGTGGCCGACGTGGTCGACGGCCCGCAGGAGATCGAGAGCCTGGCGCTGTACAACGGCCAGCGCACCGTGCTGCTGTCGGTGCAGAAGAGCCAGGGCGAGAACACCATCGCGGTCGTCGACGGCCTGATGAAGGCGCTAGCCGACGCGAAGTCCGTCACGCCGCCTGGCGTGACGCTGGAAGTCAACCGCGACAACTCGCGCGGCATCCGCGTCTCGGTGGCCAACGTCAAGCGCACGCTGCTCGAAGGCGCGGCGCTGACGGTGCTGATCGTGTTCCTGTTCCTGAACAGCTGGCGCTCGACCGTCATCACCGGGCTGACGCTGCCGATCGCGCTGATCGGCACCTTTCTCTTCATGTACGCCTTCGGCTTCACGATCAACGGCGTCACGATGATGGCGCTGAGCCTGTGCGTGGGCCTGCTGATCGACGACGCGATCGTGGTGCGCGAGAACATCGTGCGCCACGTGCAGATGGGCAAGAGCGCGCACGCCGCGGCGCTCGACGGCACCGCCGAGATCGGGCTGGCGGTGCTGGCGACCACGCTGTCGATCGTCGCGGTGTTCCTGCCGATCGGCTTCATGGGCGGCATCGTCGGCAAGTTCTTCCACGAGTTCGGCATCACGATCGTCGCCGCGGTGCTGATCTCGATGTTCGTCAGCTTCACGCTCGACCCGATGCTCTCCAGCGTGTGGCACGACCCGGCCGCGCACGGCACGCACCGCGGGCCGCCGGCGACGCTGTACGACAAGACGCTCGGCCGCGTGACGCTGCAGTTCGAGCGCTTCACCGAGTGGCTGGGCGACGTCTACCAGCACCTGCTCGGCTGGTCGCTCGAGCACAAGCTCGCCACGCTCGGCCTGGCCGCCGCCACGCTGGTCGGCAGCTTCGCGCTGATCCCCATCCTCGGCGCGGAGTTCGTGCCCAAGGCGGATCTCTCCGAGACGCAGGTCAACTTCTACACGCCGGTGGGCTCGTCGCTGGAAGTCACCGAGCTGCGCGCGCGGCAGGTCGACGCGGCGCTGCGCGAGCTGCCCGAGGTGCGCTACACCGTCACGACCATCAACGCCGGCTTCGCGTCCGGCAAGAACAACGCCTCGACCTACGTGCGCCTGGTCGACCGCAAGGACCGGCAGCGCAGCATCAACGCACTGACCGTGCCAATCCGCGACCGGCTGGCGCGCATCCCCGGCATCACCGTCACCAACATCGGCCCGACCGATCTGGGCGGCAACAAGAGCCTGCAGTTCTCGATCCAGGGCAACGACCTGGCCGAGCTGGCGCGGCTGTCGCGCCAGATCACCGCCAGGCTGCGCGAGATCCCCGGCCTGGTCGACCTCGACAGCACGCTGAAGGACGACAAGCCGACCGTCTCGATCGAGGTGAAGCGCGACGCCGCCGCCGACGCCGGGCTGAACGTCAACGCGCTGGCCGGCACGCTGCGCACGCTGGTGGCCGGGCTGACGGTGGGCAACTGGCGCGCGCCCGACGGCGAGAACTACGACGTCAACGTGCGCCTCGCGCCCGAGGGCCGCGTGGCGATCGACGACCTGCAGCGCCTGCCGATCACGGTGGCCGCCGCGGCCGACGGCACGCCGCGCGTGGTGCGGCTCGCGCAGGTGGCCGACATCCGCGCGGCCACCGGGCCGAACCAGATCAACCGCCGCGACCTGAACCGCGAGATCAACATCGACGCCAACGCGCTGGGCCGCAGCGCCGGCGAGGTGTCGGCCGACGTCAAGAAGGTGCTCGACGGCATCGCCTGGCCGCCCGGCTACCGCTACGTGTTCGGCGGCTCGACCAAGAACATGAACGAGTCGTTCCAGTACGCGGTGGGCGCGCTGGCGCTGGCGATCGTGTTCATCTACATGATCCTGGCCAGCCAGTTCAAGAGCTTCCTGCAGCCGATCGCGCTGATGAGCTCGCTGCCGCTGACGCTGATCGGCGTCGTGCTCGCGCTGCTGATCTTCCGCTCGACGCTGAACATGTTCTCGATCATCGGCATCGTGATGCTGATGGGGTTGGTGACCAAGAACGCGATCCTGCTGATCGACTTCGCGATCCGCGCGCGCCGCGGCGAGCATGCCGGCGAGCACGGGCTGGACCACGACGTGGCGCCGCTGGCGCGCGACGAGGCGCTGCTGCACGCCGCGCGCGTGCGGCTGCGGCCGATCCTGATGACGACGCTGGCGATGGTGTTCGGCATGGTGCCGCTGGCCTTCGCGCTCAGCGAGGGCTCGGAGCAGCGCGCGCCGATGGGCCAGGCGGTGATCGGCGGCGTGATCACCTCCTCGCTGCTGACGCTGGTGGTGGTGCCGGTGATCTATTGCTACCTCGACGACCTGGCCGGCTGGTTCAAGCGCAAGCTCGGGCCGCGCCCGCCTGCGCAAGGTCAAGCCGGCGCCTGGACCCCGGCCAAATAAAATGCGCGGTTCACCGCAGAAACACGCTACAGAGGCCCCATGAACGTCGAACAAGCCCGCTTCAACATGATCGAGCAGCAGATCCGCCCGTGGAACGTGCTCGACCCCGCCGTGCTCTCGCTGCTGACCGTGGTCAAGCGCGAGGACTTCGTGCCCGCCGCCTACCGCTCGCTGGCCTTCGTCGACACCGAGGTGCCGCTGCCGGCCGGGCAGAACATGCTGGCGCCGCGCGTCGAGGCGCGCATGCTGCAGGAGCTGAACGTGCACAAGCACGAGCGCGTGCTCGAAGTCGGCGCCGGCTCGGGCTACATGGCCGCGCTGCTGGCGCACCGCGCGCAGCACGTGACCACGCTGGAGATCGTGCCCGAACTCGCCGCGCTGGCGGCGGGCAACCTCAAGCGCGCCGCGATCGTCAACGCCACGGTGCGCGAGGCCGACGGCTCGCGCGGCGTGCCGGCCGAGGCGCCGTTCGACGCCATCGTGCTGTCGGGCTCGGTGGCCGAGGTGCCGGCCGGGCTGCTCGGCCAGCTCAAGATCGGCGGCCGGCTGATCGGCATCGTCGGCCAGCCGCCGATGATGCGCTGCACGCTGGTCACGCGCAGCGGCGAGCACGCCTTCGCCAGCGTCGAGCTGTTCGACACCGTCGCGACGCGCCTGCGGGGCTTCGACGAGCTGCCGCGCTTCCACTTCTGACACCGATGCGGCAGCTGGGCGTCACCGAGGTGCAGGACTGGCTCGCCGAAGCCGGCGGCCAACCGCTGCTGCTCGACGTGCGCGAGCCCTGGGAGTTCCAGCTCGCGGCGATCCGCCTGCCCGGCACGCAGACGCTCAACCTGCCGATGGGGCAGATCCCGCAGCGCCTGGCCGAACTCGACCCGGCGCAGCCCATGCTGTGCATCTGCCATCACGGCATGCGCTCGGCGCAGGTCGTCGCATTCCTCGAGCGCGCCGGCTTTCAGTCGGTCTACAACCTCGCCGGCGGCATCGCCGCCTGGTCGGAACAGGTCGACCCGCGCGTGCCGCACTACTGAACGAATCAACAGAAGGACCCGCCATGCCCGCTTCGCGCCGCCGAACCGTCTTCGCGCCCGCCGCCCTCGCCTTCGCGCTCGGGCTCGCCTTCGGCGCCCAGGCGCAGGCACAGAGCCTGCTGGAGGTCTACGACGCCGCGCGCGGCTACGACGCCAGCTTCCTGGCGGCGCGCGCATTGCTCGATTCGGCGCAATACCGCACCGAGCAGGCCAAGGCCTTGAACCGGCCCTCGGTGGGCCTGCAGGTGCAAGGCCAGCGCAGCACCAGCGACACGCCCTATTCCAGCACGCCGAAGGCCGACACCAACACCGTCAGCGCGGGGCTGAGCGCCTCGCAGAACCTCTTCAACCGCGCCAACAGCGTCAGCATCGAGCAGGCCGAGAAGGCGCTGGCGATCTCGCGCGCCGATTTCGAGAGCGCCGAGCAGGAGCTGATCGTGCGCGTCGCGCAGGCCTACTTCGACGTGCTGGCCGCGCAGGACACGCTGACCACCACGCGCACCAGCAAGGCCGCGATCAGCGAGCAGCTGGCGTCGGCCAAGCGCAACTTCGAGGTCGGCACCGCGACGATCACCGACACGCGCGAGGCGCAGGCGCGCTTCGACCTCGCCAGCGCGCAGGAGATCGCCGCCGAGAACGACCTGCGCACCAAGAGCATCGCGCTCGACCAGCTGGTGGGCCGCACCGGCGTCGAGCCGCGCGGGCTGGCGGTGCCGGTGGCACTGCCGCCGGTGCAGCCGCCGGCGGTCGACGAATGGGTGCTGCGCGCCGACGCCGAGCACCCGCTGGTGCGCAAGGCGGCGCTGGGCTACGACGTGGCCAAGCTCGAAACCGAGAAGGCGCGCGCCGGCCACCTGCCGACCGTGACGCTCAACGGCAGCATCGGCAAGGCGCACGTGAGCGTCAGCGGCGATGCGCGCGTGACCACCGCGGGCGGCAGCGCGGTGGTGCCGTACGACACCTCGGGCACGGGCACCAACACGGCCATCGGCGTGACGCTGCAGATGCCCCTGTTCGCCGGCTACGCGATCCAGAACCGCGTCAAGGAGACGCTGCTGCTCGAAGAGAAGTCGCGCAACGACCTCGAGGCCGCGCGCCGCGGCGTCGCGCAGGGCACGCGCCAGGCCTTCTTCGGCGTGCAGTCGGGGCAGGCGCAGGTCAAGGCGCTGGAGGCGGCCGAATCGTCCAGCCAGCTCGCGCTGGAGGCGACGCAGCTCGGCTACAAGGTCGGCGTGCGCGTCAACCTCGACGTGCTGAACGCGCAGACGCAGCTGTTCCAGACGCGCCGCGATCTCGCCAAGGCACGCTACGACGTGCTGGTGGGCTCGCTGCGGCTGCGCCAGGCGGCCGGCCTGCTGAAGCCCGAGGACGTGGCGGCGCTCAACCAGCTGCTGGCGCGCTGAACGCCGGCGAGGTTCACTCCGCCAGCACCGGCCCGCGCAACTCGAGCACGCGCCCGAGCGAATCGAGGCGCAGCAGCAGCGTCAGCCCGGCCTCGCCGGCGAAGCCGGCTTCGATGGCCTGGATGGTCGCGGACAGCGCGCGCTGCGCCGGCTCGCCGTGTTCATCGCCTTCGCTGCGCAGCGCCTGCAGCGTGCCGCGCAAGGCCAGCGTCGCGGCCGGCTCGGCATCGCCGAGTGCCAGGCGCAGCCCGTGCCAGGCCGCCAGCATGCGCGCCGCGCAATGCGCGACGACGCGGCGCTGCGCCAGCTCGGCGACCACGTCCTCCCCGCCGGCCTGGCGCCGGCCCAGCACGTCGGTGGCATCGCGCGCCAGCCGCCATTGATGCTCGGTCTGCGTGCAGAAATCCGCCACGCGCGCCACGAACACCGGCTTGCGGATCGCGCCGGCGTGGTTCTCCTCCACCTCGCGCAGGTAGCGGCTGAGATCCTGCAGCAGCGCGCGCAGGCGCTCGTCGGCGCTCGACGAGCGGCGCAGCCAGCCGGCCGAATCGGCGCGGATCGCCGCCACCTCGCGGCGCAGGTGGCGCAGGTAGACCGGCGCGCAGTGCAGCGCCATCACGATGGCGGCCAGCGCGGGCGAACGCGCCGCGTCGAGCGCCTGCGCCGGCACGGCGCGCAGCTCGGCGGTCGCCAGCTCGCCGCGCGCCAGCGGCAGGGCGATGCCGGCGCGCAGCGTCAGGCGGTAGAGGTCGGTTTCCGCCGCCGCGGGCGCGGCCAGCAGCGAGGCATGGCTCAACGCGGCGGCCAGCGCATCGCACTGCATCGGCGTCGGCATGGCGCGCGCGGCGCGGCTCCATTCGTCGGGGCGGGCACGCTCGAGCGCCAGCACCGGCTCGGCGGCGGCGTCGCGCAGCTCGTAGCGGCGCGCCCGGGTGGCCACCAGCAGCGCCGGCAGGCGCGCCGCGGGCGGTGCCACCAGCGCGGCCACCGGGTTGCGCTGCGGCGCGCCGGGGGCGGGCATGGGCGCCAGCGCGTTGCCGGGCGCGCCGGCGGACGGAGACGGCATGCCGACGCGCGGCTCGGTGCGCGCGGCCGGCTCGCCGCGCGCCGCCGGTTCGCCCGGGCGCGGGCGGCGGCGCCACCACAGCGCGCCGGCCAGCGCGGCGCACACCAGCGCCAGCACCGCCACCAGCCACCATGCCAGTTCCTGCATCGCTTGCCTCTCTTGCGCGGCATCGTGCCACGAACCGGCAGGCGGTGCGAGATCTCGCCCTGGGCAGTGGGCTATCCGCCGCCATCACGCACGCCGATTGGACGGCGCGCGCCGCGCCGGTCACAGTGGCGCCGTCACTTCATTCCACCCGGCGAACAGGAAAGACCCTCATGGCCAAGACCGCGACCTTCGGCGTGCTGCACCTCGGCACCTCGTTCGGCGTCGGCTACGCGCTGACCGGCAGCGTGGCCCTCGCCGGCGCGATCACCTTCGTGGAGCCGGCGGTGAACACCGTCGTGCACTACTTCTTCGACAAGCTCTGGGATCAGCGCCTCGCGCGCCGCGCCAGCGCCTCGATGGCCAGCACGTAGCCGTCCACGCCCAGGCCGACGATGATGCCGGCGGCCACCGGCGAGAGCCACGAGTGATGGCGGAAACTCTCGCGCGCGTGCACGTTGCTGATGTGCACCTCGATCACCGGCACCTCGACGGCGCGCACCGCGTCGTGCAGCGCGATCGAGGTGTGCGTGTAGGCGCCGGCGTTGAACACCACGCCGGCCAGCGTGCCGTCCTTGAAGGCGCGGCCGGCTTCGTGGATCGCGTCGATCAGCACGCCTTCGTGGTTCGATTGGCGGAAGTCGATTCCGTAGCCCAGCGCGTGCGCATGCTCGGCGCACAGCCGTTCGACGTCGGCCAGCGTGGTGCTGCCGTAGGTGGCCGGCTCGCGCGTGCCGAGCAGGTTCAGGTTGGGACCGTTGAGGACGAGGATGGCGGGCATGGTCTGTCTGTCTCGCGTGGAGGTCAGTGCGATGCGGTCTCGCTTTTTACCTCAGGCCACAAGGCGGCGATCGCCTCGGCCATGCGCTGCGCCGCGCCGCGGTGCGCAGCGGCGAAGGTGCGAGCCTGTTCGCCGAGCTGCACGAGGCGCGGCGCGTCGGCGAGCAGCGCGAGCGCGGCATCCAGCGCCGCCTCGATCGTCTCCACCCGCAACGCGCCGCCGGCCGCCTCGGCGCGCTCGGCGGCTTCGGCGAAGTTGAAGGTGTGCGGCCCCATCACCACCGGGCAGCCGCAGGCCAGCGCCTCGATCAGGTTCTGCCCGCCCAGCGGCGCGAAGCTGCCGCCCAGCAGCGCCACCTGGCCGAGCCCGTAGTACAGCGGCATCTCGCGCATCGAGTCGCCCAGCCAGGCGTCGGCGGCGAAAGCGTCGCCGGGCGGCGCTTCGCTCCAGGCGCTGCGCCGCGCGACGCTCAAGCCCGCGCCCTGCATCAGCGCCGCGACTTCGTCGAAGCGCTGCGGGTGGCGCGGCACGATCACCAGCAGCGCATGGGCGGGCAGCGACGCGCGCCGGCGCGCCCAGGCGGCCAGCAGCGGCGCCTCTTCGCCCTCGCGCGACACCGCGAACAGCAGCACCGGCCGGCCGGCCAGCGCGGCGCGCCAGTCGGCACCGCGCGACACCAGCGCCGGCTCGGGCGCCATGTCGAACTTCAGGTTGCCGCTGACGCGCACGTCGCGCGCGCCGGCCGCGCGCAGGCGCTGCGCATCGGCCTCGGTCTGCGCCAGCACCAGCGACAGCGCCTCCACCGCCGGGCGGATCAGCGCCGCATAGCGCTCGCCCTGGCGCTGGCTCTTCTGCGACAGCCGCGCATTGGCCAGCACCAGCGGCACGCCCTGCCCGCGCGCCATCGTCAGCAGATTCGGCCAGACCTCGGTTTCCATCAGCACGCCCAGCGCCGGGCGGAAGTGCGCCAGGAAGCGCCGCACCGCGCCGGGGGTGTCGAAAGGCAGCCAGCTCTGCCGGTCGCCCTCGCGCAGCAGCTCGCGGCCGGCCTCGCGGCCGGTGGCGGTGCTGTGCGTCAGCAGCAGGCGCAGGCCCGGCCGGCGCTCGCGCAGCGCGGCCACCAGCGCGGCGGCGGCGCGCGTCTCGCCCAGCGACACCGCGTGCAGCCAGAGCCAGCCCGAGGACTTCTCATCGGCGTAGAAACCGAAGCGCTCGCGCAGCGCCTCGCGGTACGGCGGCTCGGCGCGGCCGCGCCACCACAGGCGCAGCAGATACAGCGGCTGCGCCAGCCACAGCGCGGCGGAGTACAGCGAACGGGCGAGGGTCACGAAGCCGCGACCAGCACGTTGCTCCACGCCAGCCAGGCGGCCTGCACCGCCGGCGGCCGGCCTTCGAGCGCCACCTGGTGGCGGTGCCCGTGGTTGGCCTGCGGGCCGGTGCGCCAGGCGGTGGGCGCGTTGTAGAGCTGCACGTGCGGCAGGTCGAGCGCCACCGCGACGTGGCTCAGCCCGCTGTCGACGCCGATCACGCCCTGCGTCAGGGCGAGGCGGTCGAGCACCGCGTCGAGCGCCAGCGTCGGCCACACCTCGACGTGGAAGGCCTTCTCGTACTGCAGGCCGGCGGCGATCAGTTCGGCGCGCGTGTGCTCCATCTCGTTGCCCTGCGGCAAGGCGATGCGCCAGCCGGCCTCGATGACACGCTTGCCGAGCTGCACCCAGTGCTCCACCGGCCAGAGCTTGGCGTCGCTCGACGTGCCGTGCACGAAGGCGACGGTCGGGCTGGCCGAGCGGAACACGCGCTGCTTCGGGTTCAGCCCGTACTTCGGCGGCCCTTCGGGCGCGCGGCCGAGCGCGGCGCCGGCCAGCACGCGCGCGCGGTCCAGCGCGTGGATGCGCGGCTCGACGCGGATCGCCCGGTCCACCAGCCAGCCGGCCAGCGGCTCGTAGCTCGCGCCCTCGGTGCGGTTGGCCAGGCCGAAGCGCGTGCCGCGCGCCAGCTTGGCGACGACGGCCGAAGCGGCCAGGCCCTGCAGGTCGATCACCGCGTCGTAGCTCTCCTGCTGCAGCTCGGCCTTGAAGGCGCGCCACTCGGCGCGCGTCGCGCCGCTCCACCAGGCGCGCCGCCAGCGCTGCATCGGGCATTCGAGCACGCGCCGCACGCCGGCCACGCGCCGCACCAGCGGCGCGAAGGCGGGCTCGACCACCCAGTCGATCAGCGCGTCGGGATGCGCGGCGCGGATGTCCTGCACCGCGGGCATCGTGTGCACCACGTCGCCGAGCGGAGACAGCTGGACGAGCAGGACTTTCACGCGCGCACCCTCGCCGTCGCTCAATGCGCTGCTGCGGCGAAGGTGGCGTCGGGCTTGACGGCGCGCAGCGCGGCCATCATCTCGGCCTCGATGCGGTGCAGCGCCTCGGGCGTATGGCCCTCGAAGCGCAGCACCAGCACCGGTGTGGTGTTGGAGCTGCGCACCAGGCCGAAGCCGTCGTCGTATTCGACGCGCACGCCGTCGATCGTCACCACTTCCTTGGCGTTGGGGAACTTGGCGGTTTCCAGCAGACGCTGCACCACCTGCTTCGGCTCGCCTTCCTTGCAGGGCACGTTCAGCTCGGGCGTGCTGAAGCTCGTCGGCAGCGCATCGAGCACCGCGCTCGGGTTCTTCGAACGCGACAGGATCTCGAGCAGCCGCGCCGCGGTGTAGGTGGCGTCGTCGAAGCCGTACCAGCGTTCGCCGAAGAAGATGTGGCCGCTCATCTCGCCGGCGATCGGGGCGCCGATCTCGCGCATCTTGGCCTTGATCAGCGAGTGGCCGGTCTTCCACATCAGCGGCACGCCGCCCGCCGCGCGGATCGCCGGGGCAAGGCGCTGCGTGCACTTGACGTCGAAGATCACCGTGCCGCCTGGGTTGCGCGAGAGGATGTCCTGCGCGAACAGCATCAGCTGGCGATCCGGGTAGATCACATGGCCGTCGACCGTGACGACGCCGAGGCGGTCGCCGTCGCCGTCGAAGGCGAGGCCCAGTTCGGCGCCGCTGGACTTCACGGTGCGGATCAGGTCGGCCAGGTTCTCCGGCTTGCTCGGATCGGGGTGGTGATTGGGGAAGTCGCCGTCGACCTCGGAGTACAGCTCGATCACCTCGCAGCCCAGCGCACGCAGGATCGCCGGGGCCGAGGCGCCGGGAATGCCGTTGCCGGAATCGACCACGATCTTCATCTTGCGCGCGAGCTTGCAGTCGTTCGCGATGCGCGCCGTGTACTCGGGCACGATGTCCATCGCCGCCGAGCGGCCCGGCTTGCGCACATAGTCTTCGCGCTCGATGCGCTGGCGCAGGCCCTGGATCGCATCGCCGTAGATCGCCTTGCCGGCCAGCACCATCTTGAAGCCGTTGTAGTCCTTCGGGTTGTGGCTGCCGGTCACCTGGATGCCACTGTGGCAGCCGTGCCGGCCGCGCGTGGCGGCCACGTAGTACAGCATCGGCGTGGTGACGGCGCCGAGGTCGACCACGTCCAGCCCCGTCGAGGCGAGGCCGCGGATCAGCGCCGCCGCGAGCCCGGGGCCGGACAGCCGCCCGTCGCGCCCCACTGCCACCGCGCGTTCGCCGGCGGCGACCGCCTCGCTGCCGAAGGCGCGGCCGAGGTGTTCCGCGAAAGTCTCGTCGATGGTCTTGCCGACCACGCCGCGGATGTCGTAGGCCTTGAAGATGCTGGGGTCGACTTGCATGAGGCGTCCGGGTTGAGAATCGAGGGGCATTGTAGGGAGGCGCGCCCTGGACCCGTCACTGATCGTCATCATCTTCGGCGCCGCGCTGGCCGGCTTCATCCAGGGCCTGTCGGGCTTCGGCTTCGGGCTGACAGCGATGGCGGTGTGGGCCTGGGCGCTGGAGCCGCGCCTGGCGGCCGTGCTGGCGGTGGCCGGGGCGTTGACCGGGCAGCTGCTGGCGGCCTTCACGGTGCGGCGCGGCTTCGATGCGCTGCGCCTGGCGCCCTTTCTGATCGGCGGCCTGGCCGGCCTGCCGCTCGGGCTGTGGCTGCTGCCGCGGCTGGACGTGCCGCTGTTCCGCGCCGTGCTCGGCGCGCTGCTCGTCACCTGGTGCCCGCTGATGCTGCTGGCGCCGCGCCTGCCGCGCATCACGCGCGGCGGCCGGCTCGGCGACGCGGCCTCGGGCGTGGCCGGCGGCGTGATGGGCGGGCTGGGCGGCTTCACCGGCGCGATCCCGACGCTGTGGTGCACGCTGCGCGGCTTCGACAAGGACGGCCAGCGCGCCATCATCCAGAACTTCAACCTGGCGATGCTGAGCGTGACCTTCGCCGCCTACCTCGCCAAGGGCTTCGTCACGCCCGCGATGCTGCCCTCGCTGGCGATCGTGCTGCCAGCGATGCTGCTGCCGGCGCTGATCGGCATGCGCGTCTACATCGGCATCAGCGAAGCGGCGTTCCGGCGCATCGTGCTGGTGCTGCTGACGGCTTCGGGGGTGGCGCTGCTGGGGGCGGCGCTGCCGGTGCTGATGGCGCGTTAGGCGTCACGCGAAGCGCCCGTGCAGGAACCAGCCGCTGCCCGCCCCGTCCGGCAGCCGGCCGCGGTACAGCCACAGCAGCGCGCCGCCGGCATCCTCGGCGATGAAGTAGTCGCGCTCGGCGAGTTGATGGTCCCACCAGCCGGCTTCGATGCGCTCGGGGCCGCTGAGCAGTTGCAGCGTGCGGCCGGCGAGCAGCGGCAACTCGCCGCGCGTGGCGAGCGGCTCGGGCGGATCGAGCAGCCATGCGGGGCGCAGCGGCATTACCGGCAGCTCGATCGCCGCGCCGCGCTGGCCGAGGCGCGCCGGCTGCGCGGGCTGCAACACGCTGGCGCGTTCGGGACGGTGGTCGTGCACCGGATACAGCGTCTGCACCCGCGCCGTGCCGAGGCGCGCCTGCAGACGCTCGACCAGCCGCACCAGGCCTTCGCGCTCGCTGGCGGCGCTGGGGAACAGCTCGCCGCTGGGCGCCGCGCCGGGCACGACTTCGCCGGACGACAGGCTCAGCTCCAGCGTCGGCGCCGGCAGCTGCACTTGCGCGAGGCGTTCGCGCAGCAGCACCTGCAGATGCGCCGCATCGCGCGAGGGCTCGGCGAGCGCGACTTCCAGCAGCGTCTGCGCCGGCACCTGCGCATCGCTGCGCCAGCGCGGCTCGTGCTGCATCGCCAGCGTGAAGCCGCGCAGCTGCGCGTGCTGCGCGGCCAGCCAGGCGGCCAGGCGCGCCAGCAGCAGCGCGGCGGCGTGCAGCACCTGCTCGGCGCTGTCGGCGCGCGTGAAGAGTTCGAGCCGGCTCTCGAAGCGCGGCGGCAGCGCGAGGGCCACGCGCGGGTCGGGCCGCTCGCCATAGGCGCGGTCGAGTTCGTCCAGCAGCGCGGTGCCGAAGCGCCGCGCCAGCCCGGCACGCGGCAGGCGGCGCAGCGCGGCGAGCGTCGCGAGGCCCATGCCTTGCCAGGCCTCGCCGTGCTCGACGCCTGAAGCGAGCAGCCACGGCGGCAGGGCATCGAGCGCGCGCCGCAAGGCCGCGGCGTCATGCACATGCACCGGCTTCGGGCCGCGCGCCAGCAAGGCGGCGCCGAGCGGCGTCGGCGCGCTGGCAACACGCACGCGGTGACCGAGCGGCGCCACCGCGTCGCGCAGGCCTTGCAGCAACTTCGCCGGCCCGCCGAAATAGCGCAGGCTGGCGCGCACCTCCAGCAGCACGGTGTCGGCGCTGCGCTGCGCATCGAAGGCCGGTTGCACGCACACGCTGGGCGTGAAGGCGAGCGCGGCGTGCACGACGGCATCGAGAGCCGCGGCATCGCGCGCCGCGTCGGCCTGGCTGAGGCGCAGCTCGGGCGCGAGCGCCAGCGCGGTGGCGCGCTTCTGGCCGGGCTCGACGCCGAGCGCGCACGCCGCGGCATTGGCGGCGGCGATGTGGTGTGCATCTTCGAGCGCGAGCGGCGCAGCGGCTTGATCGCTGGTCAGCGTGGCGGCGAAGGCCTCCAGCGACAGCCACGGCAAGTGCAGCGCGATCCACAGCATGGCGAGGCCCGTACCACGGTTCAGCCGAGGTCGACGAAGGTGGCGGTCGGCAACGCAGCAGCGCGCCGGCGCGCGCGCGCCGCCTCCGACAGCACCGGCGGCAGCGCCAGCGTGATCGGCGCGTCCAGCGGCGGGCCGCGGCGCTTGAGCAAGCGCAGCGCCAGCGCGTCGGCGCCGGCGGCGTGCAGCGAAAGGCGCAGCGGCGCGGCGCTCGGCCGCTCGGTGGCGGCCATCTCGCGCATCACGAAGGCGGCGCCGTCGTGCGCCTGCGCGGCCAGTTGCAGGCGGCGCAGCCGCTCGGCGCGCAGCCGCGGCGGCAGCCAGGCCACGAGCGCGCCGACGTGGCCGCTCTTGAGCGCCTGCTCGAAGGCCCACAGACCATCGTTGCCGCCGAGGCGCGTCTGCACCACCAGCAGCTGCGACACGTCCAGCCCGAGCTGGGCGAGCGCCCAGGCCGACAGCCGCGCCGGCGGATCGAACAGCATCACCAGCCGGCCCTCACGCTGCGCGGCGGCCAGCGCAGGCGCGAGCAGGCGGATCTCGCCGAGGCCCGGGTGCGGCAGCAGCAGCTCGGTAAGCGCGCGGCGCGGCCAGCCACCGCCGGGCAGCTGCGCGTCGAGCGCGGCGAAGCCGCTGGCCACGCCGTCGGCGCGCGCGCGGCCGAGCTGGTGGCCGAGCCACAGCGCGGGGTGCAGGTCTTGCGGGGCGGAAAAGACGGCGGACATGGAGCGCACTCGGATACTGTAGTTTTATACAGTATTTGGCACAAGCACCCGAGCCCGTTTGCAGGCACGATTCCGCCATGTCTTCCTGTTCATTGCGCCCGCACCGCCCCGGCGACATCGGCTGGATCATTTCGCGCCACGGCGCGCTGTACGCCCGGGAGTACGGCTTCGACGGCCGCTTCGAGGCGCTGGTGGCGCGCATCGGCGCCGATTTCCTCGAACGCTTCGATGCGCAGCGCGAAGCCTGCTGGATCGCCGAGCGCGACGGCGCGAGCATCGGCAGCGTGGTGCTGGTGCAAGCGCGCGACGAGCAGACCGATGCAGTCATCCCCGACACCGCGCAGCTGCGGCTGCTGCTGGTCGAGCCGGCGGCGCGTGGGCTGCACCTCGGCGAACGCCTGGTGACGCAGTGCGAGCAGTTCGCACGCGAGCGCGGCTACCGCCGCATCGTGCTGTGGACGAATGCCAACCTCGCCGCAGCGCGCGGCATCTACCGCAAGGCCGGCTACCGGCTGACCGGCAGCGAGGCGCACCGCAGCTTCGGGCAGGAGCTGGTCGGCGAGACCTGGGAGCTGGCGCTCGAGTGAGCACCCCGCCCTGCCCCTGCGGCGCCGGCGCGCCTTACGCCGCCTGCTGCGGCCGCTTCCACGCCGGCGCGCTGCACTTGCTGGCATCCGACGCCGAGCACCTGATGCGCTCGCGCTACAGCGCCTACGTGCTGGGCCTGGCCGACTACCTGCTCGCCACCTGGCACCCGAACACACGGCCGGCGCGCCTCGAACCCGATCCGCCGGGCCTGAAGTGGCTGGGGCTGGACGTGCGCCGCCACGAGCGGCACGGCGACGACCACGCCACGGTGAGCTTCGTCGCGCGCAGCAAGCTCGGCGGGCGCGCGCAGCGGATGCAGGAGACCAGCCGCTTCGTGCGCGAGGGCGGGCGCTGGTTCTACGTCGACGGCGACATCGTCTGAGCAGTCAGACCGTCTCCGCCACCATGTCGATCGCCCCGCACGGGCATTCGGCGGCGCACAGGCCGCAGCCCTTGCAGTAGTCGTAGTTGAACTGGAAGCGCTGCCCCGGCCCGAGCTTGATCACCGCGTTGTCGGGGCAGACGCCGTAGCAGTTGTCGCACTCGAAGCAGTTGCCGCACGACAGGCAGCGGCGCGCTTCGAACAGCGCATTGCCCTCGGTCAGCCCGCCCTGCACTTCGTCGAAGCTGGTCTGGCGCCGCGCGATGTCGAGCATCGGCCGCACCGTCGCCGGCGCGTCGCTGTAGTACCAGGGGTTCAAGCGCTCGAAGTTCGCCGGATCGTGTTTCCTCGCTTCCGCCACGCTCGCGCCGCGCAACCAGGCGTCGATGTGGCGCGCCGCCTTCTTGCCGTGGCCCACCGCCACGGTGACGTTGCGCTCGGCCGGCACCATGTCGCCGCCGGCGAAGATGCCGGGGCAGCCGGTCATCAGCCGCTCGTCGACCTGCACCACGCCGTCGCGGATCGCCAAACCCTCGATGCCTTCGAGCAGCGAGAGATCCACGTCCTGCCCGAGCGCGAGCACCAGCGAATCGGCCGCCAGCGTCTCCAGCTCGCCGGTGGGCTGCGGCTTGCCGTCCGCGTCGAGCACCATCTTCTCGACGGTGATTTCTCCCGCGCCGGCATGCGTGATGGTCGACAGCCACTTGATCAGCACGCCTTCCTGCAAGGCCTCCTCGACCTCGAAGTCGTGCGCCGGCATGCGCTCGCGCGTGCGCCGGTAGACGATCACCGCCTCGGTGGCGCCGAGCCGCTTGGCGGTGCGCGCCACGTCGATCGCGGTGTTGCCGCCGCCGTAGACGACGACGCGGCGGCCGAGCATGGGCCTGTCTTCGCCTTCCATGCTGCGCAGCACCGACACCGCGTCGAGCACACGCGCCGAATCGCCGGCCGGGATGAAGGCGCGCTTGGCGATGTGCGCGCCGACGGCGAGGAAGGCGGCATCGGCGCCCTCGCGCTGCATCGTCGTCTTCAGGTCGGCGACCTTCTCGCCGTAGCGGATCGCCACGCCCATTGCGACGATGCGCGCCACCTCGCCGTCGAGCACCGCGCGCGGCAGGCGGTATTGGGGGATGCCGAAGCGCATCATGCCGCCGGGCAGCGGGCCGGCTTCGAGCACCGTGACACGGTGGCCGAGGCGGCGCAGGTGGTAGGCCGCGCTCAGCCCCGACGGCCCGGCGCCGACGATCAGCACGTGCCGGCCGCTCTCCGACGGCGGCGGCGCGAAGGCCCAGCCGCGCTTGAGCGCTTCGTCGCCGAGAAAGCGCTCGACCGCGTTGATGCCCACCGGCGCGTCGAGTTGGCCGCGATTGCAGGCCGATTCGCAGGTGTGATAGCAGACCCGCCCCATGATCGCCGGGAAGGGGTTGTCGCGCGTGAGATGCCGCCAGGCGCGTTCGTAGTCGCCGCCTTCGGCGTGGTAGAGCCAGCCCTGGATGTCCTCGCCGGCCGGGCAGGTCTGGTTGCAGGGCGGGATGCGGTCCACGTAGACGGGTCGGCTCGAACGCCACGAGCCCGTCTTGTTCGCCAGCGACGAACCGACGTCCAGCGTGATCGCAAACGGCTTGGCGCTGCTCATGCTTCGACCTCCACCGGATCGACCAGCCGGTACTCGCGGATGTTGCGATCGGCCTGCGCCTGCAATCGCGCGATCACCTCGTCGCGGCGCTGCGGCGCGAACAGGTGGGCGAAGCGCTTCTGCGGCTTCAGGTAGTCCTCCACCGGCACGCGGCGGCGGATCTTCGCCACCGACGTGATCTCGCCATGCTCGGCCTCGAACACCGGGAACAGCCCCGACTGCTGCGCCGCGCGCGCGAGCCGGATCGTGTCGTGCGAGGCCGCCCCCCAGCCGAGCGGACACGGCACCAGCACGTGCAGGTAGCGCGCGCCGTGAATGCTCATCGCGCGCTCGACCTTGGCTTCGAGGTCGTGCAGATCCGCCACGGTGGCGGTGGCCACGTAGGGAATGCCGTGCGCCATCGCGATCTTCGGCAGGTTCTTGCCCTGGCCGAACACGTTGCCGGGCGCCGCGCCGACCGCTGGCGTGGTGGCGGTGCGCGCCGCCGCCGGCGTGGCCGACGAGCGCTGCACCCCGGTGTTCATGTAGGCCTCGTTGTCGTAGCAGACGTAGAGCACGTCGTCGTTGCGCTCGAACATGCCCGACAGGCAGCCGAAACCGATGTCGGTGGTGCCGCCGTCGCCGCCTTGCGCGAGCACGCGCACGTCGTGCCGGCCCTTGACCTTCAATGCCGCCGCGATGCCGGTGGCCACCGCGGCGGTGTTGCCGAACAGCGAGTGGATCCACGGCAGCTGCCAGGATGTCTCCGGGTACGGCGTCGAGAACACCTCCAGGCAGCCGGTGGCGTTGGCCGCCACCAATCGGCCGCTGGCCGCGCGCATCGCCGCGTCGACCGCGTAGCGCGCGCCCAGTGCCTCGCCGCAGCCCTGGCAGGCGCGGTGGCCGGAGTTGATCGCGTTGCTGCGCTCCACGCTCGCCTGCACGCTGCGCTGCTCGGGCGCGAGCAGCCGGTTGCCGACGGTGAAGGTGCCGGTTTGATAGAACTTGATCGGCTGGTGGCTCATCGTCGGCTCCTCAGCGCACCCGAGACGCCACCGCGCCCACGTCGCGCAGCATCGCCTCGGCGGCCGGCCCGCTGCGCTCGCCGCGGCGTTCGCGTTCGAGCTGGCGCTCGATCAGGCCCCAGTCCATGTCGAGGAAGGTGAGCGGCTCCAGCTCGTCGCGCATCGCCTGCTCGAAGGCCTTCGCCAGCGAGGCCTGCGTGATCGCGCGCCCGCCGAGGCCGGCGATCACCGTGTAGCCGTTGCGGCGCGTGCCGCTCATCGCCATGCGCACGTCGTTGGCGAGGATGCCGCCCAGGCCGACCGAGAAGCTCTTCTCCAGCACGATCACGCGCTCGGCATGGCGCAGCGCCTCGCGCACCGCCGCCAGCGGGAAAGGCCGGAACGAGGTGATGCCGACCACGCCGATGCGATGGCCGGCCTCGCGCAGCGCATCGACCGTGTCCTTGATCGTGCCCAGCACCGAGCCGAGCGCCACCACCACGGTGTGCGCGTCCTCGCAGCGGTAGCCGTGCAGCAGCCCGCCGCTGCTGCGGCCGAAGATGCGCTCGAAGTCGGCAGCGATCTGCGGGATCAGTTCGAGCGCACGCAGCTGGCGCGCATGCGCGAGGTAGCGCACCTCGGCGAAGGCTTCCGGGCCAACCATCGCGCCGATCGTCACCGGCTCGGCCGGGTCGAGCACCTGGCGCGGCTGGTAGGGCGGCAGGAAGGCATCCACCTGTTCCTGCGTCGGCACGTCGACACGCTCGTAGGCGTGCGTCAGGATGAAGCCGTCCATGCACACCATCACCGGCAGGCTGACGGCCTCGGCGAGCTTGAAGGCCTGCACGTGCAGGTCGGCCGCTTCCTGGTTGGTCTCGGCGTAGAGCTGGATCCAGCCGCAGTCGCGCTGGCTCATCGCGTCGCTGTGGTCGTTCCAGATGTTGATCGGCGCGCCGATCGCGCGGTTGGCCAGCGTCATCACGATCGGCAGGCCGAGGCCGGAGGCGTTGTAGACGGCTTCCGCCATGAACAGCAGCCCCTGGCTCGCGGTGGCGGTGTAGGCGCGCGCCCCAGCCGCCGAGGCGCCGATGGCCACGCTCATCGCGGCAAACTCGCTCTCGACGTTGATGAACTCGCAAGGGCTGAGTGCGCCCTCCTTCACCAGCTCGCCGAGCGCCTCGACGATGTGCGTCTGCGGCGAGATCGGGTAGGCGCAGATCACCTCCGGGCGCGCCAGCGCCACCGCCTCGGCCACCGCGCGCGAGCCTTCAATCTGCCTGAGCATGGGCCAGCTCCTTCAGCTCGCGCTGCACGTACTCGAACGCTTCGGTCGCGGCCGCGACGTTGGCCTCGGCCACCGCGCCGCTGAACTTGTCGCGGATCGCCTTGGCCACCGCCTCCAGCGTGATCAGCCCGCTGATCGCCGCGAAGCCGCCCAGCAGCGCGGCGTTCGGCAGCGGCCGGCCGAGATGCGTCTTGGCGATCTCGCTGGCCGGCACGTTGAGCAGGCGCTCGCGGCGAAAGCGGCGCGCGAATTCGCCCACGCCCAGCTCGTCGAAGCCGCGCGCCGAGTTGATCAGCACGTAGCCCTCCGGCTGCAGGCCCTGGAACACGTCGACCTGGTGCAGCAGCGTCGGGTCCTGCACGATCAGCGCGTCGGGCGCCATCACCGGCTCGCGCAATCGGATCTCGCGCTCGGCGATGCGGCAGAAGGCCACCACCGGCGCGCCGGTGCGCTCCGAGCCGAAGCTGGGGAAGGCCTGCGCATGGCGGCCCTGCTCGAAGGCGGCGATCGACAGCATCTCGGCGCCGGTGACCACGCCCTGCCCGCCGCGCCCGTGGATGCGGATCTGGAACATGCGGTCATTGTTCGAGCCGAAGGGCATCGCCGCCTTGGCCTGCGTCAATTGCGCGGCCCGACGACAATGCCGGCCCCATGCCCTCCGGAATCTTCTACGCCGCCTCCGCCTACGTGCTGTGGGGCCTGTTCCCGCTGTACTTCGCCCGCCTCGCCGCCGTGCCGCCGGCCGAGATCCTGGTGCACCGCATCGTCTGGTCGCTGCTGTTCGTGCTGGCCTTGCTCGGCTGGCGCCGTCAGTGGGGCTGGCTGAAACCGGCGCTGCGCAGCCCCAAGGTGCTGGGCGCCTTCGCGCTCAGCGCGCTGCTGCTGTCGTGCAACTGGCTGACCTACATCTGGGCGATCGCCAACGGCCACGTGATCGACGCCAGCCTGGGCTACTTCATCACGCCGCTGGTCAACGTGCTGCTCGGCTACAGCGTGCTGCACGAGCGCCCGCGCCGCATGCAGTGGGCCGCGCTGGCGCTGGCGACGGCCGGCGTGGTGTGGCTGACCGCGCTGACCGGCCAGCTGCCGTGGATCGCGCTGGTGCTGGCGGCGAGCTTCGGCGCCTATGGCCTGCTGCGCAAGATCGCGCCGCTGGGCGCGCTCGAAGGCCTGACGCTGGAGACGCTGCTGCTCGCGCCGCCGGCGCTGATCGCGCTGGCGCTGTGGTGGCCGACGCGCAGCTTCCCGGCGGCCGAGTTCAGCACCAACCTGCTGCTGATCGGCGTGGGCCCGCTGACCGCGGTGCCGCTGCTGCTGTTCGCCGCGGGTGCGCGGCGCATCCCGATGACGACGCTGGGCCTCTTGCAGTACATCGGCCCGTCGATCCAGTTCGGGCTCGGCGTGTGGCTGTTCGGCGAGCCCTTCGGCGGCGCGCGGCTGGCCGGCTTCGCGCTGATCTGGGCCGCGCTCGTGCTCTACAGCGCCGACGGCTGGCGCAGCGCGCGGCGCTCGGCTGCGCTCGCAGCCGCTAGCTGAGGTCGCCGGCCAGGCTGGCCAGCGTGTCGGGCGCGATGCTCACGTGCGCCGGGTAGTGCGTGTGGTCGCAACCGAGCTTGACGCTCGCGCCGGCGCGCACCGCCGCGCGCGCGGCGCTCGGGAACTCGAAGCGCAGGAAGTGCACCGACGAGGTCTTCTCGTCGGTCTCGCGCTCCAGGTCTTCGTCGGCGATCGCGTAGATGCGCTCATGGCCCTCGACCTCGACGAACATGCGGTCTTCGATGTCGATCAGCCGCGCCAGCTCGCGGCGGCGCTCGTGCACGTCGGTGTACTCGATCAGCATCGTCGCCTTCCAGTTCGTGCCGTCGGGCACCAGCGGCGCGTAGGCGTCGATCTCGCCCTGGATGCCGTCCTCGTCGAAGATCTTCTCGATGTGCAGCATCTCCTGGATCTGGCGCCGGAGGGTGTGCTCGTCCTCGAACTGCACGGTGACATGCTCGCCCAGCGGCACGCTGCGCAGCCGGCGGTGCGCGATCGCCTCGGGCTTGCTGCTCTTGCGGATCTTCGCGTAGGCCTCCAGCGTCAGCAGGTTGTCGCGCGTGATGCTCATGCTCGTCGTCTCCATCGTCGGATTCAGATGCCGTAGGCGCTGCGCAGCAGCGTCAGCGGGTGCGCGATCTTCGCCGCCGGCAAGCCGTTGTTGCCCATGCCCTGGGCGATGTGGTGCGCGGCCATCGGGCAGTCGGAGCCGATGTAGTCCGGCTCGTCTTTCGCCATTGCCTTGAACACCGGCCGGCCGATCTTCATCGCCGTCTCGTGGTAGGGCTTCTTCACGCCGTAGGTGCCGGCGTGGCCGGAGCAGCGCTCCACGGTGTTGAGTTGCAGGTTCACGCTCTGCGCGATCAGCTTGAACATCTCCTCGGTCTTCCTGCCGATCTTCTGCACGCGGCCGTGGCAGGGGATGTGGTAGCTGACCTTGCCCAGCGGTTGCTTGAAGTCGGTCTTCAGCAGCCCGTCCTTGTGGCGCGCCATCAGGTACTCGAAGGGGTCGAACATCGCTTCCTGCACCGCCTTCACGTCGGCGTCACCGGGAAACAGCAGCGGCAGTTCCTGCTTGAACATCAGCGTGCACGAAGGCACCGCGCTGACGATCGCCCAGCCCTCGCGCGCGTACTTCGCCAGCACCGGGATGTTGGCGTTCTTGTGCTTCTCCACGCCTTCGAGGTCGCCCAGCTCGAGCTTGGGCATGCCGCAGCACGACTCCTTCTCGACGATCACCCACGGGATCCGGTTGTGCTCCAGCGCGGCG